>CAYSPL010000018.1:0-37155 GCA_964432915.1 uncultured Maribacter sp.
CACAAGCGCGTGTCAATAAAAACCCAGGATCTGAAATTGCCGGAGTACCTGCATCCGAAATCAAAGCCAAGGCAGATCCTCCTTTTAATTTTTGAATGAGCATGTCGATACTCTTATGCTCGTTATGCATATGGTGGCTTTGCATGGGTGTGGTAATTTCAAAATGCTGCAAAAGCTTCCCGCTGGTACGTGTGTCTTCCGCCAATATCAAATCAACCTCCTTGAGCACACGAATGGCCCGCAAGGTCATGTCTTCGAGATTTCCTATTGGTGTCGGCACCAGGTATAATTTTCCCATAGGGTAAAAATAAAGAGCCGGAAGTGGTTACACCAACTTCCGGCCAAAATTCTTGTGGAAACGGCTACTTAAAGAAATCTGCGTTCAATAAGCTCAATGAAGCGTTCTTCATATTCTTCTTTGCCTTCCCAGCGATTATAGTCTGGTTTGACCATATTTTCGATAAATGAAATCGATCGCTCTTCGGTATCAATGGTTTCCAATTGAGAGAGCACACGATTGTAATCTTCGGTACTGCCGTTGAACAAATGTTTTACAAAAGCAAGTCGGTCATTTAACCCAACTTTAAATTCCTTCCCTACCAATTTATCATTCAAAGATTTGGTCGCGGTCTCTTTTTTAACTCCATTTTGCTTCGAAGTCTTTTTTAACTCCGCTTCTGGTTTTCCCAAAAACTCTTCCAGAATTTCATCAACGGAAGGCGCATTGGGCATTTCAGAAACCATGTCCTTTATGGTGGCCATACCTGGGTGGGTAATGATATCTTCTTGGTGTGGATTACTTTCAGGAACCTTGGAATTTGCACCTAAAACTGCATTTGCCATGGTTTCGAACTTGGCTGCAATAACGTTTTTTGAAACATCGATTTCAATGTCTTTTAACTTTTCATCTATGAACTTCAGCACCGCAAGCTTTTCATACAAATTTTTTGCAGCATCATACATTTCGCTGAGTTCATTCATATTACCAGAAGTGATAATATCTGTAGATAGTTTGACCAGTTCCTCTTTTAATTTCTTTTTCATCACTACAAAAATTGAATTAAGGCTTAACCTTTTTATGCTCTTGCATTTAATGCAAAAGGCGTGCCTTTTTCGGGAATATTTAAGGTTGCCACTAACTGGAACGAAAAATCACCTTATTTTAGTCTAAAATTACAAAATGTTTCTCGAAAATACCGTTAATCATAAAGAACAGTTCGGCTGGATTGAGGTGATCTGCGGCTCTATGTTTTCAGGTAAAACAGAGGAATTGATTCGGCGCTTGAAACGTGCCCAATTTGCTAGACAAAAAGTGGAAATCTTCAAGCCCATGGTTGATACCAGATATGATGAGAATATGGTGGTTTCGCATGATGCAAATGAAATAAGATCCACCCCTGTTCCTGCAGCTGCCAACATACGTATTTTAGGAGATACTTGCGATGTTGTGGGCATTGACGAAGCCCAGTTTTTTGATGATGAGATTGTGACCGTTTGTAATGACCTCGCCAACAAAGGTGTTCGTGTAGTTGTCGCTGGGTTGGATATGGACTTTAAAGGAAACCCTTTTGGGCCAATGCCTGCCTTGATGGCCACGGCGGAGTATGTGACCAAAGTACACGCGATTTGTACGCGAACCGGCAATTTGGCCAATTATAGCTTTAGAAAATCAAAAAGTGATGATATCGTGCTTTTGGGTGAAACCGAAGAGTATGAACCGCTGAGCAGAGGGGCCTATTATAAAGCCATGCTTCGCGAAAAAGTTAGAAAAATGAACGTAGAGGTTGAAGAAGTAACCACAAATGACAACAATGCCTAAGGCCGCGGAAACCGTTCTTGAGATAAACCTCAACAACCTAGAACAAAATTACCTGTACTTAAAGACGTTACTAAAACCCGAAACAAAGTTTTTGGGAGTGGTAAAGGCATTTGGTTATGGCAGTGACTCGGTTAAAATAGCTCAAAAGTTAGTGGTGCTGGGCGTTGACTATTTTGCGGTTGCCTATGCAAAAGAAGGGGCACAATTAAGAGAGGGCGGTATAAAAACCCCTATTTTGGTATTGCATCCTCAAGCTGTAAATTTTGATACGTTGATCGCACATGAATTGGAGCCCAGTTTGTACTCCCCTAAAATTTTGAAGGAGTTCATAGCTGTTGCCACTCAAAAAGGACTTCAAGATTATCCCGTGCATATCAAATTCAATACTGGGCTCAACCGTCTGGGGTTTTGGGAAAATGATGTTGATTTTGTTTCTGAACAACTCAATGGTAGAGAAGAAATCAAGATTGTATCAATCTTTTCACATCTTGCCGCCTCTGAAGACAAGTCTGAAGAAAAATTTACACGAAAACAAATTGAATCTTTCCTCGAAATAGTCAAGCAGATTGAGGGCAAACTTGATTATAGGGTAATGAAGCATCTTTTGAATACCTCTGGAATTCTGAATTATGCTGAGGAACAGTATGATATGGTACGAAGTGGTATTGGCATCTACGGTTTTGGTAATGATGCCCGTTTTGATACCAAGTTAAAGCCAGTCGCCACCTTAAAAACAATAATTTCACAAATTCATAAAATTGAACCTGGCGAAACGGTAGGTTATAACAGAGCTTTCAAATCAGATACGTATCGAATGACCGCCACCTTGCCCATAGGTCATGCCGATGGTATTGGTAGGCAATACGGAAATGGCCAGACGTATGTTGTTGTAAATGGTCAGAAAGCCCCGATAATAGGTAATGTTTGCATGGATATGGTCATGATTGACATAACTGGTCTTGATTGTAATGAAGGTGATGAGGTCATTATTTTCGGTGCCACTCCAACCGCAGCTGAAGTCGCGTCCAAAGCAAAAACGATATCTTATGAGCTATTGACCGCTATCTCACAGCGGGTAAAACGGACTTTCATTGATTCGTAAATTCTCATTTAACATTTCATTGTGAACCTTTTTTTTCATTAAATTGCAGCGCATTGATTATGCAAATCATATAATTAACCAATTAAAAACACTAAATCATGTTAAAAGAATTCAAAGATTTTATTATGACCGGCAATGTTATCGACTTTGCCGTTGCAGTAATTATGGCAGGAGCATTGGGCCTAGTAATTAATGGTTTCGTAGACCATATCGCTATGCCTTTTGTTGGTCATTTCGCTGGTGGAATGAATTTCGAAGATTTACACTACGCTATGGATGGAAACGATTATGCAACCTTAGCAGCAGCTAAAGAGGCTGGGGGGGCTGTAATTGCGTATGGCGCGTGGATAAATACCATAGTCAATCTATTGATTGTAGGCTTGGTAATGTTCCTTCTTGTTAAGGCTTACAACAAAACAAAAGCGCCTGTTGAAGAAGCTGCTGGGCCAACTGCAGAAGAGTTGCTAGCTGAAATTCGCGATTCTCTTAAAAAATAAGAATTCCCTCGAATTATAGAACTTTTATACTGTTCTATAAATTAAAATAGTAACCGCCAATGTAGACTTGATCGTTTGTGTTGGTGGTTTTTTTGGTGAAAATATATTATGTTATAAAATCAACATTTTGTTATATTTTTAATATTTCACTATTATACTATTGCCCAATCTTTTGTCTTGAACTACCTTTGATATTCTTAAATTCAATTAAATGAAAGTAGCAGTTGTTGGTGCCACCGGAATGGTGGGCGAAGTAATGTTAAAAGTATTAGCGGAACGTGATTTTCCAATTAAAGAATTACTTTTAGTCGCATCGGAAAGATCCGTCGGTAAAAAATTGACCTACAAAGGAAAAGAACATACCATAATTGGACTTGATGATGCTGTTGTCGCGCAACCCAATATTGCGATTTTTTCAGCCGGAGGAGATACTTCTTTGGAATGGGCTCCAAAATTTGCTGAAGTTGGCACGACGGTCATTGATAATTCTTCTGCTTGGCGAATGGATCCCACCAAAAAACTGGTGGTGCCTGAAATAAATGCGAATGAACTTGACAAAGAAGATAAAATCATTGCCAATCCGAATTGTTCCACCATTCAATTGGTCATGGCCCTTGCCCCGCTTCATGAAAAATATAAAATGAAACGGGTGGTGATCTCTACCTATCAATCCGTTTCAGGTACGGGCGTAAAGGCCGTCAAACAATTGGAAAATGAAATTGCAGGCATAAAAGGCGAAATGGCCTACCCTTACCCCATTGGTAGAAACGCATTGCCACATTGTGATGTATTTCTTGAAAATGGGTACACCAAAGAAGAAATGAAATTGGCCCGTGAGCCACAAAAAATATTGGATGATCGCACCTTCTCTGTCAGTGCCACAGCGGTTCGAATTCCCACGGCAGGAGGTCATTCGGAATCAGTCAATGTTGAATTTCACAATGATTTTGAATTGAACGCTGTGCGTCAACTTCTAAATGATACTCCCGGCGTCACTGTTCAAGATAATCCTGATACAAATACCTATCCGATGCCCATATATGCGCATGATAAAGATGAGGTTTTTGTGGGTCGCATTCGTAGAGATGAAACACAACCCAACACGTTGAACATGTGGATCGTTTCCGATAATCTTAGAAAAGGCGCGGCTACCAATGCGGTTCAAATTGCCGAGCATTTAGTTGCAAACGAATTGGTGTAAGAAGCTTTTTCTTAGGTTTTTTGTGGTATTTTTATTGGGAATCAATCCTAATTCCCATGAAAAATATATTTCTCCTGTACATACTTTCCACATTGCTATTTGCTTGTCAAACAACCACTAAAAAAGATGCAATCATCGTGAACTATCCCACCACTGCCAAAGTAGATTCTGCTACCACCTATTTTGATGTTGAGGTCAAAGACCCTTATCGATGGCTTGAAGATGATCGGAGCGCAGAAACCGAAGCCTGGGTAAAAACGCAGAATCAAACAACTTTTGGGTACTTTGATAGTATACCCTTTCGAGAAGACCTACGCAATCGCCTAGAAAAGCTCTGGAACTACGAAAAATTGGGTTCTCCTTTCAAAGAAGGGGGTTACACCTATTTTTATAAAAATGATGGTCTTCAAAACCAATATGTGGTCTATCGCAAAAAGGACGATGATGAAGATGAGGTGTTTTTAGATCCCAATAAATTTTCAGAGGACGGAACCACTTCTTTGGCCGGGCTGAGTTTTACCAAAGATGGCTCTTTGGCGACCTATATGATTTCAGAAGGGGGAAGCGACTGGCGCAAAGCAATAATAATTGATACAGAAACCAGAGCGCAAGTGGAAGATACTTTAGTCGATATAAAATTCAGTGGAATTTCTTGGAAAGGAAAAGATGGTTTCTATTACTCTAGCTATGACAAACCCGAAGGTAGTGAACTTTCTGCCAAGACCGATCAACATAAATTGTACTACCATAAATTAGGCACACCCCAATCTGCTGACCAAATAATATTCGGGGGCATTCCTTCTCAAAAACATCGCTATGTTGGCGGGTACTTGACTGAAGATGAACGTTATTTGATCATAACGGCCTCCACTTCAACTTCAGGAAACAAACTCTTTTTGCAAGATTTGACAAAACCAAACAGCCCTTTGGTTACCGTTTTGGATCATACGGATTCTGACACCTATGTTATGGACAATGAAGGTTCAAAATTGTTTATGGTAACCAACATGGATGCCCCAAATAAGAAAATCGTAAGTGTCGATGCTTCAAACCCTTCTCCTGAAAATTGGGTGGACTTTATTCCTGAAACTGAGCATGTGTTGACTGCAGGAAGCGGGGGCGGTTATTTCTTTGCGGAATATATGGTGGATGCCATTTCCAAGGTTTTGCAATATGATTTTAATGGAAAGCTGGTTCGTGAGGTAACATTACCCGGGGTAGGAAGTGCCGGTGGTTTTGGGGGCAAAAGAGAGGACAAAGAATTTTACTTTTCCTTTACCAATTACAACACCCCAGGGTCTTCCTACAAATACAATGTGGAAACCGGAGAATATGCTCAATATTGGAAACCCGAAATTGATTTTAATCCTGAAGATTATGTTTCCTCCCAGATATTCTATGAATCTAAAGACGGTACAAAAATACCCATGATCATTACTCACAAAAAAGGGATAAAACGAAATGGTAAGAATCCGACCATTTTATATGGCTACGGAGGGTTCGATATCAGTTTGACACCATCCTTCAGCATTGTAAATGCCGTTTGGATGGAACAAGGTGGTATTTATGCTGTTCCGAATATTCGCGGTGGTGGCGAATATGGTAAAAAATGGCATGATGCGGGAACCAAAATGCAGAAACAAAATGTTTTTGATGATTTCATTGCTGCTGCAGAATATCTTATCGATAAAAACTATACCTCTTCAGATTATCTGGCCATTAGAGGGGGCAGTAACGGAGGTTTATTGGTTGGGGCGACCATGACCCAACGGCCAGATTTAATGAAAGTGGCGTTGCCCGCCGTAGGTGTTATGGATATGTTGCGTTATCATACATTTACCGCTGGCGCGGGATGGGCCTATGATTATGGCACTGCAGAAGACAGTAAAGAAATGTTCGAATATTTAAAAGGGTATTCTCCGGTGCACAATGTTAAAGCAGGTGTTGAATACCCAGCTACTCTTGTAACCACCGGTGATCATGATGATAGGGTTGTGCCTGCCCATAGTTTTAAATTCGCAGCGGAGTTACAAGAAAAACAGGCAGGAAACAATCCTACATTGATTCGTATCGAAACCAATGCAGGTCACGGGGCAGGCACCCCAGTTAGTAAGACTATTGAACAGTATGCAGACATTTTCGGGTTTACCTTATTTAATATGGGTTATGAAAAATTGCCCAACCAAGCTGTATTGAAAGAATTCAAAGACTGATATATTTATTGTTGGACCAAATTTAAACGCAATTCGTACTTTTCCTAAACAAATTCGTCCCCCACAATGCTTCAAGTAGATCATGTTTCTTTTGCCTATGATAAAGTTGAGGTGCTTGAAAACATCAACATTCGAGTTCACCCTGGTGAGCATGTTGCCATTATTGGAGAAAGTGGTTGTGGCAAAAGTACCCTACTCAAAATCATCTATGGTTTATTGGATATCAAAGTAGGTGAAGTGTATTGGGAAGACCGACAGATTCTTGGTCCGTTATACAATTTGGTGCCGGGTGAGGCGTATATGAAATATCTGTCACAAGACTTTGATTTAATGCCATTCACAACGGTATTTGAAAACATCAGTCAACACTTATCATTGTTTAAACCAAGAGAATTAAAAAGGCGAACCAATGAATTGTTAGAAATGATAGGCATGACCGATTTTGCCGATAAAAAAGTCAAGATATTAAGTGGTGGGCAACAACAAAGGGTGGCCCTGGCGAGGGTTTTGGCACAACAACCCGAAATATTATTGTTAGATGAACCCTTTAGCCATATTGACAATTTCAAAAAAAATGATTTGCGTAGAAATCTCTTTACTTTTTTGAAAAAACAAGGAATCACTGTTTTGACCGCAACGCATGACCACAATGACATGCTGCCCTTCGCCGATCGTGTTTTCGTGATTAGAGATAAAAAAATAATCGCAAAAGACACCCCTGAAAACTTGTACAAAAACCCCAAAGATCTTTACATTGCTTCATTGTTTGGCGAAGCCAATAAAATTCCTGTGAACATTGTAAAAACCTATGCAGACACAAAAAGAAGAATCATCGTCTATGCCCATGAATTTAAAGTCTCTCATAAATCAGGCTTAAAGGTTACCGTCAAACAGTCTTTTTATATGGGTGGCCATTATTTGATAGAAGGGCGGTACGAAGGAAACAAAATATATTTTCATTATCATGAAGCCATGGCTGAGGATAAAAAAATATTTTTGAATGTTTCAATTGAAACAATAAATCAACGCTTGTCTGAAATTTGACCCGATGGACAAATCATGTCTTTTGCGTGAATTGAAATTCAAAGCAGTACGAAGCAGTGGGGCAGGTGGGCAGCATGTAAATAAGGTTTCCACCAAAATTGAGCTATCCTTTGATTTAGTTAATTCCAAAGCCTTGAGACTCGAGGAGAAAAAACGTTTGCTTATAAAACTTTCAAATCGGCTAACAAAAGATCAGGTGTTTTTATTGCAATGTGATGAAAGTCGCAGTCAACATAAAAACAAGGCCTTGGCTATCAAACGCTTTTTTGAACTACTTGCAAGCGCACTGAAAGTACCTACGAAAAGAAAAGCCACAAAACCCTCAAAAAAGGCCACTGAAAAACGATTGCAAAGCAAGAAAAAAACAGCACAAAAGAAGGCAAATCGAAGTAAGCCTAGTTTGGAGTGATAAATTATGCCAATTTCAAAGGCATTTCTCTTAATCTTTGACCCGTAAGTCGGTAAACGGCATTTGCCACCGCAGCGCCAATCGGCCCCAGAGGAGGTTCACCAACAGCCCCAGGCACATCAGAATTTTGAAGTAAGACTACATCAATCTCTTTAGGCGCATGACGCATTGTTGCCATTTGATATGGTCCATAAATGGTTGGGGTAAGTTCGCCATTTTCTACTTCCATTTTTTCGAACATTGAGGCACTTATTCCCATAATTATAGAGCCTTCACATTGTGATCTTACCTGATCTGGATTAACGACCAAACCCGGATCCATGGCACAAGTAACTTTGTGCACTTTGATTTCATTATTTTCTATGGAAACCTCTGCAACCTGAGCACAAGGTGTATTGACATCTGTTGAAGCAGCAAAGCCCATTGCTCTGTCATTAATAACTTCATCAGTATAACCTGATTTTTCGGCGGCGGCCTTAATAACTTCTTTCAATCGAAAACCTCTATCATCATCTTGTATTTGCGCCAAACGAAAATCAATTGGGTTTTTTTTAGCCGCTATTGCCAGTTCATCAATAAAGCTTTCAACTGCAAAAGTATTTGCTAATAAACCTAAACTACGCCACCAACTCGTGGCAAAAGGTAATTTCTTTCGCCATGAAATTGTTCTATAATTGGGTATCCCCTCATATTGAATCATTCCACCACGCCATGCTCCTAAATCTGCTCCTAAAATAGGCTCGGCAATACCCGGAAGCATTGGAGAGCCGAAAGCAACATCTCCGCTTGAAACATTGTGTTCAATGGCTTCAATCAATCCGTTTGAATCAAGTTTTGCTTTCAAAACATGATGTGTAGGAGGTCTGAAAGTATCATTTTGAAATTCTTCCTTTCTCGTAAAAAAGCACTTGACAGGTTTGCCCACTGCCTTTGAGAGAACGGCAGCTTGAATGCCATTAGGCGTATGCAAACGACGCCCAAAACCTCCTCCTAAAAAGGTAGGAACAATATTTACCTGGTCACTATCCAAACCTATTCTGTCGGCAATTTCATCTCTTGTAATTTTGACCACCTGAGTTGACATCATGATGGTCGCCTTATCAGCCTCTACATGCGCTACAGCTCCGTTTGGCTCTAATTGAGCATGTGCGCCAATAGGACTCTTATACTCCGCAGAAATGACGTCATTTGAATCTTCTAAAATACGTTTAACCTTTCCTTCTTTTTGAATTACAAAAGGTTCTCCTTCTCCAACAGCAATCATTGCTTCAATATCAGATGTATGCCATGAACGTTCTACTTCCCATTCTACATCAATTGCATTTTTCGCATTCTCGGCTTCCGTTTGAGAATTTGCAACGACGCCTACAAAATCTTTCTCTTTTACAATTTTCACTACACCCGGCATGTTTTCAGCCTTTGAAATATCAGCATCAATAAATTTTGCGCCGATAGCAGATGGTCGAACCACTGCCCCATAAAGCATATTAGGAAGAGTCGCATCCATTCCGTACATGGGTGTTCCAAAGACTTTATCTTTTAAATCTACCCTCGCGATTGGTTTTCCTATAAACTTATATTCTTTGAAATCTTTTAATTTTGGTGTATCTGGAATTTCCCATTCCGAAACATCTTTCACGGCCTCGGCATACGTCATAGTTTTTGCATCCGAAGAAAATACTCCGTTTGAAATTTGTAATTCATCCCCTGAAACACCCATTTTAATAGCCGCCTCATTTCTAATCATTTCACGCATGGTAGCTGCGAGCTCTCTTAGCGGAACCCATAAAGTAGAAATAGAGGTGCTGCCACCGGTGGCAAACCCATCCATATTACCAGATATTGAATTGGCATGAACCACTTGCATTTGTTCCATAGAAACCTCTAATTCATCAGCTGCCATTTGTGCCAAACCTGTAAAAGTACCTTGTCCCATTTCAACTTTAGGACTATGTAGTATGATATTATTGTCTGAAGTTACTTCGAACCAAATGATGGGGGTACTTGTATTTCCTAAATAAGGTGTGTCGCCTGTATTTAGGGCCCCATTTATGACTCTGCGTATTGGATTACGAAATACATAGGTCCCCACCGCTAATACTCCAATTGTTCCTAGGCCACCACGGACTATAAATTTTCTTCTTGAGATTTTCCTCTTTTCCATGGATTACGAATTTTGAGAATCCACTATTGGATTCTGTTGTGATTTTAATTCGGCAGCACGATGAATCGCTTTGCGCATGCGATAATAAGTTGCACATCTACACACATTGGTAATAGAATTATCAATATCCTCATCTGTAGGCTTTGGATTCTTTTCTAATAATGCCGCCGTTGCCATCATAAAACCAGGTTGACAATAGCCACATTGCGGTACAATTTCTTCAATCCAAGCCTGCTGCACCGGATGAGGGTTTTCCTCGTTTCCTAATCCTTCTAAAGTCGTAATGTTTGTTCCTTCCGTTAATTTAACTGGATAAGAACAAGAGCGAATGGCGTTTTGATCCACATGCAGAGTACAGGCTCCACAGGCTGCTTTTCCACATCCGAACTTGGTTCCTTTCAAATCCAGTATATCGCGAACTACCCAAAGCAAAGGAGTGTTTTCATCGGCTATATCTACGGTTTGGGCTTTTCCATTAATAGTGAATGATATTTTCATAAAAAATGGGTGTAAAATTAGAATACAACAAATTAAGAAATTTTAAGGCCGCAGATCAAATGAGGCTTATAATATTTTTGAGATTATAATTTCTTCGGCATTGAAGTTTAGAATAGTACCTAAGGATTTTCCCATCAAAAGTTTGCCTATTGGGGATTCTGCCGAAATACAATAGACTTGTTGTTTGCCATGATTAAACTCCCCTGCTGAAATTGCTATAAAATAGTCTGCTTTCGAAGTTTTCACAAGACTGCCCAACGCCACAACTGAGTTGTTGTTTTTTGCTGGAACCTTGGCCAAGACCTGATTCATTTTCTCGGCTTGAGCTAGTTGGTGGCCTAATTTCTCGCGTTCAAGCTGAAGCATGGCACGCCCTGTTTCATGCTTGTCTCCGGCACTACTTTTGGTCTCTGCAGTCAATGAGACCTCAATATCTTTGATGTTCTTCTGAATTCGACCGATACGCTCATTAGCAAATTCTTTGCAATACCTCAGCAGGTCTTTTTTAAGGGTCATACGCGAAGATAGCGTTACTCTCCAAAATGATACAGGTCGGCCAACTTGTGCATGAGCACTTTGACCATACTGAAATCATTCGCCCCTCTTTGATACATCTTGTGAATTCGCTCGTAATTTTCTGCTTTGAAATAGGCCAAATCGCCAGTTCGGAAATCACTGAACACGCGCCACGATTTTAACCCATTCAGCATACGACGGTGCGCTAGAAACTTATCATATACTTTAATGAACTCAGCCTCCAAATCTTCGCTCATGGTATTGTTTTCAAAGGCATCGTACATTTTTTTGTACTCCTCACCCAAACTTATGTCGGCCTTTTCAGCTTCAACTATCAATTTAAAATAGGCCCTTGCAATGAGTGCATTATATTTCTTGTTGAATTTGTCATACTTTGAATTTACCAGAGAATCATTCGAAATTTCAGTGTCAAATTCGTTCAACTTTTCAAGGGCATGCCCTTGGTAAAAACCAAATAACAGAATACAAAATATACTGAGTGCAATACACCGGTTTGGAGGAGGCAACATAATATCTTTTAAAATAATCTTTAGATTTAGAGACCAAAGAAAGCGGTTACATTGACTTGACCTAAAGTAATTGAAGTAAGTTTTGGGGCGATAAATCTAATAATATTAATGCAATTTAGACATTATTTCAAATTGGGTCAAATGAATTCTATTAAAAACCATAATCAAGGTCTAAAGCAATTCACTTAATTCTTTGCCTATCAAACTTCCTATGGCAATGCCCATTCCGCCGAGGCGAACTCCGCAAAACACATGCTCTGAAACTTGTTTCACAATTGGTGTTTTCTGTGGCCCTGCACCCATGATCCCACTCCATCTGAAATCGATTTCAAAATCAGTATTGGGCAATATGTTGATTTTCAAAAGAGTCTCAAGATGGTTTTGTACAAGCTCTGTCTTCCCGAAAACAGTAGTTTCTTCAGTTTCAAAATCAAGGTTTCTTCCACCTCCTAAAAGGATTCGATCATCAACATTTCTAAAATAATAGTACCCCTGATCTAAATGAAAAGTGCCTTTTACCTGTAAATTTTTTATGGGCTTTGTCATCAAAATTTGGGCTCTTGCAGGTTTTATGTCCTCCTTTAACAGCGATGCTACAAACCCGTTGGTGGCGATAAACAATTTGTTGGTTTTGAATTCAAATTGATCTGTCTTAACACGTACATGCGTTTGATTTTCAACAAATTCACCTACAGTTACCGAATTTAAAATTAGAATGTCTTTTTTTTGGGAAAGACTTAGTAGACCTGCCATCATTTGACCCGTATCAATCTGACCCTCATGAACATGGGTTATGTATTGCCCTTTTATTTCTTTGAACTTAAATTTATTTTCTGTTGATTCAAATGGGTCCGACCCAAAAACGGGATGCAGTAGGGCATTGATTTCAGCCATTTTTTCAGAACATTTCTGAAAAACATCATCATGCACATTCAAAAAAAGCTCGTGTCCGCCTAGCCGTTGAAAATTGATTTGGTCATCGCCAAGGGTTTTTCTAAGTAATTGGATGCCCCTCCATCTTTTTTGAACCAATTGAATCACTTCTTGTTCAGAATGGGACTCTAAATCAGCCAGAACCTCAGAAATGCTTCCAAAGCAAGCAAAGCCAGCATTTTTGGTGCTTGCCCCCTGTGGCAGCATCCCTTTTTCCAAAACAAGTATTTTGGCTTTGGGAAATCGTTCCTTTAAATTCAAGGCACAAGAAAGCCCAACTATGCCACTACCCACTATTGTGAAATCAATATGAGACAACCACGTTTTATACTCCCAATAGCTCAATTCCATTTTACTAATTTACAAATTCAGAAGATTGATACTTGGCAAATAAAAAAGCAGCAATTAATTAAATTGCTGCTTTTACAGTTCTATGAATTTAAAGCTGATTTCTAATTATCAACCTGTGCTTCCATTTCAAAATCTTCCATAAACTTTGTGGTGTAATTACCCGCCAAATAATCTGGATGATCCATGAGTTGTCTATGAAACGGAATGGTTGTTTTAATGCCTTCAATGACAAACTCATCTAAAGCTCTTTTCATTTTATTAATGGCCTCTTCACGAGTTTGTGCTGTGGTGATCAACTTTGCAATCATCGAATCATAGTTTGGCGGAATCGAATAGCCACTATAAACATGGGTATCCATACGAACCCCATGACCCCCAGGCGTATGTAAGGTTGTTATTTTACCCGGAGAAGGTCGAAAACCGTTATAAGGATCTTCAGCATTGATACGGCATTCTATGGAATGTAATTTTGGAAAATAATTCTTCCCTGAAATTGGCACCCCACCTGCAACCAAAATTTGTTCTCTTATCAGGTCATAGTCAACTACCTGCTCTGTTATAGGATGCTCAACTTGAATTCTGGTATTCATCTCCATAAAGTAGAAATTTCGGTGCTTATCGACCAAAAACTCAACAGTGCCAGCGCCCTCATACTTTATAAATTCTGCCGCCTTTATGGCCGCGGCACCCATTTCTTCCCTCAATTTATCTGTCATAAAAGGAGATGGGGTCTCTTCAGTCAACTTTTGGTGCCTACGTTGTACAGAACAGTCTCTTTCAGACAAGTGACACGCTTTGCCGTATTGATCACCAACAACCTGAATTTCAATATGTCGAGGTTCTTCAATCAACTTCTCCATATACATGCCCCCATTACCAAAAGCCGCAGTGGCCTCTTGAACAGCACTATCAAAAAGGTCTTCCATTTCATCTTCTGACCAAACGGCACGCATACCTTTACCGCCACCACCGGCAGTCGCTTTGATCATTACTGGGTAACCCATTTTCTTTGCGACCTTTTTGGCTTCGGCAACATCTTTCAATATCCCATCAGATCCAGGAACACAAGGTACTCCCGCTTCTTTCATGGTTGCCTTTGCCGTTGCCTTATCTCCCATTTTATCAATATGCTCGCCAGAGGCACCAATGAATTTTATATCATGTTCCGCACAGATTTTGGAAAAACTTGAGTTTTCAGACAAAAAACCATAGCCAGGGTGAATGGCATCTGCATTCGTTATTTCTGCTGCTGCTATGATATTTGGAATTTTCAAATAAGATTCATGACTTGGTGCAGGGCCTATACATACCGCTTCATCAGCAAAACGAACATGTAAACTCTCTTCATCAGCCTTGGAATAAACGGCCACTGTCTTTATACCCATCTCTTTACAGGTTCTAATAACACGAAGTGCTATCTCACCTCTATTCGCAATCAATATTTTTTTAAACATAACGTATTCTAAATTACAAATTGCATAAATCAAATTCCGAGGTTTAAATGGAATTTGGGATTTGAGATTTATATTTATGACGGATCTACCAAAAATAACGGTTGGTCAAATTCAACCGGCGACGAATCATCTACCAATATCTTGACAATTTTACCTGAAACTTCAGACTCGATATCATTAAAGAGTTTCATGGCTTCGATAACACATAGAACATCACCTTGCTTGATATCGCTACCCACCTCAACAAAAGATGGTTTATCTGGAGAAGGCTTTCTGTAGAACGTGCCAATTATGGGAGACTTTATTGTAATGTATTTTGAGTCGTCTTCTTTCGTTTCGGCAGCAGCAGGGGTCTCTGCTGCAACAGCGGGCACTTCGGCTGATACCGCAGGTATCTGTGCAATAGGTGCCGAGGCCATTGGTATTTGTTGAACTATTGTTGTTTCACCTGTATTTGATGAGTTTCCTGTTCTGATGGTGATTTTGAGGTCATCCATCTCAAGTTTTACCTCGCTCGCACCCGATTTAGCGACAAATTTGATAAGGCTTTGAATTTCTTTGATATCCATAAAGTTCAGTTTTTGATCTTTTGTTTTTAATTGTATGCCCACTTCAGATAAATCGATCCCCACGTAAAGCCACCCCCAAAAGCGGCGAATACAAGATTATCTCCTTTTTTCAACTTACCTTCATAATCAGACAATAAAAGAGGTAGAGTCGCAGAAGTGGTATTACCGTACCTATGTATGTTCATGAGCACTTTTTTCGAATCAAGGCCCATTCTGTTTGAGGTCGCATCAATGATTCTTTTGTTGGCCTGATGTGGCACTAGCCATGCAACATCTTCTCCTGTCAATGCATTGCGCTCCATGATTTTTGCAGCAGCATCAGCCATATTTGAAACGGCAAATTTGAAAACCGTTCGTCCGTCTTGATAAATATAATGTTTACCGTTTTTGACTGTTTCCTCTGAGGCTGGCAATAGTGAGCCTCCGGCATCCATTCCTAAAAACTCCCTTCCACTTCCATCAGATCTTAAATATTCATCTTGAAGACCCAACCCCTCATTATTCGGTTCAAATAGTACCGCACCAGCACCATCACCAAAAATTATGCAGGTGGTTCTATCTGTATAATCAACAATTGAGGACATTTTATCTGCCCCAATGAGCAATACTTTTTTATATCTGCCCGATTGCACCATGCCCGCCGCCGTTGACATACCAAACAAGAAGCTTGAACATGCGGCCAACAAATCATATCCGAAAGCATTTATCGCACCTATCTCTTTAGCAACGAATGCTGCCGTTGACGCGACAAGGGAATCAGGTGTAACGGTGGCAACAATGACCATATCAATTTCTGTGGGGTCAATATTGCCTTTTTTAAGAAGATCTTGAGCTGCATTGATAGCCATAAAGGAAGTTCCTACACCTTCATCATCTTTTAAAACCCTACGTTCTTTTATTCCTGTTCGTGAGGTAATCCAATCATCATTGGTCTCCACCATTTTTTCCAACATTTGGTTGGTCATCACGAATCGGGGGACGAAGCCCCCCACAGCTGTAATTGCCGCAGATAGGTTACTCATTTAAAAATTGTTTTGGTCAAAAACCTTCAAAAACGGTTCAAAAATCGTCAAAATAATTGATTTTTTGCCTGTTTTTGTCAAAAAAAACGCATTTTTTGCCAAAAAGGCGAAAAATGTGATTTTAAAGAAAAATAGCCTTATTTCTATTAAATCATGTGGTTTTGGAATAAAAGACATAAAAAAACTCCCAACTTCGAAAGTGGGAGTTTAACTATTCTTTTGCGCTAAAAATTTAAGCCTCAGCTTCTTCAGTTTTGTCAATTAAAACCTGGCCTTTGTAATACAGTTTGCCTTCGTGCCAATGAGCTCTATGGTACAAATGCATTTCACCAGTAGTTGAATCTGTTGCCAAAGTTGGCGCAACGGCCTTATAATGGGTTCTTCTTTTATCTCTTCTGGTTTTTGAAATTTTCCTTTTAGGATGTGCCATTTTACAACTTATTTATCCGTTATTAACTTTTTTAAAGCATCCCATCTGGGATCTGTTTCTTCTTTGTTCTTTTTTGCTTCTCTTGGTTGCAAGTTCTCTAGCTTTTCTAAAGCCTCTGATTTCATGGATCCATCTAAAACTTTTGGATGCACTCTTTTCTGAGGAACCGCCAGGACCAACATTTCGTATACGTACTGAGCGATGTTTACTTCATGTTCACCATGTGGAATGATTAAAATTTCATCATCCTCATCGTTAAAGCTATCGCCAAATTTCACTACAAGTTCCAACTCATCTGCAATGGCCAAATCAAAAGGTTCATTTGACAAGTCACAATCAACATTGACGTTGCCCTGCGCATTTAGCTCTAGTTCCAACATCGTACTTGTCTTGTTCATAAATACCTTTAAATCAATGTTGGCATCATTGAACTCGTTATACTCAAAAGATTCAAAGAACTCGTTTACTACTTTGTATTCAAACTCGTGCTTGCCTTGTTTCAGCCCTGAGAAAGGAATACAAAACTCCTTTTTTTTCATCGCTACACGTTGTTTTAAAAATACTACGCTTGAAAACAAAGACTTAACCGTTGCTGACAATGCGGGTGCAAAGATAGTATTATTTTAATAAAACCCTATTATGAAAAACCAAAATAACGCAGCGAGAATCAACGTCTTGAACGTTGCTTTTGTAGTGGGTCAGCAGTAAGTTCTTTATGTTCTTGTCTGTTCTTGAAAATGCCCAATGCCATAAAGACCGCTGCCTTGAACGACCCGAAATCAGCATGGCCTTTTCCAGCAATTTCATAAGCAGTGCCGTGATCCGGAGACGTACGGACTCTGTCCAAACCAGCTGTATAATTCACTCCGTTGCCAAATGAAAGTGTTTTAAACGGAATCAGGCCTTGATCATGATAGGCCGCCAAAACCGCGTCAAAATTCTTATAACCATCAGAACCGAAAAAACTATCTGCGGCGTATGGGCCAAAAACCAAGTGCCCTGCATCTGACATTTCTTTGATTACTGGTTTCAGTACTTCATCATCTTCTTTTCCAATGGTGCCATTATCGCCGCTATGGGGGTTAATGCCCAAAAGTGCCACCTTTGGTCTGCGAATTCCGAAATCAATTTGCAATGATTTTTCAATGGTTCGTACTTTGGTTCTTATCAGAATGGGGTTTATGGCCTCAGGAGCATCTTTGACTGCAAGGTGGTCAGTGAGCAACCCAATTTTCAACTCATCGGCAACCATAAACATCAAACTTTCACCCTCAAGCTCCGCTGCCAGAAAATCAGTATGCCCCGGAAAAGCGAACTCTTCTGACTGAATATTGTTTTTGTTGATCGGCGCTGTTACCAAGACATCTATTTCTTCTGCTTTCAACGCTTCAGTTGCGGCCTTTAAAGATTTGATTGCAAAAGAGCCCACTTCTTCAGTGGCTTTTCCAAATTCCAACTTGGGTTCTTCCTTCCAAATATTCAGCACATTGATTTTTCCATCCAAAACTTCGGAAATCTTCTGAACACCATGAAAATCGATATTGATCTGAAGTGTATTTTTTTGAGTGGAAATTATTTTGTTGGAGGCAAAAAAAATAGGTGTGCAATAATCAAGCATTCTCTTATCTTGAAAGGTTTTCAATGCTACTTCACACCCAATTCCGTTAAGGTCTCCTACAGAAATACCTAATTTAATTTTATCCTTTCCCTCCATGATATTGGCTACCTTTGTACCGAACAGAAGCTACAAAACTAGTCAATAAAAACGGAACATGTTTACAGGAATTATCGAAACTTTGGGCGAGGTTGCCAAATTGGAAAATGAGGGTGGCAATGTTCATATGACAATCAGTTCAACTCTTGCCCCTGAATTGAAAATTGATCAAAGTATTGCCCACAATGGAGTTTGTTTGACGGTTGTTTCAGTAAACGACAACAGTTACACGGTTACCGCAATCGAAGAAACGCTACAAAAAAGTACGATTGGAGATCTTCAACAAGGCGATTTGGTCAACCTAGAGCGCGCCATGATTTTGGGAAGCAGGCTAGACGGACATATTGTTCAAGGCCATGTGGATCAAACTGGAATATGCACCTCGGTTGAGGAAAAAGACGGCAGTTGGGTTTTTTCATTTGAATACGATGCCGCAACCAACAACCCCACCATAGAAAAAGGTTCAATTACCATTGATGGCACTAGTTTAACCGTTGTGAATTCTGGAGAAAATACCTTTAGCGTGGCCATCATACCCTATACCTACGAAAACACAAGGTTCAAAACCTACAGGAAAGGATCTGTTGTGAATTTAGAATTTGACGTTATCGGAAAGTATGTTGCCAAACTAATGCCAACTCTTAAACCTTTATGAAAATCTTTCTTTGGTATAGAAAATAAGCCAAGAAAACATAAAACCCTACAACCGAGAGTCCGTATAATAAAGAAGAAAATTGCAGAGACATAAAGTCTTGTACATATATTTTATTGAACAACCACCCATGTAAAGAGGTGTCTCCCACTTTGATCATTCCCATTAATTTACTAATAAAGCTTGACAAAAAGTACAAGACTATCGCATTGGCACCGGCATATCTGAAAATACTTCCGAATTCAATTTTCTTGACATCAGTAAAGTAATAAATCAAAGCCATAATCAAATTCGCCCAACCTGCTGTGACCAGTACAAAACTACTTGACCAAAGTGCTTTATTTATGGGGAAAAAGATACCCCAAACATGACCAATAATCAGCATGGCACCTCCAATTCCTATCAAAATGGTGGCTTTCTTCTCTTGTTCGGAAGTCAATATCAAGCCTGTGAAAATTCCCAACAAAGAACTAACTATTGAGGGTATTGTGCTCAAAAGACCTTCGGGATCATAGTCAGGCTTATAGTTGTGTGAACCAAAAATTTTAACATCCAACCAATTTGCCAAATTATTCGGAGCTCTATCCAATGTTGAGGCGACTCCCTCAACGGGAATAAGGGTCATCATTAACCAATATCCGACGAGAAAAAATACGACTATGCCAATTAACTTTTTCCAACTGAAATTCAAATACAAAATTGATGCAAAAAAGAAAACAACACCTATACGTTGTAAAACCCCTGGAAAACGAATTGCTTCAAAGTCCTTAAAAAAGGGGAAGCTAAGTGTAAAAGCACCCAAGAAGAGGCCGAGAACAATCAATTTCAAAGCTCGAATAGTGATTTTTTTGTAAGTGCCGGTGTTGGCTGTTCTGTTTTTGTATGCAAACACAATGGATGTGCCCACGATGAAAAGAAAAAACGGAAAAACCAAATCAGTGGGGGTATACCCATCCCATTCGGCATGTCTTAATGGGGGAAAAACCGCTGACCAGGTACCTGGGGTATTGACCAAAATCATCAAAACAATTGTTGCGCCCCTAAAAATGTCTACAGCGAGTACTCTATCTTTCATTCTGTTTATTTTACAAAATAGTGTTCTTCATTTTACCCCATACTCTAATGAGTAGAAAGCCTGAAATAGCAGCTACTGCCGTTAACCCTAGCGCAAGATTTGTGGTGCCGTATATCCAATACCCTGTGGCAAACATAATGGAATATATGAGAATAACTCCTAAAATCATGGCCGTAATACCTGAAGGCACACTCCATGTTTCATCCGATTTTACAATATCAACAGCATCTGCCTTAGCATCTTCAACCACACTTGACCACCCAGGGCCGCCGGGTTGTATTTTTTGATAAAACCCACGAAGTGTTTCCTTTGATTCTGGTTGGGTCATTAAAGTCACTAGCATCCATATTGCAGTGGTTACGACAACTACAAACGGATAATTTGCCCATTCAGGAAACAACCCCGTATCAGTAGCGAATAAAAAATCTCCCAAACTTGTTTTTACCAAAAGAATGGAAATGATCCCGGAAACGAACATGGCCGTAATTTCACTCCATGCATTTATACGCCACCAAAACCAGCGAAGAATAAATACTAGACCTGTACCTGCACCAAAGGTTACCAAAAGATCGAACACCTCAAATGCATTTTGAAGTGTCAATGCCAATAATGCACTCAAAACCATCAAAACCACTGTTGAAATTCTTCCTACGGAAACCATTTGTTTCTCGGTGGCATTTGGGTTGATCTGTTGCTTGTAAAAATCAAAAACTATATATGATGATCCCCAATTCAATTGTGTGGAAATTGTACTCATATAGGCCGCAATCAAAGAGGCCAAAACTACCCCCAAAAGACCACTTGGCAATTTTGTCAACATAGCTGAATAGGCCAAATCATGCCCCAATTTATTTTCGGCAACATCTGGAAAAGCTTCTGCAATACTTGCAATATCTGGGTACACCACCAAAGAAGCCAAAGCAACCAAGATCCATGGCCAAGGGCGCAATGCATAATGCATGATATTGAAAAAGAAAGTGGCCCCGATGGCATGATTTTCATCTTTGGCCGCCAACATTCGCTGTGCAATATAACCTCCTCCACCTGGTTCAGCCCCGGGATACCAAGAGCTCCACCATTGTACCGCTATTGGTATGATAAAGAGGGTTATCAAAACTTCTGTGTTGTCAAAATTTGGTAAAATATTGAGTTTATCCATGACATTTTCATTTGCCATCATGGCATTCAAGCCCCCTACTTCTGGAATATTCACCAAATAAAAAGCAGCGCCAATGGCACCCGCCATGGCAACAAAAAATAAAATGAAATCAGTGTAAACCACACCTTTAAAACCGCCTAAAGCACTGAATACAACGGTTATCAAACCTGCTCCAATAACCGTTTCCAGTGGTTCTAGGCCAAGCATGATACTTCCTATTTTTATGGCTGCCAGCGTTACTGAGGCCATGGTAATAATATTAAATAAAGCCCCTAAATAAATGGCTCTGAACTTTCTTAAAAAGCTAGCTGGTTTACCACCATAGCGTAATTCATAGAATTCTAAATCAGTCTTTACATTCGACTTGCGCCATAATTTTGCATAAACAAAAACAGTCAACATTCCTGTTAAAAGAAAACACCACCAAACCCAATTGCCTGATACCCCGTTTGTACGAACAATATCGGTTACCAGATTGGGCGTATCAGTAGAGAAGGTAGTCGCTACCATCGAAAGACCTAACAACCACCAAGGCATGGTTCGGCCCGATAAAAAAAATTGTGAAGAGCTTTCCCCCGATTTTTTGGAAACATAAATACCAATTCCTAAAACAAGTGAGAAAAAGAAAATGATAAAGCCATAATCAAGAGCGCTTAATTCCATAATTTGGTTTTTAGTTGGTCACTAAAGATAAAATAATTTGAAATACCTTAGTCTCTTCTATACAAAAGACGATCATTGGGCCATTTCATTATTTGCAACGTTTCAATTACCACTTGGATCATCGCCTTTTTAGCTGCCTTTATTTTAGGACTATCAAAAGCAGGGATTAAGGGAATAACCATGATTACCGTGACTTTGATGGCTTTGGCATTTGGTGCCAAAGAATCAACAGGACTCATGGTTCCGATGCTTATTGTTGGAGATATGTTCGCGGTCATTTATTACAATAAACATGTGCAATGGGAGTATTTAAAACGATTTCTTCCTTGGATGATGTCAGGCGTACTCATTGGTGTGGTGTTGGGAAAAGATTTGGATGAGGATACCTTCAAATTAGGAATGGCGGTCATCATTTTATTCAGTGTGGCACTCATGTATTGGTGGGATACACGAAAATCAAAAGTGGTGCCCACACATTGGGCTTTTGCTAGTTTTATAGGAATCATGGCCGGAATTACCACCATGATCGGAAATCTTGCAGGAGCCTTTTCAAACATCTTCTTTTTAGCCATGCGCCTGCCCAAAAATCAATTTATTGGTACAGCGGCTTGGTTATTTTTCATTATTAATATCTTCAAAATGCCCTTTCATATTTTTGTTTGGAAAACTGTAACCATCAATAGCTTGCTCACTAATCTGCTCATGGTACCCGCAATTATTTTAGGTTTTTGGCTTGGCGTGCATGTCGTGGACCGTATAAAAGAAGCTTTTTACAGGAAAATGATTCTCGTCTTAACAGCAATTGGCGCTGTTTTGATCCTAGTGGGTTAGAATCAGGTGGATATAGGCCATAAAAAAAGGCTCTTAAAAGAGCCTTTTATCCCCAAAAATTGAACTAAAAACCGTTATTCTCAATGTACATTACTGCACATTTTGATTTCTTTTCCGATGCCTCAGTAAAACGCCTCCAAAATTACCGTGATTCAGAATCGTTATTTTTAGCCAATTGGGTTTCGGTTTACACGCAATGGTTAGTGCAAGTATAGCCTATATTTTTATTTCATTTAATTGTTCATTTCTTACGGGAACTTCAACCAATTGCTCCCTTGAAGAATCTTTGAAGAGGTTAAAGAACCAATACATTGATTCATTAAAAATTTTATACCATAAAACATTCGTCAGAGTATGATTGTACAACGTTCTCTTTTCATATATGAACCCTGGCAGCACAGCGTAGAGCGTGAACAGGAAAATCATCGTGCTCAAGACAAAAATGAATTCTGATAAAAAAGGTATTTCAAGAAGGCTCATTAATCTGTTATCTTTTATTCGGGTAACTTTTCTAAACTTTATGATTTTTTAACTTACTGGAACAAACATAAAAAGTCTAGAGCGGCATGAAGTGGAATAAAAGCTGTAATTAAAAATCATCGATGAAATGCATAAATTGATCGATGAAATGCATTTAATGTAGTATTATTCTTACAATATTATATTAAAAAGGATTTGAAAAACTATTTGAGAACTTTGTAAATAGCGTCTAAAAAAGACTCTTTTTCGAAGGGTTTAACCAATACTGAATTCATACCGGCTTCAATATATTCTTTAATATTTTCTTCAAAGGCATTGGCCGTAATACCTATTATTGGAATATTCTTGACATTTTTAAAGGGAAAGTCACGTATTAGTCTTGTTATTTGATCCCCATTGATGTTTGGAAGATTAACATCCATCAAGATCACATCATAGTTGTTGTTCACTACTTCTTGAAGTACTAAATTGCCATCATATGCCAAATCAATATGAAACTGCTTGGTGTTCAACAACATTTTAAACAAACTCAACTGAACATCTTCGTCATCTTCAACAAGTAGTAATTTGTACTTGTTTTGTTTGCTATTTTGATGCTTTACCTTTCCTATGGTCTTTTTATTGGTTCCTCTTCTTTTTGATTCTACGACAGGGTATTTTAGAATTATATCGAAATAAAAATTTGATCCCTTATTCTCTTCTGAATCAACCTTTATTTCACTTCCCATAAGCGTTAAAAGTCGCTTGACTATAGTTAGACCTAGGCCGGTGCCTTTTATCTTTTCATTTGTTTCAATTCTTTGAAAGCTGTCGAAAATCAACATAAGGTCTTTCGGCGCAATTCCGACCCCAGTATCAGTAACCTTAATTCGAATACTGGCTTTGTTCGCCCACTTTTGATTCAAACTCATTTCAAGATTGATATTTCCTGCTTCTGTGTATTTTAAAGCATTGTCAAGCAAATTTCCCAAGACTTGGTATAATCTCAAACGATCTCCTTCAACGTAATCAGGTATTTTGTCATCCCAAAAAAAATCAAAAGAAAGACCCTTTTTCTTGGCCTTACTCCGGTAGGTAAATAGTAGCAAATCAAATAGCTCTTTTAAACCAAACAATTTACTTTGAATCTCCATTTTGCCAGAATCAATCAAACCTATACTCAAAGTATCTTCGAGCAGAAGCCTTAAGTTGTTTGTTGAAGCTTTTAAGAAATCAAGCATTTTGATTTGGTCTGAGCTCAAATCAGTTTCATGAAGTATATCACTGATGGCCATGACACTGGTAATAGGATTTCTCAATTCATGGCTAAAGTTTTGAATGAATTGATTTTTAAATCGCTCTCGCTCTTCGAGTTCTCGATTCTTGATAACTGTTAATTCATTCTTTATAATGGATTCATTTCTAGATTGGGCGACCAATTGATACGAATTATAGTGCTCGGTAAAGTCATAAATGGAGACCACTACTGCATCAGTACTTTTTTTGACCTTCATGTCAACTATTAAATCAATATTGTCGAACTTCAAATTGACACAATGGAAATCCAATTCTTTTTTTAGCCTTTTTAAGGAAGGAAAGCTTTCAAAAAAAGGATGTATCTCATACAATGAAGTACCCCTCGCAAGATCAAATAGTACGTTGTCACTTTCAATGACAACTCCATTTTCATCCAATAAAATGAACTGTAGATTCTGGTTTACATGTTCCTTTTTATATTTTTCGAGCATTTTCAATCTAAAAGAGTTGCCATTTTCACAAATAGATCATTTACCGCATTACCGGTTTTGGCACTTGTAACAAAATCAACTGTGAGCGAATTTTCATTGAGCACGGCGTCAAGTTCTACCCCATCAACCAGATCTGATTTATTGCCAACAACCAATAATGGTGTATTTGGCACTTTCTTTGAAACCGTTTCCAGATCAGCGTTCAAATGCTCAAATGTTGAAGGCCTGGTTACATCGAAAACAAATACGAGGCCGTGCGTTCCCAATAAATAAGCTTCACGAATTGAGTCCACATCATCGGTTCCTTCCAAATCCCATAAAATCAAAGACATTTTGTTGTCAACTGAAAGCTCAACTATTTTTTTGGTAATATGAACCCCAATGGTAACCTTATAATTATCAGAGAAAGTATCGGTTACAAAACGTCTGATTAAAGAGGTCTTGCCAACGCCAAAATGACCAAGAACCACAATTTTCTTAGATTTTTGCATTGCCAAAATGTTTTTTCAACTCACGTTCAATACGCGGCTTGCCAATGGTTGAAACTTTCTTTTTAGCATTTTCAGAATCAAAAACCAAATCAAGATTCATTGCCATAAAGCGATTGTAAAAATTAAAGATGACATCTTGCAGTTTGTTTTTAGCACTGGTCACGAAATTTCCTGATATGACAACGGCTATGTAATGGGTCGCGAAACTTTGAAGGTGTATTTGATACAATTCATATTCAATAGATTCAAGATTTTGATTTCGCTGATTAAAAGCATCTTCAACAAATGATTTTATCGCGGTAAGCATTCCTGACACCATTTCTTCATCCATGGTATTTGATTTGGAGAAGCTGGCTTTGAGAATACCTGAATCTTTCTCAATCAACAATACCTGTTCAATTTTTGCTGTGGCCAAATCATCTATGATCAGGTCCTCTTCTTTCTTGCCAGAAAAAATAGATCTAAGTTTTCTTTTCCAACGGGTCAAAAAGCTCAATTGATTATCTATTCTCTCTTGTAGCAATTGCATTTCTTGCGCCACGTACTTTTTGACCATTTTACCCATTATCGGATAAAGGGCATCTACCACTTCATCTTTACGATATTTGATTTCTTCTCTTAAAGTTTCGGTAATGACAGGGCCAAGAGTGCCGGGTATGCTTTCTTTGAACTCATTGATTTGTTGCTCAATAAGGGGGTTTACCTTACCGGAGAGTTTTTTTCGCTGATTGAGAGTTTCCTCTAGGTTCTTTACCCTTTTCGATATCTTTTCCTCGAACTTATGTCCGTCATCAAAAAGAATATCCTTTAAGATTTCAAGCTTATCGTTCTCGTTCATTTTAAAGGGGGATGTTGTTCGGCTACTTACCACCTATGCGCTCTCCTAGATCAACCAAAATTTTGCCAAGGGTTTCTCTGTTTACTGAATCTTGCTCGATGTCCTCTATTTTATCGGAAATCTTTTTCTCTAAGTCAGTAATTCGAATATTCAAATCAGTGGAGACACTGTCTAAGGTGGTGTTCAAATCAGATCGAATTTCATCAATCATATCCTCTAAAACTTTTTTCTTTTTAAGGATATCTTTTTTCAGCACTTCAAATTCTGCATCATACTCTTGAATAGTTTCTCCAAAAATCAAATTTTTGATGACATCTATTTTAGATGCGGAACTCTCGATTCTATCTTCAAGCTTGAACACTATTTTTTCTTTTTTGGCCATTGTAAAAATTAAATTGGTATGATTGAGTATCACTACCCAATGCTATAGGGGCTTCCAATATCGGGGCTCTAATGTACAATATTTTAGGTATTTAGACCCTAAAACGACAGGGTTTTCTTTAGAATTTCCCCTGGTTCAAAAGGGACTGTCACATCGATAAAAATGTTTTCAAAGAATAAAACCATACAGCTTCAGCTCCTTTGAAATGTCTAAATCAGCAATTTCAATGAGCATTTTAATGTAATGAATAGCGCGTCTAAAGCATCTTTACCGACCACTCTACCGTTCGTCGATGAAATCAAGCAGCTAGGCTTCTTTTTGGATTTTTTGGTCATGAAAATTTTTTTGTAGGACTCATTTTTTGATTTTTTCGGCATCTTGTAAGTTTTACTCTACCAATGACGTAGTTCACATTTTAAACCACTCATCAATTGCGGTATCTTGCGTGCTCGTTTATTTCTGATTTTAAAGCAAACCCCATGAGTGAAAATTCAAAAAAAGTTCTATTGACCGGTGTGGCCGGTTTTTTAGGCTCTAACCTCTTAAGCAAACTATTGAAAGAAAATCATACCGTGGTAGGTATTGACAATTTGTCTATGGGCAGAATGGAAAACATTGATGCCCACATGACCAATGAGAAGTTCACTTTTCTTGAAAAGGACATTTTGGAAAAGAGCACCATTGACAATCTTGATAACGATTTTGACGTTATCATTCATTTGGCCGCTTTTAAAATACCTCGTTACGGAAATGCCGTTGCCACCCTTCAAATAAACTCAAAGGGTAGTGAGAACATGCTTGAATTTGCCAAGAAAAACAAAACCAAGTTTGTTTTGGCTTCTACCTCAGATGTTTATGGTATGAGTCCGGATATTCCTTTCAAGGAAGATGGCAATTGCGTATTGGGAGATTCCAAAGTTCCAAGATGGGCCTATGCCGTTTCAAAATTATTTGATGAGCATTTGGCTTTGGCTTATATGGAAGATTACGATTTTCCTGTTGTTCTTTTACGCTTTTTCGGTTCATACGGGCCACATCAACATTTGTCTTGGTGGGGAGGCCCGCAGTCAGTTTTCATTGATTGCATCTTGAACAATAAGACCATTCCTATTCACGGTGATGGTAAACAGACCAGAACCTTTACCTTTGTTGAAGATACAGTGGCTGGTATTTACGCGGCATCAATGAAGCCTGAAGCTAATGGAGAAATATTCAATATTGGTGCTAATGAGGAAATCACCATTCTCGAGTTGGCCGAAATGTTGAACGAAATCGCTGATGAAACTGATAAGGCGCCAATAAAATTGATCCCATACGACGAGATATCAAGTGGGAGAAAATACCAAGATGTCATGAGGCGTGTACCTGACACGACCAAGGCTGAGCGTATTCTGGGTGTAAAGGCCAAGGTTTCAATGAGAGAAGGCCTACGTAAAACATATGAGTGGCAAAAAAGAGTAACCAGTAACGTAGTCTTACAAGATAAATGAAGATAGGTATTGTTGGCGGAGGTTTTATGGGCCTTGTATTGGCTCATGAAATAGCAAAAACCAATGCTCAGGTCAAAGTTTTTGAGGCTGACTCCCAATTAGGGGGGTTGGCAACTCATTATGACTACGGACATTTTATTTGGGATAAATACTATCATGTAATACTTCCTACTGACAATCATTTGGTAGATTTAATCAAAGATTTAGGCCTTGAGGAAGAATTACAGTGGCGTAGGTCAATGACTGGATATTACGTAAATAAAAAATTCTACTCTTTTAGTAGTTCGAAAGACTTTTTACTTTTTCCACCATTAAATATCATTGATAAAATAAAACTTGCATTTACCATATTTTATGGCTCTAAAATCAATGACCGCAAAAAGCTTGAAAAGATTACGGTTAAAGATTGGTTGATAAAGATTGGTGGCAAAAGAACTTATGAAAAGTTTTGGTCGCCATTATTAATTGCCAAATTAGGAGAAAGTCATGACCGTGTTTCTGCAGTTTTTATTTGGACGTATATCAAAAGATTATTCCAAGCACGCAGTTCTGCAGCACAAAAAGAACATATGGGGTTTGTCAATGGTGGTTACAAAACCGTTTTTGACCGACTACAAAAACTGTTGTTGGAAAATAATTCGACGGTTCTTACCAAAACTTCAGTAAGCAAGATAAATTCTGCCCCAAACGGCGGAATTGAAATCATTTACAATGGCGTCAAAGAAAATTTTGATAAGGTTATTTTTACCGCTCCATTGAACATTTTAGAAAAAGTAAGTGATTCAAGTCTTTTTGATATTTCAGAAAAAAAGCAGCCCGTTGAATATCTTGGCGTTATCTGTATGGCTTTAATTACCAACAAACCACTGACGCCGTATTATGTTCTGAATCTTGCAGATAAAGAAGTGCCTTTCACGGGTGTGATTGGTATGAGTTCATTGGTTGATATCGAACAAACCAATGGAAAATACATCACTTATTTTCCTAAGTACTTGACCGCCGATCATGAATATTGGTCAAAAACAGACAAAGAACTTGAAACTATTTTCTTAAAAGGGGTCAATAGGCTATATCCTGATTTCAACCAGAGAGATATGGTCTCAATACATATGCATAAAGCATATAAAGTACAGCCTTTGCAGGTTTTGAACTATTCTGATATCATTCCAAAAACAGATACCAAGCATCCTGATTTTTATGTGGTCAATACCTCCCAATTTGTGAATGACACATTAAATAACAATTCGGTGGTAAGTCATGTCAAAGATTTTATGGCCGATTTCAAAAAAGAAATACAACCCCTTTCAATAAAATAAGTCAATTATGAGCAAACCTCTTTTAAGTCTTTCACTTGATATGGATAACCAATGGTCTTATATGAAGATTCATGGTGAAAAAGGTTGGGAAGATTACCCATCTTACCTTGATATTTTTGTACCCCATGTGCTCGAAATATTGGATGAACTCGATTTAAAAATCACTTTTTTCATTGTGGGCCAAGATGCGGCTTTTGAAAAAAACCACAAATACATCAAGGCCATTGCTGATGCGGGTCATGATATTGCCAATCACTCTTTCAAGCATGAAACTTGGTTGCATCTCTATACCAAAGAAGAGATGAAAAATGAAATTGATACCGCCCATGATGCCATAGCCAAGGTAACCGGCAAAGAACCCAATGGTTTTCGCGGACCTGGTTTTAGCTGGAGCAAGACATTGCTAGAGGTTTTAGAAGAGAAAGGGTATAATTATGATGCCTCTACTTTACCTACGGTAATTGGGCCATTGGCAAGATTATATTATTTCAGCACTTCGAATCTATCCAAAGAAGAAAAAGAAGACCGAAAAGAAATTTTTGGAAAATTTTCAGATGGTTTTAGAAAATTGAAGCCCTATTATTGGAGGCTTAAAAATGACAAGAAATTACTTGAATTGCCAGTAACCACCATGCCCTTATTGAGAATACCTTTTCACTTAAGTTATCTCTTGTATTTGAGTAATATATCTATTCATCTGGCTATGTTATACTTGAATATTGCCATTTTCTTATGTAAAATAACTAGAACAGAACCGAGTTTTTTGCTTCACCCATTAGATATCATTGGTGGCGATCAAATCAAAAGTTTGGCATTTTTTCCAGGTATGAATATTAGTAGCGCGAGAAAAGTATTTATCTTTAAAAAAGTAATGAAAAAACTTGCCAAACATTATAATTTGGTTGATATGAACACCCATGTCAATTCGATTAAGAACAAGACTAGTCTAAAAATAGTTCCGCTACCAAATAATTTAGCCTCTTAAAAACTATACTTTGTCTCTTATTATAACAGTTTAACGGATAGAATTCGGGGAGGGCTATTAATTTTATAGTTTTACTTCTTCTATGTCCCATAATGAGGTTATTAATGACAAATAATAAGCCTTAAAAGAATATGAAATGGATGTAAGTAGTGGTGTCAAATCAATTTCAAAACCGCTGGTCAGTATTATCTTGCCTGCCTATAATGAAGAGGCAATTATTGAGAAGAATATTGGTTTGCTTTATACTTATTTAGACACTTTAAGAGATAAGTACAATTGGGAAGTTCTAGTTGTAAACGATGGTAGCTCTGACAATACAGGTAAGATTGCTGATTCTCTAGTAGGTAAATATGACAGTTTAAAAATATATCACCATTTAACGAATAGAAACCTTGGCACTGCGCATAGAACAGGCTTCGAAAATACCAAAGGAGATTATGTAATTGTTCTTGATTTAGATCTTAGTTATGCCCCTGAGCATATTGAAAAACTATTAGATAAAGCAATAAATGCTCATGCTGATATGGTAATAGCTTCGCCTTATATGAAGGGGGGTAAAAATACCGCTGTGCCTCGCTTACGACTTTTACTCAGTAAAACAGTGAATTTTATCATGCGTAAGGCCTCTGGCTTGAATATTTATACTTTTACCAGCATGGTTCGAGCCTACAAGGGCGATTTTATTCGCACAGTAAACACAAAGTCGACCACCTTTGATATTATGTCTGAGCTTGTTTTTAAGGCTCATATACTTAGGGCAAAAGTTGTCGAAATTCCGGCACACTTAGATTGGTCAGCTCAGATGGCAATGGGTAAAGTGAGAACATCAGGAATGCGCATATTCAGAGGTATTTTCAATGGCCTTGTCAACAGTTTTATTTTTAGACCTTACATGTTCTTCTGGCTTATCGGATTAAGTATTTTCTTAATTTCTGTTTATATAATTTTGTGGATTTTCATTAATACCTATCTACAATATCCGATGACCATTGATTTGGCCCAAGGTTTTGAAGAAAGATTTTCTTTAGCAGTTTCAGAGGTATATCGTGAAAGACCTTACTCATTTGTAGTAGGTGGTATTACCTTAATAATTTCAATTCAAATTATGGGGTTGGGGTTTCTTTCTTTGCAGAAGAAGCGCTATTTCGATGAATTATTTCATTTGAATACAACCCTGCTAAAAAATAGCAAGTAATAATCTAAATGATTATGAGCCCAATAGCTTTTAAAAAAACGATTATAGGCCTGCTACCTTTAATAGGTCTCTATTTCATTTTAATAATTTCATTTGGCCATAATGAATTAATTGCAGATGAGGGGCGTCATGTAGAATACGCATTGAATTTGACTAATGGTTATTATACTGATTTAGAAAACCCGTCTTTTAGAAATGGGCCAGGATATCCTCTACTGATAGCGCCTTTATTGGCCTTAGGTATATCTAATGTATTTATTACTTTAATAAACGCCTTACTTCTTTTTGGAGCAGTTCTGTTTTTTTATAAAACCATAGTCAATTACGTAGGTCATAAGAAAGCATTGGCCTTTTCTTATCTTCTTGGTTTATACCCCCCTTTTTTTAAATGGCTGGTTTATTTGCATTCTGAAGCCTTGGCTGTTTTTCTTGTTTGTGGGTTTCTATTTCACTTTATGGCCTTACACAAGAATTATTCAAAAAAGCATCTCTTAATATCAGCTTCATTCTTGGGGTTATTAGTTTTGACCAAAGTAATTTTTGCATATGTAATTATCGCGCTTTTTATTTTCTATTTTTTTGTTTTCATGTTCAAAAAATCTAGAAAAGTAAAATCTAGTCTTGTGGTACTAAGCATAGGATTTCTGTTTTGTGTACCCTATTTAGGATACACTTATGCTGTGACTGGCGAGAAATTTATGTTGGGCACTCAAGGTGGAGAAATACTTTACTGGAGGTCAACCCCTTTTGAAAATGAATATGGCGATTGGATTAGTTCAGATGTTGTTGCAGGAAATGATACCGCCGAATATTATACTACTGCTGATATTACCAAGAACCACGGCTCTTTCTTTGAAGAGATTCAGGCGCTTCCGCATGTCGAACGAGATGCTCGTTTTAAAGAAAAAGCGATTCAAAACATGAAAGAGCACCCTTTAAAATACTTAAAAAATACTGGCGCGAGTGCCCTTCGTCTTTTCTTTAATTCGCCCTATTCATATACCATTCAAAAACCATCAACTTTTTTCTATTTTTTACCGAATTTATTCTTTGTTATCTTTTTATTTTCAGCTACATATTTAGGCATTACAAAACGAGCTTCGGTTTCTTTTGAATTAAGGTTTATTGCTTTGATGGCTTTAATTTTTATTGGGGGTCTCATTCTTCTAGATGGACGTGTTCGGCATTTGATACCTGCAATTCCCTTAATACTGGCTGTTTTTGTCATTATTCATGACAAATTTCTTGCTATCAGTTTAAAACCATCGACTCATTAATTCTTATTAAACCCTAATCATTGGTTAATAATGCTCTTTAACTCCTTCACATACCTGCTTTTTTTCCCGGCAGTATGTATTATCTATTATATCATTCCAAGTAAAATAAGGTGGTTATTTCTCTTGATAGCTAGTTACTTTTTCTATATGAATTGGGAACCCATGTATGCCCTGCTCATATTTTTTTCAACGGTAGTGACTTATTTCTGTGCTGACCAGATTCATTCGAGCAAATCGAAAAAAAGTAAAAAAGCTTGGGTTACTTTGAGTGTTGTATCAAATTTTTCAATTTTATTTTTATTTAAGTACTATAATTTCATTACACATTCTATTATAGATTTAATGACAACGCTTGGATTACGTGTTGAGTTTCCAGAATTTAAGCTTCTTCTACCAGTAGGGATTTCATTCTATACATTTCAGGCCGTTGGCTATTCAATTGATGTTTATTGGAAAAAAATTGCTCCTGAAAAACATCTTGGCAAATATGCTCTCTTTGTATCATTTTTTCCACAACTGGTAGCAGGGCCTATAGAAAGAGCATCAAATCTTTTGCCTCAATTCCATAAAAAAATTCATTTTGATTACCATAAAGCCATAGAGGGCACTAAACTTATCATTTGGGGGTTCTTTATGAAAGTCGCTGTTGCTAATAGGCTGGCTATATACGTTGATGCTGTATACAACAATGCAGAAATGCATAGCTCTCCCAGTCTAATCATGGCAACTTTCTTTTTCATGGTTCAGATTTACTGTGATTTTGCAGGATATTCAAATATAGCTATCGGTTGCGCTAAAATTTTAGGTTTTGATTTAATGATAAATTTTAGGCGGCCTTATTTTGCAAAATCTATTAGCGAATTTTGGCAGCGCTGGCACATCTCTTTATCAAATTGGTTTAAAGATTATGTATACATTCCTTTAGTTGACAAACCTGGCGGAGCTTCAAATGGACGTAAAGTTTTTAGTCTAATGACTACTTTTTTAGTGAATGGTTTATGGCATGGGGCCAACTGGACCTTCGTAGTGTGGGGCCTTATGAATGGTGTGTATCAAATGTTTGATTCTGTTTTCAAATTTAATTTGCTAAAGATTAATAGTTTTAAGGCGAGAGAAGCGTTTCATATGTTAAGAATATTAATCTTATTTGGTTTTACTGTCATCTTTTTTAGAGCCAATAGCATCTCTGATGCTTTTCTGATTATTAAAAATATGTTTGTTAAATCAGGACCTCTATTTATTGACACCGCAGCTACCTTTTTTTATTGTTGGTTTTGTACATCAATTATTTTTGTACGAGACCTTTATGATGAATATCATTTTCACAAAAAACTCAAACTAAAAAGAAATCATAAATATATCTGGTATATTTCTTTAACCTTACTGATTTTACTTATTGGGGTCTTTGATAGTAGACAGTTCATCTATTTTCAATTTTAAATAATATTTAAAATGAAACAGTATTTGTCAAAAATAATTTTAGCTTTTTTCGTGATAGTTCTTTTCGATCAAATTATAGGGTTTGGACTAGAAAAATTCTATTTCACAGCAAGTTCAGGGGCAATACATCAAACTACATATGCCATTGAAAAGGCAAATGAAGATGTATTAATTCTAGGTACGTCGCGTGCTCGCTATCATTATAACACTAAGGTTATTGAAGATTCAACAGGTCTTTCAGTTTATAATCTAGGAAGCAACGGTAATTTTACGCTATATCAAAACGCCATTTTAAAATCAGTTACCAAAAGGCACACCCCTAAGGCAATAATTCTTGATTTTTCAGATAATTTTAATTACAATCCTGTGGAGCATGACAGACTTGCTTTGCTTTTACCATACTATAAAAAACACCCTGAAATTCAGGAGGTACTTTCAATGAAATCACCCTATGAAAAATGGAAAATGATGTCCAAGATTTATCCTTTTAATTCAAGGATTTCTTCAATTCTAATGGGTAATCTTGAATTAAATAAAAAAAGAGAGAAATATAAAGACACTTACAAAGGTTATAAACCACTTGAGAGAATATATGAATTAGAAATAGACTCATTACAGTTGCCAAATGACTATGCTGTTAACGATATCAAATACGACTTATTTAAAGAAATAATTTCTATTTGTAAAAAGAAAAATATTCAATTGGTCGTAGTTGTATCTCCGGCATATTTTTTATATGAAAACAACTATTCGATAGAGCTGTGTAAGAAACTTTGTGAAGACAACAATGTTGCATTCATTGACTATTCTAGAGATGAAGAGTACTTGAAAAATAAAGCTTTATTTGCGGATGTTACACATCTAAATAAAACTGGTTCAACTCTATTTACTTCACAACTCATGAAAAAGCTCAAGCAAGCAGAATTTTTTCACAATGAATAAAAAGTTTTTAATCAGGAGCAACTTCGATGTATGAATTCTTACCATAATCAGCATCTCCGGGGTAGCGCGTTATCATTCTTAGTGGACCCATAAAAGTTTCTAAATAATCTATGCCCTGTTGTAGTGATTTTTGAACGGCAGCCTCATCACGCCAAGACCAGTTATAAATGCCAAACTTAGCATTACCACCCCATGGAGCATATGAATGAACGGTGCCCACCTGTTTGTCATAGACTTTGTTACCATTGATCCAAACTCTTAGAAGGCCATTGGATCCTAGGCCATGCACAACGTTTACAACTATGTCAAGAGTGGTGCCAGCTTGAGGTACTACTCCGGTTCGTGTTCGGTCAGATTCTGTTCTATTCGCATAATTAATAACTACTACTTCTCCATTTTGTGCCCCATATAAGCGAGAAGGAACCACTGCCAATTCTACTGGTGGAGATCCTGATACGCCTTGATGGATTTGAAAAAACAACCATGGGTTTTCATTGTCTGCCTGATAATTGTTTCCGAAAGTATAACTCCAGCCCATCCATTCTTCTGTGCCAAGTGGGTTATTTACACGCCACGGAGCGGTGTATATCTCTGCACGCATGTTGAAGGCATTATTGCACCATCCTTGTGGGTCAGGTGTTTCTGGGTTTAAATAAAAACGCAATTGATCCCCTACATTGGTAATTTGATTTTCATTGCATTCAGAATCTATACCTAATTGACCATTACTAAAAATTGTGGTCTTACCGTTATAAGCAGGTAATTGTGTATTGTTCCAACACCAAATTTTCGAGCCTTTTTGATTAGCCTTACCGCCACCTTCAATACATTGTATTTGACTAGGTGTAGTATCAGAAATGTTCTCATTCACTGTAATGGTCAAGGTATCAGTATCTACAAGACCTTCGGCATCTGAGACCGTTAATGTAATTTGATAAACTCCCGCATTATTGAATGTTCTGGTATTATTTGGAGCAGCAGATGGATCATCTGGATAGTTCCAATAGTAGCTTACTATACCCTTATCATCGGTTGAATTTCCTCCAACAAAATTAACTGTTAACGGAGCATTGCCACTTGTCACATTTGCTGAGGCAACAGCTATTGGAGCCGTATTTACATTATTTATAGGTGTATTGACAACTATCGTGATTGTTTCTGTGTCTGAAAGACCTTCGGCATCAGTAACGGTCAATACTACGTCATAGTTACCAGCCTCAGTAAAAGTATGCGTGGTGTTCGCTGTTTCCGCAGTTGAGCCATTATCAAAATTCCAACTGTGGGCCACAATCTCTTTGTCATCAGAAGAATTTTCACCGATAAAATCAACCAGTAGTGGAGCATTACCACTTGTTACATTTGCATTAACAACTGCTATGGGCGCACTATTTTCAGGTGCATTTACTTCAATCGATAAGATTTCAGAATCAGACAGGCCTTCGGCGTCTTTTACTGTTAATGTGATTCGATAGATACCAGGAGTGTTGAATGTTCTTGTATTGTTTGGAGCAGCAGATGGGTCATCTGGATAGTTCCAATAATAGCTTACTATGCCTTTGTCATCTGTAGAATTTCCTCCAATAAAATTCACTGTCAACGGAGCATTACCGCTTGTCACATTAGCTGTGGCGACCGCAATAGGGGGTTCATTTACACTTTCTGTAGTAGTTTCTTCTTCAGTTGATTCTTCATCTTCAGTTTCTTCTTCGGTAGATTCCTCCTCAATAGCCTCTTCTTCAGTTTCTT
>CAYSPL010000018.1:37255-59237 GCA_964432915.1 uncultured Maribacter sp.
TCTTCAGTTTCTTCTTCGGTAGATTCCTCCTCAATAGCCTCTTCTTCAGTTTCTTCTTCTTCTTCAGTTGATTCTTCTTCTTCAGTTGCCTCTTGCTCAGTGGTTTCCTCCTGCTCTGTTGATTCCTGTTCTTCTGAATCTTGCTCCGTATTTTCCTCTTGAATTTCGGTTATTTCCTGCTCATCGACAATGACTAGTTCTTTAGCACTAACACTTGTTTCATAAACCACATTTAATTTAGGACCAAAATAATTCGGATTCTCTTGAGAGGCAAATGCCAAATCATCACCTTCTTTTTGAACCAATACCAAGGTTATATATTCTGGCAATATTTCATCAGCATTCAAATCGATTTGGATTTTAGAATTTAATACATATTGCTTTTCGATAGTACCCAACAACTTATCGTTATCAGGTGCTGAATTTGAAGAAAGCGTGTTTTCGGTCCAGTTATTCGAAGACCCCTTAAAAACTTCAATTATTCCATCGCCGCTATCTTCATTGATAGTAAATTCAAGTTCAGCCGATATTACTGTTCCCGCTATTGAATCTATTTGACTTAAATCAAACATTAGATAACTTGTTCTATAATTTTCTTGCAAGCGAACCAGAGGCAAGTCAAAGCCTAAACCATTTTGAATATAGGCATCGTTAATGGTCGGAAATGCCGTAGTTCGATTTTCTAAGGCAACCGGGGTTTGCTCATTAGGCTCTTCAACTACCCCATCAAATGTGTCTTCAGGTGTGGAATTGCTAGTAGAATCACGAATTGCTTGTTCAGGCGCTTCTTCTACATCAAGAACTTCATCATTTAGAATTGTGTCTAAAAACAAATCATGATCCTTATTGCAGGAAATATTAATAGCCAAAGTCAAACTTCCAAAAACAAGAAAATAGAAAAATGTTTTTTTCGTGACCAAACGCATGTAGATGATTGTGGGGTTGAGTTAAAGTTCAAAATAGTTTTATACGACTAGTTACGTAAGATGGTTGAATTTAGTCGATGATTAATACACTTTATCGATGAAATGCATTCAATTTTAACATCTTTCGATTTCTAAAATTGAAAAGATGAAAATCAATTGACAACTTGAATTTTATTTACTGCTTGTTTTTAGTTTAAAACAGTGCTCAAGAAGACCAAAAAATGGTAATGGAAATAATTTTTGCTGAACAAAGAAATGTATTAAGGAGCTACTTCGGCATAAGAATCTACACCGAAATTTGAATCGTCAGGGTGTCTGGTAATTATGCGCAATGCACCCATGTAGGTTTCAACATGATCAATGCCTTGTAGAAGCGATTTTTGAACACCTGATTCTTGACGCCAAGGCCACTTATAAATGCCAAATTTTGAGTTGCCTCCCCATGGAGCAAATGAATAAACGGTGCCAACATGTTTGTCGTATACACTCTTACCATTGATCCAAACTTGAAGAAGCCCTTTTGACCCCAGATCATGTATCACATGAACCACAATGTCAAGTTTTTGTCCAGCCTCAGAAATTATGCCGGTTCGTGTTCTATCAGTTTCAGTTTTATTAGCGTGATTGATGACAACCACTTCACCTGTTTGAGCCCCATACAACCTTGAAGGAACAACAGCTAATTCTATAGGAGGCGAGCCTGCAACACCGTGATGTATTTGAAAAAACAACCAGGGGTTTTCATTGTCAGGCACATAGCTATCTCCGAATCTATAACTCCACCCGAACCATTCTTCAGTTCCTTTCGGATTATTTACCCCCCATGGGCGCGTCATTAATTCTGCGCGCATGTTATACGGATTATTGCACCATCCTTTAGCAGGAGTTTGTGGATTAACATAAAACCGGAGTTCATCGCCTACTTTGGTAAGCTGATTTTCGTTGCATTCTGAATCAATGCCCAATTGACCGTTATTGAATGTCGAGGTCTTACCTGTATAGTTCGGCAAATTTATGTCGCCCCAACACCAAGTTTTCAATCCGGTTTCAAAGGCTTTACCACCTGAAGTTTGACAATCGCGATTTTCTGATGAAATAGCTGTTTCTGAAACAGTAGAAACGTCTGTAGGTGGTTCGTTAGTGTCTTCAATTAAATCATGTGCTATAGCGGTAGTCTCTTCATCAACACTTTCAAGAGGTTGAAAAATCTCATCTTCAGAACAAGAATTACAAGAGAAAATCAACAAGAAGAGTAGTAGCATGGTACTTTTCGCAAAAGATACGAATAACTTTTTCATAGGTATAAGTAATTTGGGTTCTCAAATATACCTATTTTAAAATAATATTCGTTGTGTTATGCCTTTATTTCGATGAAATACAGTCTTTTGTCTATTTCATCGAAAAAACAATAATTAGGCAAAAATGGATTTTGGGTTAATATTGGTCAAGGCAAAATAAAAAATTAGTTGAAACGAAATTCCATTATTTAGATTCCCAAATTCGCGGAAATGACATTTTATCCGAAACCCCGACGCAAAGCATCGAGGAATTCTTTTTGATTAAAATTTAAGCTTCATAAAGTGCCTTATATTCAATGGCAATATTATTCCATGTATAACGGGTAGCAACCTTTTTTTTGGCATTCTTGCCCAAGGCTTGAAACTTCGCGGTGTTTTTTGTCAACCACTCGATTTTTTCAACGAGGTCTTCTACATTTTTATTCTCAAAAAACAACACTTCGTTTTTATCAAATACCTGAGTGTTTTCGGGAATATCACTGGCCAATATGGGTTTGCCCACACTCGCCACTTCCAAAAGCATAATTGACATTCCTTCTGTTTCAGATGGAAAAACAAAGTAATCACTCTTATCTACCAGTTCCAATAACGCAGGTAGCGGATTGACAAAACCCAAAAAACTGACATTCATCCCTTTTGATAATTTTTTCACTTGTTTTATGTAGGTCGGGAAATTGTCTAATTCGCCTGCAACAAAAATGTGTCCTTGATAATCAATCTTTTTATAGGCTTCAAGCATCGTATGCAAGCCTTTGGTGCCCATAATTCTTCGCGCGGCAAAAAGAACGAACTTACAGTCATTGGGCACGTTTTTGGGCCAAAATATTTCGCTTGCCCCAGAATGTGATCGATCATCTAAGTTAATACCATTGGGCAAGAACAAAATATCAGTGTTAAACTGCTCTTTGTAAAAATCGCATAAAGGTTTTGATATAGCCGTTTTTACACCGTTGAATCGAAGAAACCTTCTTTCACTCAACTTGAAAAACCACTTTGCTACGCGTCCCCACTTGTCTCTATTATAAGGGGCTTCGTGTGCAGTTGCAATGACCTTGGCCTTTTTGGGCAAATATTTTAAAAAGAAGAAACTATCTATCTTGTGTGCATGAATCACATCATAATTTGCTTTAAACTGAATGTGCAAACAACATAAAAGAAAGTAAATAAAAACCCCAAGGCTGCCTAATTTGATTTCTGGAAATTGCACCACATTGACCCCTTCGATATGATACTTCGCATCATTGTGCCTGTAACAATATACCGTTATGCTATAATCCTCAACCATATTGCGAATCAAATTCTCAGCCACACGGCTGGTGCCTCCGCGAGCTGGGAAGTATTTGATTCCGAAAAACGCTATGCTTGGTTTCCTATTCAAGTGTATATCTATTTTTCACAGAAAGCCATGCTATAAATGTCCCTTTAAAACCTTGGTATAAAGTTCATAATATTCCACGGTCATTCTATCCAACAAAAATAACTTTTCCATTCTTTGCCTCGCTTGCAAACCCATGGCTTTTGCCTCATCTGGATTGTCAAGCAGGTAATTCAAGCGATCCGCCATATCTTCAGCCGATTCAGGATGAACCAAAAATCCTGTTTTTTTATCATCAACTGCTTCATTGGTTCCTCCACCCCTAGTGGCAACGGTTGGTTTTTTCAAAGCCATATACTCCAATATGGCATTTGAAATGCCCTCGCCATGAACTTTGGTGTTTGTTGACAAAACACCGATGTCAATCATGTTGATAATTGATTCAACGTCTCTTTGCAAACCTGTAAAAATACAACGGGCTTTATGCTCTTGTGGTATCATTTTTTGACACTTTTCCAAATCAGGGCCATCGCCCACCGATAAAAAGCTTACATCATCTCTTCTTTTCAACAGTAGTAAGGCCGCTTCTAGATAGGTTTTGTAATCTTTTCTCTCAGAAAAACTTCCTACCATACCTACGGCCTTTTGGGTAAGGACATTGAATTTTTTCTTGACCTCAGCAGGGTCAATGACGTTTGAAATTCTATTGCCATCAAATCCATTATAGATACAAACGCCCTTTTTCTTGGGTACGCGATATGATTTTAAACCGGCCAAAGAATTGCTGACCACCACCGATGAAAAAGGATACGTCAGTCTGGCCCTAAACAATAACTTATGATAGAATTTCAAATGGTTGGGCGAGTCTACAATGTTTCCGTTTATCAATTTGATATTTAGTAACGTTGAAGCCGGTATGGCCAAAATTGCCGACATGGTGCCCCAACTGTGTATCAAATCGGGTTTAAACGTCTTGCATAGTTTGTAGAGTTGAAAGAACACTTTTGGGTTTTTCTTGGGCACTCTTTTCATTATTTCAACAGGAATGCCTAGGTCATATACCTCTTTATAATGAATCTTCTCTTTAAAGACCACTAAGTGCAATTCTATGTCAGTATAATCTTTTCTGAAGCCTTTAATCAGTTCGATCAGCCTTCTTTCTCTTCCGCCGGCGACGAGACTATCAATAAGTAAAAGTACTTTCATGGATCTATTTTGAATCAATTATACTTTTATAGAATTCTATGGTCTCGTCAACCACATTTTTTGGATTGTATCTTTCACTTACGGCAATGGCATTTTTGGAAATATGCTCATTTTCAGTTGAAAAAACAGTTTGCAACTTGTTTGCCAAACCTTCACTGTCGCCGGGTTGAAATAGATATCCTGATTTTTCATCTTCGATCATTTCCGGGATTCCGCATTTATCGGTCGCCACAACAATTTTCCCGTGGCACAAAGCTTCAGCGATACTCAAAGGCAAGGTTTCTTGAAAAGAGGGCAAAACAAATACCGGTATACTTGGTATGTATTCGAGGATCTCTTGTTGGTTTTTCCAACCGCAAAAGATGATTTCTTCCTCGATATCGAATGAACGTATCATTGCTTTTATTTCTTTCTCATATCGCAATTCTTTGAAGCCACCAATTACATGTAATTTGGAATTCAAGCCATTCTGCTTGAGAGTGGCTATTGCTTTTAAAAGAACATGAAGCCCTTTTCGCTTTTTGACCTCCCCCACAAAATACATTTCGTTTTGTTTCTGATCGACAATGGTTTTATCTCCTTCAAAAAAAATAGTATTGACAGGGTTGGGTATCAATTTGGAATTAATGGCTTTTTGGAAGTTTGATAAATATAGGTTCTTGTTGTATTCAGATATGAATATGATGTTCTCTATTTTCTTGAAGTAATAATTTTCGACAAATTCCTTAAATCTAAAAAGCAATTTTCTTTTAATGGATACCTGCCACAAACGTTCTTCACTTAGTACTGCATGTTGGGTCACCACAAAAGATTTGCGGTACTTCTTTTTGAAAAGTAACGCCCCTGGAACAACCCCTTGAATATGAATAATATCTGGTTTTTCAGATGCGTAAATGGAATCAAATTTTGCCCTTGCCTTGAATATGGAGGCCCTGAAATTCAATTTGTACGTTCTGCACCTGCCGTCAAAATTCTCAAAGGCACTTTTTTCAGTCAAAGAAACCAATATGAGCTCTATATTAGGCCTATGAATAAGTTCATTGGTAAGATTCATCAAAACCCCTTGAACACCGCCATAGGTTTTATCATCTTCAGGAAAATCACCAACAAGAAATACTTTAATCTTCATTTCAAATCAACTCAAATGGACTCATACACAGCTTCTTTGTTTTGCCAAGACTTTAAGAAAGCTGGCAAGGTACTTTTATACAAGCGATAGTCAAACTTTTCTTTTGAGGTTTTATGTGCATTCGCAATGATATCCTCTTTAAACATTTCAAAATTATCAATGATGTATTGCAACTTTTCAAACATCATATTCTCACTATCAGGGGGTACTACAAAACCATTGATGCCATCTTCAATAAATAATTTATTGTCACTTATATCGGTTACCAAAATCACTTTTTTGTGATTGAGATAATCAGATAGTTTTGTTGAAAAACCGTACTTGTTCTGCAGACTGAACCCTCTTGGTAAAATCAATAAATCTTGTTGACTCAAAAATGCCGAAAGCTCATTCTTGTCAAGATTGCCATGATAATTGATGCGATTATGCAAATCCATACTTTCGATAAGTTCATGGTCTTCCGGTTTGATCGATCCACACAAATTAAATCTGATATCATGCTTGTTCTCGACTATCCTATTGAATACATTCACAAATGATACCAAGTTCTCTTTGCTTGGAAGTATCGAACCTGAAAAACCTATGTTGAAACTGCCTTTCACAGCATATTCTTTTTCAGAGTTGAAAATGACAATGTTTGGATCGGTCAAAATAGGTATTCGATAAGTATTCTTGTTAAAGCGCCTGCCATAACGTTCTATATTCGTTGAAATACAAATCAGCCCTTTGAAAAAGGGCAATAATTTGTCTAATAAGGCAAAAGCTGTTTTGTTTTTGAGCTTTTTCAATGAATAGAGTATTCGTTTTAAAGAATACGGGGCATGATAATCTGACGCATATTTTCTAACTTCATTCAATTCATAGTACACAATGTTCTTTCTTATAAGGATAAAATAAAGTGCCGAGAAAAGTTCAAGAAAAATAAACGGATATGGATATAAAATAAACGTATCAGTGCCTTCATTTTCTCTAGAAAAACGATTCAGTTTATTTAAAAAGGAAATGGTCTTGGCCGGATTTCTGGTAAGCTCCTTTTTTTTATGAACGAAAATGTTAGGTGCCACCTCTGAAAACTTATGCTTATCTATTTCAGTCGAGCAGCACGTCACTAAATAAACCTTGTTGTTTTCATTGGCAATGGCCTTGGCATAATACAGCATGCGTGTTGCGGCCGCACTTCTAGCTGAAAAATCACAGTTGCTGTAAATATAAAAGTTATGGGTCGCCATAGTACTTTCTCAATTTTTGCGTAAGCTACTATTATAGTTGAACCATAAGAGTCTAGAACTGCAAAATTTTGGGCAAAACTAAGTTAATATGTTCACTTCGCCCTCATATATCGGCAAGGCACCTAGATATAGGTTAACAACAACATTTCTGTGATGGTTTAATAGGCAAATTTCTACTATTCCGTAGCGCTAAGTCAACAGTAGAAACTAGCCCATGCCTATAGTTTTTGAAGAAACTCTTTAAAAATAAGACCGTAATTTTTGTAATGAAATGTTTTCAAGCCAAGGTCTTTGCCCCGCTTACCCACCTGTCTTGATAATTCATGATTATGAATAACATATTGCATTTTTTCGGCATAATCTTGTATAGAATAAGTCTCAGCTATGTAAGCTGTTTCATTATCATTAAAATAGGTTTTTATTTCGCCAATATTAGTGGTGACCACCGGATTGGCTGTGGCAAGATACTCTCCTATTTTATGCGGAAATCTAGCTGAATCTTCAATATTCGGTCGAAGAGGAATTAACATAGCGTTAGCATCAGTGAATAATTGCATCAAGGCCTCGTAAGAAATATTTGAAAACAATTTGACATTGCCTTCTGGAAACATTGCCATAATCTCTTCACGAAATTCATCTATTTGATCTTTTTGCTTGCCGCTTATCAATAAATACAATTTTGTGTCTCTCTTGCTTTTGATGGCCTGATATGCTTTTAAAACAAATCTGGTTACTTCTTTAAATTGAATACTGGAACAATACAAAAGATAAGGTTCTTTAGGGTTTCTCTGAACCTTTGCAAAGCCGTCATAATCACAAATAACGGGTACCTTCATATTTGGTTTTTTAGGAGCTATTTGCTCATAAAAATCGTAAAGATTATCACTTATGGGCATAGCGCCATTAAAGTGTTTCAACAACCAATTTTCCATCAACCAATCTTGTATTCTCAATTTGAAAGATGAGCGTCTTTTTAAGCCAGAGGCCATTTCAACTAAGTTTATGGCAATAGGAAAGCCGATTAGCATCGAATATATCTTATACCTAAAAGAATCATCAAAATTCAAGGTAGAAAGTATAACGGCATCAATTCGTCCTTCCTTCTTTAGCTTTCTTAAATAGAAAAACTCTTTGACCAACCCCTTTACTTTTTGATATTTTCTAGTAAAGGAATCATCAGATCTAAACGGACTATCGGGCGTATACATGTATTTAATGCCTTGATGCACCCCTTCTTTACCATAGTGCGTTTTAACATCGTTGCCCCAAACCCCTATTCTACAAACAACATTTACTTCACAACCTACGGCTAATAAAGCCCTGCCCATCAAAGTAATTCGTTGAATGGCCGCCCAGCCCAAAGGGAAACCTGAATCGCCCAAAAAAACCACTGACTTTATTTCACTTTGCTTTTTATCAGCCATAAAACAAGAATTATTCTTTTCGGTTTTTAATTACCTTGTCAAAAATCTCAATCAAGTTTTGACAAATTTTCTGGTTATTGTTCCTTTCAAGACCAAATAAACGCGCATTTTTGCCCATTTCTTTGGCTTTATCCGGATTGTCGTGTAATTCCAACAACGCACCGGCCATCGCGTACGGGTCTTTACTTTGAACCAAAATTCCTTCTTTGGTATCTTCAAATAAACTTGGCGTACCACCAACATTGGTAGCTACCACCGGCATACCCAAGAGCATAGCTTCTTGTATGGCATTTGAACTGTTTTCAATATGAGAAGGGTGTACGTACACATCTGCCTTGATCAATTGCTGAACCAAGTCATTGCCAAATTTTGATCCCAACAATTTGACCGTGGTATTTTTGCTGTTATAATGGGCAGCCTTTTTAGCTGATTTCACATAAGCTGACCCTTCTGAAATGCCAATTACATTCCACTCAAATTCATCATCAAGTGCCTCTTCCAATAACAAAGCCGATTTGAAAATTGTTTCTAATCCTTTATACAGAAGACCGCGAATGACCGTTGTAACCACAAACTTTTTACGACCTTGATGTACAGTCCATTGATGGTTCCAGAAAGGTTCTCTAAGCGCTTCTTCACTATGGTAATAGTTCGCTTGAGGAGCCATAATACTTACCACCCTTTTATCCCAAGAAGTTCTGCCAATAAAATTTTCAGCAATGGAAAAGATTTCTTTTTCCCTGGCTACTCTTCGTTTAAAAAGTTGATAATCGTGATAAATGGTGTAGCATTTTAAAATTCTTTTTAGCGTTTCGAATTTGAAGGTGTTTCGAATTTGAATTCCGTTTTCATACATCTCATTATAAACGGTAAGATTGCCTTGAAACCAGATTATTGACGGGATATTTATTTTGGGGATAATTAAAGGGTAATCAAATTCAGATCCAAAAAACAAAATCACATCAGGTTCAAAATCTTCGACCACTTTCAAATAATGCGGAAGAGATTTTTTTGAAAAAGGCCTTGAAAAACATCTATTCAACCATAACCTAAATTTGTTTTGAGGATATTGAGGCACCATGAAATACCTAGTGTTTGACCCTTCGATTTTAATCTCATCGGCCTGTGTGACCGGCTTTTTAAAGGCAATACCCAATTCGATTTCTTGAAAATTGCCAAACTCTTTTTCAAGTGATTCAATCCAACTGCCTCCAGCTGTATTTTTTGATACTTTAGCTGCCGCCATTGAAGGTGTATTAGAGAACCAAAGTACGCGCATACTATTCGACTGATTTTTTGTCTGATTAATTTTCATAGGCCTAACGATTCCAAATACCCGTTGCCGTTTTATTGATGATTTTTTTGAATTGAATTGGAGCCAAAACTGGTCCGTATGAGATGCATATTAAACTGGCCGCTATAACCCCAGCTGACCCCAAACCCAATGTTTTGGCCAAAAAATATGATAAGGGAATATTGATTATTGTACCTATGATCCCTATTATCAATTGAAGCTGAATCTTGCCAACTCCGTTTATGAAATTCACAAAAATATTGCCCCATGCCAATACAATCACATATAGGCACATCATACCACTCAACAATAAGGGCACTTCTATTTGTGGGACCCAGAACTTGAAAAAGAACTGAGATATCGCCAAGAGCAGTAAGGCAAAAATCACCAATAAAACCCATATTCTTTTTAGTTTTTTTATTACCGATAGTACCCAGTCAATATCGTTTTTCACATAAGCTTCAGTATAGGCTGACCACATCGGAACCAAGATGAATGAAAAACCAACGGTAATCAGTCCAAAATATTTGTGGGCAATTGCATAGGCAGGCACCTCACTTGGGCCGAACAATTGCGTAATTATCATATTGTCAGTCGCGAAAATTATAATCACCGAAATATTAACTATGAAAAAACGTGCGCCCAAGCCTATTAAGTCTTTGAAGTGCTTTTTTCTAACATAGCTAAATGAAGGGGTTATGGCCTTAAAGTCACTATTGAACATATAAATGCTGACCAAAAACAATACCACCATAGGAGCGACACCTAGGGTCAAGGCCAAATAAAATAAGGAGCCTTCTGTCGTCTTTGTTAAAATAACAATGATAATCAACGTCAATATATTGCTTATCATACTTACAAAGCCTTTGTAAGCTGGCCTTTGATAGGCATAAAAAATTGAATCAATAAGCCTTAGAATAAAATTTATGCAGAAAAATGCGAAGGTGGCCATGACCACTAATCGCAACTCTTTATTGTCAACTAATTCAGTATTCAGCACTTTTTGCCAATTGAATAAAGGTTCAACAATAAAAAACAATACAAGTATAACTGCGAAAATTGCCCCCAGTATGGCATAGGTTGAGCTCACATAGATTTTTGCCTTTTCCCATTCATTCTGCGCCATGGCTTCAGACAATTTATTTCGTAAACCATGACCAAGACCAATATCAAAAAATGAAAACCATGCAATTACCGAAGATAATGTAAGCCAAATTCCGTATTGTTCCTTCTGCACATAGTCAATGGTCAATGGCACCAAATAAAAACCAATTAATATACTGACTCCTTTTATTAAAAAAGATGCCGCAATGTTCTTCTTTGCCTTTACAGATCTCTGGTGTCCTCTATTTAGAAGATTGTTTAAAGTACTCAGAAGTTTTTTTAGCGATCCTAGCATTAAGTACTTAATTCAATGTTGAGATTTCGGGTTTAGTAGCTTCTATTCGGTTTGTTCTGTTGTAATAAAAATGATTGCCAAAAATGATTGCCAAAAGCGGTCCGTAATAGAAAATACTCAATTCAAATAAAGTTAAGTTAGCCACAAAAAAGGCCAATATGGCGTAGAACCCGCCCCAGTAACCAGATTGCCGCGCCATCTTTCGCAAACGTCTCAATAAAGTCAGGGCAAAACCAAGATACAATAGACCTCCTATTAATCCGTAGTAATAAAAGAGTTTTAGATAACCTACATGAATTTGAGAGCTTCTACCGCCAAGCAACCTGACCATTTTTTCGGTATCACGACCACCAGTTCCAAAAATTGGGTTGTCAGGAAAAACCTCATAAAAAACCTCAAAAGCCAAGAATCTTGTCATTGCACTGTCAGACATAAGTCTTTCTTCGATGAACATTGAAATATCAAGGCCCATGAACTTTGCGACCAACCCAACCAATAATACGATAGCGATGCTAATAACGATAAAGTAAATGAAGTATTTTATTTTGTTTTTACTGTTCCAAAAAATTTGACTGGCAACAATGATGACGTTCAACATTATCCAACGTGAACTTGATAAAACACTAACTATAACAGCCGCTAAGGTGGCACTGCCTTGTTTGATTACATTTTTTGGTGTTAATGCCAAAAGAATACTTAATATGGCCGCGGTGTCAATTCCAATTGAAAGTTCATTTATATATGAATAAATAGACAGCCTATACCCTTCCATTAATCTACTCACATTGCCCGTCATTTCATCTGGAGTGTTTGTATAATAGTCAACCATACGATCCACGGAAAGACCTTGTACAAGCAGTTCATCATTCAAGAAAAAAAGAGGTTTGGAAATTTGAACCACTGAAACCACGGAAGCGACGAGTAAGCTTCCAAAAACGATGTACTTAGACATTTTTATGGGGCCTTCATTGAAACGAACATTTTCAACAAGTAGAAGGGCCATGAAAGCAATCCAAATAGAATCGGAATAAAAATATTTTATTCCTCTAAGAAAAAATAACTCTGAAATAAATATACCGCTTAGAAGCTTATATATTGTAAATAGCCCGAAAAATTTAAGATAAGTGGGTATTATGATATTTGCGCCCGTTTTATATATTTCAAAACACCGGTAAATCAAATATAGAATACAAACCAACCCCAAAGCTTTTGCTGAAAACAGATTCAACACTTTTGAAGCTGCGAAAGCATAAAAAGGATAACTAGCCAATACGGCCAAGAACAACCACTTGGGCAATGCTCTCAGATCCATGCTAAGCACAGAGGTCTTCATAGTATTTAATTTAACTGAGATTTTTTTTCAAAGGCTGGCTGTGGGGGTTATATGGCTAATGTGTCGTTTAAAATCTTCTTCTCTTGATTGTCGCCATATTTTTCGCCATACCCATATTTAAAAGTTTTTTCTTCTACCCCGTTGTAAATAATGAAACTTTTTTTGTTGCCACGACTGGCCAATTTTTCAAAATCTCTCAAAAATGCCTCTTTAGCAATTTTTCTGCGCGTAACAAAAAGGTTGATATCTATATATTTTGTGAAGAGCAAGAAATCAGATACCAAACCAACCGCTGGCGTATCAAAAACTATGTAATCATAGGTTTTCCTTAATTGGGTCATCAAAGTATCCATACTCTCTCCTGTCAAAAGACTGTGAACATTATTTTCAACAATTACTGTTGGAATAAAATCAAGGTTTTTCAATTCACTATGTTGTCTTGTAATATCTTTGATGCTTACGTCATCACCTCTTAAATAATTCGCCAAGCCATTACCTTGAAGTTCATCGAAACCTTTTTCAACCAGACTGGGATTTCTTAAATCACCATCAATAATCAATGTTTTTTTACCCGCTTCGGCCAAAGTGATTCCTAAATTTATGGCATTATATGTTTTGCCTTCATCTGGCATTATAGAAGTAATGCCCAAAATACAACTGTCTGTTTTGTTGTCTTGATTGAAAAGTTGCAAATTGGCATACAAATCTCGAAATGATTCTTTGGTTTTCCAAAGTGAAAGCTCTTCATTCTTTTTCTTTTGACTTGAAGTATGTTCAGTTATACTAGCTATAACCGGTATAGAGGTGTTTGCTACAATTTGTTCAACATCTTCAATAATATCTGACTCAGACATTAAAATTTTGGCAACCGGTATTATAAGGCCTGTTAAAAAAGCCAAACCATAAAGCAATTTTTTATTTGGAGAAACAGGTTCACTACCTACCATTCTTGCCTCATCTAACACCCTACTATCCGATTGGTTCTCTGCCCTTGCAATTCCTGTTTTTGCCAATTCTTGACTTAAATAATTGAAAAGATTCTCATACAAAGTACTTTTTCTTTGAATGTTCAGCAGTTGATTTTCGCGTTCAGGTAACGAATTGATTACTCCGTTAAAATTTGAAATCTGGCTTGAAACCCTACCCAACGCAAGTTGTGATTTGTTGATTACGTTATTTAGGTTTTTTATTAATAAGTTAGTTGACGATTTAATTTGTTTATTCAAGATGGTCATGTCTTGGCTATTCGCCGTAACAAAGAATCTTTTTTCAGCGCGCTTGGTATACAAAGCTTTGAGTTCAAGAAGATTCTGGCTTAATAAAGGATCATTAATACCAGATGCCGTTGGAATTTCAAAATCAGGATTATTTCTGTTTTGAATAACCGATTGCAATAAAGATTTCATGTACTTGATATCTAGTTTTATTTTAGCTCTTTCAACTTGTAAACTAGACGTTTGCCCAAGTGCATTACTAGCAGTTTCTCCGAGATTAACAGCTCTTTCATCTCTTTTAAAGGCTTCTAATTTTGCTTCTACTGCAGCCAATGAATCAGATACTGCAACTAGTTGATCTCTTATAAATGCCTCTTTATTTGAGGCTATGTCAGTTCTTACCTCAAGCTTACTTTTCATGTAATTTTCAGTCAATTTCGAAAGAAAGGCTATTTCTTTGGGTACGACCGGCCCTCTTGTGGTAATATTAAAGATACTGGCTTGAATATCAATATTTTCAACACTAAGTTTATCTACATAACCCGCCGCAATGTTATCAAGATCTTGAAGTACAAATGATAATTTTTCACTTGCAAAAGATGTATTATCGACCGGATAGTCAGGTTTGTTGATTGTAAAAGAGAAAAACTGATTTTCAACTTTCTCGCCAAAAGCAAATTCACTTGAATATCTATAATCTCTTTGAATTGTATGTTTTGAATTATTTACAGGATTTGAAACCAAAAAATCTTTAGTTTCAATATCAAGCCTAAAGCGGTCATTGGAAATAATCGTTATTTCAAATGGAGACCAGTAAATTTGTGGGCTATCGGGACTGAGCTCAACTTCAAACGGAAAATACCCATAGTGCTCGGTCTCTTTTAGCATTGAATTTGAAAAATAGGCAATATCGAAGCCCAAATTTTCAACGGTTTCCCTTACCAGACTATATGATTTGATAATTCCTATTTCATTGTATAGGTTTTTTTCCATTTCAATCAAACCTACACTGCCATCAACATAAGTACTATTACCAAGAACTCTACTTGTACCTGAGGTGTCTAATAAAATGGATGACGAAACATCATATTCAGGAGTGGTAAATTTGATATAAATAAAAGTCAATAGCATACATAGGCCTATGCTCAAAAGAAAAAACCATTTGTTTTTACCTGCTTTGTTCAACAAATGCTTTAAGTTTATTTCTTGATTAGCATTTATGGAAGATGAACCGATATTTTTCATTTTTTAAAAAAATTATTTACAACAGTATTTGGTATTAGTCACTCTTTTAATTGTTCTTAACATAGGTCAGAACAAGTACTCCTGTGGTTACTGCCGATAATAAAACGGTAATAATAGGTAAATTGTTACTTGCATTGAGTCTTTTTGATGGCTCAATATAAATTACATCATTTGGATGTAGAAAATAATAAGGAGATTTAATGATCATTGGATCAGTAAGGTCAAGATTTACAACTATTGACGTATCGCCCAATTGTCTAATCAACTTTACATCTTTTCTTTTGGCGGTTATATTCAAATCGCCCGCTGCACTCAAAGCCTCAAATATATTCGCCTGACTATTGTAAATGTAATTGGTGCCTGGGTTTTTAACATCGCCAAGCACTGAAATTTTGAAACTGGTAAGTTTAACCGTAACCGTGGCATTCAGTAAAAATTTGTCAATTTCTTCTTGTACCAAAACACGAATTTCCTCTACTGTCAGATCACTAACCTTAAGTTCGCCAACAATAGCCAGATTGATTCTTCCACTATTGTTTACGGTATATCCAGTCAAAAACAATGATGCAGGATCCGCCTGTATATTTTGGCTTTGAAGGGTGGTAATGTTGAAAAAGTTCGATTGTTCTGGGTCTCTACTTTGAACAACAATATTCAAAATATCATTGGGCTGCACAGTATACTCCAAATGGTTCACCGGAACAACAAGACGAGATTGCTTGCTCTGAAGATAATTTACTGAACTTGATGTATAGCACGATGATAAGGTCAAAACTAAAAGAAGAGACATCAGCCTCAAACAGTGTTTAATGTTCATTTGATTTTTTTTGATTTTGATCATTTTAAATAAGTATTGGGTCATTAATTAAATTCGATATTAAAAGGCCTTTTTACGATGACGGCCAAAAATTGTTCTAAATATTACCTTGATATCCAACCAAAAGCTCCAGTTTTCAATATACCAAAGATCGTGTTTTGTTCTTTCTTCTTTTTGTTCTACTGTAACGGTTGGGCCTCTCCATCCGTTTACTTGGGCCCACCCTGTAATACCTGGTTTGACATAGCTTCTTACCATGTAGTCATTCACACTTTTCCTAAAAACGTTCTGCAAATTTGTTCTGTGCGGTCTGGGACCCACTACACTCATATCGCCTTTCAAAACATTGAAAAATTGCGGAAGCTCATCCAAGTCATTCTTTCTCAAAAATTTTCCTACTCGAGTAATTCTAGGGTCATCAACAACAGTTGATTTAGTACCATTTATAGGATCGTCACTAACCGACATTGTTCTGAACTTGTAGCATTTAAAAGTCTTCCCCGCTTCGCCCTTTCTGTAGGGTGCGTAATAAATAGGGCCTTTGGAATCCAACAATATCAGAATACCTATAACCAAGTAAACCGGAGCCAAAATCATCAAAACTACCGAGGCAAAACAAAAATCGAAGAGACGCTTTAAAATGGTGTTGTTGACATTGTCTAAAGGCGACTGGCGTAATTTGAGTACCGCATGGCCACCAATCATATCAACCTCATAACTGCTTGTCTTTATCAAAGTGGCTTCTGGCATCAACTTGACCCTGATTCCGTGATTGTCAGCAATTTGAATAGATTGCTGTATTTTCATTTTCTCGAGATCGTCCATGGCAATAAAAATCTCATCAACTGGATTATTACCTAAAATTTTGGGTAATTCATTAATGTTGCCAAGTACATTGTCATGTTTAGCTGCTGATTCAGATGGTTCGCTCAGATCCCCTAAATAACCAATGATATTATACCCGTTTTCGGCCATCTCTTTCGGAAAACCGTTTAGATTTGATAATACTTTGTCAGAAGCTATCAAGAGTGTATTCGATAATACATCCGATCCATTTTTGGTCCAATGACGAAGAAGAAATTTATGCCCTAAAAAATTTAAATAGGAAAACAAGAATATGGGTATCAAATAGGTTGGTGGAGATAACGGCATAACCTTTAAAAGCGCTATCACAGTAGTGACAAAACCAATAAAGAAAAACAAAAAAGTTAGATGACTTTTCAAATAACCCCTGTCTGGATTGAAATAAAACTCTTTGTCACGAATTAAGAAAATGATGAATAACCAACTAAAATTAAAGGTTAAAAAGATAGATCCCACTTCGCCTAAAAAGGAAGCGTTGCCAAAATTCATATTTGGCAATCCGAAAGCATGGCACCCTATCAAAATCAAATTCAAAATACCGAATTCAAAGGCTACCAGATTAATCAGTATAAATCTATTCTTTGAATTCATCAGATGGGGGTGTTTTTAAATTCACTAGACTTATGCATTTATGATACAACGATTTCTAACTGAAAATATTCTTTTGCACTTGAGGCTTTGTCTTTTCTGTCGTTTCATAAAATAAAAGTCAAGACATATTATTTCAAGACGCGAATATTGTGTGAATTTTAACAAAAACCCCAAATAATAGACAAAAAGCTGAAATATCGTGTATAATACATGTCAGAGAAGCTTTTGGTTTTTATTATCATGGTAGGTTGAACTTCATCAATAAAAAAAGCCTTTCACCGAATTAATGAAAGGCTAAATAAAAGTGGTCCCACCTGGGCTCGAACCAGGGACCCCTTGATTATGAGTCAAGTGCTCTAACCAGCTGAGCTATAGGACCCAAAATTGGTCTGCAATATTACTATTTATTTTATAGGCTACAAAGTATTTCAACTACTGCTTTTCAATTTCTTGACAAAGCTCAATCAATACCCCATTCGACGTTTTTGGGTGTAAAAAAACAACGAGTTTATTGTCTGCCCCTTTTTTTGGCCGGTCATTCAAAACTTCAAAGCCCTCTTCTTTCAAGCGTGCTATTTCTGACTCTATATCATCTACGGCAAAGGCGATATGATGAACACCTTCTCCCCGCTTTTCAATAAATTTCGCTATTGGGCCCTTATTGTCAATTGCCTCCAAAAGTTCTATTTTATTGGGTCCTGCCTTAAAAAAAGAAGTGGTCACACTTTCTGAAAGAATTTTTTCTGTTTTATATTTGGCCACACCTAATAGTTTCTCAAACAAAAGATTTGACCGCTCTAGGTTTTTAACGGCAATTCCAATGTGCTCTATTTTGTTCATAATGCAAAATTACATAGTATTCTCCTTATTTTTGCCCAATGGAGTCACAGCGTCAAAAGAAAATTTCAAGCGTAATTCAGAAGGATATTGTCGATATTCTTCAACGCGCGGCCATAGAGGGCGGACTGAAAGGCACCTTGATTTCAGTTTCCAAAGTAAATATTACCGCTGACCTATCCGTAGCCAAGATCTATGTCAGTATTTTTCCTGTGAAAGATGCTGATGAACTACTGAAAGGCATTCAATCAAATACTTCATTGATCAAACATGAACTTGCGCAGCGAACCAGAAATCAACTGCGTCGAGTACCTGAGCTTTTGTTCTTTTTAGATGATTCGTTGGATTATATCGAGAATATTGAAAAATCATTAAAGGGTGAGGAAAACCCCGTGAAAAATCCTGATTTATTGGAAAGACGAAAAAAATCTTAGGGTGAGCTTTCCTTTCTATATAGCGAAGCGATATGTGCGGTCAAAAAGCAGCCAAAATGCGGTGAACATCATCAATTTCATCACTTTTTTGGTAATTGTGATCGGTTCAGGTGCCTTGTTCATTGTATTATCTGGCTTTGCTGGCCTAAAGGCCTTCAGTCTTTCATTCACTGATTCTTTTGATCCCGACTTAAAGGCGGTTCCGGCAATGGGAAAAGTGTTCTCTATTTCAAAAGATCAAGAAATAAAACTTTCTGAAATAACTGGGTTGGTCTCTTTTTCAAAAGAGTTGGAAGAAAAGGTTGTGCTTTCCTATGAAAAGAAAATTGACATTGCCCTTGTAAAAGGTGTTGATGAAAATTATGCCAAGACCATAAAAATAGATAGTGCCATTTCTTATGGTAATTGGGAACTTAGCCCTCAACTGGGTGTTGCAGGTTTTGGTTTTTATCAAAAACTGGGGCTGACTACGAACTACTACAGGAGTCCGTTACAAATACTCGCCCTTAAACCCGGTAAAGGGTCTTTGGTTCAAAAATTGCCTTCACAACTTTCGCAGATTTATAATGTGCTGCCCATTGTTATAAGTGGATTTTATTCTGTTGAAGAATCATTAGACAATAAATACATTTTTATAGAGCTTGGCCTAGCACAAAAACTATTGGAAAGAGAAGAAAATGAAGTGTCGGGGGTCAATTTTAAATACAATTCAGAAGTAAAGGAGGAAACCATCCGTAAAAAAATTCAAGATGTATTAGGCACCTCAGTTCTTTTAAAAAATAGACAAGAGTTAAACGGAAGCCTTCATAGAATGTTGAATACCGAAAACCTAGCCGCATATCTTATTTTCACCTTGGTACTCATCATAGCCCTATTCAATGTTGTTGGTGCCATTATCATGATGATTTTAGATAAACAGAAAAACTCCAAAACCCTATTCAATCTCGGGGTTACCATAAAAGAATTACGTCATATTTATTTCATACAGGGAATTTTGGTAACAGCCTTGGGAGGAATAATAGGAGTTCTGATCGGATCCATTCTCATCGCATCTCAATTGGCCTTCGGTTGGGTTACCATTGGACCCATTGAATACCCAGTGGAATATCAATTGAAAAATGTGGCGATTGTGTTGGCAACCATAATAATTTTAGGAATCATAGCTTCAAAAATTGCCAGTAGTAGAATCAACAATAAGTTGATAGCCTAAACAAACTGATGGTCTCCGAACTTTTCCAGAACCTCATCAAATGCCGCAAAAACATCGGCAGAATCATCACTGGTCACCATTTTCATTCGGTATGGTTTAAAGTCAGGAATACCTTTGAAGTAATTGGTGTAATGTCTTCGTGTTTCAAAAACGCCCAATTTTTCACCTTTCCAATCAATTGACATTTGCAAATGCCTTCGTGCGGCTGCAACACGCTCAACCATTGTCGGTGGATTCAAATGACTACCGGTTTCGAAAAAATGTTTTACTTCCCTAAAAAACCAGGGGTAGCCGATACTCGCCCTTCCTATCATGGCTCCATCCAATCCGTATTCATCACGCATTTTCATGGCTGCCTCAGGCGAATCAACATCGCCATTTCCGAATACAGGTATATGCATTCGAGGATTGTTCTTTACCTCTGCAATAGGCCTCCAGTCAGCCTTGCCTTTATACATTTGAGCTCGCGTGCGGCCATGAATGGCAATGGATTTGCAACCCACATCTTGCAAGCGTTCTGCCACCTCAACAATTTTTATGGAATGTTCATCCCAACCCAAACGCGTTTTTACCGTAACCGGAAGTTTGGTGTGTTCAACCATTGCCTTGGTCAACTTAACCATCAAATCAATATCTTTCAAAATGCCTGCCCCTGCGCCCTTGCTGACCACCTTTTTGACGGGGCAACCAAAATTGATATCTATAATGTCTGGCTTTGAGGCTTCCACAATTTCAACAGAACGAAGCATCGAATCTAAATTCGCCCCAAAAATCTGAATACCCACCGGGCGTTCTTTTTCATAAATATCCAATTTCATGACGCTTTTGGCGGCATCACGAATCAAGCCCTCAGAAGAAATGAACTCTGTATACACCACATCTGCCCCCTGCTCTTTGCACAACGCTCGAAAGGGTGGGTCGCTCACATCTTCCATGGGTGCAAGCAACAGCGGAAAATCAGGTAGTTGTATATCTCCTATTTTTGGCATTTTACCAACTTATGATTTTGGGATGGCAAATTTACGGAAATTAAAACATCACTTCTGCCTTGACATCCTCGTGGTCAAGAATTACGTAAGCGTTGTCAATTAATTGGCCTGAACCGTGATGCAATTTGTTCATTATTGGGTGGCAAGAATGAAATAGATAGTATCAAAGTCTTCTTCGTTCTTCATTCCCCTTATTTCTTTTGTTTGATTTAATACCTGTGTTACCAAATTTATAACGAAAGCCAAAAGTCAACAAACGCGACTCAAATCGATAATCTGAAATATTGTTTTGGTCTGAATATATTCGATTTGAAGGTGTACTATTTTGATTGAAAATATCTTCAACACCTACTGAAATACTCGCCCTTTTGTTCCAAAGTGTTTTTCTGGCCAACATGCTCAAGGCGCTGAATTCCTCTCGTATGGTGTTTGCTATTGCCTCATCAGAATAGTAAAAAAAGTTGACGTCAAGATAAATACTTTTATTTTTGGTCAAAGTAAAACTGTTGTTGCATTCGAATGACCATGTCAATTTTCCGTTTGAAATCAAGTTATTACTGGCATCATCAAAAAACCTGAAGCTGCGATCATATAGGCTGAGATAAGCATAGGTGTTCCAAAAATTGGCAATGTAGTTATCATAAGTGAAATCAATACCATATGAAACATTGCTCTTGAAATTGGCCTGTTTAAACACCAAAGTTTTATCTGCATTGTCTTGCAAAACCAGTTGCCGAATTGGGTTATTTTGATTTCGATAAAAAATATCGACGGTAAAGTTCTTTCCAAAATTATATGCAGCGGCGGCATAGTGCCGAGTTGACGGTAAAATATTGGGGTTGCCCACAAATACAGAGTTGTTTGTTTGAAAATATTGAAACGGGTTCGCTATCACAAAGCGCGGTCTGGTTATTCTGCGGTAATACCAAAGTCTGAATTCGTTTCCTGAAGCAGTGATGTACTGCATTGAAAAAGACGGAAATAATTTCAAATAGTCATTTTCAACATTGGGCAAATCCACATCAAAAATGCCAAGTGTATTGGTTTGTTCCAATCGCAGCCCTCCTTTGTACTGCCATTTGTCTTTTTTTAAATCAAACCCTAGATATGCTGCATATATCGACTCTGAATAATTGAATTTTTGAGCGTTTGCAAGCGCTACCCCCAATTGATCGATATTGTCAACATTCTGCATATTGGTGCTTTCAGAGGTAATGCCCGCATATCG
>CAYSPL010000019.1:0-57568 GCA_964432915.1 uncultured Maribacter sp.
ATTTTCGTGCCGCATCCGAAATTTGAATTTTTACCAAAATTTGGTATTTTTGAGCAAATTAAAACGGAATGAAAAATACATCGATATCATTAGGGAATTACTTTGACCAATTTGTTCAGACACAAGTTTCCGCTGGACGATATAAAAATGTGAGTGAGGTAATCAGAGCTGGACTGCGCCTTTTGGAAAACGAAGAAAGTAAAGTAATTGCGCTGCGGAATGCAATTCAAGAAGGAATTGATAGTGGAATTGCTCACGATTTCGACTCGAAAAAAAATCTTGAGGAATTAAAAGTCAAACGCAAAAAGAATGGCTAAATATGAGTTGACCAATAAGGCTGTGGCGGACTTGAATGGAATATGGGAATATACACTAGAGAATTGGTCTGAAAATCAAGCTGACAGATATTATGACATGTTACTCGATATTTGCCAAGACATAGCTGACAATGCAGAATTAGGGAAAAACTACGACGGAGTCAAATCTGAACTGTTTGGACTTAAAGCAAATCGACACGTATTATTTTATAGAAAATCAGAGATAAACCCAATTGAAATTACAAGAATATTGCACGAACGAATGGACTTGAAAAAAAGAGCAACCGAATAAAAAACTACGCCCAACATTGGCTATAAACAATTGCTATTACAGGCTTATCCTGAAAATTCCGCAAGAATTTTTACCTCGTTGCGTACCTGCCTGCCGGCAGGCAGGCTTGCAAAAGTCCGTACCAAACCACGCAACTGTTCATAGCCGATACCATTGGGCGTCATTATGACCCGTCCTGAAATAGGATGACTAAAATTTTCAAGGAAGCCAACCCATTAATTTGGCTAATTTTGAGGACGGTAGCTTTTTTGATTACATAAAATCAAGCTATTCCACTTTTAAAAAACAAATGTCCAGAACGCAATACCGCATCTACGTTGTAGAACTAAGAAAAAAAGTATTCACTGAAAACGCCAAATTCAGAAATGCCAATCCGCAATTCAATGGGGTGCTGGAGTGTTTGTATGTAGGCATGACCAGCAAAACGCCAAAAGAACGGTTTGAGCAGCACAAAACAGGTCATATCAACAAAAAAGGCCATAGGCTTTCTTCGAGTATTGTTCAGAAATATGGTTCTTATTTGAGACCCAGCCTATACAATCACCTCAACCCCATAAGTTCGCGCGCTGAGGCAATGAAAATGGAAGAAAAGTTGGCATTGGAATTGCGCCGAAAGCGCTATGCAGTGTGGTATAATTGATTTGATGAAAAATAAAATTCAAGATTAATCAGAATTTTCGGTGGCCAACATAATGTTATCAACGATACCCGCGTCAGACCAGGTAAGCGTTCTGCGATCTAAGAGGCCGAATTTTCCACCATCGTCCCAAACCAAGGGTAATAATCCTCTTTTTAGGGCCTCAGTGACATAGAATTCAGTATACTCAAGGCGTTCTGCAATATGGTTGGTTTTGATGGTACCCCATTCACCCAGAATAACGGCTCGGTTTTCTTGATTGATCCATTTTTCTGAAATCTTGTCAAATTCAGCAAGCAGTGCCCGCTTATCATCTTCAGTGCCCCAAGTGATTTCGGCCAAACCTGCAAAGGCCCAAGGAAAATACGTGTGTAATGAAATAATCACATTGGGATCATTGTTGGGTACTACCAGATCATTCATCACTTCAGGAAAGGTACTGGCCGCATAGGTGGGAATCATGATATGCCTTTTCAAGTTATTGCCCCCTGTGGCCCGAATGGCATCTAAGCATACTTTGTTGAAGGTATTCAGTATTTGACGTTCTTCCGGGGTACCGCCTGTCCATTGGTGGGGTGCATCTTTGAGACGGGGTTCATTGAGTGTTTCAAAAATCAATTTTTCTCCGTACCCCTTAAACTTCTCCCCTATTTGTGTCCACAATGCTTTTAGGCGGTCTCTTGATTTCTCTGCCTTATCGGGTAAGGGCAAAATCCAATTATCATCATGATGCACATTGACAATGACATGCATATTATTTTCCAGTGCGAAATCGACCACTTTCTGAACCTTGCTCAAATAATCAGTTTCTATGGTATAGGGTGGCGTTTCCTTTTGATGAAAATTCCAGGTCACGGGTATACGCAAGGTCTTGAAACCGACCTTTGCGACCGCATCTATAATACCCTTATTGGGTAACGGATTGCCCCATTCTGTCTTGTTTCTTGAAAATACGTCAAAACTGTTGCCCAAATTCCATCCAACACCCATTTGTTGAACGAACTGCTTCGATGGTATTTCCACAAATTCTTCCGTTTCACCCAACGAGGGCGCATCTTTGGGGTCTGGGTTTGACGTCTCAGGATTAGAATCGGCCATCACAACCACATCTGAAGCCTGATCTGATGTAGTCGGTTGAATGGTGGCCTTGCCACATCCAAAGAAAAAAAGTAACAATCCCTGAAAAAAAAATGCCGCTCTCACTGTAGTTTACGTTTTTGATTTATGGTTTATTCGGAAGGCATTTTGAGGCCTGTGAAAATACTAATATCCATTAAAAGAAAAAAGCTATCATACATCAAGTACGTTTCCAGAAGAACGGGGTCAATAAAATCAGTACCGTAAATAACTCTAACCTACCCGCCAACATCAGAAAACCGCACCACCATTTACCCAAATCGGGCAAACTATTGAAATTGCTCAGCGGATTCAGACTTCCAAAGGCCGGACCCACATTGCCCAAAGAGGAAGCGGCACCACCAATGGAGGAAGTAAAATCCAAACCTAAAGCCCCCAGGCCCAAAGCACCGATGATGAAAAGCAACATATACAAGACAAAAAAGGCTATGATGTTGTACACAATGTGTTCTTTGACAGTCTTATCATTGTATCTTACAGGAATTATGGCATTCGGATGCAGCGTTCTTTTGAATTCGAGCAATCCGTTTTTGATAATCAACAAATGGCGCATGACTTTAATGCCACCTGCTGTGGACCCCGCTGAACCCCCGAGAAACATCAAACCAAAAAAGAAGACGGTCAAAAAGGGTGCCCAACTAGTAAAATCAGCGGTAACGAAACCGGTTGTGGTCACAATGGCGACCACTTGAAAAAGACCGTGTCTAATAGAACTTTCAAGCGCACCGAAGGGCATGGGATGATAGTCTGAAACAGGTACTTGTGCCGAAAAGTAAACCACAAAAACCACCAAAATGCTAAAACAAACAATAAACCCCGTGTAGCATTTAAATTCCTCATCTTTAATGATGCGCTGCACGTTTCCTTTGAACGCAAAATAGCTCAACACAAAATTGGTGCCCGCCAAGAACATGAACAAAATGACAATATATTGTATCAGCGGATTGTTGTTCCAAAAGGCAAGACTTGCATTTTTTGTGGAAAACCCACCTGTTGACAGGGTGGCCAAAGAGTGGTTGACGGCGTCAAAAAAGTTCATTCCGGCCAATTTCAGTAATACGGTTTCCGCCACGGTATAACCCACATAAATATACCAAAGTCTTTTTGCCGTATCAGTAATTCGTGGGTGCAGTTTATCTGCACTTGGGCCTGGTGCCTCAGCGGCAAAAAGCTGCATACCGCCAATACCCAACAGCGGTAATATGGCTATGGCCAGAACAATGATGCCCATACCTCCTATCCAATGGGTAAGACTCCGCCAAAATAATATTCCTTCAGGCAGGCTTTCGATATCATCCAATATGGAAGCACCGGTAGTGGTATATCCTGAAATCGTCTCAAAAAAAGCGTTGGTCACTGTGGGTATTGCATCTGAAAATAGATAAGGTAACATTCCTGATAGCGACATGATTATCCAGCCCAAAGCAACAATGAGGTACCCTTCTTTTCGTTTGACTTCCTTTTTGTGTTCTTTGGTGGTGAACATCAAAAACAAGCCAATGAAAAGTGTCACAGCCGCCGCCAAAGCCATGTCAAAAGTGGCTCCATCCTTATAAATTAAACTGACTATGGTCGCAATAATCATGAATCCACCATTGAAGAGTAACAGCAGACCCATAATGTGAAATATGATTTTCGAATTTAAACCCATTACAAGAAGAGTTGTTCTATTTTAGGTATTGCCTCAGGCAAACAGCAAACCACTACGCGATCACCAGCCTTGATCTCAAAGCCACCCAATGCTATGATACCTTGGTCATCGCGAACGACACCACCAATGGTCGCTTGCTCTGGGAAATCAAGATCCCGAATGGCACGTTCTGTTACCTTTGAATTTGGGGTTACAACGAATTCGAGAATCTCAGCATTCAAATTGTTCAATCGCATTAAGGCAACGACCTCGCCTTTTCTGATATGTTTGAAAATATTATCGGCCGCCAATAGCTTTTTATTGATCAACGTATCAATACCTATCGAATGTGACAACTGAAAATAGTCTGTATTTTCGACCATGGCAATGGTCTTTTTGATATGCTTTGATTTTGCCACCAGACATGACATTATATTGGTTTCCGAATTTCCTGTGACCGCAATAAAGGCATCCATAGACTCAAGGCTCTCCTCCTCAAGCAATTCAACGTTTCTACCATCGCCATTGATAACCAATGCATTAGGAAGTTCGTCAGAGAGGTCAAACGCCTTCTCCTTATCTTTTTCAATCAGTTTTACATTGAATTTCTGGTTGCACAAATCCCTAGCCGCCTTAAATCCGACCCTACTGCCACCCAATATCATCACATTGCGTATTTCCTCTTTCTTTTTGCCTATCAATTTATAAAGTTCATCAACCCCCTCGGTGGTAGTGATGAAATATACCTGATCTCCTTCCTTAAAAACCGTTCCCCCTCTGGGTATTAACGTAAACTCCGTTCCCCTGCGTTGCAAGGCAATGGGCATGAAATGAATTTCAGGAAAAATCGTGGCCGCCTCTTTGACCATCTTACCGACAAATGGAGCAGATTTAGGCATTGACACCCCCACCATGGTCAACCGACCATCTTCAAACTCGTAAGTATCATTGAAGGCCGATTTGTTGAGCAACAACTGAATTTCAGTAGCGGCTAATTCTTCAGGTGATATCAATTCATCAATGCCCAAGTCTTCAAACTTGATGGTTTCTTTATTATCGATGAATTCTGAATTTGAGATACGCGCAATGGTTCGCTCACAACCCAATTGTTTGGCCAACATACAAAGGGTAATGTTCGTGGTCTCAGATGACGTTACGCCAATGACCAAGTTCGATTGCTCTACCTTGGCGTCTCGCAAAACCGATACGCTGGTGGCATCACCTCGCAACACACGAATATCCAAATGGGCATCAGCATAGGCAAGACTTTCTTTATGAGTGTCGATAAGGGTGATATCTTGTGATTCGTATGACAATAATTTTGCCAAATGAAAGCCTACCTCGCCGGCGCCCGCAATTATGATTTTCATTTATTTACAGTTGCGCAGTACTAAAGCCCGTGTTGCCCGTTCTGCTGTGAGAAAGATTTGCGATTAATGCCCTGCAAAACTACGTAATTTAAACTTGCAGCACCAAATTTTACCAGTCAATAAGCCTGTTGCATACTGGTTATTATATGACTAGGGATTTTTTGGGTGCCCTTATGTCGTATCTTTGCCGAAAATTTTGTTGGATGTCCAAAAAAGTGATTCCGTATAAAGATTCTGAACTTGGTAAAAAGGAGCAGGTTACCCAAATGTTCGATTCCATCTCAAACAATTATGATGGATTGAACCGAGTGATTTCATTCGGAATTGACATCAAATGGAGGAAACGTGTGGTTGCATTACTTAAAAAAAAGAATCCAAAGTCCATTCTCGACATCGCCACAGGCACGGGAGACCTTGCCATTAATTTGGTGGAAACAGGCGCAGAGAAGATTGTAGGTCTTGATATTTCTCCGGGTATGCTCGAGGTGGGCAAAAAGAAGGTTGCATCAAAAAAATTGAATGAGACCATTGAGATGATCGTTGGCGATAGTGAAAAATTGCCCTTTTCAGATAATTCTTTTGATGCTGTGACCGTTGCCTTTGGGGTACGAAATTTCGAGACCCTTGAAAAGGGATTGGCCGAAATTTACCGGGTTCTCAAAACCAAAGGAACATTGGTGGTTTTAGAGACTTCTGTGCCCACCAAAACCCCGTATAAACAAGGCTACCATTTTCATTGTAAATACATATTGCCCTTGGTAGGTAAATTATTTTCTAAAGATGGTTCTGCTTACAGCTATTTATCAGAGTCGGCGGCAGTTTTTCCGCACGGAGCGGATTTCAACAATATTTTGCGCAAAATCGGGTTTATAGAGGTAACGAACAAACCCCAAACATTTGGGGTGGCCAGTATTTACGTAGCTACAAAGTAAAACATGCGCAATATTTTCATTCCCATCATTTGTTTGCTCTTTTTCAGTTCTTCATTGCAGGCACAATTCAATGAAAGGCCCGTGATCAATCTGGAGAACAAAGACAAAAAATTTCTGAATTTCGCTTACTATTTGGGTTTCAACCAATATGATTTCAAGTTTGATTATAAAGAAAATGACGATGACATTCTTGTGAACAAAACTTTTGGCTTCAATGTGGGCGTGGTTTCTGAATTTCGTATCAATGAATTCTTTGACATTCGTTTTGAGCCGGGACTTTCTTATACCAGCCGAAGTTTGGGCTTTCCTTTTCCTGATGCTGAATTAATTGGTCTTTCTGAAGCAGAACAAAAAAGAAAAGTACTAAGAGACGTAAAATCAACCTATATCAATTTTCCGCTTCTGTTAAAGGCAAGCACAAAACGTTTGGGTAATTTCAGACCCTTTTTAGTGGGAGGCCTATCTGCTTCATTGAACTTGGGAAGTAATCAAGATGCCCTTGATGACAATGCTTCTGGCACCTTTAGAATGAAGAAGTTTGTGTACAATTATGAAATGGGTTTCGGTATTGATTTTTACCTTCAGTACTTTAAATTCACCCCGTCGATCAGAGGGGTTTTTGCCATCACAGATGAACTTGTGCCCGATAATGATGTGAACAGCCCTTGGACCGGTAACATCGGGGCACTTCGTACAAGAGGCGTATTTATCAATTTTACTTTTGAGTAAGATTCTAAAGTTTCAACCCCTTCTTATTTCGTTCAAGAGTACGGCGGTCGCCGATGCGACATTCAAACTTTCAGTGGTTTTTGGTCCGTATTGGGGAATGGCTATTTTTTGGGAGACCAGATTTTCAACTTTTGCTGATATTCCGTTTGCTTCATTGCCCATGATCAAAACCCCAACTTTAGGAAGTATTTCAGAATAAACCGATGTGCCTTTCATAAAAGCCCCATAAACAGGAAGATCAACTTCTTTCAAAAAGTTATCGACTTCTTGATAAACCATATTGACCCTGGCAATCGACCCCATGGTGGCTTGCAATACTTTAGGGTTATAACAGTCAACCGTATTTGGGCTGCAGACCAAATGTTTGATATTGTACCAGTCACAAAGTCGAATGATGGTACCTAAATTTCCTGGATCTCGAACAGCATCCAAAACCAAAATCCAATCTTCTAATCCAACACTTTTGGTTATCGGCATATGAAATACCCCAAGAACTTTACTGGGGGTTTTAAGAGCACTTATTTGTTTTAAATCAGATTCAGAAATGAGGTCAAAATCGAAACCTTCAACCTTGCCTAAAGTTTCATCAGTAGTTAAGAGCGTATGTGGCTTCAAATCAGCATTCAAAAGTTCGCGCACGGCTTTGATTCCCTCCACAAAAAAAAGTTGGTGCTGACTTCGGTACTTTTTTTGATGCAGACTTCTTATAAGTTTCAATTGTCTTTTAACAACCATACAAAAAATGTATTTTTGATTTCTATGAGGAGTGTGTTGCCCTTAAAAAACTACAAGGCTAAAATAGTAGTATTATTTTTAGCTGTCGCAATCACGTCTTGCAATGCATTGAAAAGAGTTGAGGAAAACGAACTCTTGATCGTCAAAAATTCCATTATCGTTGATAGTTTAAAAGTCGTTGATGAAAACATCGAGGGTCTGATATTGCAAAAAGCGAACACCACCCTTTTGGGCTATCCGCTTCGGCTGAACCTGTACAATATGGCCAAGGTCAACCCCGATAGCTCCTACAATGAATGGCTTTACAAAAAAGAGAATAGAAAACGAAAACTTGACAATTTCTTATCTGAAAAACAAACCAAAAGACTAGGCGAGTCTTTTTTGGTAAAAGGGTTAAGCGAATGGTTAAAAGAAATTGGTGAGCCACCCGCTATTCTTGACACCACCTTGACTAAAGGCACATTAGATCGGTTAAGGGCGTATTACTTTGGCAAGGGTTATTTCAATAGCCGTTCATCGTATACCATAGATACTTTACAACGAAAACAACGCGCCGCTGTCGACTATCAAATTGAACTGGGCGAACCTTTCATGTTAGATTCGGTTTACCGCCGTATTTCTTCAAAAGCCATTGATTCATTGTTTGAAATTCACAAGTCTGATGCCTTGGTAAAATCTGGTCATCAGTTTGATAAGGATAACTTTATCTTAGAACGCGAGCGACTGACCTCAATCTTTAGAAACAATGGGGTATGGAATTTTCAAGAAAGTGCCATCAGTTTTGATGTTTTAGCAGATACCACACGACAGGGTAATGATCAAAAAATGGATATTGAACTCGTCATCGATGACTTAAAAAAGCGTGATGAAAATTCGGTGTCAACCACAGAGTATAAGGTGTTCACCTTTGATAAAATAAATATAATTACCGACTTCATTGACAATACCACCGAGAATGTGAACTATGAGGATTTTGGCGATTACAGAATTTTTTACAAAGACAAACTGCGGTTTAAACCCCAAACTTTGACGGATGCCATTTTTTTCAAAAAAGATAGTGTTTATCGAGATCGAGACCGCATCAGAACCTTGCGTCAAATCACTAATTTGAGCGTTTTCAAGTACCCCTCGATTGTATTTGTTGAAGATAGTGTCAGCTCAAAATTAGCGGCCAATATTTATTTGACGGAAAAGAAGAAATACTCTTTTGCACCCAATTTTGAAATCATTCGGTCTGACCAACGAAAAGTTGGTGTTGGTATCGGCGCATCATTGATATCACGTAACATTTTCGGAGGGGCTGAGAATCTTAGCATTTCTGGTAATGCTTCCTTCGGACTATTGGCCGGTGAGGTAGAGGAAAGATCATTCTCAGAAATCGGGGCTGATATCAGTCTCAATTTTCCTAGAATATGGTTTCCGCTCTTCAATACCGAAAAAATTATTCCGAATTATATGTTGCCGAGAACCAACCTGCAATTGGGTACCTCTTTTCAACAAAATATAGGACTTGACAAACAGACTTTCAATGGTATTCTTAGCTATAATTGGACGCCCTCTGATTTCACAAGAAACTCCCTTGATTTTTTCAATGTTCAGTATGTTCGCAATCTCAACCCAGGTCGTTTTTTCACGGTATATCGTAATACTTATGAACAGTTGAATGAAATTGCCACAAAACCAGGAATACCCGTAAACCCAGACTATTTCGTTGACGGAAACCTAACTACCCCGGCAAATGCCAATGACCCAGAATTAATTGGCACCACTAATTTTATTAATGACGTATTAAAAGGTGAATTTCCCATTAATACCGATACCCCACCGAGTACAACAGAGTTGACCGCTGATGATTTCGATGATGTCAAAAGTATTTTAGAACGACAAGAGCGTCTTACTGATAACAATTTGATCTTTACCAGCAGCTATTCCTTTAATAAAAACAATCGTGAAGGTGCCACAGACAATAACTTCTATCAGTTTAGATTCAAGGTTGAGAGTGCCGGAAACTTTCTTTCGTTATTATCCAATGTGATCAATTTCAATGAAAACGACAATGGTAACAAAGAACTTTTCAATGTGCCCTACTCGCAATATCTGAAAACCGAGTTTGACTACGTTAAATATTGGAATCTATCTGGTTCTAGTGTTTTGGCCATGCGAAGTTTTGCGGGTATTGCAGTACCCTACGGCAATTCAGACAACATTCCGTTTTTAAGATCATACTTCGCGGGTGGATCCAATGATAACCGTGCATGGCGACCCTTTTCATTGGGCCCCGGAAGAACAAATGCCATTAATGATTTTAATGAAGCGAACTTAAAACTTGCCTTGAATTTGGAGTATCGTTTTCCTATTGCGGGTAATTTCAAAGGGGCGCTTTTTGTGGATGCAGGCAACATCTGGAACGTATTCGATAATGTTGATGATCCTGAATTGACCTTTAATGGTTTTAGTTCATTGAAAGACATCGCACTGGGTTCTGGTTTCGGGGTGAGGTATGACTTCACCTATTTTGTACTTCGTGGCGATTTGGGCTTCAAAACGTATAACCCAGCTTTGAATATGTCAGAAAGATGGTTCAATGACTATTTTGGTAATTCTGTTTTACAGATTGGTATAAACTATCCGTTTTAGTACTTTTGCCGCTGTTTGTGTTTTAAGAATACGCATAGAAAGTAAAACCTAAAAAATTAGTATGGCTCACAATATCAAACCCGGCGTTGCTACAGGTGATGAAGTTCAAGAAATTTTCAATTATGCAAAAGAGAAAGGCTTTGCCTTACCAGCAGTGAATGTGATAGGTTCAGATACCATGAATGCGGTAATGGAAACGGCAGCAAGTTTGAATGCACCCGTCATTATACAATTTTCAAACGGCGGTGCACAATTCAACGCCGGAAAAGGCTTATCAAATGAGAATCAGAAGGCGGCCATCAATGGTGCCATCGCAGGTGCAAAACATGTGCATCAAATGGCAGAGGTTTATGGTGCAACGGTGATTTTACATACAGATCATTGCGCCAAAAAATTATTACCATGGATTGACGGCATGTTGGAAGCCAGTGAAAAGCACTACGCTGAAACCGGAAAATCATTGTTCAGTTCTCACATGATCGATCTTTCTGAAGAACCTATTGAGGAGAATATAGCCATATGCAAGGAGTATTTAGAGCGAATGGCCAAAATGGATATGACACTCGAAATAGAATTGGGTATTACCGGCGGTGAAGAAGACGGCGTTGACAATACTGATGTAGACGATTCGAAATTATACACCCAACCTGAAGAGGTGGCCTACGCCTATGAAGAACTTTCAAAAGTAAGTCCCCGTTTCACGGTAGCCGCAGCATTTGGAAATGTTCACGGGGTGTACAAACCTGGTAATGTAAAGTTGACTCCGAAAATCCTGAAAAATTCCCAAGAATATGTATCAGAAAAATATGGGGTTGGGCACAATCATATCGATTTTGTTTTTCACGGTGGTTCTGGTTCTACGGTTGAAGAAATTAGAGAAGGTATAAGTTATGGAGTGATCAAAATGAACATTGATACCGACCTTCAGTATGCATTTCTTTCAGGGGTAAGGGATTATGTTCAAGAGAAAAAAGACTATCTTCAAAGTCAGATTGGCAATCCAAATGGAGCTGATGAACCCAATAAAAAGTTCTATGACCCCCGAGTTTGGTTGCGTGAAGGGGAAAAAGCATTTGTTGAAAGACTCAAAAAGGCTTTTGAAGATTTGAACAATGTAAACACCCTGTAAAAGGATACCTCTACTTTTAATATGGAAGAAAATATGACTGCCTGGTTCAAACGTAAAGAAAAAGGAATTCAAACGGCCACCGAAGAGAAGAAAGACACTCCGAAAGGCCTTTGGTACAAATCGCCCACCGGAAAAATTGTCGAGTCAGATGTTCTTGCCAAGAATTTTTATGTTAGTCCTGAAGACGACTACCACGTGCGTATAGGTAGTAAAGAGTATTTTGAGATACTTTTTGATGATAACAAATTCAAAGAACTTGATGCAAAATTAACTTCTAAAGACCCTTTGAAATTTGAGGACACCAAAAAGTACAATGAACGTTTAAAGGCAGCTCAGAAAAAAACAGGTTTGAATGATGCTGTGCGCACCGCCATCGGAAAATCATTGGGTAAAGACCTTGTGGTTGCTTGTATGGATTTCTCTTTCATTGGTGGATCAATGGGAAGTGTAGTGGGCGAGAAAATTGCGCGTGCCATTGACCATGCCATCAAAAAGAAAACACCTTTTGTGATGATTTCCAAATCAGGGGGTGCACGAATGATGGAAGCCGCATTGTCATTAATGCAATTGGCCAAAACCTCAGCTAAATTGGCCCAGTTGGCAGAGGCTGGTTTGCCTTATATTTCACTATGTACTGACCCAACTACGGGTGGCACAACAGCATCTTATGCCATGCTGGGTGATATCAACATTTCTGAACCAGGGGCCTTGATCGGATTTGCCGGGCCCAGAGTGGTCAAAGACACCACGGGCAAAGATCTACCTGAAGGCTTTCAATCTGCTGAATTTGTAAAAGAGCATGGTTTCTTAGATTTTATTTCACACCGCCGTGATTTAAAAAAGAAAATCAATCTTTACATTGATTTGATTCAGAACATTCCAATTCGCTCTGAGGAATAAAATTCGAATGTCTTTCTACCAAAAAATAGCCAAGATTGGTAAAAAGTTCATCCCTCAAAATAAACTGTTCAAATTAGGTTTCAATCTTTCGCCCATGTACCGTAGAAGCACCGCGAGAATTACGAGTGCCTCAGAAGACCTATTTCAAGTCAAAATCAAACTTCCAATCAGTTATAAGAATAGAAACTATGTGAATTCCATATATGGTGGCAGTATGTTTTCATCGGTTGACCCGATACCCATGGTTCAATTGATGAATATTTTAGGGGATGATTATGTTGTTTGGGATAAATCAGCCGAAATATTTTTCAAAAGACCCGCTAGGGAAAATCTCTATGCAACTTTTCTTTATACCACCGAAGAGATTGAAAACATCAAAAAACAGGTTCTTTTGGAAAAGGAGTTGGAAATTTTCAAATCAACCGCTTTGACCAATAAGGATGAAAGCGTTACCTTCTGCAAAGTCAACAAAACCATATATATAGCAGAGAAAGCCCATTACAAAGAGAAGCGGAAAAATAGAAGAGAATAATTTAGAACTTAAATGGTCCTCTTTTCATAAGAATGACAAAAATATTTTTATCTTTGCACCTTGACTGAAAATCAGTCAGATACATAAAAATCATTTACAATAATATTAGCATGTATTTAACAAAAGAAATTAAAGCCGATATTTTTAAGAAACACGGCGGAAAAGCAGAGAACACGGGATCTACCGAAGGGCAGATTGCTTTATTCACACATCGAATCAACCACCTTTCAGGTCACTTGAAAAAAAATCACAAAGATTTCAACACAGAGCGATCTTTGGTAAAATTGGTTGGTAAGAGAAGAAGTTTATTGGATTATTTGAAAAAGAAAGATATTGTTAAATATCGTGAATTAATCAAAGAACTGAACATTAGAAAGTAATATTCCTAGGGGTTGAAATTTTTCAGCCCCTATTTTTATAAAGTCCTGGTGTTTTTATCACAAGGCAAAACTAAAAGCTGCACACAGTTTTTCATTGGTCAGTGCCACGGCACAACAACAACACAACACACAACAACTCCGACCAGAGAAATAAATTAGGCGGAGGGACCATTGTTTAACGAAATCCGAGAAAAAATCGGGAAAAATCAAATTTATGATTCCAAAAACATTTAAAGAGGTCATTGACCTTGGTGATGGTAGGGAAATCTCTATCGAAACCGGAAAATTAGCGAAACAGGCGCACGGTTCTGTGGTCGTTCAATCAGGAAAATGTATGCTATTGTGTACTGTTGTTTCCAATTACAAACAAGCTGATGTGGATTTTCTTCCGCTCACTGTTGATTACCGTGAAAAATTCGCAGCTGCCGGGCGCTACCCGGGTGGTTTCTTTAAAAGAGAGGCAAGACCTAGTGATGGTGAAGTGTTGACCATGCGTTTGGTGGATCGTGTACTACGGCCGCTTTTTCCAAAAGATTATCATTCTGAAACGCAGGTAATGATTCAATTGATGTCTCATGATGAAGATGTCATGCCCGATGCAATGGCCGGTTTGGCAGCATCTGCGGCAATTCAATTATCAGATTTTCCGTTTGAATGCCCAATTTCTGAGGTTCGGGTTGCCCGTGTAGATGGTCAATTTGTGATCAACCCTACACGAGCTCAATTGGCAGCATCTGACATTGATATGATGATTGGGGCATCTGCTGATTCGGTAATGATGGTTGAAGGTGAAATGGATGAAATTTCAGAGGAAGAAATGACTGAAGCCATAAAACATGCACATGAAGCCATTAAAGTTCAATGTGCTGCACAGGTAAAACTTGCAGAAGCCGTGGGCAAAAAAGATGTTCGTGAATACGAGGGCGAGCGCGAAGATGAAGATTTACAGAAAAAAGTTCATGGCCTTACCTATGATAAGGTGTATGCCATTGCCAAAGCCGGTTCGGCAAAACATGAAAGAAGTATGGCTTTTTCTGAAATCAAAGAAGAAGTTACAGCAACATTCTCTGAAGAAGAATTGGAAGATTTCGGAGACTTGGTCTCAAAATATTTTTATAAGGCTGAAAAAGCCGCTGTTCGTGACCTTACCTTAAATGAAGGTTTACGATTGGATGGACGAAAGACTGATGAAATTCGCCCCATCTGGTGTGAAGTGGATTATTTACCATCAACCCACGGTTCAGCGATTTTCACAAGAGGAGAAACCCAGGCCTTGGCAACAGTTACTTTAGGTACTTCTAGAGATGCCAATAAAATTGATATGCCCTCTTATGAAGGTGAAGAACGTTTTTATCTGCACTATAACTTCCCTCCTTTTTCAACTGGAGAGGCAAGACCCATTCGTGGAACATCACGTAGAGAGGTTGGTCATGGTAACCTGGCGCAACGTGCCTTAAAAGGAATGGTTCCTGAAGATTGTCCATATACCGTGCGAGTAGTTTCTGAGGTATTGGAATCTAACGGTTCTTCTTCAATGGCAACGGTTTGTTCTGGCACCATGGCCATGATGGATGCTGGTGTACAATTGAAAAAACCAGTTTCGGGCATCGCCATGGGGTTGATCTCTGATGCAGATTCTGGGAAATACGCTGTTCTTTCAGATATCTTAGGAGATGAAGATCACCTAGGGGATATGGACTTTAAAGTAACCGGTACCGCTGACGGTATTACGGCCTGTCAAATGGATATCAAAGTAAAAGGATTGTCTTATGAAATTTTGGTGAAGGCCTTGAAACAGGCGAGAGATGGTCGTTTGCACATTCTATCAAAATTGACCGATACCATCGCAGAACCAGCGGCAGATGTGAAACCACACTCGCCTAAAATGGTCACTAGAATTATTCCTAACGAGTTCATTGGTGCTTTGATTGGCCCTGGTGGAAAAGTAATTCAAGAACTTCAAAAAGAAACGGATACCACCATTGTTATCAATGAAGATCCTGTAACTGAAGAAGGCATTGTTGAAATATTAGGAACGGATCAAGGTGGTATTGATGCCGTTTTGGCTAAAATCGATTCCTTGATGTTCAAACCGGAAGTGGGTAGTGTCTATGAAGTCAAAGTCATCAAGATGTTGGATTTTGGTGCGGTGGTTGAATATCAAGATGCTCCTGGCAACGAAGTTTTGCTTCATGTGTCTGAATTGGCTTGGGAACGAACCGAAAATGTCTCGGATGTCGTGAACATGGGTGATGTTTTTGATGTGAAGTATTTTGGTTTGGATAAGCGCACCCGAAAGGAAAAAGTTTCGCGGAAGGCATTGTTGCCCAAACCAGAAGGTTTCAAAGAAAGACCACCCAGAAATGATAGAGGCGGTGATCGCAGAAGAGATAACCGAGATCGTAAACCAAGAAGGGATTAGTTATCTTTTAAACCAAAAATCGAGCCCTGACCGCGTGGTCAGGGCTTTTTTTTTGACCATTTAACGGTAAAATCAACATTTTTGCACATTGTTTGTAACATTTGATAAGTTTCTACGTATAAGTATATGCAGTCTATGCATTTTTAATTTAATCCCCAGACATGAGACAGCTTAAGATTACAAAACAGGTCACTAATAGAGAGACCGCATCTTTGGACAAGTACTTGCAAGAAATAGGCAAAGTAGACTTGATTACCGCTGATGAAGAAGTAGAATTGGCTCAACGAATCAAGGCAGGCGACCAGATCGCTCTTGAAAAACTAACAAAAGCCAATCTTCGATTCGTGGTATCAGTCGCCAAGCAGTACCAAAACCAGGGACTTACTTTGCCAGATTTGATCAATGAGGGCAACCTAGGATTGATTAAAGCGGCACAACGTTTTGACGAAACACGTGGATTCAAATTCATCTCATACGCCGTATGGTGGATTCGTCAATCGATTTTGCAGGCATTGGCTGAACAATCGCGTATTGTTCGTTTGCCACTCAACAAAATCGGTTCAATTAACAAAATCAACAAAACCTTTGCATTTTTAGAGCAAGCGCATGAACGTATGCCCTCGGCCGAAGAAATTGCAAAAGAATTGGATATGACTGTTGCAGATGTGAAGCAGTCGCTTAAAAATTCAGGTCGTCACGTATCTATGGATGCGCCTTTGATTGCCGGAGAAGATTCAAACCTATACGATGTACTTCGTAGTGGTGAATCTCCAAATCCTGATAAAGAATTGTTGCATGAATCTCTCAGAACTGAAATCGAAAGAGCATTGGAAACCTTGACCCCAAGAGAAGCCGATGTGATTCGTTTGTATTTTGGTTTGGCGGGTCAGCATTCAATGACTTTGGAAGAAATCGGGGAAACTTTTGACTTGACCCGCGAACGTGTTCGTCAAATCAAGGAAAAAGCAATAAGACGATTGAAACATACATCGAGAAGTAAAATTCTCAAAACCTATCTTGGATAGGGTCTCGAAAGGTTATCGAGATGCAATATTGGATTTGTTAAATTATCCTTAAATTGGAAATTTGGCATATATATTGTAATTTTAACAATAACAACAGTTTATCATGACTGTTCGTTTTTTGATTGATGAATAAACTCCGGAGTGATTACCGGAGTTTTTTCATTTTAAGAACTTTCTTTAAAAATTTCTACCCTAATTGTCAAAGAGAATGGGCTTTAACATAGTGCTTATAGAACCAGAAATACCAAACAATACAGGTAACATTGGTAGAGTTGCCTTGGCAACAGGCGCTCATTTGCATTTGGTAAAACCTTTTGGTTTTGAACTTGATGATAAACGCCTAAAAAGAGCTGGACTAGATTATTGGAAACATCTTTCCCTAACCATTTATGAAGATCAAGAAAGTTTCTTCGAGCAGCACAAAAACAAACAAATGGCCTTTTTCTCGAGTCATGCCAAAAAACTCTTTTGGGAAATCGATTACATGAATGAACAATTCTTGGTCTTCGGGAAAGAATCGGTCGGTTTATCCGAAACAATTCTAGAGCAAAATTCTGAAAGACTTTACAAAATTCCCCTTTATAGCGAGCACATCCGAAGTTTGAACCTTGCTAATGCCGTCGCCATTGCAACTTATGAGGGCATGAGGCATATTTAATTCAGAACCAAGCCTTTACCAAGAGTTTACTATTTTTATAGGAAACCTGAAATCTTCAAATATTCCGTAATGAGCGATGAAAATGCCCCTGGTTTGTGGTCCGGACAACTATTGCATTTTGTCGCGTTGTCCATTTTATTGGCCGTGACCTACTTTTTATGGCTTGCAATTGAAGAACCTTCTCCGTTCTTGTTTTGGTTGACCATCAGTATTTCTATTATGCATCAGGTATTTGTTTGGTTGGCATGGCGAGTGGAATTAAACTCGAAGGCAACAAGTAAAACCATTGGTCTAAAAGTATATCTCATCCTATTTTTTGTATTCTTGATAGGCAGATTGGTCTCTTTTCTTTTATTAGGATGGGTTGATTTCCAAAGTCTTGGCTTTGAAAACCCAACAAAGAGCATTTTATCGGTCGCCCTTTTAATTCCCGCAATCTATACCATGCACAGTGTAAAAAAGTTCTTTGGTTTTGTAAGGGCGGCAGGGGCCGATCATTTCAATTCAAAATATCGCGATATGCCTTTAGTCAAAAAAGGAATTTTTAGATATTCAAATAATGGTATGTACATGTTTGGATTTTTGATTTTCTGGGGATTGGCCTTTGCTTTTGATTCAAAAGCTGCTTTATTGGCGGCAGCCTTTACGCATTCGTATATTTGGGTACATTATTTCGTCACAGAAAAACCAGATATGGAGTATTTATACCGTTCAAATAACTAAATTTTAAACCTTAGACTTTGAAAGAGCAATCATATATTTTAGGAACCGATGAAGAAGAACTTTTTAGATTAGGCGTACAACATCAAGTTTGGGCTGAAGAAGCCCAAAAAGGATGGCGAGCCGCAAATTTCAGGCCTGGTCAAACCCTACTCGACTTGGGATCAGGACCAGGGTATTGTACAAAAGAACTTGCATTCTTGGTGGGTCAACAAGGTAAGGTCATAGGTATTGATAAATCTGAAAGCTATATCAGCTTTTTGAAAAATGTGGCTTCAAACTACAATCTAAACATTGAAACCATTCACTCCGATTTTGACCAAATGCAGCTTGAGCCATCAAGTCTTGATGGCATGTACTGCAGATGGGCACTAGCATGGATCCCAAACCCAAAGGAAGTCTTGAGTAAAGTAGTGATGGCTTTAAAACCAGGTGGCAAAATGGTCATTCAAGAATATTATGATTGGTCGACATTGCAAACTGAACCACGAAAAGAATCTTTGGCCAGGGCCATTGCCATGGCCCTTAAAAGCTTCAAAGACACTGATAATGAAGTAGATATAGGTAGAGAATTGCCTCGTCTACTACCTGAAATAGGAATGAAAGTCATCGGGTTTCGGCCGATGTCAAAAATTGCCATGGTTCAAAACGGTATTTGGCAGTGGCCAAAAACATTTTTTGAAAGTTATTTTCCAAGATTGGTAGATCAAAACTACTTGACACGAACTGAAGTTACCGATGCTCTAAAAGAACTTTCAGAATTGGAAAAAATTCAGGGTGCTTCAATATGCACTTGCCTAATGTCTGAAATTATTGCCGAGAAAATATAACCGAATAATTCACTTAACTTCTCATACCACCTACCAACCCAATTCCGTATTTTTGCAGCAACAGTTCACAATCATATATGAGTACTACAAAAATAGCGCCCTCACTTTTAGCAGCAGATTTTGGCAACTTGCAGCGCGATGTTGAAATGGTCAATCAAAGTGAGGCTGATTGGCATCATATTGATGTGATGGATGGGGTTTTTGTGCCCAATATTTCCTATGGAATGCCTGTGGTAAAAGCAATTGCCAAACATGCTACCAAACCGCTGGATGTGCACTTGATGATTGTAGATCCTGATCGATATATAAAGACTTTTGCAGCATTGGGAGCGGAAGTTTTGAGTGTTCATTACGAGGCTTGCACACACTTACACAGAACCCTTCAAGGCATAAAGGCCGAGGGAATGAAAGCTGGCGTTGCCTTGAATCCGCATACCAATATACATGTATTGGAAGATACCCTACAAGATATTGATTTGGTTTGTTTGATGAGTGTCAACCCCGGTTTTGGCGGACAATCATTTATAGAAAACACCTATGAAAAAGTTCGAGCCTTAAAGTCCCTTATCCATAAAAAAGAGGCAAGTACCTTGATTGAAATTGATGGGGGAGTAACCTCTTTAAATGCCAAGTTATTGACAGAAGCAGGTGCTGATGTTTTGGTTGCCGGAAGTTTTGTCTTCAAAAGTGCGAACCCAACAGAAACCATAAAAGACCTAAAGTCAATCGCAGGATAATGGCTTCTTATGACCTCATCATTGTTGGTGGCGGGCCCATTGGTATCGCCTGTGGCCTTGAAGCCCAAAAGAATAAATTGCGCTACCTTATCATTGAAAAGGGGGCGATAGTGAATTCTTTGTTCAATTACCCGTCAAACATGCAGTTTTTCTCCTCTTCGGAAAAACTTGAAATTGATGATATTCCGTTTATCAGTATTGAATCAAAACCCAAAAAAGACGAAGCACTTGAATATTATCGTCGCATCGTAACTTCGAACAATTTGAATATTAACCTCTTTGAAAAAGTTAATGAGGTAACTAAGTTGCAATCAGATTATACGGTAATAACCGATAAAGCCTCCTATACGGCTTCCAACATTGTTTTGGCCACAGGCTTTTATGATTTGCCCAAAAAATTGAATATTCAGGGTGAGGATCTACCAAAGGTTTCCCATTACTATGACAATCCGCATTTTTACGCCAGTCAAAAATTGGCCATTATAGGCGCAAGCAACTCGGCCATTGATGCTGCCTTGGAATGTTGGCGAAAAGGTTCTGAAGTTACTTTAATCATAAGAGGCCCTGAAGTAGGACAACGTGTAAAATATTGGGTGCGGCCCGATATCTTAAATAGGATAGAAGAAGGAAGTATTAAAGTATTTTACAATTCAAACGTAAAGGAGATTAAAAAAAATAACATCGTAATCATTACTCCAGAAGGAGAAACCCATCTCGAAAATGATTTTGTGCTGGCCTTAACAGGATATAAGCCCAATTTTGAATTTTTACAAAAGCTCGGGATTGAACTTTCGCCTGATGACAAAAAACTACCCACCTATAATTCCGATACGATGGAAACGAATGTTTCAGGACTTTATCTTGCCGGAGTCATTTGCGGCGGTATGGAAACCCATAAATGGTTTATAGAGAACTCAATAGTGCACGCCAAAATCATTATAGCGAACATCTTAGCGGTTAAAAATTAGGTTCGCAAACTTCTTTTTGCGTAAATTGCGCACCCAATATAAGGCCTCGTGGCGCAACTGAATAGCGCATCAGATTTCGGCTCTGAGGGTTGGGGGTTTGAATCCCTCCGGGGTCACGAATAAATAAAAAATCCGGACGTCAAATCAAGCTTGCTTGAATTTGTGAGTGTGGGTTTTTTATTTTCAAAGCGGAGCTTTGAGGGAAAAACAAGCTTTAGTGAAGTTAATCCCTCCGGGGTCACGAATAAATAAAAAATCCGGACGTCAAATCAAGCTTGCTTGAATTTGTGAGTGTGGGTTTTTTATTTTCAAAGCGGAGCTTTGAGGGAAAAACAAGCTTTAGTGAAGTTAATCCCTCCGGGGTCACGAATGAATCGAAAAAGATTCAAGTTCAAAGCGAGTTTCAAAAAAGAAGCTCACTTTTTGTTCATTCAACGGTTCAAGCTAATTTCGACTTGACAATCGTAGAAATAGTCTTTCCGTCTGCTTGACCCGCCAACTTTTTGGAAACCAAGCCCATAACCTTGCCCATATCTTTCATTCCCTCGGCACCAGTCGCGGCAATGGTTTCAACTACAATCTTTTCAATTTCCTCTTCGGAAGCTTGTTCTGGTAAAAATTGGGCAATTACCGCAACCTGAGCCAATTCTGGATCCGCCAAATCTTGTCTTCCTTGTTCAATAAAAATAGCTGCGCTGTCTTTACGTTGTTTTACTAATTTTTGTACCAGTTTAACCTCGTCTTCTTCACTCAAACCATCGCTCGAACCCAATTCTGTTTGTGCCAATAGTAGTGCAGATTTTATGGCTCGAAGTGACTCCAATGCGACTTTGTCTTTGGCTTTCATGGCCATTTTCATTTTTTCCATCACTTGATTCTGTAATCCCATAACTGTATTGTTTTATGCTGGTCAAGATAAAAAATAAACCCGAAAACAAATTCTATTTTCGGGTCTAGTACTTAGATATACTTTTATTTTAATCTACATTATCATGTAGAAAAGAATTATTTGATCGCAACTGTATTTCGTCATTGATATCTTCACTCAACGAAGTTTTCGAAATCTTGTTATCATCTAATGAGGCTTCCTTCAATTCAACACCTTGGCGCTTGTAAGCGGGCTCTTTTTCTATCTCATCAATATTGGTGACATTATTCTGAAACTTATAATTAAAGTCCTTTAGTTTTCTTCTACGTTCATCAGCTCTATCTCTTAACAATTCCTCAATCGGACTCTCAATTGGATCTATTCCTCCTATTTTAGAAGTAGTGGTTTCTACTTCAGGAAGTGTTTTCCGTTCAAAAACCAATTCATCTTCAACTATCTTGGGTTCAAACTCCTCTGCCTTTGACTTTGCACCAGTCAATTTGTTCTCCAGTTCCATATAGTCATCCAAACTATATCTGGTTTCGCCTTCCTTATTGTACTCCAAAACAGGAATGACCTCGATATGATCTTTCACATCAATTTCACCTACTTCCTCATCCAAAGAGAACAGAATTGTATTTTCTTCCTCTTCACTAGATTCTTCCAAATTTTCATCCTCCTCATTTGCGGTTACCAAAGGAAGCTCAAAACTCATCGCAAATTGGTCTTCTTCTACTTTCGGTTCAATATGCTCGGCTTCAACCACCTCAATATTCTTGAGTTCTTCAGTGGTATCAATAATCAAGAAATCATCTTCAGAAACGTCTTCTGCGATCACTTCCTCATAAAAAACATTGAAATTCTTTATATAATTTGTGGTCGGAATCAAATCAAGCTCGTCATATTCATCTTCATCCTCTTCAGTCAAGGTATGCTTTAGAACAGGCTCGTCAATCTCTGTATTCTCATCGACCAACTGATGTACAATGTTCTGAGGTGTTAAATCATGAACCGCTTTTTGTTCTTCTTCCAACGTATGAATGATTTTCTTCGCCTCACTATTCACAATGTCATCTTGCTGTTCAACATCAAAACCAGTGGCAATGACCGTTACGGAAATGGCCTCACCCAATTCTGGATCTTCGCCCACACCCATGATGATATTTGCACCATGGCCCGCTTCGGTTTGAATGTGGTCATTGATTTCACCGATCTCATCTATGGTAATTTCTTGAGAACCTGAGACAATCAACAATAATACATTCTTGGCGCCAGAAATCTTGTTGTCATTCAGTAAAGGCGAATCCAATGCCTTCATGATGGCTTCATTCGCCCTTGCCGAACCGGAAGCCAAAGAAGAGCCCATTATTGCCGTACCGCTATCAGAAAGTACCGTTTTGGCATCTCGCAGGTCAATATTCTGTGTGTAGTGATGTGTAATTACCTCAGCAATACCTCTAGCTGCAGTTGCCAATACTTCATCGGCTTTTGAAAACCCTGCTTTGAAGCCAAGATTACCATATACCTCGCGCAGTTTGTTGTTATTGATAACAATGAGTGAGTCAACACATGAACGCAACTTTTCAATTCCCAATTGGGCCTGCTCGCCCCTCATTTTACCTTCAAATTCAAAAGGCATGGTCACAATACCCACGGTAAGTATATCCATTTCTTTAGCCAGTTTGGCAATGACAGGAGCAGCACCAGTACCTGTTCCTCCACCCATTCCGGCAGTAATGAAAACCATTTTTGTATTCTTGTCCAACATCGTTTTGACATCTTCCAAACTTTCGAGGGCAGCTTGCTCTCCTACCTCAGGATTCGCACCAGCCCCAAGACCCTCTGTCAGAGAAACGCCCAATTGAATCTTATTAGGCACCGCACTATTGTTCAAAGCCTGCGAATCAGTATTGAGAATAACAAAATCAACACCGTTGATACCTGCCTGAAACATATGGTTAATGGCATTACTACCTCCGCCACCTACGCCAATGACCTTTATTACGTTGCTCTGATTTTTTGGCAAATCAAATGCTATTCCTTCAAATTCAGTGTTGTTGCTCATACTACTATAATAATTACTGGTTTATGTATTCTTGATTTTTTTTTGCTATTATTCGGCATTATCCAAAAAGTCTTTCAACTTCTCTGACCACTTATCAAAAACCGATTTGCGCTCTTTTTTGGGTTTGGTCGCATTCATGGCCATATCTTCATGACCGGCCAAAACAGGTTCTTCTTCAGTCACCGCTTCTTTGGTTGCCCCTAATTCTTTGCCTTGATTCTCAATGGCGTTCATCAACAATCCAACAGCGGTGGCATATAACGGACTCGCCACTTCTGCATCAGAATCGCCCGCCAAGTGTTCATTGGGGTATCCGATTCTCGTGTCCATTCCCGTGATATATTCCACCAATTGTTTCAGATGTTTCAACTGACTTCCGCCACCTGTCAAAACAATACCCGCAATCAATTTCTTCTTTTGTTCTTCATGGCCGTAGTTTTTGATTTCCACGTAAACCTGTTCAATGATTTCAACCACTCTAGCGTGAATGATTTTCGAAAGGTTTTTCAGGGTAATCTCTTTCGGCTCTCTACCTCTCAGACCCGGTATGGAAACGATTTCATTGTCTTTGTTCTCTCCGGGCCAAGCCGAACCAAACTTCATTTTCAACAACTCTGCCTGTTTCTCAATGATGGAGCAACCTTCTTTGATATCTTCGGTTATCACACCGCCACCAAAAGGAATCACCGCGGTATGGCGAATAATTCCATCTTTAAAAATGGCCAAATCTGTTGTTCCACCACCTATATCGATCAATGCCACACCTGCCTCTTTTTCCTCTTGGCTCAAAACAGCTTCTGATGAAGCAAGGGGTTCTAAGGTTATGTTACCTAAATCAAGACCTGCACTTTTGATGCATCGCCCCACATTTTTTATTGAGGATACCTGCCCCACCACCACATGAAAGTTGGCCTCTAACCTTCCACCATACATACCAATGGGCTGCTTGATTTCTGCCTGCCCATCAACCTTGTACTCTTGCGGTAAAACATGAATTATCTCTTCACCTGGAAGCATGACCAATTTGTACACCTGGTTACATAATTTATCAAGATCATCTTCATTGATCACCTCTTCAGAGTCAGCTCTTGTGATATAATCACTGTGATGCAAACTTCTGATATGCTGACCGGCAATACCAACTACCACCGATCCAATTTTCAAACCAGAGTTCATTTCTGCCTCTTCAACCGCCTGCTGAATTGACTTGATGGTTTGGGTAATATTGTTGACCACACCACGATGCACACCAAGACTTTTTGATTTGCCCGTACCTAAAATCTCAATTTTGCCATACTCATTCTCCTTACCGATTATGGCAACTATTTTAGTGGTTCCGATATCAAGACCTACTGAATAATTCGTTGTTTCCATTTGATTGATTTAAATTTTAGTACACACCACTTGGTTGTCGAATTCCAAACTCACGATGTTGTAATCTTCAAGGGTTTTATCTTTATTCGCTTTCGCATAAAAAGCCTTGAAATTGTTGAACTTTTCTTCGAGCTTTTCCACACTGCCCAAATTGACCACAAATTGCTCTAGTCTAAACTTCAACTGGTAATTACCATTGTCTTCGATATGAATACCGATGACATTCTTCAAGAGAAAATCATCAGCATTTATATACTTCAAAATTTCATAAACATCTTCTAAACTTTCGCCGGTGATATTACCCGTTATTATCGGCACTCTTGCCGAATGACTCATAGATAAGGGCATGCGTTTTCCTTCATCATCAAGATAAAATTTGGCATTGCCCTCTATACGTCCGATTGGATTGCGCTGAACTATTTTTGTCGCAAGTTTACCATTGACAGTCAAGAAAACTTCAGCACTTTTTACCATTTTATTGGCCTCAATCAGCTTTTCAATGGTATTCAAATCTAAATTTTCTTTAGGCACATTAGTGAGGCTACCGTAATTTTGTATTAACAATTTATTAACCATACCCTCATTGATATAAAGGTTCTGATTGCCAATGAATTCGATTTGAATTCCGTTTACTTTTTTCATCTTGCTACGTTCGTTTGAAAAAGCGTAAAGCCCCATAACCACTACAAGTAGCGCAATTATTTTAAAATAATTCCAATTAATTCGCATAGGTCAATTCATTTTTGATTTTTGTCACTTCCAAACCTATATCACCAGCACCCATGGTTACCAAAACTTCCGGATTTTCATTCTTGATTGCTTGGATCAGATTTGCTTTTTCGACTACTTTTTTATTGGGGTTTTCTATTTTGTCCAACAACCACTCAGAAGTGATTCCTGGCATTGGTTTTTCCCTTGCAGGATAAATATCCAACAGCATTATTTTATCAAATTTTGACAGACTTGCCGCAAACTCATCAGCAAAGTCTTTTGTTCTTGAGAAAAGATGAGGCTGAAAAATGGCCAATATCTTTTTGTTCGGATGCATTTCTGAAATGGCGTCGTAAACAGCATTGATTTCTGTTGGATGATGCGCATAATCATCAATGAAAACAAACTCTTTTTCTTTGATTTTGTATGAAAACCTACGTTGCACCCCTTTGAAGGTTTCAAGTGCCTCAGCTAGACGATGAAGAGGGGATCCTGTCTCCACCGCCATCGCAAAAGCCACTAGTCCATTGAGTAGATTATGTCTACCCGGTTTGTTGAACTTCACACCCTGAAGGGTTTCTATGGGGGTTACCAAATCAAAAATGTAGGCGCCATATTCAATCGTTATATTCTTTATACAATACTCTGAATTATCTTCAATGCCATAGGTGGTTCCTTCAATGGGCAAACCATTTCGAACGAAAATTTTTCCTCCTGGTTTCAAGCAATCCGCAAATTCTTTAAATGATTTTTGTATTTCTTCTTCGTTTCCGTAGATATCCAAATGATCGGCATCCATAGAGGTAATGCATGAAACTGTTGGAGTCAACTGCAAAAAAGAGCGGTCAAATTCATCGGCCTCTACCACAGCATAGGTGTCGCCATCATAGAAAAAATTACTATTGAAATCTTCAGAAATGCCCCCAAGAAAAGCGGTAAAAGGTGTGCCTGTTTCTTTAAGCAAATGTGCCAAAATACTTGAGGTCGTGGTTTTACCATGCGTGCCAGCAACTGCGAAGCAAAAAGTATCTTGGGTAATCAGACCAAGCACCTCAGCCCGTTTCTTTATTTCAAAACCGTTGTTCAAGAAATACTGATACTCTTTGTGGACAATGGGTACGGCAGGAGTGTAAACGACCAGTGTGTTGGTGACAACGTAATCATTTTTCTTGACCAAATCAGGGTTGTCATCATAATGAATGTCAATTCCTAAAGCAGCTAACTCGTTGGTCAACGGAGAGGCGGTCCTGTCATACCCGGCCACATTTTTATCAATGAATTTGAAATAACGCGCCAAAGCAGACATGCCAATGCCTCCAATGCCTATAAAATATACGTTATGTATATGCTTCAAATTCATCTAATTTTTCAATAGTTTCTCAATTTCATCAACTATATCAGAGGTGGCATTTGGCATGGCCAATGCACTTATGTTCGATCTCAATTTTTCTTGTTCTTCTTCACTTTCCATGATTCCACTAAAGGTATCTTCAAATTCTTGACCCAAATCTTTTTCTCTGATCAGCAGCGCAGCCTCTTTATTGACCAGCGCCAAGGCATTCTTAGTTTGGTGGTCTTCGGTCACATTCGGCGAGGGGATGAAAATGGTGGGTTTACCCACAATACACAATTCAGAAACTGAACTTGCCCCTGCTCTTGACACGATCAAATCTGCTGCTGCAAGTGCCAAATGCATCTTGTTTAAAAAGGCGACTACTTTGATTGTTTCAGAATTGTATTTCTTATATTCTTCAATATATAGCTTGCCGCATTGCCAAATAATCTGAACATTGCTAGCTTTGAAAAAAGCCAATTTTTGCTCCATCAATTGGTTGATTCTTCGGGCACCTAAACTTCCTCCTAGTACCAAGAGTATTTTTTGATCGCTATTCAGGTTGAAAAAGGCCAAAGCTTCATTTTTGTTGCGTACTGGTGTAATTAAATCACTTCGAACAGGATTACCTGTTTTGACAATCTTATCCGCTGGAAAGAACTTTTCCATACCATCATAGGCCACGCAAATGGTCTTTACCCTGTCTTTCAAAAGCCTGTTGGTTATGCCGGCATAAGAGTTCTGCTCTTGCAGCACACAGGGGATTTTTCTGCCCGAAGCCACCCGTAATAAAGGACCACTGGCAAAGCCACCTGTGCCAATAACGGCATCGGGTTTAAACTTTGATAGTATGTTGCGTGCTCTAATCAAACTACTCATCAGTTTAAAAGGAAACAATAGATTTTTAAGGGTCAGTTTCCGTTGTAACCCTGATATCCAGAGACCTTCGATTTTATATCCGGCCTGCGGTACTTTTTCCATCTCCATGCGGTCTTTTGCTCCTACAAACAAAAATTCGGCATCATGATGTCTTCTTTTCAATTCATTCGCAATGGCTATGGCAGGATAAATATGTCCGCCGGTTCCTCCTCCAGATAGTATGAACTTATAGTTGCGCACTTAAAATTTCTAAAGGATTATTCTCGTTCACTTTTGAATTCGATTTATTCTTTATATTGGTTTTGTTACTTACGCTCAAAATAATGCCTATGGCCAAACAGGTCATCCAACTTGAGGTACCGCCACGACTGATCAAGGGCAAATTTTGACCGGTCACAGGAAATAATTCAACCGCCACCGCCATATTGATGAGGGCCTGAAAAACAATAGGCAACCCAACGCCCAAAACCAATAATTTTCCAAAAATTGTATCACTACCATTAGCCACCACCACAATTCTAAAAAGCAACAAGAGGTAAAAAAACATCACGGCAAATCCTCCGACTAGTCCGTATTCCTCAATGATTATGGCATAAATAAAATCGGATTCACTCTGCGGCAGAAAATTCTTTTGCACACTTTTACCAGCACCCTTTCCGACAATGCCCCCCGTGGCTATGGCAATTTTCGCCTTTTCAATTTGATAGGCATCTTCCGTTTTTTCCCCATTAAAGAAGTTTGTTATTCTAGCTTCCCAGGTATCCACCCGATGTGAAAAAGAATCTGGAATCGCCTTAGCGGCCAACACGAACATCGTCAATGATAAAATGCCCGCTCCGACAATGGCAAATAGGTATTTGAAAGGATATCCTCCTAAAAAACACAACAACAAAACCATGGAAAATATAATTGCTGCCGTTGAAAAATTGGCAGGCAAAATGAGGATGACCACTAGAAAAACAGGAATCCATAACGGCAACAAGCTCTCTTTAAAGGTAACTTTGACGTCTTTTATCTTGGCAAGGTAACGGGCCACATAAATCATCAGTACCACTGCTGCAAGATTCGAAGGTTGAAATGACCCCACAAAGGGCACGCTGATCCACCTGCTGGCATTGGCACCGCCAATGGTTGCTCCTTGGGCGAGGGTGTACATCAACAACAATAAAACAATGGGCATTACAATCAATGAAAGGCCTTTGAAATAATGGGTCGGAATTTTATGAACACCGTAAATGATGCCAAAACCGAGAACCAACAACATGGCATGCTTGACCAGATGGCCTGTGGTGGTACCACTACCTATGACATAGACCAAGTTGCTGCTCGCACTATAAACAGGCAAAAACGAGAAAAGCGCCAATAATGCCGCCACGGCCCAAATGGCCTTATCGCCCTGTATGCTTTTCACTAGTGTTTTCAACGTCTATAAATTTTTTACTCCTTCTTTAAACTGATCGCCTCGGTCTTCATAGTTTTTGAACAAATCAAAACTTGCACAAGCAGGAGATAACAATACATTATCACCTCTTTCGGCGATTTTATAGGCCACTTTTACAGCCTCTGACATGGCATAGGTTTCCACCATGAGGTCCACAACATTCCCGAAAAAATCCTTGATTTTTTCATTGTCCAATCCCAAACAAATGATCGCTTTCACCTTCTCACGAACCAATGGCATCAATTCACTGTAATCGTTGCCTTTATCAACCCCACCCACGATCCAAACTGTTGGTGCGCTCATACTATCCAAAGCGAAATAAGTGGCGTTCACATTGGTGGCTTTTGAATCATTGATATACTGCACATGACCTATTTTCAAAACCTTTTCAAGTCGATGCGGCGCCCCGTGAAAATTGCTCACACTTTGACGAATGGTCTCTTTTCTAATATTGACCAACTTGGCAACCGTCGCGGCAGCCATGGTATTCTTCAAATTGTGTTTTCCTTCAAGAGCTAATATGTCTGTTCGCATTTCGATGGTATTGTTGTTAGTTGTTATTTTAATTTTATCATTCTCGAGACATGCGCCTACTTCCAATTTCTTTTCAATGGAAAAAGGCAATAAATGGGATTTAACAGGATGCTTCGCTAACCAATCAACAACCACCTTGTCATCAGCATCATAAATGAGGTAATCATAATTTGTTTGGTTTTTGGCAATCAAAAATTTGGAAGCTATATAGTTTTCAAATTCATAATTGTATCGATCCAAATGATCGGGTGTGATATTGGTCAAAACCGCAATGTTCGGTTTGAAGGTTATGATTCCATCCAATTGAAAACTGCTGATTTCCAATACGTAATAGTCAAAATCATTTTCTGAAACCATTTTCGCGTAGCTATCGCCAATATTGCCCGCCATACCCACATTCAAACCTCCTTCTTTAAGAATGTGATTTGTCAGCATGGTTGTGGTTGTCTTGCCATTACTGCCTGTTATGCCTATGATGGTAGCGTCAGTATAGCCGGTGGCAAATTCGATTTCTGAAATTACCGGTATGCCCAGTTTTTTCAACTGCACCACAAGTGGCACTGCATCCGGTATACCCGGACTTTTCATGACCAAATCGGCATTCAAAATTTTGGCCTCAGAATGCTTTTCCTCTTCCCAATCAATCCCAAAATGTTCAAGAACTTTTTTATACTTTTCTTTGATCTTGCCCTTATCCGATACAAAAACCTCGTATCCTTTTTTTGAACCCAAAAGGGCGGTTCCGACTCCGCTTTCCCCGCCTCCAAGAATAACCAATCGCTTCATCTCAGCGAATTTTCAAGGTCACAATTGAAACAATGGCGAGCATAATGCCCACAATCCAAAAGCGCGTCACAATCTTACTTTCATGCCATCCTAACTTCTGATAATGATGGTGCAATGGCGACATCAAAAAAATGCGTCTTCCTTCTCCGTATTTATTCTTGGTGTATTTGAAATACCCTACCTGAAGCATTACTGATATGGACTCCGCGAAAAAAATGCCGCATAAAATCGGAATCAACAATTCTTTACGTACGATGATGGCGATTACCGCTATGATTCCACCAATGGTCAAACTACCCGTATCGCCCATAAATACTTGTGCAGGAAAAGCATTGTACCAGAGGAAACCGACCAAAGCACCCACAAAAGCGGTTATAAATACCAGAAGTTCTCCTGAGCCGGGTATGAACATGATATCTAGATATTCTGAAAAGAAAATATTACCCGATACCAATGCGAATATGCCCAATGTAAAGGCAATTATAGCCGAAGTTCCAGCGGCGAGGCCGTCAATTCCGTCGGTCAAGTTCGCACCATTCGATACGCCTGTGACTATCAATATGATAATGGGAATAAAAACCAACCAAGCATATTTTTCAGCTCCATCCCAGACCCAATCAATAAGACTACCATAATCAAATTCATTGTGCTTGAAAAACGGCACTGTAGTCTTCAAGGCCTGAACTTCTTGCCCTGGCACCTCTTCAACCGTAAATTGTTCTGTGATGACCGTGCTGCTATGCTCTTTCATCTTTACCTCCGGATGCAGATAAAGGGTGGCCCCAACGATCAAACCCAACCCCACTTGACCTAAAATTTTAAACCTGCCTTTTAGGCCTTCCTTGTTCTTTCGAAATACTTTGATGTAATCATCAAGAAAGCCGATAATACCCATCCAGACTGTTGTGAAAATCAACAAGATGATGTAAATATTATCCAATCGCGCAAAGAGTAACACGGGAATCAAAGTCGCCAAAATGATAATGATACCGCCCATTGTAGGCGTACCCGCTTTTTGCTTTTGACCTTCCAAACCTAAATCTCGAATACTTTCCCCAACCTGTTTCTTACGTAAAAAAGAAATGATGCGCTTGCCGTAAACCGTTGCGATAATCAAAGAAAACAATATGGCCATGGCCGCCCTGAACGTGCTGAATTGAAACAGACTTGCCCCTGGCAACTGGTATTGATTCTCTAAATATTCAAACAGATAGTAGAGCATTATTTGTTCATTTCATTCAAAAGGTTCTTAATAATTTCAAAATCGTCAAAATCGATTCTTTCACCGTTGGTTTCTTGATAGGTCTCGTGACCTTTGCCTGCTACCAAAATGATATCATTGGCCAAGGCCAATTGGCAAGCTGTTTTTATGGCTTGTTTTCGATTTTCTATGGATAATATTTTTTTCACATTCTGCGCCTCAACACCTTTTTCCATTTCGGAGATAATGATTGCGGGCGATTCAGAACGCGGATTGTCAGATGTGAAAATGGCTTTGTTACTCATTTCTGATGCGATATGACCCATAACCGGACGCTTAGAGCTGTCTCGATCGCCACCACACCCCACAACGGTGATGACGCTTTCATTTCCAGTTCTCAACGTGTTGATAGTTTCAAGCACGTTTTTTAGTGCATCCGGAGTATGGGCATAATCGACTATAGCCGTAATTTTTTCTTTTGATATGAAATATTGAAAACGTCCATCGACGTTTTCCAACTCACTTATCAATCTGAGTATTTCCAATTTTTCAAGTCCCAACAAATCTGCTGTAGCATAAATGGCCAACACATTGTAAGCATTGAAATGACCTATCAACTTTGACCATAATTCATGGTCATTGATCTTCAACAATTGCCCGTCAAATTGATTCTCAAGAATCTGGGCACGATAGTCAGCATAGGTTTTCAAAGCATACGAATACTTATTGGCCCTTGTATTCTGAAGCATTACCGGGCCATTCTTATCATCAATATTGGTCAATGCAAATGCCTTGGCCGTCAATTGATCGAAAAGTATTTTTTTGGTATCGCGGTACGCTGCGAAAGTCTCATGATAATCTAAATGGTCATGAGAAAGGTTGGTGAAAATGGCACCCTCAAAAACAAGGCCTTCGGTTCTTTTTTGATGTATGCCATGTGAACTGACTTCCATAAAACAAAACTCAACCCCTGAATCATTCATGAGTTGCAAGTGCTTATTGATGGTCAGGGCATCAGGAGTGGTGTGACTGGTGGCGTATTCTTTTTCATCAACCATGATTTTTATGGTGGATATCAAGCCCACTTTAAAACCTGCCTTTTTGAACAACTGATACAATAAGCTACTGACCGTAGTTTTACCGTTGGTGCCGGTTACACCCACCAATTTTAAATTCTTGGAGGGATTGCCATAAAAGTTAGAGGCCATTATCGCCAAGGCCGATTGGCCGTTTTTAACTTCAACATAGGTTATTTCGTTGACCAATTGTTCGGGAAGTCGCTCACAAATAATTGCCTTGGCTCCTGAATTGACCGCTTTCTCAATATACTCGTGACCATCAGTGACCAAACCTCGTGCAGCAACGAAAACATCATCCATACCCACATTTCTCGAATCAAATTGAATCGAATTGACCATGACATTGGTAGATCCACTCACTGCCGTAAGACGTACTCCATATAATATGTCTTTCAAGAGCATCATGATAATTCGAGTACTATTTTAGAGACTTTGTTAATTGCTGTTCCTTGGGAGATGGACTGATTTTTGACTTTTCCGTTACCGATAACCTCCACCGTGATTCCTAAATTTTCCAAAATCGAAACGGCGTCCATGCCGCTCATGCCTTTCACATTAGGTACGATCTTGGTTTTTTTCTGAGCCTCAGCATAATATCTTTTGTAGGCTTGATCCAATTTTTGGTCTTGAACCTGGTTCATTTCAACCTCATCAATCAGCGGATTGTTCGCATATACTTTTTGGGCAATAGCCTTAAAAACAGGGCCAGATACATCAGCACCATAATACCCAACAGTTTTGTCTGGTTCATGAATGACCACGATACAAGAATATTTGGGCTTATCCGCTGGAAAATACCCTGCAAAGGTTGAAATGTACTTCATGACATCAGGGTCTTTGCTGACGTAATTCTTCTGCGCAGTACCTGTTTTGCCTGCCATTGAAAAATTTGGGGAGTACAGCCCATGACCCGTGCCGTGTTTCTTTTCAACCACATTTTTCAATAGGTCTTGCACCTGTTTTACGGTTTCATAAGAGCAAATCTTTGTATTGATCACTTCTTTATCGAACTTATAAATGGTTTGATTCAGCTCTTTGACTTCCTTAATAAGTCTGGGTTTTACCATTTCGCCATCATTGGCAATTGCGTTGTAAAAAGTGAGTATTTGCAAAGGGGTCATTGCCACCTCGTATCCATAGGCCATTTGAGCCAATGAGAGTCCGGACCAACCTTTATCCCCCGGAAACCTCAAAATGGGAACACCCTCCCCTTTTATCGGAAGCCCCAGTTCTCTGCCCAAATCCATATCCAACAAGCGATTCACGAATCTTGATGGTTTTCTTTTGTAACCGTTATGAATGGTTTTGGCAAAAGCGGTATTTGACGAAAGTTCAAAAGCCTTTCCGAAAGAAATTTTACCGTAGCCCCCATATTTTGAGTCTCTTACGCGATGGTTGTATATTTTCCAGTACCCTTTTTCGGTGTCAATAACCGTACTCGTATCAATTACCTTATCTTCTAAAGCGGCGACCATACTCATCAATTTGAACGTAGAGCCGGGTTCATGTGATTCTCCTATGGCATAGTTCAATCGCTCATAATATTTACCCTCTTTGGTTTTACCCAAATTTGAAATCGCCTTGATTTCGCCCGTTGTAGTTTCCATGACGATCACGGAGCCGTGATCCGCATTATATTTTTCCAGTTGCCGTAAAAGGGAATGATGTGCGATATCTTGAATATTGATATCAATGGTTGAGATGACGTCATAACCATTTTTAGGCTCCACAATGTTCTCTTGACCCAAGGGTTTCCATTGGCCTTTGGCTATTTTTTGCTTTAATCTTTTACCTTCCTTTCCTCTAAGATATTCTCCGAAAGCCCCTTCCAAACCAACACGGGTTCGATACCCTTTCTCATCAACACGTTCATAACCCACACTTCTTTCAGCAATTTTTCCGAGAGGATGTTCGCGAACGGTTTTTTGCTCTACGATCAATCCACCTTTATAAGGACCTTTGTTGAAAAGTGGAAACTGTCGCAATTCCATATACTCCGAATAATCCAAGTTTCGAGCGATAAGGGTGTATCTGTTTTTATTCGCTTTGGCCTTTCTGAAAACGGACAAATAATGACTTGTGGATTTGCCTGTCAGATTTGCCAATTTTTTAGAAAGTGGTTTGAGGTTCTCATTAAAATCGGTTTCGCCTACGGTAACCGCATCAAAACGAATGGTATACCGAGAAACCGAAGTGGCCAATAAACTGCCGTCATCAGAAATCAAATCCCCGCGATTGGGTGCGATGGTGAACATCTTGGTAGTACGCACCTCAGCCAAATCGCGATACTTCTCGCCCTCAATCTGAATGCCGACCAATTTGAAAAGTACGGCGCAGGCAAACAGAAACAATCCGCCCGCAACGAAGTACAATCTGGTCAAAATGTTCTTATCACTTACTGCCATTATCTTTTAACACTCGACTTTACCTTTATTTTTTTGGGGGGTACCTCAGAAGGATAGAGTTCATCTTTTTGAACGATTTCCTCGATTTTTGATTCCAATCGTAATTTTTGAACATCAGAACGCACATCAACAAACTCACTGCGCAATTCTTTGACCTCTTCGCTGAGGGCCGCTATTTGATGTACTTTTTTGTCAGCACTATGTGAGCTGCCGATCATAACCGTCGCCAAAAAGGAAGCGAAGAGAATAAAGAGCCAATTTTTTGGCGCCTCATCGCTGACCAAAAAACTTCCCTTTAATATGTCCAATATTCCTTTTCTCATCATTTGTTGTTTATTTGCCATGCCCTCAAACCTGCCAGGTGGTCATCTTTATTTATTCAAGGCGCTTTGCAATTCTCAATTTGGCACTACGCGCTCTGTTATTTTCTTTAATTTCTTCTTTGGAAGGAGTAATCAAGCCTCCTACTTTCTTGAAAGGCACATTGATGTTCCCATAAAAATCTTTTTCCGCATCGCCCTCAAATTTTCCCGCTCTTACAAATCTTTTTACCAAACGATCCTCCAATGAGTGGTAACTGATAATGCTCAGCCGACCATCAACATTCAATAAATCAGGTGTTTGCAATAAAAATTCTTCAATTACCGCCAATTCTTGATTTACCTCAATACGTATGGCTTGATAGATTTGCGCTAGAATCTTGTGCTCTTTTGATTTGGGCAAAAATTGTTTCAATACCACTTTCAATTGTGCTGTGGTTTTTATGACCTGCCCAGCCCTGCTATCGATAATGGCCTTGGCCATGGTGTTCGCATTTCTGAGATCACCATAATTGAACAGTACTCTGCGCAGCTGATCGTAATCATAATTATTGACCACATCATAAGCCGTCAGTATATTTCGCTTGCTCATACGCATGTCAAGATCCGCGTCAAAACGGGTTGAAAATCCGCGTTCAGCCTTATCAAATTGATGTGATGAAACGCCAAAATCTGCCAAAATCCCATCTACCTTCCGAATGCCATAGAACTTTAAAAACTGTTTGATATATCTGAAATTCTCATTGATAAGGGTAAACCTAGGATCATCGATCTCATTGTTCAAAGCCTCTTCATCTTGATCGAAGGCCAATAATTTTCCCTCCTCCCCGAGCCGTTTCAGTATTTCCTTTGAATGTCCACCGCCACCGAAAGTGACATCCACATAAACTCCATTTTCCTTCATAGCGAGACCGTCTACGGACTCTTTCAACAAAACCGGATTATGATACATCTTCGGTGTCATCTCCATCATCTCCCATTACCTCCTCAGCCAAAGCCGCAAAATCTTCAGCGGTTTCTTCCAACACCTTTTCATAATTAGCTTTATCCCAGATTTCAACAATATTGATCGCTGAACTCAAAACCACTTCTTTGGTAATTCCTGCTATAGCCACCAAATTTTTTGGAATCAGCAGCCTACCAGTTGAATCGATCTCAACAACCTTCACTCCGGCAGAAAAGCGACGAATGAAGTCATTGTTCTTTTTCTTGAACCGATTCTTCTTATTCATCTTCTTCATCAACAAATTCCACTCCTCCATAGGGTAGAGTTCAAGACAAGACTGAAAAACCGATCTTTTAATCACAAAACCCTTGCTCAAAACCGGAGCCATCTGGTTTTTTAGGGCAACAGGCATCATTACCCTACCTTTGGCATCGGCCTTGCAGTCGTATGTTCCGATAAAATTGATCACTGCTTTTGGTTGGTTTTGCTTTAATAACTCAAATATAGAATATTTATTACCACTATTTACCACAAATTACCACTTTATGAACATTTTTTGCATTTTTTAGACAAAATGCACCATTTTGAATAGAAAAAACGGTCTCGAAAATCAATGTTGCCAGGGTCTCGTTGTGGGCAAAATCGAAAACCGTTGGTCATAAAAAGACCAAAAATCGAATCGGTTCATGTTTTAGGAAAAAGGCTATATTTGCGGCAAACGCCACAACCGACCAAATGAAGGAGAATCTAATCATTGAAGGCAAATTCAAGTATGTTGAAATAGGGGGAGGAACCCCTATTGTCATTCTTCATGGTTTAATGGGTGGTTTGAGCAACTTTCAAGGGGTTACCGAGTATTTTCCGAATATGGGATACAAGGTTCTTATTCCAGAACTACCGATTTATGATATGCCCATGCTGAAAACCAATGTGAAGCAATTCGCAAAGTTTTTAGAAAAATTCATTGAATTCAAGGGTTTGAAAGATGTTATTCTTCTTGGAAACTCGCTGGGTGGGCACATTGGCCTTTTACACACGAAATTATATCCTGAAATGGTTAAGGCTCTCATTATAACAGGTAGTTCAGGACTTTATGAGAGTGCCATGGGAGATGGTTATCCGCGGCGCGGAGATTATGAATTTATCAAAAAGAAAGCGGAAGATGTTTTCTATGACCCTGCCATTGCCACCAAAGAAATAGTTGATGAAGTTTTCGCAACGGTAAACGATCGCAATAAAATCATTAAAACTTTGGCAATTGCAAAAAGTGCCATTCGTCATAATATGGCGAATGATTTACCAAAAATGAATACCCCAACTTGCATTATATGGGGTAAAAATGATACGGTTACCCCACCTGATGTGGCCGACCTTTTTCATGAGCTATTGCCCGATTCAGATCTTTTCTGGATTGAAAAGTGCGGCCATGCTGCCATGATGGAGCACCCTGATGAGTTCAACGATCTTATGGGGGCTTGGCTAGAGAAGCGAAATTTCTAAAACCAATTTTGATGAAAATAAAGTCGGCCGACTTTGTGATTAGTAATTCAGATGTTGCCAAATGTCCGAAAGAAACCTTACCTGAGTATGCCTTTATAGGCCGATCGAATGTTGGCAAATCTTCTTTGATCAACATGCTCACGGATAGGAAACATCTTGCCAAAACCTCAGGCAGACCAGGTAAGACACAGCTTATCAATCATTTCAAAATCAATGACCATTGGTTTTTGGTTGATTTGCCCGGCTATGGTTATGCCCGGGTTTCTAAAAAAGAAAAGAGGACTTTTCAAAAGTATATCACGAACTACTTTCTAGAACGAAAACAATTACTCTGCTCTTTTGTTTTGGTTGATATTCGCCATGAACCCCAAAATATTGATATGGAGTTCATGGAATGGTTGGGCACAAACGGTATTCCTTTTTGTATTGTGTTTACTAAGGCTGACAAATTGAAACCTGCTGTCATTGATAAGAACGTGGCTGCCTATCTTCAAAAATTGACAGACACCGCATGGGAAGAAGCTCCACAACACTTTATAACCTCATCTTCAAAAAAAATAGGTCGTGAAGAAGTCTTGAATTTTATTGAGAAGGTAAATGAAGATTTTTTCAATCAGAACGATCATTGATCAAATCGATCAATTCTTCTTGGTTTTTCAAATTATCCAATTCTTCGGTTTTGACAAAAACTTCCAGTCCATTGTTGGTTTCAGCCAAAACTATGGGGAAACTAAACTTATGTCCAAATTTGGAAGCATGGGCTTTTACGAATTCATCTTTGTGTAAAAATTCCATCTCAATACTTGCTTCTTTCCTGAACTTCTTCCAAACAGACTTTTCGGAAAATGCACCATAAGTAATATCACAAAGACTACACGCATAGGTACTCGGACTCAATATTTTATGGACACTATCCATTATCATATTTCGCAGGCCTGAATCAGCGTTATAAATGAAGATGAGTTTTTTAATAGCATTGGATTTCATAAGTGAAATGTTCTTCATATTCAAAGTGCTTCTTTTTTTGTCTAATCAAATGGGCAAGGCTTACAGAGCCAACCGAAATAGTGTTGTTTTCCTCAGAATTTACAAACCCAATGCCAAACATTTTGAAGATTGGCGGATTAGGGTAATGAATTAACTCAAAATGTTCAGGCACCTCTTTTTACAAACTTATATTGTTTTTCAACATATTTTATGGCATTTTCACTATATTCCTTGTAAAGGAAAGTTTACACACCAACAAAAGAACCAACAAATGAGAAGAGTATTTTGCATAGTCATTACTTTTTTTTCCACCTATCCTATGCCCAAAATTTTACCGAATTGGCCAATTATGAATTCAAAACCTCTGCCAGTTATGAAACTGAGAAAAGTAAGGTTTTGGCATGTGCGAATTACTTATTAAACTATTCAGCAGATAAGTCAAATGTAAATAGATTGACAGGTATTCAATATATTTTAAAATGGATGGAAGGCACGCCGGAGTATACCTTCGAAATAGGCGAAAAAGCAATGCAACTGACTAAAGGGAGTTCTGATTTACTTGGGCTCTATTTTGCAGCAATGTCAAAAGCAGTACTCGAAAACAAGGGTTTGCCATTAGCTAATGATGAAATTTACAAGTTATCAGAAGCTATGCTCGTAGCGTACTGTTCCAACCCTGAAAACAATATTAAACCCTCGAAAAAAATTAAGAAAATCATTAAAAATAATAAACATTAAACCTTAATTAAACTACTATATATGACACTTATAAAAACGTTATCATTACTTACACTTGTGCTTTTTTTCACTTCATTTTCATTTGGTCAAGATACCAGCGATTATAAAAAAGCACTACAAACTATGTTTGAAGTCTCTGGGTCTGAAGGAGCCTATCAAGCCGCCATCACACAAATGTTTTCAATGTTCAAGCAGCAGTATGCAAATGTTGATGAACAAACTTGGGGGGAACTCGAAGCCGAGTTCAACGAATCATCAATTTTAGATTTAGTTGATTCACTGGTACCAGTTTACCAAAAACACCTTACCCTTCATGATTTAAATGAATTGATTGAGTTTTACCAAACACCCATTGGAAAAAAATATGCGTCAAAAACACCAATGCTAACTCAAGAATCTATGCAGGTAGGCCAACAGTGGGGCATGAAAATTGGTCAAGATTTCGCCAAAAAGATGCAAGAAAAAGGGTATTGAAGTAGAAGTCACTACAACTCCAACTTCTCTGCAAAATAGGCACAGAAATCTTTCATTTGGGCGGTCATTTTTTCATCTTGAGTGGCCTTCATAAAGGTATCGGATAAAGAAATCAAGGTTTGATGAAAAAAGATCTTCATCTCATCAACCGGCATGTCTTTGGTCCATAAATCAATTTTCAAAGACTCTTTGTTCTTGCTGTCCCAAACAGAAAGCAGCATGGCCTTGGCTTCTTCATTATCAACCCCACCATCTTGGGCCGACCAATTGAGGGTTTCGGGCACCCGGTTCTCATCAAGACCCACTTTTAAGGTTATTTCAGAGGTATGTACTGCTGCCATATTATTTTTGGGGTTTATAATTGGCCTTTTTGAAAATCTCTTCGGCCGAAAGATTCAACAATTGTTGTGGGGTCACTTCATTTTTATCCATAAATGAGCGCACGATTTGCCATCCGATTAATCTTCCTACCCGACCAGGCGACTCGTTATCAATCAACTCCAATCCAAATTTTGAGAAAGGTGCGGGATCTAAAAACCGTTTTGCCAATTCTCGATCCGTACTGTACAAATATTCTTGCTCAATAAAATTTCGCCAAATCGGGTTCTCATTGGCCCAGGCCCAATCCATTTCATCTTGCAGGTATCCCATCTTCTGGGCATCTGAGGCATTTGGCATTAATTTATCTTTTAGGTACAATTTCTTTCCGTAGAAAATCATCTGCGCCAAAAAAGTACGGTCTCTCAATCTGGGCACAATTTTATTGGTGTAAGCCTCAGCCACATCACTCACGAGAAAGTTTTTATTCAAACCCTTAGCAATGTATTTCGGAATTCTTTGGTAAAAATGGTGTTCAGCCCCAAGGTAATTGTCGAGCCCAATCAGCAATAATGTATCTGCTAACACCACCCTATCGGCGTACTGTACATCTGAGGTCAACGTAACTATCTTGGGCACTTTGATTTTAGGAAAATAATATTTGATATGCTTAAAAAGATCAATCAAATCATCGGTCTCTTCATTAAAATCAGGAAAGGCTTTTTTCACTTCGGTTGACAGCTCTATTTGAATGGTATCGCTCATTTTCGCAATCCAAACACTATCAGGGGCGGGAAATAAATAAGGATATTTTTGTTTTATATGGGGTAAATCAGCAGGCTTGGCATCAGCAAATTCAAAGTCAAATCGTGTTACATTCAGCTGCACCTTTATTTTAGAAATTTCTTCTTCAATCTTATCATTATCATTGCACGAAAAGAGCAGAAAAGAAATACCAAATACCATCAAAATTGCTCGTTTCATAAAAGTAATTTACTCTAAATTTTAATATTAACTCGTTTGGCAATAAATTTAGGGGCAAAGTTAATCGTTTTAAACAATACACTACATGCAAACTGAAAAAGTAGTCGACCACATTGTGAACTGGTTGAAAGACTATGCTGCGAATGCGAATATCAAAGGTTTTACCATCGGAATATCAGGCGGAATAGACTCTGCGGTTACTTCAACCCTATGTGCTCGAACAGGGCTTGAACTTTTATGCCTAGAAATGCCCATTCATCAAGCTGAAAATCAAGTAGGTAGAGCCGAACGTCATATTGAGTGGCTGATGGGCAATTATAAAAACGTTTCGAGGCAACTCGTGAACCTTACTCCCGTATTCGACAGTTTGGTGGCAAGTTTGCCGCCTGTGGCCAATGAAGAGGAGCGGTTTATGGCCCTGGCCAATACCAGGGCGCGCTTGAGAATGACCTCTTTATACTATTTTGCCGCTTTAAAAGGATATTTAGTGGCTGGTACCGGAAATAAAGTTGAAGACTTTGGCGTCGGATTTTTCACTAAGTATGGCGATGGGGGTGTAGACCTTAGCCCCATAGCCGATTTATTGAAAAGCGAGGTGTATGAAATCGCTAATTACCTGGGTGTCAATGAAGAAGTGATCAAGGCGGCACCCACTGACGGACTTTGGGGAGATGACAGAACAGATGAAGATCAAATTGGGGCCACCTATCCAGAATTGGAATGGGCAATGGCGATGAACGATGAAGGCAAGTCCTTAAATAACTTTACTGGAAGAAAAAGAGAAGTTTTTAGTATCTTTAAAAAGTTCAATACAGCGAACCAACATAAAATGATACCGATACCAATTTGTAAGATACCGAAGTTGCTGTTATAGCAATTCAACCTAATTAATTGAAATCTAGTCGAATAATATCATAAAATTCATGGATTTTGTGAAAAAAAAGTGGATTTTGCAATCGAATTAGATAATTTAATCTTACATTGCAAGTCAGTATTTAGTGACAACCAATAAACGTTTGACTATCTAGAAAATAATCATCATGATTAAAGTTTTAATTGCGGACAACCACCCAATCGTAAGAATGGGTGTGCAACACGTTCTGGATTCTGCTTCAGGCTTTCAAGTAGTTGAAGCTGTCGGTACGACAGAAGAGCTATTTGAGAAATTGAAAAAAGTTACCCCCGACGTTCTAATGCTGGAGATGGATATTCCTGAAATCAATGGAATTGCCACGCTTCGGAAAGTGAAGAAAGAGTACCCTGATATCAAGGTTTTGATGTACAGTGGGCAATCAGAAGATGTTTATGCCCTGAGTACCATCAGAGCCGGTGCATTTGGCTATCTGTCAAAAGCATCTGATATCGACTACATCATTTCTGCTGTCAGAAAAGTAAGTGAAGGTAATATGTTCATTACCAACGAGCTTGCTCAAAGATTAGCTTTTGATGAAGGCACTCAAAAACCACGCAGGTTCTTCAGAAAGTTATCAACCCGTGAGGTTGAAGTTCTGAAATTGCTTGCAAGTGGTAAGCGTAACAAAGATGTTGCCATAGGTCTCAACTTAAATGAGAAAACGGTCAGTACCTACAAAGCGCGTTTAATGAAAAAATTGAACGTTGACAATATGGTTGACCTCCTTCAACAGGCAAAGGCTTTGGAGCTTTACTAAAGTAGAGTTTTCAGTAGTCCGAAAATTAGATTTATGATATTTACGTCCCTATAGGTTTCATACCTATGGGGATTTTTTATGGCATTTTGTCAAAAAGGTATCATAAAACTATTTCAGAAGACTTCCGCTAGCCAAAAAAGTACTTAAGAGAGTACTCGAGTCAATTTTTGGTTCAACAAATTGTTGAGCTGCAGGTAATTCATGATTTCTTCTAAGGTCTCTTGGTTATCTTCTTGATTGTCACGAGTATTTTCTTGAAGTGCTTTCATGCGCTTTTTAATTAAAAAGCAGCGAAGGGTCAGTATAGTCTCACTGACCAATTGGGCGATGACCATTTTCTTGTCTTTCGGGTAAATGTCCTTGCTTTCCCAATTGTGGAGCAAGTATTTTTCTTCCTCCATTAAAATCGAGGCAACTTCATCAACCATTTCTTGGTCAAGCTCGGCCATAAAGCTATTTAGGGTAAATTCCTCTTGTTCATTAAGTGCCTCTATCAGTTTATGATAAATAAATCTGAACTGGTCGTTTGTCAATTCAATTTCATCCTCTTGCAAATCAAGATATATCTTTTCATAGACCTTTATCTCTAATGACTCGGGCTCTAGTATCAATTCGCCTTCCTCATTTTCCTTGAGAATCAAATCTTCAAATTCTTGCTCTTCCTTACCATAAAGCAATAACATTTCAATGATTTTTCGTTCCAATTCATACTGAACATCTACCTTTTCGACCTTTACCTCATTCTTGACCACATCAAAAGCCGCCTGCGAGGGTTGCGCCTTCTTAATGGCTTCTTTTTTGGCCTTACTGCTAATTTGAGCCAAGGTGCTAAAAAGTACCGATTCAGAGACACCCATTATCTGGGCACACTCTTGTACGTAGATTTCCCTTTTTATGGCATCTGGAATCTTCGAAATACTGTTCACGATATCTCGAACTGTATCTGCTCTTTTAATAGGGTCATCTGCAGCCTCTTCAGCCAACAGGTTGGCTTTAAACTGAATAAAATCTTTTGATTCAGTTTTTAAATATTCGAGCACCTCATCCAAAGAATTGTTCTTTGAAAAACTATCGGGATCTTCTCCCTGCGGAAAAGTGCAAACCTTGACGTTCATACCCTGCTCTAGAATCAGGTCAATTCCACGAAGTGATGCTCTAAGGCCTGCAGCATCGCCATCAAATAAAACCGTGATGTTTTTGGTTAGCCTATTGATCAACCGAATTTGCTCAGGAGTCAATGCCGTACCACTAGAGGACACCACATTATGAATACCCCTTTGATAGAACTGTATCACATCAGTATAACCCTCAACCAAATAGCAGTTATTTTCTTTTGCGATGGCCTGTTTCGCGTGATAAATACCGTAAAGTACTTTGCTCTTATGGTAAATATCGCTCTCTGGGGAATTCAAATATTTAGCCGCCTTCTTTTCATTGGTCAAAATACGACCCCCAAAACCCAATACACGACCACTCATGGAGTGAATAGGAAATATCACTCTTGCCTTGAATCGGTCAAACTTTCTACTATTTTCTGGATTTCCACTATCTTCCTTTACTATGGTAAGACCCGTTTTTTCAAGATAGTTCAGTTGATATCCTTTTTCCAGGGCAGCTTTGGTAAAACCATCCCATTGGTCCAAACAATATCCTAAATTGAATTTTTTTATGGTCTCATCGGTAAAACCGCGCTCTTTGAAATAGGTTAGTCCAATGGCCTTTCCCAATTCACTTTCCCAAAGCATTTCACTGAAATATTTCTGAGCATATTCAGAAACCAAATACATACTCTCACGTTCGTTCGCTTCTTGCTTTTGTTCATCAGTGCGCTCGGTTTCCTCAACTACAATATTATATTTTTTGGCCAGGTATTTAATCGCCTCCGGGTAGGTAAAATGTTCGTGCTCCATTAAAAAAGCAACCACATTGCCCCCTTTGCCACTACTGAAGTCTTTCCAAATCTGCTTTACGGGCGACACCATAAAGCTTGGAGTGCGTTCATCGGAGAAAGGACTCAAACCCTTAAAATTAGATCCTGATTTTTTCAATTGCACAAAATCGCCTATGACCTCCTCTAAACGAGCCGTTTCATATACTTGGTCTATCGTCGATTTTGATATCAATTTTTTGGAATTTACAATCGTGAAATACGAGCCTTACAATATCGTGAACATATATGTAAAATGGAAAATATTGAAGTGAAAAGTCCTCCCCTAGCTCCTCCGATGGGAGGAGGATGCATTCCCCTTTATTAACGGATATTATAGTTAGCTTTAACCATCATATAGAATGAACTATCTTTAGTTCAAAGAAAAAATCAAGTATGATATTCTTTTTCGGTACGAGACCTGGTAAAACAGAATTAAAAAAATTACCTAATGTAGCATGCCCTTATTGCTCACAATTTGATACGTTAACCGTATCAAAATCTGTTAATTGGTTTCATCTATTTTGGATTAAGCTTTTTAAAATTTCTTCAAATACGGTGGCGGAATGCTCGCATTGTAAGCGAGTTTATTTTGAGGAAGAGTTTTCTGAGGAGATTAGAGAGAGTTTGAAAAAAGCCGTTTCCGCTTAATCTAAATCAAATCTTACCCCCAACGAAATATTACGTTGTTCTACCAAAGCGTCTTTAAAAATAGGATTCAAATCGTATTTTGCGTATAGCTGAACGCCATCAAAACCGGCATAAGCACTTAGGCCGTATATGAAGTTGGAGGTGTTATAGCCTCCCTTTAACTTGTCTTTTACATTTCTTCCATCTCGGGTATATTTCAAACTTTGTCTTGCTCCAATATTGAATCCTCCATAACCACCAATACCAAATCTAAACTGGTTGCGAATTGAATATCTGATTTTCTTTTCACTCTCAATAAATTTTGATGGACCGAATTCTAAGTGAATTGGGAATACTAAATTATCCATTCTGAATTTCGACTTTTTTAAATCATACTCAAATTCTTGAAGCACGGTTTCTCCGTTTTCAACGGCAAAAAATTGATTGTTTTTGGGTTTTAAACCGTTGAACTGAAATGACACACCGTAACTAAAACGCAAAGCATTCGAATTTTTTAAAACTCGGGTTCTCCATGCCCAACCAAGTTCAGAAAACCAACTCCCTCCTAATTTATAGTCAGAGTCTTCTAGTGATTGGCCTTCTATAATGGTATTATTTAAACCAAAAGCAATGACAGGGTCTACATAGGTACGACGATCATATTTAACCGACTCTCTGTTGGGATTCTCTTTTAACCAAATACCAAATAACCTTTCGTTATTAGCACTTTTTGTGCCGAAACCTATCTCTATACGAGATACGTAATCTAAGGAATCAATAACTATGGCTGAATTTCCATTACGGACAAGAAGTGCTATCTTGTTATCAAGAATTGCAACTCTATTTTCTATATTTAGGGCATGTTTTTTTGCCGCGTCTTCTTTTAGTTTAACGGCCTCTTCTGAAGTAATATCATTATTCTTTAATCGTTTATTGATTTTTTCCACCTCGTCTTTTAAAGCATCCTTTTCGCTTTTTACAATCTTTTCTTTCATGCTCTCAAGAACTTCAATTCTTCTATCATAAGGTTCGTCTTGGGCAACAAGGTTTTGCAAAATGAATACCGCACACAATAGCATTGAATAAAACTTGATTGTTTTCATAATGACTTTGATTTAGTGTTCTTTTTAACCTCCCCCCCCAAAAAAGGGGGAGAATTAAAAAGATCTGATTGATGAATATTAATTATTACGGTCGGCGACAGCCGTGCGTACTTTTATGAATCCGCTTTTTAAAGATTCGAAGATTTGGTCTCTAAACGATTTATCGAGTTCATCTTCTACTTCAGTAAGAAGAGCCATGGCATCAACTGAACGGTCTTTTCGAAAAAAATTATCATTCATTATTTCACTTTGCGCTTTTCGCAATAATGAATCGACCTCAGCATCAGTCAAACTTTCATTTTGTTCTTCAAGCATATCAACCTGCGCAACCACCTCTAATATTTTAGTGTTGATAATTGCCTCTGATGCTTTTAAAGGCAAGATTATTTCATCAGATAAATGATTAGCCTCGTCTAAGCTTACTATGGTCTTATCTGAATCGATAACTTTCAGAAAAACCTTGTTTTCAATGACCTCCTTTTTACTCACTTCTTCAGTTTGAACAACTTTATCAAGGCCTGTTTCCAATTTGGTTTCAGGAACTTCCAAATTCATATCAATAGTTTGATCTGGAGTCTCAACCACTTGGATTGGAGGGGCTATTTCATTTGATCTAGTAAAGAATATTATTGCAATCACTAAAAAACCGATAAAGCTTGCCGCTATCGCATACCTAAAATAATTAGGTTTTCTTTTCATTGACTTTTCTGAATCGAGCTTTTCGGTTAATTTATTCCAAGCCTTGGTGGAAGGATTTATTTCACGCTCGTCTAATTGATTTTTGATATGTTTTTCGAATTTACTCGGTTCCATAACCTATGATATTTTGTTGCTTCAGCTTTTCTTGAAGCATTTTTCTTGACTTAAATAGTTGTGATTTTGAGGTGCCCTCTGAAATATTAAGCAAATCGGCTATTTCTTTATGAGAATAGCCCTCTATGGCAAACAGCACAAATACGGCTCGGTAGCCTTCCGGAAGTCCGTCTATAAGCTTTTGAATATGTGCCACATCCAATTCAGAAGATAAAACTGTACTGGACTTGGCCATTTTTTCAAAAACACTATCGTCATAAACCACGAATTGGTTCTTTCTTAAATGTGTTATGCTTTCGCGTACCATTATTCGTCGAATCCATCCTTCAAAACTGCCTTCAAATCTGAAACTATCAAGATGTTTGAAAACTTTTACAAAGCCGTTGACCATGACATCTTCGGCAAAATGCAGATCCTTTATGTATTGTCTGCACACACCAAGCATTTTTGCGGAATATTTCTCGTAGAGGTGTTTTTGAGCCTCTCGATTGCCCGCTGCTGATTTTTTAATCAGCTGTTTCTCATTTTTATAAAGTGGTATAATTTGCAAAACTGTTTTGATTGGCTACTATTGGTAAGACGAATGCTAAATCAAAAACGTTGCCTGGGCAGTTAAAAAAATTATTTTTTACGATCTACAACGTAATTGACCATTAACTCTAAAGCACTTCTATATTCCGATTCTGGATAGGCGCTTAAAAGTTGTAATGCCTGGTCTTTGAAAGCTAACATTTTTTCTACAGCATACTCTAGACCCCCTTTTTCCTTTACAAAAGCAATAACTTCTTTGACCCTTTTCTTGTCTTTGTTATGGTTCTTGATGGAATTGATCAGCCATTTTTTTTCATCCTTAGCGCAATTGTTCAAGGCATAAATGAGCGGAAGGGTCATTTTCTGTTCTTTAATATCGATACCGGTAGGTTTTCCTATTTTATGGCCACCATAATCAAATAAGTCATCTTTTATTTGAAAGGCCATGCCACAGAGCTCTCCGAATTTTCTGAAGGTTTCAACATATTCGGAGTCAGGTTTTACCGAACAAGCGCCTAAACTGCAACAAGCGGCAATCAAGGTTGCGGTTTTTTGCCGAATGATATCATAATATACCGCCTCTGTTATATCTAACCTGCGTGCTTTCTCAATCTGCAACAACTCGCCCTCGCTCATTTCACGAACAGCGACTGAAATGATTCGCAAGAGATCAAAGTCGCCATTATCTATCGATAATAACAACCCTTTTGACAATAAATAATCGCCTACTAAGACGGCAATCTTATTTTTCCATAAGGCATTAATGGAGAAAAATCCGCGACGCTTATTGCTATCATCTACTACGTCATCATGAACTAATGTTGCGGTATGAATCAACTCTATGACAGCGGCACCACGATAAGTACGTTCATTGACTTCTCCACCATTGAGCATTTTGGCAGTCAGAAAAACAAACATGGGTCGCATTTGCTTCCCTTTTCTATTGACTATATAATGCGTAATACGATTAAAGAGGGGCACTTTCGAAGACATGGAATCTCTGAACTTTGTTTCAAAAAGTTCCATTTCCGCCCGAATAGGGTCTTTTATTTGGGATACTACTTTCAAAGATGTAGTTTCAATTGATTGACTAAGTAAATGTAGGGAAAACAGGGCAGTTATAAGTATTTAGTTGATAGTATTCAGTTCATGTCGGTCAATCAATTTTTAAGTCTTATTCGCCAATTGCCCGCAAGCAGCGTCGATATCCTTTCCTCCTGATATGAGCACGGTTATAGACACCAATTGCACGAATTATCACAAATTCACTTACACCGATAATCGTCCAATAAATCTGGGTTACGTTTTATTCGCCAATTGCCCGCAAGCAGCGTCAATATCCTTTCCTCTTGATCTGCGCACGGTTACAGTAATTCCATTACTTTCAAGTCTGTTGACATACATATCAATGACTTTTTGATCAGCTTGTTCAAAATCGCCATCATCTATCGGGTTGTACTCGATCAAATTGACCTTTGACGGGGCAAATCGGCAGAAATCAATCAACGCTCTAACATCTTTTTCAGTGTCATTTATCCCCTGCCAAACTACATATTCATAGGTAATTCTACTTTTGGTTTTCAAATACCAATATTGTAGGGCATCCCTCAAATCGCTCAAGGGAAATGTCGCATTGAAAGGCATAATGGAAGTACGTACCGCATCAATCGCTGAATGCAGTGAAACCGCCAAATTGAATTTGACCTTTTCATCTGCCATTTTTCGAATCATTTTCGGTACTCCAGAAGTAGAAACGGTAATTCGTTTGGGCGACATACCCAAACCCTCTGGGGAAGTTATTTTTTCAATGGCCTTCAATACATTATTATAATTCATCAAAGGTTCGCCCATACCCATGAAAACAATATTGGTCAACGGTCGGTCAAAATACAAACGACTCTCATTGTCAATGACCACTACCTGGTCATAAATCTCATCAGGATTCAAATTTCGCATGCGTTTTAACCTTGCCGTGGCACAAAATTTACAATCAAGACTACATCCTACCTGACTTGAGACGCAGGCTGTGGTTCTAGTGCTAGTAGGTATTAAAACTGACTCCACAACCAAATCATCATGAAGACGAACCGCATTTTTAATCGTACCATCACTGCTGCGTTGCATTTGGTCAACCTTGATGTGATTGATGACAAAATTTGTTTCTAAAAGTTCTCGAGTTTCCTTTGAAATATTGGTCATCACTTCAAATGAATGGGCGGCTTTTTGCCAAAGCCATTCATAAACCTGATTCCCCCTAAAAGCCTTATCCCCTTGTGCCACAAAAAATTCGCGCAGTTGTTCTTTGGTCAAACTTCGAATGTCTTTCTTTTTTGTTGCCATAGTGCTACGGGAGAAAAAATCCCTCTTTAAATTATTTCGAAATAAAGAGGGATAAACAATAATTTTATATGAAGTTACCGCCTTAGCGGGAATGACCCTTTGACCGTGCTTGCCGACAAGGTACGCTCAAGGTCAATTAGATTATCAACATGGCATCGCCATAAGAATAAAACTTATATTGCTCGAGAATGGCCTCTTTGTATGCTTTTTTCATCAGATCATGACCCATAAATGCTGATACCATCATCAATAGAGTTGATTTTGGCAAATGAAAGTTTGTGACCATAGCGTTTGCGATACTGAATTCATAGGGTGGAAATATGAACTTATTCGTCCATCCGTCATGAGTGTTCAAGGTCTGCATTGACGAAACCGCACTTTCGAGTCCACGCATGGCAGTAGTTCCAACAGCGCAAATTCTTCGTTTATTGGCCTTGGCCTTATTCACGATTTCCGTGGCCTTCTCATCAATGATCAATTCTTCACTATCCATCTTATGTTTTGAAAGATCCTCAACCTCAACAGGATTGAAAGTACCCAAACCCACATGCAATGTCAATTCAGCAAAATTGACCCCTTTTATCTCTAATCTTTTTAAAAGATGTTTTGAAAAATGGAGCCCTGCAGTTGGTGCTGCCACCGCACCCTCGTGCTTTGCGTAAATGGTTTGGTAACGGTCTTCATCTTCCGGTTCAACATCCCTTTTAATATATTTTGGCAAAGGTGTTTGGCCCAGCTCCCTTAATTTTCTTCTGAAATCAAGATATGATCCATCATAAAGAAAACGCAACGTTCTTCCTCTAGAAGTAGTATTATCAATTACCTCGGCAACCAAAGACTCATCTTCACCAAAATAAAGTTTATTTCCAATTCTTATCTTTCTTGCCGGATCCACTAATACATCCCAAAGGCGTTGCTCTTCATTCAACTCACGAAGTAAGAAAACCTCAATTCTAGCCCCGGTCTTTTCTTTATTGCCATATAATCTTGCCGGAAAAACCTTGGTATTGTTGATGACCATGATATCATCTTCATCAAAATAGTCAATAAGGTCTTTGAACATCTTATGCTCAATTTTCCCGGTTTCGCGGTGAATGACCATTAATTTGGATTCATCCCTATTCTCAGCGGGATACTCGGCCAACAAGTTTTCAGGAAGTTCGAAATTGAAATTCGATAGTTTCATATAGAGGAATTAAGTGCTTTTGATTAGTATTTTTTCGCGGCTGCAAATATACGATTTGCGAACAGGCGTTGTCAAGTAAATTGGGGTTTAAATGAAGTTTATACTTCTGTAACCTCAAATTGCAATTGCTCTAGATCTTTCCAAAAATCAGGATATGATTTCGAAACCACCCCAGCATCATTGATGTCGATGTTTTTTTTAATCGCCAAAGGAGCAAACGCCATGGCCATTCGATGATCGTTATAGGTGTCAATTGAAATACCTGAATTTATGGCGTCAGCAACCCCGAGTATGAGTTCTTTGTCAGTAACAGCAATGGAAGCTCCCAATTTAGAGAGTTCTTTTTGTAGTGCCACAAGTCTGTCAGTCTCCTTGATTTTAAGGGTATGAAGACCTGTCAAGTGACATGGTATTTGCAAACCGAAACAAGTCACGGCTATGGTCTGTGCGATATCAGGAGCATTGGCCAAGTCATAATCAAAACTTGACATTTGATGTTTCGCTATTTTCTTGACCGTTATGGTATTTTGACCAAAAACCGTTTCGACACCAAAATGCCCATAGATCTCCGATAAAATGCTATCACCTTGAAGACTCTTTCTTTTGTAGGCCGAAAGCTTTATTTCAGTGCCTATTTCGCAAAGTGCCACAATGCTATAAAAATAGGAAGCCGAACTCCAATCGGATTCGACTACCAAGGTTTTGTCTTTTACCCGTTCTTTAGAGGAGACTTTTATCAAATTTCCTTCAAAAGATGTGTCAACACCTATTTCATCAAGTAGCGCCAAAGTCATTTTGATATAAGGCACAGAGGTTATTTTTCCCACTAATTCAAGTTCCAATCCGTTTTCAAGACTGGGAGCTGATAACAACAGCGAAGAAATATATTGGCTGCTGATGTTGGCGGGTAGACTTACCTTATTTTTTGTCAATCGCTTCCCTTTTATTCGCAGTGGCGGATATCCGTCATTCTTTTCATAAGTTATCTCCGCACCCAAGCTTTGCAAAGCATCAACCAGCACCCCTATGGGGCGTTCTGTCATACGTTGTGAGCCCGTCAAAACCACCTCTTTTCCTTCTTGAGATGCAAAATAACCGGTCAAAAATCGCATAGCAGTACCTGCATGATGAATATCAACTAATCCTTTTGAAGTTTTCAATCCTTTTTGCATGACTTCAGCGTCATCAGAATTGGAAATATTCGAAATACTTATATTTGGATACAATGCTTGTAAAAGTAAAGAGCGATTGGATTCACTCTTTGAACCTGTAATCTGAATAGTTGATTTGATAAGGGTTGAACTTGGGCCTGATAAGGTTATATTCAAAGCAAACGGATTTGAAAAAATAAATGTTCAAATATAAGACTATTTGAGCTTTTCATTATTGTGATGCCTATCGTGATCGCGTTTGGCTTTGAGGTCTAGTTTTTTATCAAAGGCGACTTGTAGGTCCACCCCTGTTTGGTTAGCCAAACACAGCACCACAAAAAGCACATCGGCCAATTCTTCGCCCAAATCTTTTTCTTTATCAGATTCTTTTTCGCTTTGCTCACCATAGCGTCGCGCAATGATACGAGCCACTTCACCCACCTCTTCTGTAAGCTGGGCCATATTGGTCAATTCATCAAAATAACGAACCCCGTGTTCTTTGATCCAATTGTCGACTGCTATTTGTGCTCTTTTGAGTTCCATTAATCATTTTTTGCTACAACAATTTGTTCAGCCTCCTTGATAATAACTTGATTGAAATACTCTTTCAAAGCATCATAATTTGCTGCCCCAATGATTGCTTTGTTTATATCAAAGGTAACTGATAATTGGATTTTTGAACCACTAGTTCTTATAACGTATTTAAATTTTCCTAATTCTTCCGGCAAGGCCATTGAAATTGGTTTCGGTAAAGATTCAACGGTAAAACCCTCTGGAATGGTAATATCAATTCCGTAGGTATTGGTGTACGCATAACCGAAGTCAACCGGAAATTCTCTTTTATCTTGCTTAAATGGATTTTCTTCCATTCTTAAAAATAAAAGTGGATGAAAATATATTTTATCCCCTATTAACTCAATACCTTCATCTGTATCATATGTGAATTTCTCGGAAACGGGGCCTTCATATACATCTTCATTTTTCAATTCATAATCCTCAATTTCAATCCCGTAAAATGAGTCTTCTCGCTCAGAAACCCGAGTGGAATGGTCTTTGTCCTTAACATTTTTTCTAAATTGATACGCTTTGTGATTGGTCAATCTTGACATGTACTCTCCACTAACGGTACCATCTTCCTTAAGATTGGCTTTTATTGAGTATCTGTTAATGGATTTTGATGGCGCTATGGAATATACCCTTGACCACACTTTGTTCGGATTATCAATCATAAGGCCACCCCAATTGTAGTCTTTAATAGGCATCAAATTCAAATCACTAAATTCATCTGTGGCGTCCATGTAATAACTCTGATCATCTATTTTGGCATGAGCTATGACGTAATTTAACCTTTCTAGGGTTGGAAAGTATGGAACCGCATTGTCTTTTGTGCTCAAAACTATGGGGTTGGCATCTATACCAGCGTATCTAAGCATTGCCACCAACAACAAATTTATATCGGCCGCATTGCCTTTTTTCTCCTTCAAAGTTCTTTTGATGCCATTTTGAAAGTATATTCCATCAACTCCATTCCATTCAGTAGTTTCTTTTACATGTTTAAACAGACCTTTGGCCCTTTTCAGAGGGTCACTCTCCTTTGCAATTATAGCATCTATATTGTCATCAAATGATTTTGTTTTATCAAGCCCACTTTTATAGTCTGAAGAACTCCCAATATTTTTGGCAACATCGCCCCAGCTTTTCGAATAGTTTCTATTCGCATAACCCGGAATTTCAATAGATAGTAACTCAAACATAACTCCGGCCCTGTAGTTACTCATATTGTCAACATATGGCTCATCTTTTAAGGCCGGAACATTAGAAAGGTGGTAAGAGTAAATGACCATATCCATACCCACTCTTGCATCTCTTTTAGTACTTACTTTAGGATGAAAGTAAAGATACCCCTTGTTTGTTCTTTTATAATTAAACCCTTTGGGCGTTCGTATTTGGGCTTCTATCTTTTTAACAGGAATATCACGTTGAAAACGAAAATCATCCAAGCTCCAAATGAAGGGTGAAGAAATCTTATATTCAAATTCAACAATCGACCCCTCTCTTACATTGGGCATGGTAAACTTTACCTGATCATAGTTATAACTCAATTCAGATTCAAATATTTGATCCTTGTCTAATTCAGATTTCTCTACTTTACCATCAACCAAATTATATGTAAAAGCCCTGATTTTACTCACTGTTTCCTTTTCTGATCTTCCCCGGTATAGATTTATATACTCTGTTGCGTAATCAAAACCATCATTGTTGTATATTTTAATCCTCTCTTGAATTTTAGTCTCCAACCTACTTGTTCCATTATACGTCAGATAATACGTGTCTTGATAACGATATAACACTGCTGCATCAGCATCTTTATCATTGAGGTATTCCTTTTCACTTAGTTCAGCAACTGATACCCTTCCGAACTCCACTGTTTGGGAAAAACACATTTGAGAAATCAATATTACCGCGGCAGATATAATACTTTTTGGTAGATTCATGAATTAGGTTTTATTACTATTTTGGTTGCATCCGACTTTGCTATTTCTTTTAAAAAATTTCTATAATCGCTGTAGTCTTCTTTAGGGTAGTTGCCCTGATTGATTGATAATTTTCTAGTCAGTTTTATCCTTCCTGAACTGACCTCATTCAGCTTCATCTCGTAGACTCCGTATTTGGAATCGATACTCACAGCATTTGGTATTGATTCAACAGAATATCCCTTGGGCAAGGAAATGGTGTATTCATCTTCATCAAGAAAACCACGTTGAATTTCAAAAGGTAGTTTACGGTCTTTATATCTTGGTGGTGCTCTTTTTATTCGGTTAAAGACATTCGGAGAAAATAAAAGTCTGATTCCACTTTTTGAAGCATAATTTCTAGCTTTTATTCCTATATTTTCCGTGAACTCCACTTGGTCCTGCTCATTCAGAAAACCATATTTTTTTATTTCAAGATTATTGATGTTATCCCAGTAGTTTTTATAGAATTTCTTAATGTTCTCCTCTGATTCTTTTTCCAAATAATATTTATCATCATACTGTACGCCTTGACTTCTTCTGGTTACATGGCCTTGAATAGCCCCCTCATCATTCAATTGGTATTCCGCTTCTGTTTTTTGATAATTTTGATCGTTTATATAAGAGACTGTTGTAACTATTTCTCCACCCTCGGGCTTAATGACCAAAACTTTTCTATCATCTGTAAAGTTCCCAATAAACCCAAAAGGCACTATTTGCGATGTGGCATCTACCCAATAATATTTATCGTTATAAGGAATGGCCAAAATGACGTGATTACCTTGGGCTAGATTTGGAAAATCATCTTCAAAACTAATTTTTTCATTACCAGCCTCCACATGAACATAATATGATTCAACACCAACCGCTTTGAGTAATGCCTTGGTATAGTTTGAAAGACCCTTGCAATCACCGTATTTCAATCTATCAACTTCAACAGCACTTATGGGTTGAATACCTCCTATTCCGACCTGAACACTTATATATCTTGTGTTATCTTGAACATATTGGAATACGATTTTTGCTTTTTCCAAATCATCGTCAACATCTTTCACTAAACCTTTTATCACATTTATGGTGCTGGCAGACAGGTCATCCCTTCCTGAAATAAGGTTCTTATGCATCCATAGACCTAAGTCACTCCAACTGTTTATTGAAGCATCATAACCTTCGTAATTGAAATTAACCGGGCGTATTAGGACTAGGGGCACTATTTTTCCAATACTGGGACTATAGCGCTCTTTTTTCAAGGCCTTGATATTATTGGCTTGATAAACAATACTATTTTCAGTTGACTTATTTAATATTTCAAAAGCCCCAAAGTTCTTTTCCTTAATTACAGGTTTTAAACTTTCTTGACTGTAATTTATGGTCAATTCACTTTTTTGAGTACTGACCATGAAATCTTGAGAAAACGCCCATGCAGGAGGTAATTCGCCGGTGTTCGAAGTAATTGTTTGATAATAAAATTCCACCGTATATGGATACTCAATAGGAGTAAAAGGATAGTACTTCACTTTAGAATCTGAGTATAAGGTACTACCATCAACAGCACTGGTGTCCTTAAAATCTTTTTTTTTGAATTTTTCAATTTGGTTACCAAATTTGTCATAAACAAGCAGGTAAATATCTTTTATTTTTCTTCCTTCATCATAACCCACAAATGCCGTCGCATGTATGTTACCAGACTTATTCAACACGGTAACAACTTTTCTCTGACTAACAATCATTTCTTTCATACCGTTAATGTCTATGGTCATTTGATGAGAACGTATAACCGCATTCGCATTCTCGATCAAAGATTCATCGATGTTAAGTGCTTGGTACTTATCTTGTGAAGAGGAAAAAAAAGACATTAACAGGAAACCTGTTAAAAAGAGTAATCGCATTGTGTTTGGTTTGGTCAGAACAAGTATACTACAAAATCGCCATTTTTCTTACGCAATTCGACGAAAACCGAAAAAAGCGGGTTATTCTCTGGCCTTTGAGTCAATCATAATAGTAACTGGACCGTCATTAAGCAATTCTACCTTCATATCGGCCC
>CAYSPL010000020.1:0-32345 GCA_964432915.1 uncultured Maribacter sp.
AGCGCCGATGGTACTGCTATACCAAGTGGGAGAGTAGGTCGCCGCCTTCTTCGAGCACGAACCATATAATGGTTCGTGCTTTTTTTTTGACTAAAACTTAAGTAGCCTGCCCGAACATGCTTTGAGCATGGGCGGGGTCACAGCCCTGCCTGCCTTCAGGTAGGCTTCTTCAAGATTCCTCACAGAAATGTGAGGGACCTTTTTTGCGGTAAATTCAAAGAAAATAAGCAACCACAACCCCAACTACTATAACCAATAGTTTTCTAAGATTAAATTTGTGACCTTCTGAGCTTTCAAAAAGAATAACCGTTGAAATATGAAGAAATACCCCTATAACCAAAGCGGTTATCATCGGTTGATATTCTGAAGCAAATTTAAAAATGCCAGACACGTAACTGCCTAAGGGAGTCATCAACGAAAATAAAAGCATAAAGAAAATGGAATTGACCAATTTAATTTTAGATCGTAATAGAAAGATACTTAAGATAATGGCAATGGGAATTTTATGAATAAGAATTCCGTAAAGAATAGTGTCATGATTTTCCACCGGAAATCCCTCAAGAAACGCATGAATTGAAATGCTCAAAAATAGCAGCAAGGGGAATTCACTTTTTTCACTATCCAAGTGAACATGGCCATGTTCGGCACCTTTTGAAAAGAATTCCAAAAAAATTTGGAGCAAAATACCCAGCATAATAAAAACACCAACTACTTTGGCGTTTGAATCGTGGTAAGCCAACGGTAACAGTTCAAAAACCGTCAGCGCCAACAAGAAAGCACCACTAAAGGCCAATAGCAACTTGAAATTTTCTTTGTTTTTCGGTTTTGTAATGTACACGAAGACGAAGCTCAACAGAACCGCGAGAATGGGAAGCAAAAAGGTCATTTAGATTTCTTTAAGCACTTTTTTGAATTCTTATAAAACAGAGTAATGCGGGCCAAAAATAAAGTATTTTTGTGGCAATTTTTAGGGAAGTCATGAACAATAATTTTAAGATGGTCGCCAAAACCTTATTTGGTTTTGAGGCGATTTTAGCTCGAGAAATTCGCAATTTGGGAGGCGGAAATGTCAAAGAAGGCGTCAGAAGTGTCTCATTTGAAGGCGATACAGGATTCATGTACAAAGCAAATTTGTGCTTAAGAACAGCAATTAAAATTATTAAACCCATTCATTCTTTTTCGGTTCACAATGAGAATGAGCTTTACAGAAATGTATATGGTATGGATTGGACCGAATACCTCTCTGTTGATACCACCTTTGCCATAGATGCCACCGTTAAATCCAATAATTTCAAGCATTCGCTCTACGTATCCCAAAAGGTTAAAGATGCCATTGTTGACAAGTTTCGTGATACAGTAGGAAAACGGCCAAGTGTTGACGTGAAACATCCGGATATCCGCATAAATATACATTTGCACAAAGATAGATGCAACATTGGATTGGACAGCTCAGGTAGGTCTTTGCATCAAAGAGGATACCGAATTGCGACCAATATTGCGCCAATAAACGAAGTTTTGGCGGCTGGTTTATTGTTACTCAGTGGATGGGATGGGCGCTCTGATTTTCTCGATCCTATGTGTGGTAGCGGCACTATGCTTATTGAAGCGGCGATGATCGCCTGTAATATACCGGTGAATATCAATCGAAAAGAGTTCGCATTCGAGAAATGGGATGATTTTGATGAAGACTTGTTTGAAAAAATTATGGAAAGCCAATTGAATAAAACAAGGGAATTCCATCACAAAATAATGGGTTTTGACAAGGCACCCTCCGCGGTTCGAAAATCCCTTGAAAACATTAAAAGTGCCAATTTGGAAGCGTACATTTCCGTAGAACGAAAAAATTTCTTTGAAACTTCCAAAACCACGGAGAGTCACTTACACATGGTTTTTAATCCGCCCTACGGGGAAAGATTAAATCGCAGTCAAGTGGATTCAAGTTTCGATGTTGCGGCATTTTATGAGGATATAGGAGATACTTTAAAGCAAGACTATCAAGGCTCTGAAGCTTGGTTCATCACTTCAAATCTGGAAGCGCTTAAATTTGTTGGCTTACGTCCCTCAAGAAAAATTAAGGTATTCAATAGCCATCTTGAATCACGTTTGTTGAAGTATGAAATTTATGAAGGAAGTAAAAAGGCCAAATATCAAAAAAAGGAAGAATCTTAATTCTCTTGGGGTAAAGTGGGCGGCTCTTCTTTTGACTTTCTAGGGGTGTTGGCTTTCTTGTAAAGAGGAATGAAATAAGATAACGTAAAATTATATCCGATGCCAAAACGGGCTCCATCTGTAACTTTATTAAAGCCCGGAATGAATAAATTTTTGAAATTTTCAGGGTCTTTATTGCTAACCAAATACCCCAATCGAACACTACCACCCAAATAAATTTTGGCAAAAAGTTCAGCCTTCACGCCTACAATGAATTCAAGCCAAGAGGCAGTCAATCCACTAAATTCATTGGCCTCTGAAGATCTATTGGCAAAACCGTCAGGGTGCCAATAGCGATTTGAATCAAATATTTGATAGTTGTTCAAAGTTTGACTAAAAGTGCTAAAAGCGTAACGCCCTCCAAAATAAATCATGTTCTGCTCACCATACCAATTGCCATAGGTGTTCACATCGACCCCTAATTTGATATAACTACCCGAAGTGGTAAAATTGTATAAATCTTCTTGTCGGTCACGTTTTTCATTACCGAGTTCAGCAGCAGCATAAAGTTTGTAACTCAAGCGATAATCGCCCACTATTTCAAGTCCGGTATATTCTGGTTTAAAAAAAGAATTCATTGGCCTACTCAAATCGATACCAACCCGCAGACCATAGGGTTGTTTGTACACCGCCGGGTCTTTGGTGTTAGGCTCGGAATTTTCTTGTCCATACCCTAAGAAGCAGCACAAGAGAAAATATGTGCTAATGAAATATTTTGACATGAGCTGATGTTTCTTCCGGTTCTAATTTTACCAGGGGTTTTACTATTTCAATGTTTTGAATCCAGTTTTGGGCATCCATGGTTAGATTTGAATCAAGATTTTCATAATTGGCCACAAAACCACATGCCCTTGAAACATAGGTGTCAATGGTCTGATATGAAAAAGTCAAATTATCGATGTCTCCCGCTTCATTTCCTTCATCATCATCTTTCGAATCATTGATCATGAAAAAGCCAGTGGTATCCGAGGCCGGATTCAAAGGAATTGCAATTGAGTCGAGCATTGACCGATCGGCAAAGGTGTCTACTGTTGTCGTTTTTCCTTGTCCCACTACGCGTAGCCTAGTCACGGATTTAAACTCCGTTGGGTTTTCCGCATCGTAAAAACGAATGATTAGCAAAGGGGTATCGCCATCAACACAAATATCATCTTTTTCACAAGAGGAAAATGTGGTGAAAATGAGTAAAAAGCCAAAATAGATAATTCTCTTCATTCGTTTATAGCTTTTCTAAAAGTACGACATTTTCAACGTGATAGGTTTGCGGAAACATATCAACTGGTTGCACTTTCACAACTTTGTAAAACGCTTTCATAAGGGCTAAATCACGTGCTTGAGTAGCGCTGTTGCAACTGACATAGACCACCTTTTCGGGTGCGATTTTCAAAATTTGCTGTACGACATCTTTATGCATGCCGTCTCGGGGGGGGTCTGTGATGATGACATCAGGTTGGCCATGGGTTCTCAAAAAGTCTTCATTGAACACTTTTTTCATATCCCCGACAAAAAATTCCACATTTTCGATCTTGTTGTTCAGGGCATTTGATTTCGCATCTTCTATGGCTTCAGGAACCGATTCTATTCCGATTACTTTCTTGGCATTTTGGGCGATGAACTGGGCTATTGTACCCGTACCTGTATACAGGTCATAGACCAATTCTTTTCCTGTTAAACCAGCAAATTCTCTAGTGATTTTATAGAGTTCAAAGGCCTGCTCTGAATTTGTTTGGTAGAATGATTTGGCATTGATTTTGAACCTGAGTCCTTCCATTTCCTCAAAAATATGATCACGGCCCGAATGGCAAATAATCTCTTGGTCATATATGGTGTCATTTTGTTTCTGATTTATGACATATTGTAAAGAAGTGATTTTCGGAAAAGCCTTTGTGAGATGTTCCAATAACAAATCTCGTTTTGTTTTATCGTCTTCAAAAAACTGAATGACGATCATTACTTCGCCCAAAGAGGAAGTGCGAATCATAAGCGTACGTAGAAGCCCATGTTGATTTCTAGGATTGAAGAACGAGAGCTCATTTTTCAGTGCGAAATCTTTGATTTCAAGTCGGATTGCATTTGATGGGTCTTTTTGCAAATGACAATTTTTGAGATCCAATATTTTGTCCCACATGCCGGGCATATGTAAGCCCAATGCACTTTTATCCTCAAAAACGGTATCTGATTGCAATTCTTCCAAAGTCAACCAGCGACTGTCAGAGAATGAGAATTCCATTTTATTCCGATAGAGATATTTCTTTTCCGATCCCAAAATAGGATTGATTTCAGGCACTTCAAGGTGCCCTATTCTGCGAAGGTTGTTCTCAACTTCCTTTTGTTTATAGAACAGTTGATGCTCATAGCCCATGTGTTGCCATTTACAGCCGCCACAAGTGCCAAAATGCTCGCAAACCGGATCAACACGCTTAGCTGAAAGTGAATGGAATTGTATCGCCTTGCCCTCGAAGTAGTTCTTTCTTTTTTTTGTGGTCTGTACATCAACCACATCACCAGGCACCGTATTGGTCATAAAAATGACCCTGCCATCTGGTGCTTTACCAACTGTCTTGCCCTTGGCCCCGGCATCTATGACTTCCACATTCTCAAAGACGGGTCGTATCTTTTTTTTGCGCATGGGGACAAAAATATCAAAACCCCAGAAGTAATGGCAACTATCTTTAACATGATATTCCCAAAAAAAGTTAAAAATATAAAAGTGGCGATTCAAAAGAACCGCCACTTTTTTCAAAGAACTAAAACCAACTCAAATCTATTTATTGAATCTATTCAAAATGCGCTCCATTTGTTTACCGGCAGCTTCTCTACCACCAAGTCCGAATGAAAGCGCAATGGAAACTGCTATGGTACCCAAAGTGATACCGAAGGCCATATTGATGATTTCATCTCCGAGACCCATGGTTTTGAGACCCATGGCCAAGAAGATGGCCAAGATGCTCATGCGAACTATCGAAGCCACGAACAGATTGTTTTTGTCTTTCGACATGGCTTTATGGGCCATGGATGCAATCCAGTTTCCGATAATCAAAATAACCAATCCGAATAGAATATTACCGGCCAGACCAACTACAGTATCAAGCACTTCGGTAAGTCGGGCAAACTCAAGTTTTTCAAGTGCCGTGGTAATTCCGAAAAGAATAATGAAGAAGTAAGCCACGTTGCCGATTAATTTTGGAAGGTTGGTGTTTGAAGAAACACCGCCCAAGTTCATTTTACTCACAATGCCGTCTAAGTTGAAACTTTCCAACAAATCGGTAAGTAAACCCGATACAAATCTTCCACCGATCACAAAAACCAGAATAATGAGAACGGCTACCAAAATTTTAGGAATTGCCGCGAAAAACTGTTCGAGCATATGGGTTGCGGGTACTGAAATAGCATCCATATTCAAGATGTTCAATGCTGTAATCAATAAGGGTATAAAGATGAATATGAAGACGATTTTCTTTAGTATGTTGACGATATCCAAATTCTCTGGCAACTTCAGTTTTGGCGCAAAGCTGCGAATGGTATCGCCGGCAAGACCCACCAACTCAGAAACAATAGTGGCCAGCATGTATCCGATGTAACCTACCAAACCTGCTCCAACAATATTAGGAATGAAATTGGTAAAGCCATTAAGTAAATTCTTCACTGGGTCCAAAACGCTTGTCATGCCCAGTTTTTCCAACGCAAGCATGAAAACGAAAATCATTATCAAAAAGTAAATCAACTTACCTATGAATTTAGATAAGGTTATTTTGCTCGTACCCAACTTGTCATCTACCCCCGTTCGTTTGATTAGTTTTGAGATCAGCCTTTTAATAAAGCCAGCAATAAACCATCCGATTACCAAAATTAGAATGGCGGCAATGGTATTCGGTAAAAAACCGCCGAGGGAACTCGACAAATTGTCAAAAATGTTGTTCATAAAATCCATTTAGTGTGTTTTTAAATTGTTAGTGTATATAATTGATGGCGATAAATTATGAAACGAGTTGGGTAATTGTTCGGAGGCGCACGAAATCTTTTTGGGTACTCGATGAAACGCGTAAATGATCGATAAAATGCATATTTGTAACAATTTTGAATGTTTTATAAAGAAAATTCTTACTAAATGTCAAACCTAGAGAACCCAGTATGACTTCTTGTTCACGTATTCGTTTCCTCTTTTTTTGTACTTTCGTATGTCTACAAGGATGATTTCTCTCCTACGCTGAATTTTCGTCGCGATAACTGTCGAGATGACGAAAGGAAAAAGGTACAGAAGGAATTACTGAAGTTTTATTTAAAGTAATTTTTCAATCATGTCAGTTTTAGAAAAAATCACTTCTAAAGATGCGATTGCATTAGAAGAAAAACACGGAGCACATAATTACCATCCGTTACCGGTTGTATTAAGCAAGGGAGATGGTGTTTATGTGTGGGATGTAGAAGGAAAAAAGTATTATGATTTTTTATCTGCATACTCAGCAGTGAACCAAGGTCATTGCCACCCTAAGATTGTGGGGGCAATGGTAAATCAAGCCCAAACATTGACGCTTACGTCAAGGGCATTTTATAATGATGTATTGGGGCAGTATGAAAAATATGTGACCGAAACATTCCATTTTGACAAATTACTGCCCATGAACACGGGTGCTGAAGCCGTTGAAACGGCTTTGAAACTTTGTCGTAAATGGGCTTACGAGAAAAAGGGCATTCCTGAAAACCAAGCAAATATCATTGTCTGCGAGAATAACTTTCATGGGCGAACCACGACCATTATTTCTTTTTCAAATGATCCTGTGGCACGAAGGAATTTTGGACCTTTTACCGATGGATTCATCAAAATAGAATATGATAATCTAAATGCTTTGGAATCAGCATTGGAGCACAATTCAAATGTTGCTGGGTTTTTAGTTGAACCGATTCAAGGTGAAGCGGGAGTCTATGTTCCTTCAGAAGGATATCTGGCAGAAGCTAAAGCCCTTTGTGAGAAACACGGGGTTTTATTCATAGCCGATGAAGTTCAGACGGGAATCGCAAGAACCGGTCGTTTGTTGGCAACATGTGGTAACTGTTCTTGTTCAGATAAACATTGCAGTGGCGAACCGGAAGTAAAGCCGGATATTTTGATTTTAGGAAAAGCACTTTCAGGTGGCGCTTATCCTGTTTCGGCGGTTTTGGCCAATGATGATATCATGGGTGTAATAAAACCGGGTAACCATGGAAGCACTTTTGGAGGTAATCCTGTCGCGGCAGCAGTGGGCATCGCTGCGCTTGAAGTCATCAAACAGGAGGAACTTGCCCAAAATGCCCATGAATTGGGAATTTTATTCCGTGAAGAACTCAATAAGTTCATACCAGATTGCAACATTGTTAAAGCCGTGCGCGGAAAAGGTTTACTGAATGCTATTTTGATTAATGATACTGAAGAAAGTTCAACTGCATGGGACATTTGCATGGCACTAAAGGAAAATGGGCTTTTAGCAAAACCCACACATGGCAACATCATACGTTTTGCACCACCTTTGGTAATGACTAAAGAACAGCTTCTAGACTGTGTTTCAATAATCATCAAAACACTCAAGCAGTTTGAGAAATAAAAAAAATTCCCGAAGCGATTCGGGGATTTTTTTTACCGCTACGTTTCATTAAAAATCCCCATCCACACTACCCGAAGCAATCATGGCTATAATCACACCAAAGTAGATTATAAAGAAAATCAAATAAACAACTGCAAGTGCCAGACCAATGTAAGACAATATTCGAGCCGTTTTTACATTTTCATAGCCCGAGTACTCTTCTGGGCTTTGCAGATGTATTTTTTCCGCTTTTTTCGCCTTAGAAAGTCCAATAAAGCTAAAAATAGCTCCGAAAGGACCGCAGCAAAAAATGGTCAATACCAGTGACAAAATACCCATGGTCAGAGCATTACTTGATTCTGGTAGGGGTTGTTGGTTCACTGTTATTGATTAAAGTATTCTTCCAAAGCTTCTTGAATCAATTCTTGATCCCCTGATTGAAGTACTTCCCAACCAATAATCGAAATCATCCAAGCCAAACATAGTAAATAGAAAATACTAAGAACTATTCCTATTATCCCCAAAACTCGTCCTATTTTGACATTTCCGTAGTCTGAATATAGTTCTGGATTTTCTTTGTAAAGTGAGGTGGACTTTCCTGCCAAAATTAATGCGATTACCCCAAAAATGAGACCGGGTATGCCGTAAAAACAGCAACCTACTAATGAAAGTATTCCCATGACCAATGTAACTGTTCCATTAGGTAATTTTTGTTGTTCCATAGTTTTAGTTGATTAAATTATTCAGTTTTAAAATATAATTGACCACGATAACCACCGCAGTTAAAATTCCAAGGGCTACTTTGATTAGAAAATCAAACTTGAGTTTTACAAATTGACCTACACCCACTGCAATCAAAAGCAATACCATCGGGTATATGGCAGGGTAGATATGAAAAGCTTCAGCAAATTCTCCGCTAAATAAATGAACCAATGATCTCTGAAGTCCACAGCCAGGGCAATCCATACCGGTTAGCTTTTTGGTCATGCATGGCAACATATAATCTTCGATATGTAAAGGCAATAACTTCAAAAGGTGTTTTAGGTTATGATGTGGAAATTACTATTATTTTTGGGGTTATAAAATTATTTCATGGCCGTTTTTGAGATTGATGATAGTGTTGAGGTTTTGGATGACACCATTCGCGGCAAGGTGGTGGCAGTCAGGGGCAACGAAATAACCATTGAGACCAATGAGGGTTTTATGATGAATTTTTCGGCTACTGAACTGGTTAAAATCTCCAGTGAGATAAAAGTAAGCAATTATGAGGTGGCTAAAATCAAGTCTGAAAAAGCAAATGCTAAAAAGAAACAGGCCCCAGTGCGAAGACCAAAAGAGCGTAATGCCCCCAAAATGGAGGTCGATCTTCATATTCATCAATTGACCAAAACCACAAAGAACATGAGTAATTTTGATATGCTGAACCTACAGTTGGATACGGCCAAACGTCAGCTCGAATTTGCCATGCGCAAACGAATTCAAAAGGTGGTTTTCATTCACGGGGTGGGCGAAGGTGTTTTAAAGGAAGAATTATGCTTTCTCTTTGGGCGCTATGATAATCTTAAATTCTATGATGCTGATTATCAAAAGTATGGTGTGGGTGCCACTGAGGTGTATATTTTTCAGAATGTTTGAAAGATACGCCTTACTGAACCGTTGTAGAAACTTTTCCAAAATTATTGATACTGAGATCTGTTATTCTATTATCCTCAGAGGTAACGAGCGAAATTTCGCTTAATTCAATCGTATGTTCATAGCTGTTTCCGTCAGCACTAAGTACCGAGGTAATGAAAACCTTTCCGCCTTGGGCGATTACTTCATCTACCACGGTTGGGGTCGTCAACGGAATTTCACTACAGAAATAGGAATTTGAGACATTGTCGCTAAATGTTCTGTACGTCACTTTTGAGGGGCCACTTGCCCCCACACTACTTTCCAATCTCTCTGAAGTGACTTCATTTTTTATGGTTCCCGAGGGTAATTCCAATATCAGGGCCTCTGTGCTATTGAGCTTGAACATGACATTTGCAACGTCAACAGCAACGGGTTCGCATACCTGAATGGTCGAATTGTCGAAATCTAGAGTCTCGATTTGCAAATCGCCGTCATCACAGGCGAAATTTAAAGTGAGCAGCAAACTAAATAAAAGTCGTTTCATAAATCAAAATTAAACCAAATAAAACATATTTTTGAGGTCGTTTAGCTATAAATTAACTTATGGTTATTCATTGAAGTCAATACCTTGAACAATACGCTATGGATAAAGTCTACTTGGACAATGCTGCAACAACCCAAATCAGGGAAAATGTCATTGTCAAAATGCAAGAGGCACTCGCTATTTATGGAAATCCGTCGTCTACCCATAGTTTCGGTAGAACGGCCAAAACAAGTATTGAAAGTGCCCGTAAAAGAATCGCCAAATATTTGAACGCTCATCCATCAGAGATTGTGTTTACCTCTGGTGGTACTGAGGCCGATAATATGATTTTACGCTGTGCCGTAAAAGATGCAGGAGTCACAACAATCATCACTTCCAAAATTGAGCATCATGCTGTAACGCACACCGTAGAGGATTTAGAGAAAGAAGTTGGTATCAATTTGCATTATGTTAAGCTTGATGAATTTGGCAACCCTGATTTAGGTCATTTGGAAGAACTGTTGAAGGCAGACGATTCGAAAAAATTGGTCAGTTTGATGCACATCAATAATGAGTTGGGCAATAAGCTTGATGTTCATGCTGTGGCAAAGCTTTGCAAAGAAAACAACGCTCTTTTTCATTCTGATACCGTACAATCAATCGGTCATTTTGAATGGGATGTTCAAGAAATTCCAATCGATTTCATGGCCGCGGCTGCACATAAATTCCACGGGCCAAAAGGAGTGGGTTTTGCATTCATACGGAAGAATTCTGGAATGGGATGCATGATTTCAGGTGGGGCCCAAGAAAGGGGGTACAGGGCCGGTACGGAGTCTTTCCACAATATTGTTGGTCTTGAGGAAGCCTTTGTTTCTGCCTATGAGAATTTAGCCGAAGAAAAGGAACATGTAGTTGGTTTGAAAAAGCATTTCATAGAAACCGTCAAGCGGGAAATTCCTGAGATAAAATTCAATGGTCATTCAGGTGATTTGGAAAAAAGCACCTATACGTTGGTCAATGTTCGCATACCAGTCGATGCTCAAAAGGCAATGATGATTTTGTTTCATCTTGATATCAAGGGAATCGCCTGCTCAAAGGGCAGTGCCTGTCAATCGGGTAGCGCAAAGGGTTCGCATGTTTTGACCGAAATACTGTCTGATGAAGAATTGGCAAAACCTTCGCTACGCTTCTCTTTCTCAAACTACAACACTAAAGAAGAGATCAATTACACCATAAAGGCTTTGAAAGAATTTATCAACGATTAACCACGGCCTTTTTTGCGATTCTTTCTTTTTTCGCGGTCATAAGGAAATTTTCTCGATGCCAATTTCATCATTCGATCGATTAAATCATCAGTGTTTTTGCCTGATTTTTTATTGATTTCCTTTTCATACTTCCATAAGAGCTTTCCCGTGAGGCCATCACTTATTTTAATACCAATACGGCCGTAATTTGCATCTCCCAAAAAATAATCCAAAAAACTGAAATCATCAGGAATTCCCTTAGAAAGCAGTATGTTCAAGTCTAAATTCCCACTTATGATGCCGTCCACTTGTAAAATTTCACTTAGTTCCCTGACTGTGTAAATATCAATATTTTGATAGGTAATGTTATTCTTGGCCAAAATGGCATTAGTATTCTTCGTATTCTGAAACTCAACCGAGAATTTCTTTTTCTTTTTTCTTTTCGAAAAATACAATTCCAATGCATTTTGAACGGCATAGCCTTCTTTTTCACTTCGCTCTTTCAACTCTTCTTTGGAAATTTCATCCTCCAAATCAAGATTGGTCAAAAAGGGCATGATTGCCAAAACCTTATGGTTTTTACTCAATTTATCGAATTTCGCGCTTTCATAAATATTTTTTTGCCCCTGCAATGAAAGCATGAAAAAAAGTGAAAAATATAAAATGGTGTTCTTGAAAATCATTATTTGTTCATTTCAAATAGTGGGCCGATCCTAAAACTGAACCTTGAACCTTAGGTTCAAAACCCGACTGGTCAAAAAATTAGGAATTGCAAATTGTTGTTTACTATCAACATCCCTGACCCAAGTATTGGTAATCGAATTTTGGTTGTTAAAGAGGTTGAAAACTTCAATACCCGCACTCAATTCTTTGAACTCATTGAGCCAATGGCCGCGACCATAGTTTTTCTTGCCGTTTGCAAAAATATAGGAAATTCCTAAATCGGCACGCTGGTAATCTCTTAATCTATTCTGAAAAATATAGGGGTCGGCGTAACTTGGAGAACCGCCGGGAAGACCAGTATTGTATACCAAATTGAGATACATTTTGAGCTCCGGAATTTCAGGCACATAATCTTGGAACAATATGCCCAATTTCAAACGTTGATCGGTCGGCCGCGCAATATAGCCTCTGTTGTTTCTGTTTTCCTCGGTTTTCAAAAAACCCAAACTTACCCAAGATTCGGTTCCAGGCACGAAAGCTCCGGTCAGTCGCATTTCTGCACCGTACACATAAGCTTCAGCCGCATTGTTGGCTAAATATCTAATGCGCACATCTTCTAATGTATACGGGTTGACATTGTCGAGCAATTTATAATAAGCTTCGCTTAAAAGCGTAAAAGGTCTATCCCATAGTTTAAAGCTATACTCATTGCCTAAAACAAAATGAACCCCTCGTTGTGCCTTTACATTCGGCCGAATGGTTCCGGTGGCGTCACGAAGCTCTCTATAAAAGGGCGGTTGTTGATATACGCCAGTTGAAAAGCGAAATACCATATCACGTTCCCAATTTGGTTTTATAGCTATTTGGGCCCTAGGGCTAAAAACTATTTGGTTGGTCTCTGTTATGCCTTTTCCTTTGATTTTCCAATGATGTAATCGCAGTCCGAAATTATAATACAGACTATTTTCATTCAAGCTTTTTCGTTCACTAAATTGAGTGTATGCCGAGAATCGGGTGGTGTTCACCTCATTATCAGCAATCAACCCTTCGAAGCCTTCCAGAGGGGCGTTGAAAGGTTCTTCAGGTTGGTTATTGGCAAATTCAGGTAGGGGAGGTCTTATCGAAAAGCCCACGGAATCTATAAACTCAGACTCGCGAATTTGATCGCGAATATCTTCTTTGGTGAATTTTGCGCCCCACTCAAAAAGCTTTTCTTCTTTTCTAAATTTACCTTTATGTTCGAGATTAAAGATTAGGGCATCCAACTGGTTGCGAGCTCTATTGAATTGTGATCCAATTCCTTTTGAAGAAATGGCCTCTCCTAATGTCTCACTTCCTAAATTGGTGTCCACCTCCCCAAGTTCATAACTTGCAATGACATCAGACCGCTCTATTTCTGTGGTGTGATACAGCGAAGCTATCAATTTTAGAGTGGTATTTTCATTGTGGTAATAGTCTAACTTCAACGCGCCCAATTCGGTATTGTATCTGTTGTTTTCTTTTCCTTCATATGCAACAAGTAAAGCCCTTGGTGCAGCGAAGGTGCCAAAATTTGTTTGACGGTCCAAAGGTTCGTTTTGATAATCGTTAATGGATACGTACCCCAAGAAACTTAAGTTCCATTGAGGGGAAAAGCGCATGGTGGAGTAACTCTGAACGTCAAAAAATACCGGATTGAAATTGGTGTTGGTCTGTTGGCTGTTCACGAAAAGGGCATTATTTCTATACCTAGCTCCAGAAACGGTGGTGAAAGCCTTGTTTCTTGAAATGGTTTCGAGTGAGGCACTGGCACCCAAAAAGCTCAAATCAGCCTGGGTTCCCCGTTCTGTCGGGTTTTTATAGGTAACATCCAATACTGAGGAGAGCTTGTCGCCATACTTGGCTTGAAAACCTCCTGGCGAGAATTTCACTTTTTGAATGAGATTGCTATTGATGAAACCAAGGCCTTCTTGTTGTGCAGATCGTATCAAAAAAGGACGATACACTTCAATTTCATTGACATACACCAAATTCTCGTCAAAATTGCCACCTCGAACTGAATATTGGGTGCTTAATTCATTATTTGAAGAAACACCCGGTAACAGTTTGAGAATGTTTTCAACACCAGCATTGGCACCGGGTATGTTGATTACGGCACTTCTTGAAATGGTGGTAACACCCTCGATTTTTTTTTCGCCGGTGGAGGTTACGGTTACCTCGTCAATTTGAACAGTATCTATCTTCATTACCGGATTCAATTCAAGGGTTTCATTGGTATTCAATATTAAATTCTGAATTTCAACCTCTTTATGGCCCAAATGCGAAAATGTAATGGTGGTTTCAGTGTCAGCGGTAATTTGAAGCAGGTAAAAACCATTGCTATCGGTTATGGTTCCGTTTGACTCAGAAGAAATATTGACATTGGCCAGCGGGGTTTTTTGCTCATCGAACACCACCCCTGTGACAGTTGCGGTCTGGGCATACATTTGCATGAAATGACCCAAAGTCATCCAAATAAAAATATAGCTACGAAGTTTCAAACCTTTTATTTTCTGTGAAAGGTACTTGTAAAAGTAGAGCTGTTGCCCACATTATCGGTAACAATGACTTCAAGATCGCACTGCGAATGTTTTAGAATTTTATCATCAAAATTGTAGGTGATGGTTTTCTTTTTGGGCTCGTATTCCATTAAAATCCATTCTCCATTGAGCTTTGCTGAGTAGGTATCTATACCACTATGTTCATCTGAAATTCTCAAGCTGAGGTAACTGTAGTTTGAAAGCCATTGTTTTTCCTTGAAATTCTTAGGTTCAATTTTTGGTGCAACCGTATCCTTGGCCAAAATATAGGTACCTAAGTTGCGTGTTCTGGTACTGAAAGAATTCCCTCTTTTATGCGTTTTCACATGAACCGGCTTGTTCTTTTTATCTAAGCGGGCAATGAACATTTTTTTACGGGTTTCGACATCGAATTTTTCCACATCAAAGGTTATCGTAAAATTTTTGTGAGCCGCTATTCTATTGTTGTGAATACCAACCGTATCAGAACCTTTTTTTAGATTGATGTAAAAATCCTCATAAAAGGTACCGGCCGGAAAATATACTTTCGCCATACCCAAGTCATAATTGTTGGCCATTCTTGCCATCAGGTAATCGTCGGTTTTGTCTTTTTCCTTTGCAACGGTCAGTTCTTCCTTTTTGCCTTCAATAGGTATGATGGCCTTGGTTTGATTGCCATGAAAATCTTTTAGCGTCAATTCCACTTGGTAACTTAGTCCTTCCTCAATATCAATTTTACCGTCGTTTTTAAGGGTATTGTAAATGCTCAAATTATTGTAAGGTGTTTTGAACAATTTCTGAATGCGCTGGCGATATTTACCCAAGTGATCGTAATCGACAAGGGTATTTATGTACCGCGTTTCACGAAACGAAAATGATTCAAAATCGTACTCCATGTAGGTTTCACCATTGACCTTCATTTGAACCGTGTACACGCCATTTTTGTTGGCAGCCAGATCTTGGCGGTCAAAACCTATAAAACCAAGACCTATGGTTCCTAGGGCATAAATTTTATCTGCTCGATAGGTGCCATCAGTTTGCTTTGAAAAGTTAAGATTGACTTTTCCGTTGCTTCGATTCACTATGGTCTTATCAGTTAGTGGGTATGCAAACAATTTGCTCAGCGTAGGATTGGTCGCATCGCGAACTTCAAGGCCATATAACAAAGGATTGGTTGGCTTTTCAGATGCACTTTTACGAATTTCAAAATGCAGGTGTGGCCCTGAAGAACCTCCAGTATTGCCACTATAGGCAATTACTCCCCCTTTGGTAACGGGCAATTCGCCAAAATCTGGAAAAACCTCGATTTCATACGTTTGTTTCAGGTACTGTGCTTTTTTGATGTACTTTTCAATTTCTGGGGAAAATTTCTGCAAATGTGCGTAGACGGAGGTATATCCGTTCGGATGCGCCACATAAATTGCCTTTCCGTAACCCCATAGTGATATTTTGATGCGGGTCACTTGACCATCTCCAATTGCATAAACGGGAAGTCCTTGTCTGCGCTGGGTTTTGATGTCCAAACCAGAATGAAAATGGTTCGAACGCAATTCCCCAAATGTTCCGGCCAATATCAACGGAATATCCATTGGAGAGCGGAAGGCATCTTGCGGATGGTTCTGCTGTGCCTCAAGAAAAAGCGATATGCTCATAAGTAATCCGAAGAATAATCTTTTCATCTTAAAAGTAAGTTGATGCGAAGGTAATTAATAGCGATTAATCTTTAAAAAGTTTCGAGTTTAAGGTTCTTTGCTGATTACAGAACGATTGTTGCGCAATTAAAGTATCACTTCAAGAATAAATGAAAAAAGTATTGCTAAGTAGGTGCATGAATGTTAACTTTGTGTCATACGCATTGAAATTTGCACATGAGCGAATTGGTCGAAATAGTTGATTCTTTAGAGAAAAAAATCAGCCAGTTGTTGCATAAATTGGAAGTTTTGCGAGATACAAATTCCAAATTGCAGCGTGACCTTCTGGCGGCTAACAGTTCAAGCGCCAGTACTGAACAATCGGTTTCAGAATGGGAAGAAAAATACAATTCGTTAAAGCTCGCGAATGCAATGCTTGGCAGTAATACAAATAAAACAGAAGCGAAGCTAAAGATAAACACCTTAATCAGAGAGTTGGATCATTGTATTTCGCAACTCGCTGAGTAATAATGTTTGAATGAACATGTCAGAAAAACTCAAAATAAAGCTGTCGATTGCAGACCGGATTTATCCGTTGACGATTGATTCGACCCAAGAGGAAGGGTTGCGAAAGGCGGCAAAAAACATTGAGGCGCTGGCAAAGAAATTTGAGCAAAGTTATGCCGTTAGAGACAAACAAGACGTTTTGGCCATGTGTGCCTTGCAGTTTGCCTCTAAGATAGAGCAGCGGGGAATTGACGCAACGGAAGATACAATTGAGTCAGTTGAGCGCTTAAAGGCTCTTGAAGCATTGGTAGATGAAAAGCTTGGCTGATGCACGTTCTTTAAAATAAGTTAAGTTACTGCCCACATTGGTATTAATTTTTGACAAACTCAACGCTAAATTGTTTAAAAAGGGTGAGTTTAGATTGTAAAAGCATGCCTTGCTCGTACAAGGATCCTTGATCAGTCTGTTAGCCCTAAACCTGTTTTATAGGAGTTTGTACAAAACTTCGCTGATGTGGGCTTTTTTTATAAATAAATCAAACTATGGACAATATAACCACAATAATAGTAGGAGTAGTTGCTTTGATAATTGGTTTTGTGATAGCGAAATTCCTTGAAAAAGGAAAGGCCTCCAAAACAATTGCCAACGCGAAAAGAGAGGCAGATGGAATATTAAAAGCGGCCAAGAAAGATGGGGAAAACATCAAAAAAGATAAAATCTTTCAGGCCAAAGAGAAATTCTTGGAGCTGAAGGCCGAACATGAAAAGGTTATTTTAAGCAAAGAGAAAAAGATGTCTGAGGCAGAAAAACGCACTCGTGACAAAGAATCGCAGATAAGCAGTGAGCTGGCCAAAGGTAAAAACCTAAACCAGCAATTAGACCGTAAGCTGAAAGATGTTGAGCACAAATCTGAATTTTACGAAAAAAAACAAGCGGAATTGGAAAAACTGCACAAAAGCCAAGTGCAACAGCTTGAGGTAATTTCAGGTTTGTCGGCTGATGAAGCAAAAAACCAGTTGATCGAGTCTTTAAAAGAGACTGCAAAGTCAGATGCCATGACCTACCTTCAAACCACTATGGAGGAGGCCAAACTAACCGCACAACAAGAAGCACGAAAAATAGTCATCAATACCATTCAGCGCATTGGTACTGAAGAAGCTGTTGAAAATTGCGTTTCTGTTTTCAATTTGGAATCGGATGATGTGAAAGGTCGTATCATTGGTAGAGAAGGACGTAATATTCGAGCGTTGGAATCAGCAACTGGAGTTGAGATTATCGTTGATGACACACCAGATGCCATAATTCTATCTTGTTTTGATTCTGTACGTAGAGAGGTTGCCCGTTTGTCATTGCACAAATTGGTTACCGACGGAAGAATACATCCCGCCCGTATTGAGGAAATTGTCAAGAAGACTGAAAAACAGATAGCCACCGAAATTGTGGAAATAGGAAAGCGTACCATTATCGACTTGGGTATTCATGGGTTGCACCCTGAATTGATCAAAGCAGTGGGACGAATGAAATACCGTTCTTCTTACGGGCAGAATTTGTTGCAACACTCTAGGGAAGTGGCAAAACTTTGTGGAGTCATGGCCGCTGAGATGGGCTTGAACGCCAAGGTTGCCAAGAGAGCAGGACTTCTACACGATATTGGGAAAGTGCCCAATACAGAGGCTGAGATTGAAACACCACACGCTATATTAGGAATGCAATGGGCCGAGAAATATGGTGAAAAGGCGGATGTTTGTAATGCTATTGGAGCGCACCACGATGAAATAGAAATGAAAACATTGATTTCACCAATTGTTCAGGTTTGCGATGCCATAAGCGGGGCCAGACCAGGTGCCAGAAGACAGGTAATGGATTCATACATTCAACGTTTGAAAGATCTCGAGGAAATTGCTTTCGGATTTTCAGGGGTTCAAAAAGCGTATGCCATTCAAGCGGGTAGAGAGTTAAGAGTCATTGTTGAAAGCGAAAAGGTAAATGATGACAAGGCCGCCGAATTGTCTTTTGAAATTTCACAAAAAATACAAACTGATATGACCTATCCGGGGCAAGTGAAAGTCACGGTAATACGTGAGACCCGAGCGGTCAATGTGGCAAAGTAAAAAAAATATTTCCCAGATTTAAAAAAAAGCCGCTCAAACCGGCTTTTTTTATTCTTCTTCAGAAGTTGAAGCTTCAACCTCTTTATTCAGGCTGTTCTCCATGATATTCAACTTTTTAAGCTTGGCTTGCCAAGTTTCGAGAGACTCCTTGTGTTTATTGACATGGTTTATGACATCCTTAACCATGGGATTGTCTTCTGAGGCATTGGAGAAAAACTGCAGATTATTTTCCAATTGGCGAATTTCATTCTTACTCTCTTCTATTTTTCTTTTGATAAAAGTTCGTTCATTTGATATGGCTCTCTCATTATCGGCTTTGGCAAGTTGTTGAATTTTGTTTCCGTATTTCAAAAGTTCAGATTCTTGTCTGCTGACATCCAGTTTTTTGAATATGGCGTCAATTATCTTGTTGAACTTTTGGTTGATGTTTTTCTTGTTGAAGGGTACATGACCATGCGACTTCCATTCTTCAATAAAAGCCTTTAAAGTGGACAAATCAGCATCACGGTCTTTGGTCAATTCAAAAGCCCGAATATTTTCAAGAACCGCTTCTTTTTTCTTTAGATTTTCGACTTCTCCTTGACGTGCCTCATTTTTGGTGGCGTGCAGGCGGTCAAAATAATGATTGCAAGCCTGTTTGAACTCTTTCCATATCTTGTCAGAGTACTTTCTAGGCACATGACCGATCTTCTTCCATTCGTTTTGAATGCGTTTCATTTCAGGGGTGGCAACATCCCAATCCTCACTTCCCTTCATTGAATTTGCCAACTCCAACAACGCTCTTTTTTTCTCCAGGTTTTCTTGCTGGTCTTTTTTCAGACCCTTGTAATAGGCATTTTTATTCCTATTGAAACCTCTTACCGCTTCTTTGAATTCAGACCAGGTCTTCTCATTGACCTTTTGGGGTACCTTACCAGCTTTAAAGAATTGATTACGATATTCTTCAATTTGTTTTATTTGCTGCTGTAGGGCCTTATGATTATTCGAAACTTGTTGCGATACTTCGGTTATTTTGGCGATGATTTCTTTTTTGACCACCAAATTCTGCTCATAGACTTTGTCAAGTTCTTTGTATTGATCTTGTCTTCTTTGGTGCATGGCCTTGGTGGCAATGCTAAAACGCTGCCAAATGGCTTCACGATGCTCTTTGTCGACAGGACCAATGTCTTCTTTCCAGATTTTGTGCAAGGTCTGAAGTTCGCGAAAAGCTTTTCCTAAATCCGGTTCTTTCGCCAAGGCTTCGGCCTTTTCAACGATTTTCTGTTTTTCTTCAAGATTATGTTTGAAATCAAGATCGCGTAGCTCTCGATTTAAACTCAGAAAATCATAAAAAATCTCAATATGGTGATGGTAGGTTTTCCAAACATTATTGTAATGCGCTCGGGGTACGGGCCCGGCATTGCGCCATTTTTCTTGAACCGCCTTAAAGTTTTTGTAGGTGGTATTGATGTCTTCTTCAACGCTTATCAGCCCTTTAAGTTCTTCAATCAGCTCCAATCTGTTATTAAGATTGTCATTGAGGCTCTTCTCCAGATTTTTGTAGTACTGATTTCGTTTTTCACGATAATCGCTGTACACTTCATTGAATTGTCTTTTGGTAACCGAGTTGTATCTGAAATCAACTTCATTACCGCCATTGGCCACAAATTCTTCCTTTTTATAGTTGATGAATTCCTGAAACTTATGGTCAAATTCTTTTTTTATGGTATCTACATGCTTTTTGATGGCCTGTACCTTTTCATTTCTGACCAGTTTTTGCAATTCGCCAGTTAGGTTTTCAATGCTCATTGCATGGTAATCAGGAAAAGGTATATGATGCCGTTGTTCAGTATCTTCTGCATCTTTGGCATTTTCATCATCTATTTCAGCTTGAACAGCATCTGCATCTGTACCCTCTGCTTCTTCTTCAGCGGGTTTTTTTATTACTTTTTGAGCAACAACAGTACCATCCACTTTTGACGCAGAGGAAGTCTCAGTGGTAGTTTCATTCTTTTCTTCAATAGCTTCTTTAGCCGATTCTACACCCAGGGCATCAGAAGATTCGACCACTTCTGTGACCAATTCACTTTCTTGTGAAATTTTTTCTTTTATGTTTTGCTCTTTTTCCTCAGTCATTTTTTCTTATTTCGGCATCTTGATGTTCTTGTAAGATACTAACAACCTTTTTAAGTTCAAAAAATAAAACTACTCTTCTTCCCGATTTTGCGGTAGTGTTTTTTAATTTATTTCTGCTTGTAACGAAGAAAAGATCAGTGCATTCAGTTGGTTTGGAATTTGCTTTTTTAAAGATATCACAATGAATTCCATATTTCCCATGACTTTTCAGCTTGAAACTCCAGCATTCGATAACCATTGCTGATGCTTGCTCCGGCTTTTTCCCCTAAACCCAGAAATGCCGATTTTTCAGGATTGTAAATCAAATCAAAAAGCAAATGTTTTGAAGTAATGAATTGATACGGAATGTCTGGTTTTTGTTCCAAATTTGGATATGTGCCCAAGGGTGTGCAGTTGATTATCACACTATGGTTTTTCATCACTGCCTCATTTAAATCAGCATAGCTCAATTGATTTTCTTTCGGATTTCGCGACACGAATTTAAACTCAATTTTCAATTCACCTAGAACATGCGCAATGGCTTTTGAGGCGCCACCTGTACCCAGTATCAAGGCTTTTCTATGGTGTTTTTCCAAATAGGGTGCGATTGCTTTTTGAAAACCATCGGCATCGGTATTAAAGCCTTTGAGGCCTTTTTTAGTAAATTTTATGGTATTGACCGCCCCTATTTTTGCTGCCGTTTCATCCAATTCATCCAAAAAGGGAATTATTGCTTCTTTATAGGGAATGGTCACGTTCATACCCTTAATAGCATTAGAACCCGAGATGACATCCTTGAACTCTTGGATGTTTGCCAAATCAAAATTTTCATAGGAATGCTTGTTCAAGTCAAGATTCTTGAACTTTTTGGTGAAATATCCCTTTGAAAACGAATAGGATATATTGCGGCCTAGCAGCCCAAACCTATTGCTATTGCCTCCTGTTTTTTCCATACCAATCCAATCCCAATAAAATAGTTATTCCCAAAAGAACAAAAAATATGGCCCACCAAGTCTCAGTACTTGAAAAATCAGGAAAATAACGTTCATAATTTGAAATGATCTCTTTTCCATTCGAGTCGATGAAAACGGTTCCCTTATCATCGGTCATGAAAATGGTTTTTTTCCATGGCCAAACCACACCAAGCGAACCGGTAATAAAACCAATGATAACAGCCGTGGTAATGTGTTTGAAGTGTTTGAGCACGTACCCCAACAAATGTGACAATGAGACCAACCCCACCGCTGAACCCGCCGTGAAGACCACTAAGATGGTCAATGCATTCATACGTTCATCATTCTGTGTAAAGCTGAAATCGCCTTGAACCAACTCGGCCAAAGTATCATATAGTGCATTTACCGAATCAACCAAAAGCAACACGTAATTACCTAATAAAATCAGAATAAAAGAACCCGACAATCCGGGTAGGGTCATTCCTGACACACTGATAATGCCGCAAATAAAAATGAATAGTAAGTTGTCATTTTGGGTAGCGGGACTTAAAAAGCTTATCAAAACGCCCACAACAAGACCAATGATACCTGCGATGATGGTTTTTCTATTCCATTGATCGAAATCCTTACCAATGAAATATATGGATCCGAGAATCATTCCGAAGAAAGCGGCCCAAACAAAAAGTTCTCTTTGTTCAAGAAAGTAATCCAGTATTTTTGAAACACTGAAATAACTGACCAGCATACCAAAAATCAAAAGTGTCAAAAAGCTACCGTTGATATAGGAATAAAAACTTTTGAATCTTCCACGCAACAACAATTTGAACGCCTTGCCATTTATCTTTTGTAAGGAGTAAATGAATTCTTCATAAAACCCACCAACAAATGCCACGATACCCCCAGATACCCCGGGCACTTTGTTCGCCGCACCCATAAAAAGCCCCTTAACGACCAAAAAAAACTTATCCAATAAAGTTCTTGATTCATTCATAGTGGGAAGTACTTACTTTTTTGAGGCCGCTCTTTCGAGTATAAAAATAAGTGAAAAACCAATCATGGCAGTTACAATGGCCGTCGTTAATTGAGCATCGCCCTCAAAGGAAAAGGGCATCACATTTTGTTCGTTTATGACAATTATTTTCTCGCCAAAGGTCTTCGTTTCGATCACTTTTTTCCAAGGCCATATTTTGTTCAACGAACCCAGAATAAAACCGGTTAAAATGGCCAGTGTTGTATCTCTATAATTAGCAAATAGCCATTTTAGAAGCTTTGCGAAGCTTAAAAGCCCCACAATAGTTCCAGCCCCAACAGTCATAATTATTTTAAAATCTTTATCGTTAACAGCATCTAAAATTGTTTTGTAAGAACCTAGTAGAACTAAAATAAAAGATCCTGAAATACCGGGTAATACCATCGCGCAAATGGCCACTGCACCCGATAAAAACAGAAACGGAAGACTATCTGTATTTGCTGAAGGAGGCAATGTGGTAATATAATATGCTGCAATAGCACCAAAAAGGAATAATGCTATACCTGTGGCATTCCATTTTTTGATTGCTTTTGCCACAAAAATCACACTGGCTAAAACAAGTCCAAAAAAGAAAGACCAAACGGGAATGGGATGATTTTCCAATAACCAAGAAATAAGTTTCGAAAAGGAAAGAATACTAATTGCCATACCAGCAAAGAGTACTAGAATAAAGTTTCCATTTAGTTTTGTCCAAAAAACCTTAAATCCGTTTTTTTTCCAAGTTTGAAAGGTAGATAGATTTACATTGTTTATAGTGCCAATAAATTCTTCGTAAATACCTGTCACGAAGGCAATAGTTCCTCCCGAAACTCCTGGAACCAACTCTGCAATCCCCATTGCCATTCCTTTGAGCGTAATAAAAAAGTAAGAGAGAAAATTTCTTTTTTCAGCTGACATGAATGCAAAAATAATGCTTTTTATCTAGCTGACTTTTTGATGGTTGTGATAATATTCAGCACCCATTCTTTTTTCGCGAACTGAGGAAACTCTTCTTCGAAAACAAATAGTTTTTCAATGTTGTTGTTCAAGGCATCGATGAGTGATACTCGAGCATTTTCAGTATCGGAAATCATTAATTGATACCCTGCCAATAGAAACCCCAACTTTGCATTTTCAGGGTAGAATTCTTTGCCCTGTTTGAGAATTTCGATGGCAGAATCAACATCATTGTTCTTGTTCGCCACGCGCGACCAATTCAGCCAAACATCCAGTTCATAGTTGCCAAAATCAACCGCCTGTTTGAAGGCAAAATCTGCTTGGCAGTAATTCTTCAATGCGGCATTGATATTTCCGCATTTCTTCCAATACGTTGGGTTTTCACTATCAATGTTCAAGGCCTTGCTGATATAATACAGGGCTTTTTTTGCATTTTTATTATGAAAATAGAAATCGGTAATGGCCAACCAGCCCTTATCCAACAAAGGGTCTTCATGAACGGTTTGATAATAGTAATATTTGGCAGTGTCATAATTGCCCAGCTTTTCATGACATTTGCCAATTCTCAAATACGCGTGCGAGGTAGGGTTGTCTATTTTTATGGTTGTTTCATAATTTTCAATGGCCTCTTCATATTTACCCATTTGTTCGAGCACCTTCCCTTTTTCAAAGTAGGCACCAATGAATTTATCATCTGAAATGATGGCAAAATCAAAAGCAGTGACCGATTCTTTATATAATTTTTTCGTGAAATATTGTTTTCCCAATTGATGCCATGCCACTTCACAATAAGGGTTCTTATCCAAATAATCATTCAGAAAACATATGGCCCCATCATAATCTTCCAAAAATTCGAAGCAGTAAACAACATTGTATAAAGCAGAATAGTCATAGGGGTCAACCGCTACACATTTAACGAAATTGTCTTTTGCCTGTTTGAAGTCATCCATGAAAAGATATTCCATGCCTAAAAGCGATAGTATCTCACAATCATTGTTGCTGATATCATAAGCGGCCTTCAACAATTCTATGGCCGCAATGTGATTGTCTTTTTTGGAGTGAATATTGGCTTTTTGAATGTAGATTTCCTCATTGGTGCCGTCAAGCAGTTGTAATTCATCTAAAAGCCGTTCAGCCAGTTCAAGTTCATTTTCAAAAACCAGTACCTCAACATTCAACAATTTCAGCGCGATGGAATCAGGATGCTGCTCTAGACCAATTTTAATTCCTTTTTTGGCCAAAGCTATTTTACCGTTGTTCAAATAATGGTGGATTATTTCCTCAAAATCCTCTGCATCAAAGAAGTAGACATCATCTGTCTTCAGCATGGATTCAAACTTGGTTACGGGTAGGCCTGGTGTCTCGTTAGATTCTAACGCCATAGAAACATTAGTTTTACTACGGACTTAAAAGTAATCGAATGCGCTTTGGCAATTTTATGTGCCCTAGCGATATTATTAACAAATTAGTTAACAACCTGTTTTTTGAACTTGTCAAGCGTCTGAAGAATGATAGCGCACCCCTTTTTGATTTCTTCTTTTGAAATGGTAAGTGGTGGGGAAATACGAACTGCTTTCGGCTCAAAAAGCAACCAGAATAGAATGAGTCCATTTTTTGCACATTCCAATACCAGTTCAGTGGCCAATTCTTTATTTTCAAGCACGAGGGCTACCATCAAGCCTTTTCCCCGAACTTCTGATATCAGCTCATGATTCAAGAGCTTTTTGAACAATTTTTCTTTTTCAATGGTTTCTGAAATCATGGTGCCCGAGCTTATTTCTTGCAGGGTGGCCAAGCAGGCAGCGGCAATGACCGGGTTGCCCCCGAAGGTGGTTATGTGGCCTAATTTAGGATGCTCTTGAAATGCGGCCATCATCTTTTTTGAGGCCGTGAAGGCACCCACCGGCATGCCAGATGCCATGCCTTTACCCATCACAAGAATATCAGGAACGCAGTTGTAATGTTCGAAAGCAAAAAGTTTGCCCGTTCGGCCAAAACCAGGTTGAATTTCATCCAATATCAAGAGGGCACCAACTTCAGAGCAACGCTGCCTCACTTTTTCCAAATAGCCATTCTCTGGAAGAATGAATCCAGCGCCTCCTTGAATGGTTTCCAAAATAACGGCCGCGGTTTTAGTAGTGATTTTTGAAAGGTCGGCCACTTGATTGAAACCGATGAAATTGACATCAGGCAACAAAGGTCTGAAAACACTTTTACGCTCTTCAAACCCCATCAAGCTCAGACTGCCCATAGTATTCCCGTGGTAAGCGTAATGGGCGGCTATCAATTCACTTCTCCGAGTAACCCGCCTCGCAAGTTTTATGGCACCTTCTATGGCTTCTGTTCCTGAATTGACCAAATAAGTTGTTTCCAATGGTTCCGGTAGGAGGGAGGCCAACAATTTGGTGTAAGCGACCGCAGGTTCTTGAATGTATTCGCCGTAGACCATCACATGCATATATGATGCCGCTTGTTTTTGAATGGCGCCAATGACTTTAGGATGGCAATGCCCTAAACTACAGGCCGATACACCCGCTACAAAATCCAAATGCGCTTTTCCTGTGATATCATAAATGTAACTTCCTTTCGCATGTGATATTTCCATCGCCAACGGATGCGGTGTTGTCTGTGCCTGATATTTCAAAAAGTCAGGTTTCATTGAAATTGGACCAGTTTGACCTTTTTCACTTTGGGCCGTTTTCTTGGTTTTTCGGCTTCGACATTGGGTATGGCAATATTGTTCACCGGATCACTGGGATTCTTATCACGATCCTCTTCTTCGGCATCAAAATCAATGGGGTTGTCAATACCTCTGATGACCACAAGTTCTATGCTATTGTCATCTTCATCAAAAATATCATCCTTCGTGAAAATGCGCTCATCGCCTCGCCATATAAATCCTTTTAGCTTTCGCTCCTGCATGGGCAAGTCTTTATCCGGAAAAATATTCCCATCAGGATCGACTTTGAAATTCAGATCTTCCACATCATTGTTGGCCATGGTAATTCTTATGGCACTGCATATGGTTTTATTGATACCGATCAATTGATTATCGTCATTGTACATATAATAAACGACTTCTGTGTTTTTGACCAAATCAATGATTTTCAGTTCGTTTTCTTTGAACTTCCCATAGAGATTTACCCCTTTGGCCTGATTATACCCCACTTTACCAATACTATCCAACGAAACAATAAAAGCGTTTTGAAGAACTTTAAGCGAATCGAGTTGTTCGGTTTTTACATTTGAAATAATATGGATGCTATCGCCGGTCATCTGATTTTCCCCGTTCCACAATACCGGATTTCGCACCAATTGTATGAGTCCTGTTGTTTCAGCGGAATGAATGGAGTCGCACTTACCGCTCATATTGGTCTTGTAGAACTTTGCATTTCGGAAGGCACGCACAATGCGTTTTTCAGGCGGCCCTGTGACCATTAAGGTATCGCCATGAACGTAGAGCGAGTCTTGTTCAACCAAACTGATGGTAACCGCTCTTTTGGTCGCGAAAACGGAGTCTTGAGCCTTATAAACCTCTGCATAGTGGGCTTTGGTAACCCCTTGATTGATAGTGTCCGTGACCTTGATATTGTTCGTCGCAGAAGCGAATTCCGCCGCTTTATTGAAATAGACACTGTCGCCTTCAATGATGCGATTATTGTAGTCAATTCGGGTGTTTTTGATGCCGTACCCACTTTCTACTTTGGTGTCATAAAAACCACGTTCACAGAAGATTTTATAGGTATCTCCGGTAATGGTGGAAGGCCCGTACATGTATGCGTTTTTTGAGGTGGTGTAATAATCGAGCTGTTCTGAATCAAGAATGTACTGCGGATTCTCAATATGAACGCTATCCAAAAATTGATATTTTTTGGTCTCCATGAAATAGCGTCCAATTTGGCTGGTCAGAATGTTGGCCGAATCTATCACAGTACCTGAATCTTGGTAATATGCCTGTTGTTTTTCACGATCAAAACGCAGGGTATCGGTTCTCAAGGTCATATTGCCACTTTCTGAGGTTTTACTCTGTAAAAGCACATTTTCAAAGGCTTTGGCAAGTTTTGAGTTACCGTCATAATCAATTCTACCACTGGTCATGGTTACAGAATCGCCTTGTTGCAAACGAATGTTTCCCCGTGCTTCAAGCCGATTCTCTTTTTGATAGAATATGGCCACATCGCACCAAAGATCGGCACCCTGATGCTCAAATTGCACCTGTCTTTCGTCTTTACTGAAAACGGCACCCCCCGGAAGCTTTTCTTCATCTTTTGTGAAATTCGCTCCGTAGACAATATTTATTTCCTTTTTTTCAGGGATGGAATCCTGACTCAATCCAAATCCTAAGGTCAAAAGGAAAACCAAAAATGTAAGCAGGTATTTCAAGGATATTGATTTTTCCCAAAAATAGGATTTTTTACAGCAGGGCTGGAAGCATTTGACATAGATTTAAGAGGCCGGTAAATGAAAAAGCCACTTTAAAAGTGGCCTTTTCTTATCGATGAATCGTTTGTGTTCGATCGGGCCCCACCGAGACAATGTTTATGGGCACTTCAAGCTCTTTCTCCAAAAAATCAATATAGGCATTCAGTGCAGCAGGAAATTCCGATTTGTCTTTCATTTGGGTCAAGTCTTCTTCCCATCCGTCCATCTCAGTATAAATGGGAGTCACATTTTCTTCCTCGATGTTATAGGGTAGGTGGGTTATGGTCTCCCCTTTATACGAATAGGCAGTGCAGACTTTCAATGTTTTGAAACCACTCAGCACATCGCCTTTCATCATGCTCAGTTCGGTCACACCATTCACTTGTACCGCATATTTCAGGGCAACCAGATCCAACCAACCGCATCTTCGCGGACGCCCCGTAGTGGCACCAAATTCATTGCCAACGCGACCCATTGTTGCCCCAGCCTCATCAAAAAGTTCGGTGGGGAAAGGTCCGCTACCCACCCTTGTGGCGTAGGCCTTAAAAATGCCTTTTACTTGCCCTATTTGATTGGGCGCCACCCCCAGACCGGTACAGGCACCAGCTGCCGTGGTGTTCGATGAGGTTACATAGGGGTAGGTGCCAAAATCAATATCTAGCAACGAACCCTGAGCCCCTTCAGCCAAGATTTTCTTACCACTTTTCAAGGCTTGAAACAAATACTCCTCACTATCGATGAAGGTCAATTTTTTCAATTCTTCAATGGCCACGAAAAATTCAGCTTCCAGATCATTGAGGTCATATTGAATGTCCACATCATAATAGTCAATCATGGCCTCATGCTTATTCGCCAAGGCTCGGTATTTATCTTTCCATCCTTTCATTTCAAGATCCCCGATGCGCATTCCGTTTCTTCCTGTTTTGTCCATGTACGTGGGTCCAATTCCCTTTAAGGTCGACCCAATTTTGGCCTTGCCTTTTGAGGCCTCAGAGGCCGCATCAAGCAAACGGTGGGTAGGCAATATTAAATGCGCTTTTCTAGAAATCAGAAGAATCGAGTTGATATCCAAATTGAATTTTTGAAGGGCATCCAGCTCTTTTTTGAAGATCACAGGATCGATGACCACGCCGTTACCCACCAAGTTCATGGCATTTTTATGGAAAATTCCGGAAGGAATGGTGTGCAGTACATGTTTAATTCCGTCGAACTCCAAGGTATGTCCTGCATTGGGTCCACCCTGAAAACGGGCGATAACGTCGTAGTCTTTGGTAAGCACATCAACAATTTTTCCTTTTCCCTCATCGCCCCATTGAAGGCCTAACAATAAATCTACAGCCATTAAATATTTTGGTTAGTGGTTTTTATTCTTTTTTGGTGTTGCTATTTTTTTCAGCCTTGTTTTTTGTTCCGTAAAAGTACAGGGAGTGGTTATTGATTTTAATGTCAAAAACCTCTTCTATGGTCTTTTTTATCGATTGTATTCTCGGATCACAGAACTCCATGACCTCACCAGTATCGGTCAAGATCACATGATCATGTTGACGATCGAAATAAGACTTCTCATACTGCGCCTGATTCTTGCCAAATTGATGTTTTCGCACCAATTTACAATCCAATAAAAGCTCTATAGTGTTGTACAGCGTTGCTCTACTGACCCTGTAATTTTTGTTTTTCATTTTGATATACAATGATTCGATATCAAAATGGTTGTCGCTGTCATAAATTTCTTGAAGTATGGCGAAGCGTTCGGGGGTTTTTCGATGCCCGTTGTCTTCTAAAAAAGACGTGAATACGTTTTTGACGATCTCTTGATCTTTGTTGGCTGCCATAAAACCGTGCTACTCAATTCACAAATGTACAGCTAAATTTGCAGTACTCGAAAGGTGTTTTATCAACATGAAGTAAACATTTTACCCGCCCTTTGTTTATGCTCTGGTAACCTTTTCAATACCGTTGATCTGTTTTAGGTTGTCCATCAGTTTTTTGAGTATGGCTTTGTTTTTGACCACTACGGTTATGGTACCGGTAAAGGTACCGCCATCAGTACTGAAATTCAAATTTCGCATGTTCACGTGCATGTTTCCTGAAATCACGGAGGTAATTTCGCTGACCAATCCTAGATTGTCGATTCCAGTTAGTTTAATGACCGATTTGTGTTCTTCCTGTGAAGAATCTACCCATTTTGCGGGAATGATTCGATAGGCGTATTTGGATTGCAGCGAAATGGCATTCGGACAATTTTTGGAGTGCACTTTAATACCATCGGCAACGCTGACAAAGCCAAAAACGGCATCTCCCGGTATGGGATTACAGCACTTTGAGATTTTGTATTCAAGTTTGTCCTCATCTTTACCAAATACCAACAAGTCATATTTTGAGGTGATCTCGTCTTTGTCAACATCAACCGGGGCAGAATTCCGTCGGATTTTGTTTTTGAAAAAACTGATGAAGGCATTGTTGTACGACGATGCAAAATCTTTGATCATCTGATTGTCAATGGCACCAATACCAACACGATAAAATAGATCTAGACTGGTCTTTAATTTGAAGAAAGTGACCATCTTGTTGATGCTGTCTTCATTCAGGCTTATTTTTTGCGATTTCAGTTTACGTCGCAACACCTCTTTTCCATCTAGGGCGATTTCTTTTCTTTCTTCGCGCAAAGAAGATTTTATTTTAGCCCTGGCCCTCGCAGTCGTGGCATAGTCCAACCAATTTTTATTGGGCTTGGCCTGCTCTGAGGTAATGATTTCGACTTGGTCTCCGCTATGTAAAGTGGTATTCAACGGCACCAGTTTGCCATTGACTTTGGCACCTCGGGTGCGCATGCCCACCTCGGTATGTATGTTGAAGGCAAAATCAAGGGGAGTGGCATCTTTGGGCAAGGATTTCAGCTCGCCGGCCGGTGTGAACACAAAAATCTCTTTTGAATATAGATTGAGTTTGAATTCCTCAACAAAATCAACCGCATTGGCACTGGAGTTTTCGAGTACCTCTTGCAATTTATTCAACCAAATTTCAATACCCTGTTCCTTCTGTTCGCCATGCTTGTATTTGAAATGGGCGGCATAGCCTTTTTCAGCAATCTCGTGCATTCGCTCACTTCTGATCTGTACTTCAACCCAATTGCCCTTGGGTCCCATGACGGTTATGTGCAAAGCTTCATAGCCTGTTGATTTGGGAGAGGAGATCCAGTCGCGAAGACGAACTGGATTCGGTGTAAAGTGATCGGTTACAATGGAATAGATTTTCCATGCCAAAAACTTCTCGTCCTGTTCCTTGGCTTTGTAAATGATTCGAATTGCAAACTTGTCATAAATCTCATCAAAACCCACATTTTGAGCGGTCATTTTGCGCCGCATTGAGAAGATACTTTTCATACGTCCTTTTATGACGTAGTCGAGTCCTTCCTTCTTTAGGGAATCATCAATAATACTCGAAAAGGCGTCAATATAGGCCTGCTGCTCTTCTTTTGAATCCTCTATTTTATCTTTGATGTCATTATATACCTCAGGTTCGGTGTATTTGAGACTCAGATCTTCCAAATCGGTTTTTATATTGTAAAGTCCGATTCTATGGGCTAGGGGAGCGTAAATGTACAGGGTTTCGGAAGCCATTTGCACTTGTTTGTGCTCGGGCATCGAATCCATGGTCAGCATATTGTGATAGCGATCGGCTATTTTGATGATGATAACCCTTACATCATCATGAAGTGTGAGCAACATCTTACGGAAATTCTCGGCCTGCTGTGAGATTTCCATATCTTTTTTGAGATGCGCTATTTTAGTCAAACCATCTACAATTCGGGCAATGGTCTCGCCGAACATTCGCTCAATGTCATCGAGGGTATAATCTGAATCTTCAACAACATCATGTAACAAAGCAGCGGCAATTGAAGTGGCGTCCAAACCAATTTCCGAGGCCACTATTTTAGCAACGGCAATAGGATGAAAAATATAGGCTTCGCCCGATTTTCTCCGTTGATCTTTATGGGCATCAAGGGCGATTTCAAAAGCAGAACGCAGCATTTTCTTGTCATCTGCGGACAAGGTCTGGTAGCTTATGCGCAGCAATTCTTTGTATTGCTTGGCAATCTCTTTATTCTCTTTTTCTATCGCAACGCTCGTCATAGTCAATTAAAAATAGGATAATCTTAGGTAGTAAACAACAAAAATCATACCCGCTTGAACGAATTTTTGATTATAAATTGTTGATGAACAATGAACGATTGATGCTCACAATTTATTGAGAAGAAAAAAAGGGTTTTGAGGGATAAGTTTGAAAAAATAGATCTAATAAATTATCAGTAA
>CAYSPL010000020.1:32445-55353 GCA_964432915.1 uncultured Maribacter sp.
AAAAAGGGTTTTGAGGGATAAGTTTGAAAAAATAGATCTAATAAATTATCAGTAATCTTTAATCAATAATTCACAATTCAATTTTGTAGATTCTCAATACGCTTAATCAATGGTGGGTGCGAATAATTCATGAAAACATAAGCAGGGTGCGGCGTAAGGTTGCTCAAGCTGTTCTTTGAAAGTTTTTTCAAGGAAGAAATCAAAGGTGGCGCCGCAAAAGTTTTTTTGGCATAATCATCAGCCTGATATTCGAATTTTCTAGAGAGAAAATTCATGGCCAAACCTGTAATTTCGGAAATGGGACTATACAAAATACCGAATCCTATGAGCGCTGCGTGAAAGCTAGGAATTGACACACCAATGGCTTTTGAAACCTCAGGATTATTGACAAACAATGACAATAGAAATAGCATGAAACCCGTCAGCAGTATCGAAGCCACTAAATTGAAAATAATATGCTTTCGCTTGTAGTGACCCACTTCATGGGCCAGTACAGCCAAAATTTCCTCCTCTTCAAGATCATTGATGAGCGTATCAAAAAGCGTGATCCGTTTTTCTTTGCCAAAACCCGAAAAATAGGCGTTGGCCTTGGTGGATCTTTTTGAGCCGTCGATGACAAAAATATTATTGAGTTCAAAACCAACTTTTTTGGCGTAGTCTTCGATCTTAGTTTTCAAACTGCCATCTTCCAAAGGCCTTTGTTTATTGAATAACGGAACAATCAACTTGCTGTAAAATAAATTCATGAAAATGGAAAAGAGGGCGATGAGTCCCCATGCGTAGATCCAAAAGTCCTTACCCGCCCATTGAAAAAACCAAATGATCAAGGTCAAAATTCCACCACCCAAAACCATCAGCATTCCCCATCCTTTGATCTTGTCCAAAAAGAATAATTTTCGTGATGACTTATTGAAATCAAAGCGTTCTTCAATAACAAAGGTCTTGTAATAGGCGAAAGGGGTAGTGATGATATCACTGCCAATCATGATGATTCCGAAAAAAGCCAAGGCAATCACAATGGGATTGTTTGAAAAACTTCTGGCTATGGTGTCAACCCATTCAAATCCCCCGAAAAAAAGAAAGGCCAAGGTCAAGATTATCGAAAAAACAGAAGAAACCAATCCAAACCTATAGTTTGCCTTTTTATAGTCTTGCGATCTGCGGTATTCGGCTTCATCAAAAACATCGCTCAATTCAGAAGGAATGGGGTTTGAATAACGTTTTGAGTTGAGACAGTCCAAGAGTAGTTCCAATAAAAATTGAAGTACTAGAATAATGACAATGACGTAAAATAAGGTGTTCAAAGGCTTGATTTTTGGGTTTGGTATTCTCGGTTCTAATATTCTTAGCGTAAGAAATAGTTAAACAGACACGAATTAGATTGATTTTCACTGGCATTTATTTTTTTGCCAACTGCCTACTAAGTACCTCGTTGCCGCAAGGCCTCAAAGATAACAATTGCAGCAGAGACAGAGACGTTCATGGAATCGATTTCGCCCCCCATGGGAATAATGATGGATTCGGTGGCATTTTCAAGCCATTTGGCTGATAGTCCTGTTGATTCGGTACCAACCGCTATGGCCGAGGGCTCGTTATAATCAATTTCGGTATATTTTTTTTGAGCTGAAAGCGCTGCCGCATACAACTTGATATTGTTGTTTTTCATATAAGTGATAATTTCTGCCGAAGTACCCTGGGCGATTTGATTGGTAAAAACGCAGCCCACACTTGAACGAATAACGTTGGGGTTGTACAAATCACCTTTCGGATTGGCGATGAGCACGGCGTCTAAATTGGCCGCATCGGCAGTTCGAAGCAGTGCACCGATATTCCCAGGTTTTTCAGGTGCTTCTGCAACCAAGATCAACGGATTTTCAGTTTCAATTTTCAAATCTGACAACAGGTGTTGTTTTGACTTTGCCACGGCCAAAACCCCCTCAGTGGTTTCACGATGGGCCATTTTCTGATAGACCTCTTTTGAAACTGAAATGATTTCGGGCTGCACTTTCATTGCACTCGATTTTTTCAATAGGTCATCCTTGGAAATTAAAGTTTCATTGAAAAGTAAGGTGGTAATTGGGTAATTGCCTTTGTTGGCCAGTTCCAGCTCACGCTTTCCTTCCAAAACAAATAGACCTGATTTCTTTCGCTCACGCGATTTTTCTTTGAGTAACAAGACTCTTTTGACCAGAGGATTTTGAAGACTGCTTATTTCCTTAATTTCGTGCATTGATGCAAAAGTAATTTAAATAGTAAAGCTGCGACCAAGGTCGAAACCCAAATATTAGAATCATGAAATTAAAAATAGCACTCCTTTTTAGCATTGCCCTTTTCTCTTGCAAAGAACTTTCGAAAGATGATAAAACTGATACAAATACCAAGGAAATAGTAACAATCGTCAACGAATCAAAATACCCAGAGGCTTTGGAAAAAGTGATTAAAGCGCACGGTGGACTATCCGCTTGGAAAGACAAAAGAGTTCTTTCTTATGAAATAGCAAAGGAAGCTGGAAACGAGAAACAGACTATTGATTTGCGTTCGCGACATGAAAAAATTAAAATGCCTGAGGTTGCCATGGGGTATGATGGTAAGGACTTTTGGTTGAGTGACCCCAATGAAAATTATAAGGGCGACCCCATTTTTTATCACAATCTGATGTTTTATTTCTACGCGATGCCTTTTGTTTTGGCCGATGACGGAATCATTTATTCTGAGACTGAACCTTTGGAATTTGAGGGAGTTTTCTATCCGGGTATTCGAATAGCCTATGAAGATGGGGTGGGAGTGTCCTCAAAAGACGAATATTTCATTCATTACCATCCGGAAACTTTTCAAATGCAATGGCTGGGCTATACGGTAACTTTCAGAAGCGGAGAGAAATCAGCCAATGTCAAATGGATCTGCTATAATGATTGGATGACTGTTGACCAATTGCTATTACCTAGATCATTGACCTGGCATGACTATGAAGGAAGAAAAATCAAAGAACCCAAAAGCACACGTACTTTTGTGAATGTTGTTTTGAGTGGGTCTGCAAAACCTGATGGTTTTTTTGGCCCTGTTGAAGGAGCCAAAATCGTGACGAGGGAGTAGGGTTGACTTTTTTTAACTACATTGTGTCAACTAGAAATAAAGTAAAAAAGAAGATGGAGGTATTGCTTTTCGGAATTGCGAAAGATATTGTGGGTGCATCGCAAATGGTTTTTTCAAGTGAGGATGAAATGCCCAATTCGGTTGCCGATTTGAAACGGCAGATGGGCCAAAAATTCCCCGACTTTAAAAAGTTGACTTCTTTCGCGGTTGCGGTCAATAGTGAATATGCGCAAGATGATATGACTTTGAAAAGCAATGACGAAATTGCGATTATTCCCCCTGTAAGTGGTGGTTGATGGAAAATAAAATAGTGGAAATAGTGGATGTCATTGATACTTCAAAAGTATTCACTGAACTATCAGACGCCAATAGCGGAGGTATCTGCGTTTTTGTTGGCACCGTTCGTGAGTTCACTAAAAACGAAAAGGTAATGTCTTTGGAATTTGAGACCTACGCCAAAATGGCCCTTAAAGAAATGGACAAGATTGCCTCGCATGCAAAAACGCATTGGAAACTCAATAAAGTGATCATCAAACATGCAGTGGGTCTTAAAAAAGTGGAAGAGCCCGTGGTGGTCGTGGGCGCTTCATCAGCGCATCGCGATGCTTGTTTTGAGGCCTGTAGGTATTTGATAGATACTTTGAAGGAGACCGTGCCCATTTGGAAGAAAGAGGTTTTTGAAAACAAAACGGTTTGGGTTTCCGCGCATCCGTAATTTACCATCAACAGATAAAAAAACCTGGAAAAGTTTGAACTTCTCCAGGTTTTTAAATTTACAAAGCAATCTATTTGATTGCTATGGCTTTATTCCTTTTTAAAATCCCCCGCGTTGACAACGGTCCATTTTTCATAAGGTAAAATGTGCTTTTTTATGGCAGCATTGACCTCGGCAACAGTGAGTTTTGCCACCTTTTCTTCCAATGATTTTTGGAAGTTCATATCGCGACCATAGAAAATGTTGTTGTTGATCAAACTTGAAAGCTCATTGTCTTTCGCTCGTGAAACACTTTGCGCTTGAATCCAGCCATTCACTGCATTTTTCAATTCCTCTTCAGTGATTCCGTCTTTGATGTAGCGGTCGATTTCCTCTTTGAAGCCCAATTGCACTTTGTCATAATTGGCAGGCGCATAGATGGCATAAAGGTATAGGCCTGAATTCTGATCTACTTTGTTTCCGTCTGCATTGAATCCAGCACCTGCTCCATAACTAACGCCATCTTTTTGACGTAAGCGATCGGCAATTCTCGAATTTAGAAAACCACCACCTAAGATGCTTCCCGCAATGTTCATGGCAGCGTAGTCATCGCTATACTGACTCATTTTGACACTCAGGGTGCCAAAAGTCATGGCATTTTGCTTGTCTGGTGTTATCACATCCTCATTCACTGCTTTGTTGGCACTATACGGATTCGAAATCATCTCGTAAGCATTTTTGCTATTGAAATCGCCGAATTCTTTTTCAATGAAGGTTTTTACCTCGGCTGAATTCACATTACCAATACCAATTAGAATTGACTTGCCCAAACCGTAAAAATCTTCATAGAATTTTTTGATGTCATCCACGCTTACCGCCTTTATGGCTTCAACTTCCTCATCTATGGTCATTGCGTAATTAGGGTGTCCTTTGGGGTAATTGTTATTGATTTGCGATACCCTATTCGATGCAATGAACTGTGGTTCATTTTTGTAACTCTCAATACCGGCAAGTCTTTCTGTCTTCATTTTCTCCAGTTCTTCGGCATCAAAGACTGGATTTTTCAACATGTCTGCCATCAATTTCAAGGTTGGCATAAGGTTTTCTTCTGTTGAACTCACATTCACGTAAATATTTCCATTGGATCCGCGGAAAGAAATTGATGACTTCAACTTTGCGAGCTCATCTTCAATTTGTTGTCTGGTCATTGATGTAGTCCCCTTATTGAGCATGCCGGATGTAAAAGAAGGGATGACACCTGTATTCATTAAGGATTTCGCACTACCGTTACGACCACTAAAAGAGAGCGATACATTATTTCCACGATTCTTTTTTTCAATGATTCCGTAGTGAACTCCGTTGGCAAGTTTCCCTTGGTCCAATCGGTTTTGAATGGCATCATAGGCCACATCGAAAGCTTCACCAACATCCAAGGCCTTTTTACCTTTGTAAGAGGATACCAATTCCTCTAAATTTTCAGTATGTCCAATTTCAACTCGTTCAGGTGTTTTTGTAGGATGAAATCTTCCCATGGTTCTGTTGGTGGGAATAATATACTTGGCCAATGCGGCATTCACCTTTTCAACGGTCATATTTTCAACACGATCTCTGTGAATGAAAGACAATCTCCAATCCCCTGAGCCTATGAATTCACTCATATAGGTTCCTAAATAGGCTGAATTTCTTGAGATTTGATCTATTTGTTTCGCAATATTCGCCTTTGCGCGATTTACCTCAGCTTCCGTAACAGGATTGTTCTTCAAATCATCCAACACAGAACGAAGAACTTTGTAAACCTCATCAGCATCCTTATCCGAAGGAACATCTGCATTGATGTACATGAATCCGGGTTCTTTGGTAAAGGGAATGTAAGACCAAATCGAAGCCGCTTTTTGTGATTCCACCAAAGCCTTGTATAGTCTACCCGATGGTTCATCAGTCAAAATATTCTCCAAAACGGAAACAGCGGCATAATCCTCATCCGAACCCGATGGCGTATGATAGAGGGCAGAAACCAATTGCAAATCGCCAACACGACTGACGTTCACAACTTTTTCTCCATCCTGCGCAGGTTCTTCCGTATATGAACTTCTTACCGGTGCGTCTGGTTTAGCGATTTTCCCAAATTTCTCCTCGATGAGTTTCAAGGTTTTTTCTTCATCGATTTTCCCCGTGACCATCAAAACGGCATTGTCTGGGCGATAGAATTTTTTGTAGAAAGCCTTCAGGTTCTCGATGGGTACCCTTTCAATATCTGAACGGTTGCCAATGGTCGAGTTTCCATAATTATGCCATAAATAAGCCGCATCAATGACTTTCTGCATGAGCACTCCCGTCGGGTTGTTTTCGCCACTTTCAAACTCGTTTCGCACTACGCTGAACTCAGACTCCAAGTCTTTTTTTGCAATATATGAATTGACCATACGATCCGCCTCCAAATCCAAAGCCCAATCCAGATTTTCATCGGTAGCGTTGAACGTTTCAAAATAATTGGTACGATCATAATAGGTGGTACCGTTTGGTCGTGCACCATGAGAACTCAATTCTTTTGGAATATCCGGATGGTTAGGTGTACCCTTGAAAACCATGTGCTCCAAGAGGTGGGCCATGCCCTTTTCACCGTACCCCTCATGGCGCGATCCAACAAGGTACGTGATATTCACAGTAATGGTCTGAGATGAATTATCAGGAAACAAAAGTACCTTCAAACCATTATCCATGCTGTATTCCGTTATTCCTTCAACAGATGCCGTTTTGGTCATCTGACCCATCAGACAAACACTCAATAGCAGTGTTGTCAAGCAACTTAAAATTAACTTTGATTTCATTTCATTTTATTTTGGGTGTAGGTTCAATATTACAAAAAATCATTCATAAAGAAAGGTTAAACTTCCATTTGATTTTTAATTTAAAAATAGGTGTCTACATGAAGGTCAAAATGGATAAATCTTCATTGAAAATTCATTTTTTGACGTATCTTGTTTTTTATTCTTTAGGATGAATTTCGATTATGGCAAAAGAACTCTCACATATTGATAAATCTGGAAAAGCCTCGATGGTGGATGTTTCCCACAAGATGGCAAGTGAGCGGATTGCCGTTGCCTCGGGAAAAGTTATTTTTCCCACGGATGTTTTTGACACATTGGCCGCGAAAGATTTTTTGGGGGCTAAGGGAAGCATCATTCAAACAGCCGTTATTGCAGGTATTCAGGCCGTCAAGAAAACCGCTGACTTGATTCCGCTTTGCCATCAAATCAATCTTTCTAAAATACAGATTGATATTTGTCCGGTGGATAATTGCCTAGAGCTTGTTTGTAAAGTAAAGTGTACCGAACAAACAGGGGTTGAAATGGAGGCCTTGACGGGCGTTTCGGTTAGTGCACTGACCATATATGATATGTGCAAAGCACTATCTCATGACATTCAAATTTCAGAAATACAGCTTGAACAAAAAACTGGTGGTAAGAATGACTTCAATCGCTAAATTATACGGACTTGTTTTATCTGGCGGAAAGAGCACACGAATGGGCTCTGATAAGGGTTTGATCGAGTATCATGGTCGTCCGCAACGAGAACATTTGTACAGATTGTTAGGTGAAGTTTGTGATGCGACGTATATCAGCCTACGTGCGGAGCAAGAAGCAACATCTCCCTTCGGATTTGCCACCATTACTGACGAAGACAAATTTAGGGGGCCTTTCAACGGAATGTTATCTGCCCACAATAGGCATCCTGAGGCGGCTTGGTTGGTTCTGGCCTGTGATCTTCCGCTAATTGATTTGCCTTCTTTGAGGGAGTTGATAGAAGCTCGAGATCCAGAAAAATTCGCCACTACTTTCTCAAACGAAGAAAATCCGCTACCAGAACCTGTTTGTGCCATTTGGGAGCCCAAAGCCCTTCAAACGGCGATTTCCTATCTTGAAAATGGTAATGGTACCTGCCCACGTAAGTTTTTGATAAAAAACGATACAAAATTGGTCTTTCCTAAGAACAAAAATGTCATTATGAATGCCAATTCTGTTGAGGAGTATCAAGAGGCCGTAAAGCAATTAGGTGCCATTGAAAAGTAATAAAATCTAAAAGCTCTTCCCTTTGCAAAAAGGAAGGAATGAATCCGCGTTTAAGCGGAGAAAGGAGGGTTTGAAGAATTATTCGGTAAAATTTGAAAAAATCAATCTCCCCCTTTCCAAGCCGGCCAGCTGATTCATTCCCCTCTTCATTCGTAGAGGGGAGCTAAAAGAGTCAAATGTTCCTTCATTTATATATGTATTGTTCGGAGAAATGAGGATTTGAACTCCTAGCACCATCTTTTCACTATCTTAGACCAATGAACCAAGAGCGCTATTCAAGACAAACCATATTAAAGGGTTTTGGCCCAGAAGGCCAAGAAAAACTTTCCAACGCAAAGGTTTTGGTTGTCGGTGCTGGCGGACTCGGTGTTCCTGTTCTGACGTACTTGAATGCCATGGGTGTGGGCAAAATTGGGATTATTGATGGCGATGAAATTTCATTGAGCAATTTGCATCGTCAGGTGTTATATGGCGATAGTGATGTGGGTCAATTGAAAGCCATAAAAGCACTCGAGAAATTAAAAGCACAGAATTCCAGTACCAATATCGAAGTGCATACCACTTTTTTGACCCCAAAGAATGCCTTACCGCTCATTGCTGACTATGATATTGTAGTCGATACCTCAGATAATTTCTCGACCAGGTATTTGGTGAATGACGCCTGTGTGATTTTGAACAAACCTTTTGTTTACGGGGCTTTACATGGATACGAAGGGCAGGTAAGTGTTTTCAACTACAAAGAAGGACCAACCTATCGTTGTCTATTTCCGAACATTCCAAAAGAAAATGAAGTCCCCAATTGTAGCGAACATGGGGTTTTGGGAATCATTCCCGGAATCATTGGAAACCTACAAGCTTTGGAAGCGGTCAAAGTCATTGCGGCAATCGGAGAAGTACTTTCAGGGCAGCTACTGATTTTTGATGCCCTGCAACAGACGAGCCAGAAAATAAAATTCAGACTGAAGCCTGAGAATTTGGAGATACATCAACTTCAAGATTTTTATGAATGGAATGACCCCTGTGACATTGTGCCAACCATCAAGGTTAAAGAGATTCAAAGCCTGTTGCTTGATAAGGCACAAATTATTGATGTGCGAAACCAAGACGAATATGATGCGTATCATCTACCTGGTTCAAGACATATTCCTCTTAATGAGTTGGAAAGCAATATAGATAAAATCAATTTTTCCATTCCGGTATATTTACTTTGCCAGTCAGGTAAACGCAGTGAAATGGCTTTAAGACAACTTCAAGAAAACCAGCCCGAAAGTTCCCTTTTCAGTGTTTTAGGAGGTTTAAATCAGTACTTGGCTACATGTTCTTGACCATTTCAGAACTTTTACTATTGATGTTGGGTTTTTTGGTCATTGCGACCTTGTATTCCTCGGTTGGTTTTGGTGGGGGCTCTAGTTATTTGGCACTTTTGGCCTTGGTTTTTGTGAGCTTCTTCACTATCAGAAGTATGGCCTTGTTATGCAACCTTGTAGTTGTTTCAGCAAGCAGTTACCTGTATTGGAAAAACGGGCATCTCGACTTTAAGAAGTTTCTTCCCTTTATTGTTACAAGTATTCCGTTGGCATTCATCGGGGCTCGATTTCGCCTTTCAGAAAATGTGTTTTTCATTATCCTTGGTGGGGCACTGATTATTTCTGCTATTGCATTGATGTATCAGACCAATAATCAAAAAAAGTCAGAAGAGGTGGATCCGAAGTATCCACCCTATGCAACTTATTTATTGGGAGCGGGAATTGGATTACTATCAGGTTTGGTGGGTATTGGCGGAGGAATTTTTTTGGCACCGGTTCTAAATCACATGAAGTGGGATAAATCCATCAAAATAGCAGCCTTGGCGAGTTTTTTCATTTTGGTGAATTCTGTTTCCGGCATCGCCGGCTTGTTGACCACTGGCACTTTTGAACTCCCATTGGTAGAGGGTATTGGTCTTGCCTTTGCTGTGTTCATAGGTGGTCAGATTGGAATTCGGTTGAGCCTTAATAAATTATCAGGTAAAGGCATCAAGATGCTGACCGCCATATTGGTGCTATTGGTTGGCATCAGAGTGCTATTGGTCAATGGACTGCAATTTTTGATTTAGTTTTCAGTGTGAAGCATATCCAAATTTTAATCATGTTGGTAGTTTGATAGTAGAAAAAACTACTGGCTTTCCAGTATTTTTTGACCCTAATTTTGAACGTGGAATCAAGCCATCTAGATTTAGAGTGTAATTTAAAATCTAAGTCATGAGAAAATCTATCGTATCAAAAGCAAAAATTATTACCTTATTATTCATTTTGGCGGCTACTTTCAGTTGCACCAAAGAGGCCTTGAATGATAACACTGAACCCATTGCAGGCAAGTGGTTTTTAACTTCGGTAAATGGCACTGATGTTTCAGACGTGGCGTGTTATCAAGATTCTTTCATTGATTCTGATGGTACAGAGATTTCCTTTTTTTTACAGGACAGGGAAGCGAACGGCGATTGCACGATCTTGCTAAATAATACCCAGCTACTCACTATTCAAGAGGGATTCTATTATATCGGAGACGAAGCTCTGGATTTCACAATAAACGGCAATAGTTTGACATGGGTTGTTGATGCTGAGGCCACTTTAACTTTTAGGAAGTAGAATCAATAAATCAGGATTCGATTGTAAACCTAGCCTTTTGTTCGAAAGGGTACAAAGGGGTAGGTTTCATTCGCTTGAAAACGTGTCTTGCCTTTTGGTAAAATCAAGAACCCGTCAGCATTTACAAGATTCGCAAAATCTCCTGAGCCATTGCCTTTTAACGCTTCCGCAACCATGCTTCCATCATTGCAATATTCTAATCTAGCTTGCAAGAAATAGACCAAGTCGGGTTTGAATTCCACATCGGTTTTGAGCTTAACATAGGGTGTTGTTGTATCGATATGCAATGATTTTTGCAACCAAAATTTTAAATAGATGTACACGCAAACAAAGGAAGAAACTGGATTTCCGGGTAATGCAAAGACCGGTTGACCGGCCCTGCTGCTACCAAACCAAAGGGGCTTACCAGGCCGTTGCTGCACTTTGTGAAAGTGCTTTTTCACACCTAGTTCCTGCATAACCTCGGGTAGAAAATCAAATTTACCTTTAGAAACCCCACCAGAAAAAACAAAAAGCTCATATTTTTTCAAGGCTTTTGAAATAAGCTTGCGCATCTCTTCTTTATCATCGGCCAAGTGTCGCAATTCAGAATTGATGCCCCATTCTTTTAAGATGGCCTGAATTGCAAAAACATTGGATCTGCGTAGTTGATGCAATTCTGGGGTTTTATGAACATCGACCAATTCATCTCCTGTGGAAAAAATAACCGCCTTCGGTATTTTTTTAACCTTCAATTTTGCTTTTCCGACAGAGGCAGCGATGTTGATTTCTGCACTTGATATCCGTTTTCCTTTTTGAACTATGATGGTATCTTTGGTAATATCAATGCCTTTGAAATGAACATTCTGTTTGTGTTTTAAAGTATCTAAGTTGATGGTGGCCGAATTGTTTTGAAGAGTTAAATCCTCGTAGCGAATAACAGTGTCCACACCAACAGGCATGATGGCACCCGTCATGACCTCGATGCAATTTTGATTCTCTTTTAATGTGCGCTGCCGTGTGCCTGCCGCCGCGATTGCTTCAATGGTATAGGTACGCTGCCCTTTTTCGAAAGTCGCATGGTTGATGGCAATCCCGTCCATGGTAACACGGTCAAAAGGGGGGAAGTCCCTATCGGCAATCAAATCCTCAGCCAAATAAGCCCCAATGCAATCCTCTAGATTTCTGCATTCCAACTGAAAATCGACTTTATGTTCTTCTATAATAGAGAGGGCTTTTTCGTAGGTGATAAAAGTGTTGCTCATTTTTTGGCTGTTAGCCTTTATCTAATGTTATGATTTGTTTCGAATTTTGTTTTTTTGCCAACTGCCAACTGCCAACTGCCAACTGCCAAATATCCCTAACCTCCTATACTGCTCATACTTTGCAGCGCAGCCTTGGGTACCTTTCGCATTTTCTCCGCTACGAATCCGTCTTTGGGTTTCAGCCGAATGATTTCTCTGAATTTATGGGCGAGCTCTATATCTGAAACCCCAGTTCTTATGTAATCGCGAATGTTGAAAACACCATCATCATACAAACAACTTTTGATTTCTCCTTTAGCTGAAATACGCAGGCGGTTGCAGGTATTGCAAAATGTTCTTGAGAAAGCGGCGATAACGCCAATATTACCCATATAGTTGGGTACAGAGAGCAAACTGGCCGTATCACCATGTTTGCCCGACAACTGTTTCAATTGGGAATAGTGCGCCTTCAAATCGGCATGAATCTCTCGAGCCGAATACATTTCAATATTGTCTTTATAGCCACCATTAAATGGCATTTCTTCAATGAAGCGTACATCTACTGGGTAATTTTTGGCCAATTCGGCGAGGGGAATTATGTCTTGGGTGTTAATCCCTTTCATGACGACCGCATTGAGTTTGATTTTGAAACCGTTATCAATCAACATATGAAAAGTCTGCATTACCTTTTCAAAATCATCACGCCGCGTTATTTTGTGAAAACGTTCTTTATTCAAAGAATCAAGACTCAAATTAATATTGGTTATGCCCAATTCCTTCAATTTCGGAATGTGTTTTTGTAAAAGCGTCCCGTTTGAGGTAATATGAACAGATTGAAAAGCATCCAACTCTGAAGTACTTTCCAACAACTTGATAAAATCTTTCCGAAGAAAAGGTTCGCCACCTGTAAAACGTACTTTCTTGAAACCGATATTGCCTAAGACCTGTAATAATCGTGTGATTTCCTCATAGCTCAACAGATGTGCTTGCGGTTCATAAGGTATGCCCTGGGCAGGCATGCAATAGAAGCACCGCAAATTACAGCGGTCAGTCACTGCAATGCGAACATAGTCTATTTTTCTGCCGTGCGAATCGGTCATAGAAGGTGTAATTTGCTATCTTGTATATTGCAGTCTAAGATAAGTATTCTAGTCGTATGACCCACGAATTAAAACAAATTGTAAGAGCTCATGTAGCCGGTTCGAAATCAGGACTTAAAAGCGTGATGGCAACGGTGGTGGCGTTGAATGGCTCATCCTATAGAAGACCAGGGGTTCGAATGCTTATTCATGAGAATGGGAAAATGGTTGGTGCCGTGAGCGGAGGTTGTGTTGAGAAAGAAGTGTTGCGACAGGCGGCCTCTGTTTTTGAAACCGGAGTGGCGAAAGTGATGACTTATGACGGCAGATATCGATTGGGTTGTGAAGGCATATTGTACATCTTGATCGAACCGTTTTCCCCTAGCGAAGAAACCATATCCGCTTTTGAAGAGACCCTTCGTACAAGAACCAGCATTGAAATTCATTGCTATTTTAAAAAAGAGGTCATTCAAGAAACAGGTTTAGGAAGTGAAATGGAGTTATTGGAAATCAGTTATCCTGTTTCCGAAAAGGCTGAATTGAATAAGACCTTTCAAAAATTCTCACAAACATTACAACCTTGTTATCGTCTTCTGATTGTGGGTTCTGAACACGATGCAGTACAGTTGTGCGCTTTTGCCCATAACATGGGTTGGGAAGTTGATATCATCGCCCACCCAACCGAGGAAAAACAGTTGAAGGATTTTCCCGGAGCGAGGTCTCTACGTGGCATTGTGGCCGATGACATGAATGTCTCACAAATTGATGGTCAGACCGCCATTGTTTTGATGACCCATAGCTATGTTAAAGATCTTCAATTTTTAATCGCTTTGGAAAAAAGTCAACCCGCTTACCTCGGATTATTGGGTCCCAATAAGAGAAGGGAAAAACTGTTGAATGAATTTTTAGAGCATTGCCCTGAGGTGGAGGACACCTTTTTTGACCATGTATATGGCCCTGCCGGACTCAATATTGGCGGAGAAACACCCCAAGAAATCGCAATCGCGATATTAGCTGAAATTCTGACCGTGATTCGCGGCAAAAAACCGATGTTACTTAGAGATAAAGAAGGGGGCATACATTCTTAGCGAACTTAAAGCGAAATACTATGGGATTGACAACTGATAAATCGAGTCAATTAGCCATATGCCGCATTACTCTCGATACTTACCCTTAAAAGGCACTTCGAAAGAGTCCCATTTATCCGCGCCTTTGCTAGACTCCTTTTTTTGGGCAACAACCATATCCGTGCCATTCGATCGAATGTTTATCAATCCATAATGTGTTTTCACATCCTCCAATTTTTTTGCGCTTCTGATAGAATAGGCACGGCCTAATTCTGTGGAAAACACCAACGGAATTTTGCCTCTGCCATACTTGGCTGACGCTCCAAGAGAATCGGGCATGGGATGGTCAAAAGTCTTATTATCTCCTGAGGAGCATACGGTTACTTGCGCATTTATCTTTTTTATGAACTCCACGCTAAAATCTGAAGAACCATGATGACATGATTTCGCAACATCCACCTTAAATGGATTTGTCGTGGAGTAGTGCCGCATTAAATATTTTTCAGCAGGTATGTTCAAATCGCCTCCAAATAAAAAGGTATGCTTTCCGTAGGTTAACTTTAACACCAGTGAATGACCATTTCGGGTATGGGAATGACTATAACCTTGTTTTTCCGAATCACTGTGTGCTTCATTAAGATGTGGTGGTTTGTCAAAGACAGGATACTCTCTTCTTCCCGATGCTTTTAGGGTAACCGGGCCCAACACTTCTATTTTTAGCTTATTTACAGCTGCGGACTTATAGCCGGGTACGAACTTGTCACGAGCGGTCAACAATTCAACCTTGCCTATGCGGCCCGACGTATGTGCTACTTCAACACTACGCCAAAAATTTCTGTATGAAGGAGCAGACTTTTCATTATTTACAAAATCCATAATGGATTCGAGACCGTCTTTAAGGTTCGAAATTTTATATGAGTACTCAGCATTGTCAATTGATTTTATGCCTCCTTCTGCTAACATTTTCCTTTTACTGTTTTCAATTCCACTCTGGTAACGTACGATTCCGTTGTGGTATATGGTTCCAATTTCAAAGTTTTTATCTTCAATGATGTACTGAAGACCCCTGTAGTGATCAAAATCAGGATGACTTATGAACATAGCTTTGATCTGTACTTTTCGGGTTCTAAGAATACCCCTGTATCGATATCTCAGATATCTGTAAAAGTTATCATATTGCCCTCCATCAATAATTATCAAACCTTGGGAGCTCTCTACGAAAACACCATCCCCTTGGCCCACATCAACAACGAATATTTTCAACTGGGGTTTATCAATGGTATGCGATTTTTGCACCCATCCTATTTTGCCAATATTTAAAGGAATGACCTTATACCAATTCGCATTCTCTTCCAGTATTCTTAAATACTGCCCCATTAGCGCGTAGTAATTGACTGAGGCATTGCTCTTAGCTAATTTTCTTAACGGGGTTTCTTTCAGGTTTGCAAATACTCTTACCATTTTTATGCTTCAAAATATTTAAATATTAGCATGGGGAAAGCTATCATGATTGGAATACAAAATGTAAATAATGGGGGAGTGCTTTTGCGATAAGTGCTCAACACAAGATAAAAATAATAAGGTAAAAACTTACCGTTTTATAGGTTTAATTTTCGAACAAAAAGAGGTACGCTAAAAAAGGGTTTGACAATACAATTTTACACATCCTTTTTTGACCCGAGCGAACTTTCCCCTTTTTTTGGAAAGACTAAAAACCGGGATTATCAGGAAAACAACCACTATCAGTTATGGGTCGTTCAAAACAGTCCGTACTATTTGGTCCGAAACAAACGGTTTCTGTACAGTTTTCCAATTCCTTGTCGCAAGAGATGAATAGTAATATGGCAGCGCTGGCAATGTGGAGTTTGAGTCTATATTTTTGATTCATGGGTCTTTATTCACCTTCATATTTACCCATGTAACGCTTCCAAAGTTCGGTTTGATGGGTTTCCAAAGAAATATTACGACCATCAATAAAAGCATGACTCAATTGGTTGGTACGCATATCCAAGGCATCTCCTTCCGAAATAAAAAGGGTTGCACTCTTACCAACAGCAAGTGTGCCATGCGTAGCATCAATACCTAATATCTTGGCAGCGTTGCCGGTGATCATTTGTACTGCCTTTTCTTTTTCCAGTCCTTGCCCGACTACTTGACCCGCATAGAAGGGTAGGTTGCGGGTTTGAAAATTACTGGCATTGCCATTTTGAATGGCTACCAACAAACCGGCATCAGACAATAGTTTCGGTAATTTATACGGAAAATCATAATCGTCATCTTCAAATTCAGGGGTATTGTGCGTATACTGTACCAATACGGGAATATCATTTTCTTTTAGAAAATCAGCGACCTTATGTGCATGGTAGCCACCTACCAACACCACTGATTCCACGCCTGAATTTTTAGTCATGGTAACGGCATCGACAATCTCTTTTTCGCCATCGGCATAGACATAAAGCTTCTGCTCGCCTTTAAAAAGACCTTGCATGGCCGCAAAAGCGGGATTCAATTCCTTGGCAGTCTCGCTGTCATAAGCCACTGAATTCTTTAAAAAAGTCTCCACTTCCGTTACCTGCTTCTGATAGTTTTTGTTGGGTTGCAAGCCTCTTGGTTCGCCCATCCACCAGCGACCTCTTCTAAAACCTGAAGGCCAATTCAAATGAATACCATCATCAACCTTTATGGCGGCATCTTCCCAATTCCAGGCATCAAATTGCACTATGGAAGAAGTACCCGAAATACGCCCTCCTTTGGGAGTAATTTGGCCAATTAATACACCATTCGGCCGCATGCTTTCCACAACTTTTGATTCGGCATTATAAGCGATCAAACTTCGAATATGGGGAATCATGCTTCCTATTTCACGGGAATCGTTACTCGCTCGAACGGCATTCACTTCAATGAGTCCCAATTCCTTTACAGGGGCTATAAAACCCGGATAAACATGTTTTCCTGAGGCATCAATTACGGTGCCTTGGGTTGCTTCCGCTGCTCCCAAAGCGGTTATTTTTCCATCGGCAAAGACAATGGTACAATTTTCGACTATGGTGCCGTCGCCAATATGGGCGGTGGTGCCCGTGATGCTAATGGTTTCTGATTGCTTGTCTGCGGGAGTTTGTTGTGCCCAAATAGACATTCCAACGGAAACGAAGAGTACGGTTAGTATGTTATTGATTCTTTTCATGATTCTCTTTTTTGTTATTCCCATCCTTCGTCTTCGCTCCGGATAAACTCTGACGGGAATCTGTTTTTAATTTTTTCACATAGAAGTTCTCGACTGCGCTCGAAGTAACAGTAGAACTATCAACGATTTATAGTGTTTCACAAGTCATACGTTGTTTTTTACTCATTTTAGGTACCTGCATTTTTCCGCCACCTGCTTTTTCCTTTAACATCATATTGATGAGTTGGGTACGCTCTTTTTTGATGGCCTCACGCATTTGCTTGTCTTTTTCCAAATCAAAATAGGTCGCGCCCTCAATCAGTGTTTTTTCTGCCTTGGCATATACAGACATCGGATGGTCATTCCATAGCACTAAATCCGCATCTTTACCTACTTTGATACTTCCCACACGATCATCAATATGCAATAATTTCGCTGGATTTATGGTAACCATTTTCCAGGCTTCTTCTTCTGACATGCCCCCATACTTTACCGTTTTAGCCGCCTCTTGATTCAATCTACGGGCCATCTCATTGTCATCACTGTTGATGGCCACGACCACTCCTTGTTTTTGCATAATGGCGGCGTTATAAGGTATCGCATCTTTTACCTCGTATTTGTAGGCCCACCAATCGCTGAAAGTACCTGCACCTGCACCATGGGCCGCCATTTTATCGGCTACCTTATATCCTTCGAGAATATGGGTGAACGTGTTGAGACGAAAGTTGAAATGATCGGCCACTTTCATCATCATATTGATTTCGCTCTGCACATAAGAATGGCAACTTATAAAGCGTTCGCCATTCAATATTTCCGCCAAAACCTCCAACTCTTCATCATATCGGAAAGGTTTGCCACTTTTCTTCAGGGCATCATATTCTTTTGCTCTTTGGAAGTAATTCATGAAAACCTGCTCAACACCCATACGTGTTTGCGGAAATCTTGCAAAACTCTGCCAATTGCTTTGTTTAACATTTTCACCCAAAGCAAATTTGATAAACTTCGGAGCGTTACTGTAAACCATCTTTTCAGGGGATTCGCCCCATTTGTATTTAAGGATTGCTGAACGACCTCCTATCGGATTGGCAGAACCATGTAGTAATTGAGCTGAGGTAACCCCGCCTGCTAGATGGCGATAGATGTCAACATCTTCATTGTCAACAACATCTTCCATCTTCACTTCAGCCGTTGAATTGTGACCCGCCTCATTGATGGCAATACCGGCAATATGGGTATGCTCATCAATGACACCTGCGGTCAAATGCTTTCCTGTGGCGTCAATGACCTTTGCCTTTCCTGCGGAAAGCCCCGTACCGATTTTTGAGATTTTACCGTCTTTTATCAAGACATCGGTATTCTCCAAAACCCCAGCATTTTCGCTGGTCCAGACTGTGGCATTTTTAAAAAGGATGTTCTCTTGTTTGGGTTTTGTTTTAAAACCATATCCCACATTCGGAAAGGTCACGGCCATTACTTCAGGAGCATCACTATCTTTTTCTTCCTCTTTCTTTTTTGTTTCAAAGGCAGTTTTTTTAAGGGCTGTGAATCGAGACTCATCGCCATTGGGCAAGGTAAGTTTCCCTTTAATATTATCCGAATTTTTATGCACCAACCCTGTCATTCTATAATTCTTTTCCCCCTTGTTCGTAGCAAAGGAAAAAGAGACCCAATCGTTTTTATAATTGATTTTGGATTTCAGTTTGTTGGTGTCTTGCTTGATTTCCAATTTGGGTTTACTGATTTCTCCGCTTATTGACATGGTGTAAGTCATTCCCCCGGCTGATAGATCATATTCCCCTCGAATATCTTTTTGGCTCTTATCATTGATGACGTTTTTTTGGCCTTGAACCCAATTTTCATATATGGTTGTTCCTTTTTCAAAAATGTCGCCTGAGGTTATCAAGAAATTGGCTTGACGCCCCACTTGCAGTGATCCAATGGTACCGGATTTTTCAAGAATTGACGCCGGTACTGTGGTTAAGGCCTCCAAGGCTTTTGTCTTCGGAAGTCCGTATTTGATGGCCTTCATCAATTTTTCTTTGAATTTGGTAGGCGATTTCAAATCATATAAGGTAAAAGAAAATGGCACCCCGTTTTCCGCCATTATCTTCGGATTGGCCGGTGCTTGATTCCATTTGCGCATATCCTTTAAATTCACATAGGCCGCTGCTATGGGATCGGAAACATCATATGCATCAGGAAAATTCACCGGAAGAATGAATTTTGCATTGGTGCCTTTGATCTCGGTTATTCGCTCGTATTCATTACCCCCACCCAAAATCACATATTGAATTCCATTAGCATCACCTATTTTATCAGCTCTGAGTGCATGACCCTTGTCTTTTGCCTCAAAAATTTGAACCAAACCTTTATTTTCATTGAGGGCTTCCAATGAGCGGTCTTTGGTGTCTGAGTTTCCTGCTCCGTACCATTTGGCATCAGCGTACATTTGACGTAATAGTGCTATGGAACCCATCAAAGAGGTAGGGTAGGATTGTCTTTTGGTCACACTTTTTGAAAAAGAGAGGTACTGTGCCGATTTGTCATCCAATATTCGATTCGAGTCATCGCCACTTCCATTGAGGGCGACCAAGACCCCGGACCCACGAACGATACCGTCGTGAATATGTGAATTGACCACACCAAAGCCGGCATCGCGAAGGGCTTTTGCCTTTTTATCGTCGTATTTGAATTTGGCAATGGCGTTGTTTTCAGGCATCACATGATCGTTCCAATAAAAGCCTTGACGTTCTGCATCATACTGCGGCGAACGTCCGCCTCCTGGGGCACGTTTTGGTTGTTCCACTCCAAATTTCGAGTAAACATCGATAAAGGAAGGATAAATGGAATGCCCTTTGGTATCAATGACCAAGGAGTTTTTAGGAATTGTGATCGATTTGCCAACCTGTCTGACTTTACCATTTTGGATCAGTAAGGTTCCGCCATCAATAATTTGCGTGGGGGTCACATAGATCTTGGCATTGGTAAAGGCCGTGTAGTTGTTGTTTTTTGATTTGACACCACTATTTTCAGGAAAGTAGTCCTGAGCGAATAGGGTACCGCCACACCACAGTAAGGCGAGCGTGAGTAGTCTCATTTTCATGATGCAATAGTTGATTAATTAGTTCTCTAAATGTAAGGGAAGTTGATTGAATTTACTAAAATCTACACTACTTTTTTAGAGCCTATTTTTAGGGTTTATTCAATAGGAAATCGTTCGTGATAACCCACCAATAAATGCACCACACGGCTGTAGCTTTTGACCCCATCGTCTTGATTATTGGCCTTTAGAAAGGTGTTGAACACCCATGTGAAAATTGGTTTTACAGGATTTTCGTATGCCTCTTGAAATGCCTTTAATTCCTCATAATTTTTGATCACACCGGCATTTAGTTTTGCATATAATTCTTTCGCCCCTTCTTGATCGGTGAGGTGCAATGCATTCAAGCAATAGCTTAGTGCATAGGCGTTGGCAGCATATTGAAAATAGACATCCTTATTTTTGAGCGTGACCAAATAACCAATGAAATTGGTTTCATTTTCGGCTGCATACCCTATTTGATGTCCAATTTCATGTGCGCTGACCACTGGAAAACGAAACAAAGGGGTCTTGCGATTGACCTGCGCTTCATTGGTAAAGGGATTCAAATAACCCCCGATACCCATATAACTTGACATGATACTGTACATTGATTTTTTGATGCTGCGTTTTTGATAAGTCAAAAATGGCAGTTGCTCATCCAGCACATCATAGTTTGCAATGGTCTTTTCAAAAATTTCGTCTCTGGTATACGGTATTTTGACCATTTCGCTGCTGTCATTCGTGATTTGAAATTGAAGGGCATTGGTCTTATCAATCAGGTTTTGGGTCAAGGTTTCAATGTCTTCATAAGTCGCTTCCTCATTGATGAGAAGGGTCTCTGAAAGCGGTTTGCGATGATAATTGAGTCCCCAGACCATTTGAAAGGTAAAATAAATGACCGCCAAGACCATGATGCAATCCCTCAAGAAAATGCGTCTGTTGTTTTTGATTTTTGTCCAGTTTCGATACACATATCTTAAGCCTAGTAGGATCAAAAGGGTATAGATGATTTCGCCTACGGAAAAAGGAATCCACCCAAAAAGCGTTCTGAAAAACGCACTGATATGCGGATATATTCCTTTACTGTAATAGTTTTCCACCCAATCAGCATGACCGGCCAACCATTGAACGATAATGATTTGCGGTAGCAAGCTTAGCGAAATACCATTGCGAAGTTTGTTTTTCATCCTTCCAAAAATAGCCAATTCATTTTGCTATATGTATTTTTGAAATCACAAAAATTAGTTACATGAGTGCTGAAATAAGAGCCCTAGAACCCATTGCAATTTGGAACAAATTTGCTGACTTGAACACCGTGCCCCGGGCATCAAAAAAAGAAGAACGGGTCATTCAGTTCATGATTGATTTTGGAAAAGCATTGCAATTGGAAACCTTCAAAGATACCGTAGGCAATGTCATTATCAGAAAACCCGCCACTGTTGCTATGGAAGATCGGCCCTGTGTGACCTTACAGTCACATTTGGACATGGTGCATCAAAAAAACAACGACACCGATTTTGATTTCGATACCCAAGGCATTCAAATGTACGTCGACGAGGGTTGGGTAAAAGCAAGAGGCACCACTTTGGGCGCCGATAATGGTATGGGCGTAGCGGCAATTATGGCATTGTTGGAAAGCACTGATATTCCGCATCCGCCATTGGAAGCTTTGTTTACCATTGATGAGGAAACAGGAATGACTGGTGCTATGGGACTGGAAGGAAATGTTTTGCAAGGAAAAATACTTTTGAATTTAGATACAGAGGAAGATGATGAGATTGATATAGGATGTGCCGGAGGCATCGATGTTACTGCGAAAAGAAGCTATCGGGAAGAAGAGGTTCCAGATGGCCATATAGGCTATTCAACCATTGTAAAAGGCTTGAAAGGCGGTCATAGCGGAATGGACATTCACAAAGGTTTGGGTAATGCCAACAAAATCATGAACCGTTTGTTGAGTTATAACTCAGCCAAATACCATATCAAGATTTCGACTATTGATGGCGGAAGTTTGAGAAACGCCATTCCCAGGGAAAGCATTGCCTTAATTGCGCTGGATCAAAATCGCCAAAAAGAATTTGAAAGTGATTTTGAAGTGCTTGCAGAAGTCATTAAAAATGAACTTAAACTCGTGGAACCTGATCTTGAAATTAGACTTGATAGTACCAATTTGCCTAAAAAGGTCATGGAACCCGAGGCTCAAGAAAAACTTTTGAAAAGTGTCTACGCGGCACATAATGGGGTTTATGCCATGAGTGCAGCCATGGATGATTTGGTGGAAACTTCAAATAATATTGCCCGTGTTTTGGTCAAGGAGGGACAAATAAAAATTGGTTGTTTGACCCGATCTTCGGTAAATTCCGCTAAAATGGATTTAGCCGAAGCTTTGCGAGCCACTTTTGAATTGGCCGATTGTTCGGTTGATTTCACTGGCGATTACCCCGGATGGAATCCAAATCCGGATTCAAAAATCTTGATGGTATTGCAATCAAAATATAAGGAGTTGTTTCAAAATGAGCCAAGGGTGGTGGCTTGCCATGCAGGACTCGAATGTGGAATTCTTGGCCAAAACTACCCGGATATGGATATGATCAGTTTCGGCCCCACCATTCACGGAGCACATTCGCCGGACGAAAGGGTGCAGATTTCTTCAGTTCAGAAATTTTGGAGGTTTTTGAAGGTTATATTGACCGCAATACCAAAATCAAAAGATTGATTTTGAGAATGTACTGTGATTTTTAATCTTATGCGAGGGTCAATCCCTCCGTCTCCGCCTCTGGCGGATCCACCTCCCTTCTCTAAAGGGAGGA
>CAYSPL010000021.1:0-52864 GCA_964432915.1 uncultured Maribacter sp.
CAGATTTCGAAGGGAAGTTTGAATTCCGTCCTTTGGAACCTGGTTATGGATTAACCGTTGGCAACGCATTAAGAAGAGTATTGCTAGCTTCGTTAGAAGGTCACGCAATTACTTCAGTACGTATTGACAAAGTAGAGCACGAATTTTCAGTGATTCCAGGTGTCGTTGAAGATGTAACTGAAATGATTTTGAACTTGAAGCAAGTTCGTTTCAAAAAGCAAATTGAAGATTCAGAAGCTGAAACCGTTTCAATTTCAGTGACCGGTAAAGATAAATTGACCGCTGGGGATTTCCAGAAATTTATTTCTGGTTACCAAGTTTTAAATCCTGATTTGGTAATCTGTAATATGGAATCAAAGGTGAGCATCAATATGGAGCTTGTCATTGATAAAGGTAGAGGTTACGTTCCTGCTGAAGAAAACAAAAAGTCTGGCATGCCCATGGGCACCATTGCCATTGACTCTATTTTCACACCGATCAAGAACGTGAAATATAGTATAGAGAACTTTCGTGTGGAGCAAAAAACGGACTATGAGAAGTTGGTTTTTGAAATTGTCACTGATGGGTCTATCCATCCAAAAGATGCCTTGACAGAGGGTGCGAAGGTTTTGATACACCACTTTATGTTATTCTCTGATGAGAGAATCACTTTAGAGGCTGATGAAATCGCTCAGACTGAAACATATGATGAAGAATCATTGCATATGCGTCAATTATTGAAAACCAAGTTGGTTGATATGGATCTTTCAGTTCGGGCCCTAAATTGTTTGAAGGCAGCTGAAGTGGATACCTTGGGCGATTTGGTTTCATTCAATAAGAACGACTTGATGAAATTCAGAAATTTCGGTAAAAAATCATTAACAGAGTTAGAAGAGCTTGTCATCAACAAAGGTTTGAACTTCGGTATGGATCTTTCAAAATACAAGTTGGATAAAGATTAAGTAATCATATTTTGCTCCCACGTTGATAACGTGGTTTGGTAGCAAGATGATAAAATAGAAAAATGAGACACGGTAAAAAAGTTAACCATTTAGGTAGAAAAACTGCTCACAGAAAAGCGATGATGGCCAACATGGCTTGTAGCTTGATTGAGCATAAGAGAATAAACACAACGGTTGCCAAAGCGAAGGCTTTAAAACGGTTCATTGAGCCATTGATTACCAAATCAAAGGCAGAGAACAATCAGACCACAGAAAAAGGCACGCACAATAGAAGAGTAGCATTTAAGTACTTACGTGACAAAAATGCCATTACAGAATTATTCAGTACGGTTGCCGATAAAGTGGGTGACAGACCGGGCGGCTATACCAGAATAATCAAGTTGGGTAACCGATTGGGTGATAACGCTGATATGGCGATGATAGAGCTTGTTGATTTCAATGAGCTTTACAATGCAGACAAGCCTAAAAAGAAGACCACAAGAAGAAGTAGAAGAGGCGGAGGGTCTAAAGCAGCTGTTCCTCCTGTAGCTACAACCAATAAACCTGAATCAAAAGAAGCACAGGTTAAAGCAGATGATTCAGAAGAATGAGATTGTTAGTATATTTTAATAACAGAAAAAGGATAAACTTTATAGTTTGTCCTTTTTTTTTGATTTTTGTCAAACTTAAAAAGTAAAAATGAAGTATCAATCAAGAAAAGAGGCATTTATATTATTGGCCGATGGAACAATTTTTCATGGCAAATTGGTTGGGGAAAAACAAGGTACGGCCTTTGGCGAGGTTTGTTTCAATACCGGCATGACGGGTTATCAAGAGATATTTACCGACCCTTCGTATTTCGGACAATTAATGGTTACCACAAATGCGCATATTGGTAATTATGGTACCAATAAAGATGAAGTGGAATCAGACTCGGTAAAAATCGCTGGTCTCATCTGTAAGAATTTCAGTTATGAATATTCGCGTGATAGAGCTGATGCCAGCCTTGAAGAATTTTTACAAAAAAGTGATTTGTTCGCCATTTCAGATGTGGATACCAGAGCACTGGTAAGTTATATTCGAGACAATGGCGCCATGAATGCCGTAATTTCGACGGATGTCAAAAATATGGATAAACTAAAAGAGCAATTGGCGGCCTTCCCAAGTATGGAGGGGTTAGAGCTCTCCTCAAAAGTATCGACCAAAGAAGCATACTATTACGGAGATGAAAACGCTTCTTATAAAATCTCGGCCTTGGATATTGGCATTAAGAAGAACATCCTCAGAAACTTGGCTAAAAGAGGTGCTTACATTAAGGTTTTTCCTTATGACACTACTTTTGAAGAGATGAGTTCCTTTAATCCAGATGCATATTTCATTTCAAACGGACCAGGTGATCCTGAGCCGCTCAAACAGGCAATTCATACTGCCAAAGATATCATTGCTAGTGATGCCCCACTTTTTGGAATATGTTTAGGACATCAGGTAATTGCTTTAGCAAACGGAATATCCACTTATAAGATGCACAACGGTCATAGAGGAATAAACCATCCGGTAATCAATCTTTTGACGGGTAAAGGAGAAATAACTTCACAGAATCACGGTTTTGCCATTAACAGGGAAGAAACCGAAGCTAATGCTGATATTGAAATCACACATTTGCATTTGAATGATCAAACAGTGGCTGGTATACGAATGAAAAACAAGAATGTATTTTCGGTACAATACCATCCCGAGGCGAGTCCTGGGCCAAATGATGCAACATATCTTTTTGACCAGTTTTTCGAACTTATCAAGAACAAGAGTGAAAAAACGGTGTCAATTTAACAAATTGTTATATATCGTTAAAGAAGCCTGTTTTCATACTTCAGTACTTTCTTGCTTTTGTATATTTGCTGGCTTAAATGATTTAGAACCAAAATAGAACATAATGAGTATCATACTAGGTGTACATGCAAGACAGATATTAGATTCAAGAGGTAATCCAACGGTTGAAGTCGATGTGATAACAGAGAACGGGGTTATGGGTCGCGCTGCCGTACCTTCAGGGGCGTCAACTGGCGAGCACGAAGCTGTTGAATTGCGTGATGGCGGAAATTCTTTCATGGGTAAAGGTGTCATGAAGGCGGTATCAAATGTGAATACTGTAATTGCGGAGGAAATTTTGGGCATGTCAGTTTTTGAGCAAAACTTGATCGACCAAACCATGATCGATCTTGATGGTACGCCCAACAAATCAAAATTGGGTGCCAACGCGATTTTAGGGGTTTCCTTGGCGGCGGCAAAGGCGGCTGCAAATGAATTGGGATTATCATTGTTCAGATATGTCGGTGGTGTCAGTGCCAATACGTTGCCCGTACCCATGATGAACATAATCAATGGGGGTTCTCACTCCGATGCTCCGATTGCCTTTCAAGAATTTATGATAATGCCGGTAAAGGCAAATAGCTTTTCGCACTCCATGCAAATGGGAACCGAGATTTTCCATAATCTGAAAAAAGTATTGCATGATAGAAATTTAAGTACTGCCGTGGGTGATGAAGGCGGATTTGCACCAAACCTTGAAGGTGGTACGGAAGATGCCCTTGACACCATTGCTAAAGCTGTTGATAAAGCAGGATACAAATTGGGCGATGATGTCATGATCGCTTTGGATTGTGCTGCTGCCGAGTTTTTCGTTGACGGTAAATATGACTATACCAAATTTGAAGGGGATAAGGGAGTGGTTCGCACTTCAGAGGAACAAGCACAGTACTTGGCAGACCTTTCGGCCAAATACCCCATTATTTCAATCGAAGATGGTATGGATGAGAATGATTGGGAAGGTTGGAAGTCGTTAACCGATAAAATAGGTAAGAAAGTACAATTGGTTGGCGATGATTTATTTGTGACCAATGTTGAGCGTTTATCCAAGGGAATCGATCAAGGTATTGCCAATTCCATTTTAATAAAAGTCAATCAAATTGGTACGTTGACTGAAACTATCGCTGCCGTAAATATGGCGAAGAATGCGGGTTACACTTCGGTAATGTCGCATCGTTCTGGTGAAACAGAAGATAATACCATTGCTGATTTGGCTGTTGCCTTGAATACGGGTCAGATTAAGACAGGTTCTGCCTCTCGCTCAGATCGTATGGCCAAATACAATCAATTGTTGCGTATTGAAGAAGAACTTGGCGAAACTGCTTATTTTCCGCAAGAGAAGGCTTTCAAAATCAATTGATCTCAAGTTGAAAACAACATGCAAAGCCTTTCCTTTTCGGAAAGGCTTTTTTGTGAAATATTTCCGATTGAACATACGTTGATAGTAAGATGTAACGGTTCATCAAAGAAGCCCAATCAATTGTTAAAACGGCTTCTTTTCCATAACTTTGTAGTCCTTCAAATAATTCCATTTAAAAGAAAATTTATGTCAGAAAAGGCCATTTTAGAGTATAACGGTGAGAAGTATGAATTTCCTGTGGTCACAGGAACTGAGAATGAAAAGGCGATCGATATCAAAAAGCTTCGTGCCTTGACAGGTGGTTTGACTACTATTGACCCTGGCTATAAAAATACAGGTTCGTGTCAAAGTGCCATTACTTTTCTTGATGGTGAAAAAGGTATTTTAAGATATCGCGGGTATTCCATTGAGGAGTTGGCTGAGAAAGCTGATTTTCTTGAAGTGGCGTACTTGTTGATTTTTGGCGAATTGCCAAATCAAGATCAATTAAATGCTTTTCATACAGACATTAAAAATGAGTCGCATGTTGATGAGGAAATGAAAAAGATTTTGGATGCTTTTCCGAAATCGGCCCATCCAATGGGTGTACTCGCCTCTTTGACCAGTGCATTGGTTGCCTTTAATCCGATATCGGTGAATGTGACTTCCAAAGATGAAATGTATGGGGCCATTGTTCGCATATTGGCAAAATTTCCGGTTTTGGTAGCTTGGACCATGAGAAAACAAAAAGGCTTGCCATTGGATTATGGTGACGACTCTTTGGGGTATGTTGAGAACATCTATAAAATGATGTTCAAAAAGCCCTCAAAAGATTATGAGCCCAACCAAATTATAATTGATGCGCTGGACAAATTGTTGATTCTTCATGCTGATCATGAGCAGAATTGTTCAACATCCACAGTACGTATCGTTGGTTCTTCACATGCAGGGTTATTTGCCTCTTTATCCTCGGGTATTTCGGCATTATGGGGGCCGTTGCACGGCGGTGCCAATCAAGCCGTATTGGAAATGTTAGAGGGTATAGCGGCTGACGGTGGCGATACCAAGAAATATATGGCAAAGGCAAAAGACAAAAACGATCCTTTCAGATTGATGGGCTTTGGTCACAGGGTATATAAAAACTTTGACCCAAGAGCCAAAATCATCAAAGTGGCGGCAGATGAGGTATTGGGTGATTTGGGTATTCAAGATCCTATTCTGGATGTGGCCAAAGGATTGGAAAAAGAAGCCTTGGAAGACCAGTATTTCATTGATCGAAAGTTGTACCCTAATGTAGATTTCTATTCCGGAATTATTTACAGAGCCTTAGGTATTCCCACAGAAATGTTCACGGTAATGTTTGCATTGGGTAGAATGCCGGGTTGGATAGCACAATGGAGGGAGATGCGATTGCGTAATGAACCGATCGGTCGTCCAAGACAAAATTATATTGGAGAAAATTACAGGCCATTTGTCGAAATTACCAAAAGGTAGATTGCTACCTTTCAAAAAAACAAAAGCTCTTTTCTGAATTGAAAGGGCTTTTTTTGGTTAAAAGCAAATTTCGAAATTGATTATAATATAAACATGCTCAAACTAAATATCCGAGATGAGTTTTCAAAGCTAAGAACGGTGGTGCTTGGCACTGCTGAGAGTTGCGGCCCCACACCGGCTCCTGAAGAGGCCTATGATCCAAAATCATTGGAACATATTCTGGCAGGCACCTATCCTGTTGAGGAGGATATGATCAAAGAAATGGATGCTTTTGATGCCGTATTCAAGAAATATGGGGTAAAAGTTTTTAGACCGGAAGTATTGCAAGATTGCAATCAGATATTTTCTAGGGATATTGCTTTTGTTATTGAACAAAAGTTGATTTTGGCCAACATATTGCCTGAACGGGAAAAAGAAATCGATGCCATTTTGCATGTGTTGGATAAGATTGATCCAGAAAATATCATCCGTCCGCCTGAGAAAGTACATGTTGAAGGTGGTGATGTCATGCCATACAATGACTATATTTTTATGGGTACTTATTCAGCTCCTGATTATCCAGATTGGATTACCGCTCGAACCAATAAAGAAGCCGTGCAGTTCATGACGGAGCAATTTCCGCATAAGACCGTTAAATCATTCGAATTGCGGAAATCAAAAAATGCACGGGAAAACGCCTTGCATTTAGATTGCTGTTTTCAGCCTCTGGGAAAAGGGAAGGCCATCTTACACAAAAACGGATTTTTAGTAGAGGAAGAATACCAATGGTTGGTTGACTTTTTTGGTACCGAAAATATCTTTGAAATCACAGCTGATGAAATGTATCAAATGTTCAGTAACGTATTTTCAATTTCGCCAGAAGTAGTGGTCTCGGAACAAAATTTCACTAGATTGAATGCCTGGTTACGAGATCAAGGTTTCACGGTTGAGGAAATTCCGTATGCGGAAATATCAAAACAAGAGGGACTTCTACGTTGCAGTACACTACCATTGATCAGAGAATAATTTAATTTTGTCATTCCCTAATAAACACAAAAACGGATTCATACACCAATGCAAATAACAAATACCATTTTAATGGTCCGGCCAGCCACATTTCGCTCGAATGAGGAAACGGCCGTAAACAATTATTATCAAAAATCTGGCGGCAATGAAGAGGGACTATTGCAGAATGCCCGAGCAGAATTTGATGCCTTTGTGGAAAAACTGCGCTCAAAGGGAGTCAACGTCATTGTAGTTGACGGTGTGGCTGATGCTGATACACCAGATGCGCATTTTCCAAATAATTGGATCTCCTTTCATGCCAATGGTACCGTGGTACTTTACCCCATGTTCGCCGAAAACAGGAGGCGTGAACGAAGAGAGGGTATTTTGGATATTTTGGAGAAAAAGGGCTTTCATATTGAAAATACAATGGATTATACCTCTGCCGAGAGTGAGCGTATTTTCTTGGAGGGCACTGGTAGTATTTTGATGGATCGGGTGAACAAAAAAGCCTATTGCGCCATTTCGCCAAGGGCACATGAAGAATTGTTCATTGAATTTTGCGAAGATTTTGAATATACCCCGGTGTTGTTCAACGCCTATCAAACTGTGAAAGGAGAGCGTTTGCCAATCTACCATACTAATGTGATGATGGCTTTAGCAGAGTATTTTGTAATCATTTGCCTAGAAAGTATAGATGATAAAAAAGAGCGTAAAAATGTAGTTGACCACTTAAAAGCCGATGGTAAGGAAATCATCTCCATCACTGAAGAACAGGTCACACATTTTGCGGGTAATATGCTTCAGGTCATAGGAGCGAATGACGAGCGCTTTATGGTAATGAGCACTGATGCGTTTCAAAGTCTTGAAACCCATCAGTTACAAGCGATTGAAAAGCACTGTCAGATTATTCACAGTGATATCGAACTCATAGAGACCTGTGGAGGCGGAAGTGCGCGATGTATGATGGCCGAAGTGTTTCTTCCGAAGGCCGAATAGACTTTTCAATGAAAATTGTAATCACCCCAGATAAATTCAAAGGCTCTCTCACAGGATTTGAATTTTGTGATGCTGTCGAAGAAGGTTTTCTAAATGTTTTTCCGCAATCGACAATGGTCAAAAAACCACTCGCTGATGGTGGTGATGGCACCATTGAGGTAGTCAAACATTACCTTGAAGGCGAGAAAATTGACGTGATTGCCAAAGACCCTCTTTTTCGACCTCGTAAAACGTCTTTTGTTTACAGTCCAACTACCTCCACCGCTTTTATTGAAATGGCTGAGATATCTGGTTTGAAACTGCTGGATGAAGAGGAACGAAATTGTATGTTCACGAGTTCTGTAGGTACTGGAGAGTTGATTGTTGATGCCATCAAAAGAGGAGCTCAGGCAATCATTTTAGGCATTGGCGGTAGTGCCACCAATGATGGCGGAATGGGTATGGCCCATGCCTTGGGATTTCGTTTCTTGAATGTCGAAGGGGAAGAATTGAAGCCCACAGGTGAAAATTTGATTGAAGTTCATAAAATTGATGCCTCAAATACACTTCCAGAATTGCAAAGAATTGTTTTTAAGGTGGCCTGTGACGTCACGAATCCATTGTTCGGAAAAAATGGTGCCGCCTATGTTTATGCTGCCCAAAAAGGCGCATCCCTAGTAGAAATAGAACTCCTTGATAAAGGACTTGAGAACTACGCCAAGGTAATTCGTGAACATTATGGTGTTGCTATGCAGCAAATAAAAGGCGCAGGCGCTGCAGGTGGAATGGGAGCAGGAGCGTTGGTTTTTCTTAATGCACAATTGACCTCGGGTATCGAATTGATCAAAGAAATTGCCAATTTTGATCAGGCGATAGCCGATGCGGATTGGATCATAACGGGCGAGGGCAAATTGGATGGGCAGACCTTTTCGGGGAAAACCATTTCAGGAGTACTCGCAGCTGCAAAGGAAAAAAACATTCCCGTTGCTGCACTTTGTGGTGCTGTTGAGATGTCAGATATGGCAATTACGAAATTAGGTTTGCATTATGTTGATGCAATCAGTAAAGAATGCAAAAATTTGGAAGAGGCTAAAGTACAGGCCTACTCCAATTTGGTTAAAGCCGCTCAACAATTTGCGTTACAACTAAAACGTTAACCTCAATGTTAATTTGTAGAATTCTTGCTTTTGGCTATTCCTCGAATCATACCCCCGAACACAAAATAATGAAAGGGCACGATGCTGTACCAATAAATTCGGCCCCTCAAACCTCTTGGTCTAAACGTTGCGGTCTGATGTAAGATGTTGTTTTCATCAATTTTGAATTCCAACCAGGCCTCGCCCGGTAGTTTCATTTCGGCGAAGAGCAGTAATCGTTTTCCGTCTTTATCCGCTAAAAGAACCCGCCAAAAATCAAGTGCATCACCTGCTGATAATTTATTAGGGTGTGTTCTGCCACGTCTCAAACCAACACCGCCCGATAGTTTGTCAATAAAACCTCTGATTTTCCATAGCCAATTGCCGTAGTACCAACCCGTTGAACCGCCTATACGCCAAATATTTTCCAATGCCTTTTGGGCATCATCTACTTTCATTTTTTGCCTATCAACAAGAACACCAAATTTGGGTACTTGAATATACTTTTCCAAATCTTGTTGAAACCGACCACTGACCATGCTGTCTTTCCAGCTACTTATCACTAAATTTTGCTCTATTTTTTTGAATGCCATGGTTATGGCCTCCTCATAACTGTGCGTTTTTAATCCCAATAATTTTTGCAATCGATTGTCACTTGCGATGACCTCTATTTTCATGCTGTCAACTAGATTTAAGGCCAGTTTATACGAAGTTGAGGTTACAAAATACAACCAGTATGACGAGAGTTTCGGGGTCATGATGGGTACTGTTAAAATATAGTTTTTGAATCCCCTGACCTTGGCATAGCGATGTAGCATTTCTTTATAGGTCAAAATATCGGGCCCCGCAATATCAAAAGATTGACCATATACTTCTTTATTTCCGAGAACCCCGGTCAGAAAGTTCATGACGTCGCGTATGGCAATGGGTTGTGTTTTGGTCAACACCCATTTAGGGGTTATCATTACCGGTAATTTTTCACATAGATCCCTTATGATTTCAAATGAAGAGCTGCCTGAACCAACGATGATTCCTGCCTTTAGAACGGTCAGTTTGTAAGTGCCTTGAGATAGTATTTGCTCTACGTTTTTTCGTGACCATAAATGTTTCGAGAGGTTATCATCATTTACAATTCCGCTTAAATAAATGACTTGTTCTATTTGGGTATTTTGCAGGTGAAGATTGAAGTTTTTTGCGGTAATGGCTTCCATGGTATCAAAGTCTTGCGTGGAACTACTCATGGAGTGAATCAGAAAGTAGGCAAATTGAATGTCACTAGGTATTTTTCCGGCCTTGACATCATCTAAAAAATCAATTTCCAAAACCTGGATCTTAGAGCGGGTTTCAGTATCGATCGAGAAGCGATTTTCATCGCGAATGGTGCATACTACTTCGTGACCCTCTTTGAGAAGCATGGGAAGCAATCGCATGCCAATGTACCCATTGGCCCCTGTCACGAGAATTTTCATGCTTTTGTAATTGTATACATGCGATAGATAAAATAGAAAGGCAATACCGTACTAAAAATAATCAGCACCAGTATAAGCCAACTTAATCGGGGTTGAGACCATTTGAAGGCAATGCCGATGATTTCAATGGTCAGAATCACAAAGATGACCGCAATCAAAAAGTTCAGCAAAACCAGTAATTTGATACTCATGGAATAAAGTTGGGATGCATTTTCTTCAGTGACCTCGACTGGATAGTTCATCAAGTGCGGTTTGACTTTGTTGGCAATAAAATTCATGCCATAATACATGAGTAAACCTAAAACAGGCAAAACCCAAATGGTTGATTTGGCACCAAAGCCGCCTGCTTCTCCCTTAAAATTAAAGTGTATGGGTATGGTATCCGGCAAATTAAAATAGGAAACAGCAACCAATACGATGTTCAGTAAACAAACAGCCCATCCTGCAAAAATCCATTTTTTATCACTCTTTTTCGGTTTGACATCAATTTTTGGTTGATTTTTGAACATTTTTATAGGTTTTCGATGAATTTTGGCGAATTGTCGGTTTTGTAATCCAACAACTTTTTAAAGAATCGGTGCACGGCTTTCGTTTTGGCTTCAACTTTGATGAAACGGTTGTCACAGTGAATTGAATATAGCGATGCCTCTCCTTTAAAAATGGTCAGTTTGTGATACGGTATGACCAGGGCATAAGATTCCAAAAGCGATCGAAAGCCAACAATGATGCCTTTGGGCCGCATTTCAATATTACAACAGTCCATGTTATTGTCAAGAAGCAGAAGAGTTCTGATTTCAATGCTAGCTTGTTTGATATGCAGTTTTGGCGAGCCAATACCTTTCATTTGCCAACGCTCTTTGAGTTTAAAGGGTTTGCCAACGGCATCTTCCACATTTCTGATGATCTCTTTGTTATTGTATGATATGTTTACCAGCATGTTATAGGTTTTCTCCGAATTTTATCATATTTCCGTCTTCGTCCAAAATGGCAAATTCACGAATATTCCATGGTTGATTGGCTATGGGGCCGTTAGGGTGCACCACACCCGCTGCTTGCATTTCCTCATATAATCCGTCCACGTCTTTTACCCTGATATAACAACTGGTGTTCTGAGGGTGTATTTTATTGTTGCACTTCCAAAAATGGATTTCAATTTTATCACGTGCAATAACGGCATAGTTTTTGTCTTTCCAGCCCACCCTATCAAAGCCTAATTTCTCTTGATAGAATTTGACCGTTTTATCAATGTTCAAAGAAGCCAGAACGGGCACGGCTATCTGTAAATGCTCCAAAAGTGCTGTTTTTTCTAAAGTTAATAAAAGCTCGTCAATTCAATGTGTGGCTAGCCTTAAAAGCGATAAAAATGATTAGTTTTACAGCCAGTAATAGCAAGATTTCATGAATATTCGAAAGGTATTGGAAACCAAAGTCAAAGAAGGGGTATCTTCTTTGTTTTCTACAGATTTGCCAACGGTTGAATTTCAACCTACCCGAAAAGATTTTGAGGGGGATATTACCGTAGTGGTCTTTCCGATATTGCGGGTGGTAAAAGGTAATCCCGTTCAAATTGGCGAAGCTATAGGAACGTATCTCTCCGATAAAGTCGAGGAGGTATCAGATTTCAATGTGGTAAAGGGTTTCTTGAACATTGTTTTGAAGGATAGCTATTTTGTTGATTTTTTCAATGGAATAAAAAACAACAAGGATTACGGATTAGCGGGAGTGGGCAACGATGCGGTTATGGTCGAATACTCATCGCCCAATACCAATAAACCCTTGCATTTGGGTCATATTCGAAACAATCTCTTAGGATATTCCGTTGCTCAAATCTTAAAAGCTGCCGGAAAGAAAGTCTACAAAACACAAATCATCAATGATCGAGGTATTCATATTTGTAAGAGTATGTTGGCTTGGCAGCGGTTTGGAAATGGCGAGACTCCTGAAAGTACCGGATTAAAAGGAGATAAGTTAGTGGGTAACTATTATGTGAAATTCAATACTGCTTACAAAGCTGAAATTGATGACATGGTTGCCAAGGGAATCGATGTCAAAATAGCTGAGAAAGAGGCACCCATCTTACTTGAAGCAAAAAAAATGCTTCAGAAATGGGAAGCTGGAGATGAAGAAGTTGTTGCACTCTGGAAAAAAATGAACGGTTGGGTCTATGATGGTTTTGAGGTTACCTACAAAAATTTGGGGGTTGATTTCGATAAATTATACTATGAGAGCCGTACGTATCTTTTGGGTAAGGAATTTGTTGAAGAAGGGTTACGTAAAAAGGTATTTGAAAAAGACCCTGATGGCTCTGTTTGGTGTGATTTGACTGATGAAGGTCTGGATCGTAAAATAGTGTTGCGCTCTGATGGCACGGCAGTTTATATGACTCAAGATATTGGTACTGCCATTCAGCGGGTAAAAGATTTTTCTGACATAAACGGAATGGTGTACACCGTTGGCAACGAACAAGATTATCATTTCAAGGTTTTGTTCTTGATTCTTAAAAAACTGGGTTTTTCATGGGCAGAGCAATTGCATCATTTAAGTTATGGAATGGTTGATTTACCTACAGGAAAAATGAAAAGTAGAGAGGGTACTGTTGTTGATGCTGACGACCTCATGGTCGATATGACAAATACAGCGGCCAGCATTTCAGAGGAGTTGGGTAAACTTGATGACTATTCACAAGAAGAGAAGCAAGCCTTGTATAAAATGATCGGTTTGGGTGCTTTGAAATACTATATTTTAAAAGTGGATCCAAAAAAGCGGATTTTGTTCAATCCTGAAGAATCTGTTGATTTTCAAGGTAATACAGGTCCTTTTATTCAATATACCTACGCGCGAATCCAATCCATTTTGCGTAAAGCAAATGACATGGGCATTGTCTGGTCGAAAGCCGTCGAGACCTCTTTCAAACTACATCCGAAGGAAAAAGAATTGATCAAACAGGTGCAACTTTTTCCTGAGACCGTTCAATTGGCGGCAGAAAATTATAGTCCTGCACTGATTGCAAACTATGTTTATGACTTGGTCAAAGAATTTAACTCCTTTTACCAACAAGTTTCCATACTCGGAGAGACTGATGAACAAAAGAAAATTATACGGGTTCAACTCTCTAAAAAAGTCAGTGAAGTTATTCAATCTGGTTTCAGTCTGATGGGTATTGAAGTGCCGGAACGTATGTAGTTAAAACTTAAGTCTGAAGCTGAAATTCGGAGTCATTCCTAAAGATGTACTCTCCACTTTTTCGATGTTATCATTTTCATCCAACCGATAAAAAATATTGAGCACATTTTTGCGATTGGTAAAATTCAGTACCGAGGCACCGATGGTGGCTTTAAGTTTATTGCCCAGTTCAAAATCATAGATGACTGAGGCGTCTGCTCTCAAGTATTCAGGAAGTCTGCTACTATTGGTTTCTTGATAAATTATCAATGCAGGAAATAGGAGCGTATTTACCCCCTCGGGCTCTGTAAACGGTTTTCCGCTGCGGTAATTTAGACCAACACCCAGTCTTAACGAATTCCAAGTGTAGGTGCCGGCTAAGGTTGCTGAATGACGAATATCTAAATTATTGGGAAAGCGAGGTGGCGTTTCACCATCGAATGTATAATTATTGAAATTATAGGTATAACTGGCCCAAAAACTGTAATCCTCTGATTTTTTGTTTATCAAAAACTCCAAACCCTTAACATCATACTTCCCGATTTCGCCATTGATGCTAAATTGATTTTGATTTTGAAAACCTTGGGTTTTAGTGTTTATTCCATTGACAAGTTTATAAAAACCTTCGATACCCACATAAAGGTTTTGTGATTCATAATTCAGTCCAAGAGAACCTTGCTTACTACGTGTTATTGGTAAATTCGCTCCGTCTGAGACAATCCAACGACGTTTTTCAATACCCAGAAAGTTTTGCTCTAAATCCACAATTTGGTTGGTCGCCTGGCTTTTGAATTCCCCAAGCAGAACAGCTCTGAGTTCTTTGGTAAGGGCGTAGTTGATGTTCAAGCGAGGTTCGATGATGAATTCTTCAAAACTCCCCGGTTTTAAAAAAACTGGCAGCGTAGTTGATTCCTCAAAACTTTCCGGATTTTTCAGATGATTCAACCGCACCCCAACTTGCGCAAAAAGACTTTTGTCTTCAGTTTCATACTTGAATTCAGAGAAAAGGGCGTTGGTATTTACGATATCAATGACATCGATGGTCACTGCCGGTTGGTTGATTCTAGTTTCGTTAATGATACCAGTTTGTGTGATTTGACACCCATTTATCCAGTCCAGTTCATCATTCAATTGGTATGTGGTAATCAATTTTGCTGATGTCTCTTTTACCCTGTTGTTTTGAAACAATTCTTGTTGGCCCAAAGAACTGGTATTGGTGGCATCTAAATTATACAAGGTGTAATACCCATTGATGGTTGAAGAGAATGATTCACTCCATTGACTGGTCAGTGTGCTGCCGTAAGAGAAGTTTGTTTGATCCAATGCGCTTGAGGTAGTTAGATTTTCATCGGCATTCGTTTCTGTATAATCCAACAAGTTATTGATATTGATGAATCCAATTCGCAATTGATGGTTGTCGTTGATGTCATACAGCAGCTTTCCGGTAAAATCATAAAAATAGAAGCGATCATTACGTTCAAGATCGGTCATCTCATCGGCGCCTGCCACTTTATTACTTTTAAAGGCCCGATTAAAAAAGGTGTCGAACGTAGGGCTATTGAAAAAATCAGTGGTGGACCGGCGCGCTGAGAACTGAAAGGCCAATTTATTTCCAAGCGATAATTGCCCATATACATCGCCACTGATTAAGTTGAAACCGGCACCACCAAAGAATTCTGTCTTTAGCTTGTTCTTGGTGCGCATGTCAATAAGCCCGCTGACCCCATCTCCGTGTTTTGCACTGGTACCATTTTTGATCAAAGAGACCTTATCGGTCAAATAGGGGTTAAAAGCAGAAATGAGTCCGAAAAAATGACCGGATTGATACATTTTGATGTCATCCCACAAGATGAGGTTTTGATCATTGCTACCTCCTCTTATATTGATGTCAGAAACTGTTTCATCAATACTTTTTATGCCTGGTAGGGCTTGAACCGTTTGTAGAATATCTGGTTCACTCAAGCCCGGCAGAATTCCAAACTGCTCCGTATTCAATTCAATACTGGCGTCTAATTGTTTGACCAAACCTTTTGTAAGAAACTCATAGACCACAACTTCTTCAAGTTGCTGGTAAAACTTGCCCAACAAGAGTTGCTTGCAATTTGAGCGGTCAATGAGTTCTTCCGCATCAACAAATAAGGTTTTAAAGCCAATATGTTTGATTTGGAGTGTTGCATCCCTCGGAACATTGTTAAATGAAAAGCCACCATCAAAATCTGTGATAACGGCGAGTTCACTACCCAAAATTTGTACACTTGCCCCTGTTACGGTATTCTGTTCAAAATTATCCAATACAATTCCGCAAATATCTATTGTGGTACTTTGCGTTAAGGTATAATAGCGGTCATCGAGTTTTTCAACTTTAATTTGGGTTTTTTGTGTTATGAACGAGAGAACTTCTTGAAGTGATTGCTTTTCAGGTATTGAAAGTTCAATGCCGCGAATGGCCTCATCAACATATGAGAACTTGATGTTATACGCTGATTCAAGATTTTGAAGAATAGCAATTAAAGGAGTTGAAGTTCTTGCGGTCTCTTGCGATTTTAGATTCGTAAAATTGAAGAATATCAGCAGACCACTTAAAACCCCAATACGTTTAATCTGCTTTTTTAGCATGGAAGAGCACTTTTTTGCCCTCTAATTTAAACTTTATTCCCGAAGGAATACTGATGCTCTTCAAAGCAAGGTTGACATCGGTATTACTGAAAGAACCAGTATATGATTTTGTAAGGTCAATATTTTCAGTAGTTACCTCAAAATCATGCTGTCTTTCAAATTCTTCCAATACATATTTTAGCGGCATGCTCTTGAAAGTACTTTCAGCCTTCATCCATGACGGAAGGGTGGTATTAACGACTTCAGTAGCGACAATTTTACCATCAAGGGTCAAAAAAGAGTTTCCGGCGGGTAATTTGGTTTCTTTTCCTTTGAAAGTAACACTGACCAGGCCTTCATAACAGGTGACTTCGAAAATACCATTTCTGTTTTCAACATTGAATTGGGTTCCAAGAACTGTAACTGTTCCAGCATCGGTGGCCACGGTAAATTTTTCTCCTTTGGCAACCTTAAAAAAAGCTTCCCCTTTAAGGTCTATATTTCGTTCTGCGGTCCAATTCTTTTTGCTGTATGAAATTTGCGAATCGGCATTAAGCATGACCTCAGAGTTGTCAGGTAACAGTATTTCTTTATTCTCGGCAAATTGTGTGGTAATCTTTTCATCCAAAGAATTCATGTAGAAATAGGTGCCCAACATCAGAATAACCGCTGCTGCGGCAACACGCATAAACTTTTTGAAAGGATTTAACTGTATAACCTTAGGGTCATTCAGCGTACGCTTATTGAGCACCGCAGCCAGTGCCTCCTGCTCATTGAATTGCGGGGCTTCAATAGAATTGGTGGCATCAACAATTCGCTGATAAGATTTGTACTCTTCAGAAGATTTAAATTCCTCGAGCTCCTTCTCAGTGAGTTCGTTGTTCAACCATTTTGCCAAGTAATTTTCTTGCATCATTTAAGGCGTTACCATTAATAAACAATCAATCAACCAAAAACCCTACTTTAATTTTGGGACATTTATTTTTGTTATCAATTGATTTTGATTCACTTACATGTTTTTTATTAGATTCCGTCAATCTTTTCGCGAAGCGATTTTAGGGCCAAATGCATCCGTTTTTCGATTGCTTTGACACTCACTCCTTCCATTTCAGCAATCTCTTTATATTTTTTCCCATCGATTCTATTCAATAAAAAAGAAGTTCTTTGATTTTCAGGAAGACTATTCAAGGCGTTGTCCAACTTTTCTTTGAACTCTTTTTCTTCCATCAAGAATTCAGGAGACTCATTGGTGTTTTTCAAACTTTTATCAGCGTACTTTAAACGCACTTTTTCAGCTTTTATAACGTTCAGATACAAATTATTGGCAACAGTGTATACATATGACTTCGCCTTTTCAGGAGCCACTTTAGCACAGTTTTCCCATAATTTCATAAATGCCTCTTGCACGGCATCATGGGCTTTTTCTTCATTGCCGAACTTATAATATATATAGTTGAAAATCGTTTTGGAATGAGCCTTGAAGATGTTGGCATAGACCTGCTCTTGACAAACGTTTTTTTTGGTTTTGGTGGTCAAATGATTTGTTTATTTTAATTTGGATCGAGAAAATAATCAACAATTTGCACGTAAACAAGATATTTTTTGAAGCCCTTTAGAACATTGGTTTTGAGCCAAAACAAAAAAAAGCTCTTTTCAAAGATATTTTAAAAAAATATAAAATCAGAAGTAGGGTGTTTTTTAAATCGATTGTTTTAGAGACGAATAAACAAAAAATTCCAAATCGTTATGAAAAAGTTATTTAAGTCTTCGGCGTACGCAAGCCTATTTGCGATTACCTTATTTTTTACTTCTTGCCAAGAAGAGTACGAACCTGTTTTTGAAGTCAGTGAAGATAACATCACGGCCAGCTCTGAAACTGCGAATTTGATGAGTCAGATGGCGGCCAATGATGGCTCATTTGACAATATTGTTGATGGGTCAAGTTGTTTTGATATCAGTTTCCCTTATGAGGTTGAGGTCAACGGACTTGAGATTACCATTGATTCTGTGGAAGATCTTAAGTTGATCGAAGAGATCTTTGATGCATTGGATTCTGACGAAGATATTCTCAATATCATATTTCCGGTAACCATCATGGTTGCTGATTACACTGAAATTACCATAAATAATATTGAAGAGCTTCAAGAAATTGCCAAAGATTGTATTGAAGGTGGGCAAGATGATGACATTGAGTGTATTGATGTGATTTATCCGGTAACTTTTTTGACGTTTGATTTAAACCAAACGCAGACGGGAACTATTGAAATTGGCAGTGATATGGAGCTGCGCAGATTCTTTGCTGGATTGGATGATGAAGATATCATAAGTATCCAATTCCCAGTAGCGTTTGAATTATATGATGGTACTAAAATTGAAGTGAATGATATTATGGAGTTGCGAGAGGCTATGATACGTGCAAAAGATGCCTGCGATGAAGACGACGATGATGATTACAATGATGATGATTTTACAGAGGAGCGCCTAGATGCTTTATTGGTGGAGTGCCCGTGGTTGGTAAAAGAGGTCAAACGAAATGATCAAGATAGTTCAGACCAATATGAGAATTACCTAATGACTTTTTCTGAGGATGGAATCGTCGAGGTAAAAGATCGCGATGGCAATGTCTTATATGGAGAATGGAATACAAGAATTTCTGACTATCGTGCGGCCTTGCAATTGGAGTTTGATGTTCTGGTTGATTTTAGTTTGCTGTGGTATGTCTATGAAATAGATGGGTCCAAGATCAAACTATTTGCAAGCGATGGTGATAAGATAATTTTGAAAACAACTTGTGGTCAAGAACCTGAAGTATGTGATGCCGATTTCATTGAAGAGACACTTGCAACATGTGAATGGGTTATTTCAAGTCCAACCGTGGAATTTTTGACCGACTACGTTTTTGACTTCAGTAATTTGAACATCCATGCGTACAATCCCAATGGAGAAATTGAAGATGAGGGTAATTGGAGTATAGACGGCGAAGTATTGATGTTCAATGATTTGAGTATGACGTTTGCCAATTATATTGGTGAGTGGGTGGTTATTGAGTGTGCTTCTGACCGGTTTAAAATGAAAAGACAAAACGGTGATGAGTATGAATACTTGGTTTTTGAAAAAGTATGTGACTAGAAAAAATATAGGCTAGAATTAAGCCCTTCTTTTTTGCCCCACATTTTTGAAGAGCATTCATCGCAAGATGGGTGCTCTTTTTTTGTTAGTATCGGAGACATGATTTTGCTGAACGTTTATTTTTCTGTCCAACTCGTAACCATTCTCTATGGTATTCCTTAAATTTGCTTTTCTTCAAAATCTGACAAGTCAATGTTTGATAATTTAAGCGAAAAGCTCGATAAAGCCCTACATGTTTTAAAGGGACACGGACAGATAACCGAGATAAATGTTGCCGAAACTACCAAAGAAGTTCGGCGTGCATTACTTGATGCTGATGTCAACTTTAAAATCGCCAAAGAATTTACCAATCGCGTTAAGGAAAAGGCACTGGGTCAGAATGTGCTGACCACTTTGCAACCTGGCCAATTGATGGTCAAAATCGTGAAGGATGAACTGACCCAATTAATGGGTGGTGAAACCGAAGGAATCAACTTGTCTGGCAACCCTTCAGTTATATTGATGTCAGGCTTGCAGGGTTCTGGTAAGACCACTTTTTCCGGTAAGTTGGCAAATTATTTAAAATCAAAAAAGGCAAAGAAGCCTCTTTTGGTCGCTTGTGATGTGTATCGTCCTGCCGCGATAGATCAATTACATGTGGTTGGTGAGCAAATAGGGGTTGAGGTATATTCCGATCGTGATAATTCCGATCCCGTTGCAATTGCGAAAGCTGGTATTGCACATGCCAAATCAAATGGTTGCAACGTGGTTATTATTGATACCGCCGGTCGTCTGGCGGTTGATGAGGCTATGATGAATGAAATTTCGAATATTCATAAGGCCATTGCACCGCAAGAGACGCTTTTTGTTGTTGATTCAATGACCGGCCAAGATGCGGTGAACACGGCAAAAGCTTTTAATGATATTTTGAATTTTGATGGGGTCATTCTAACCAAATTAGATGGCGATACCCGAGGTGGTGCGGCCATTTCGATTAAATCTGTGGTTGATAAACCCATAAAGTTCATCGGTACCGGAGAAAAGATGGAAGCCATTGATGTTTTTCATCCAGATCGTATGGCAGATCGAATATTGGGCATGGGTGATGTGATTTCGTTAGTGGAAAGAGCACAAGATCAGTTTGATGAAGAAGAGGCTCGAAAAATTCAAAAGAAGATTGCCAAAAACAAATTTGGTTTTGATGATTTCCTATCTCAAATACAGCAAATAAAACGCATGGGTAATATCAAAGACTTGATGGGCATGATACCCGGCGCCGGAAAAGCATTGAAAGGAATGGACATTGATGATGATGCTTTCAAGCATATTGAAGCAATTATACATTCCATGACCCCCGATGAACGTTCCAATCCCTCAAAGTTGAATTCAAGCCGCAAGAAAAGAATTGCCAAAGGTTCTGGGCGTGACGTTCAAGAAATAAATCAACTATTGAAACAGTTTGATCAGATGAGTAAAATGATGAAGATGATGCAGGGGAGCAAAGGTAAAAAAATGATGCAGATGATGGGGGGCATGAAAGGGATGCGCTAGTTGGGTTAAAAGGTATTGGTATTAGGTAGTTGGTAATTAGTAAAAAAAACATTACATAAATGAACATTTTAGACGGAAAAAAAGTCTCCAATGACATTAAAGCCGAGATAAAGGCCGAGGTGGACAAAATGAAGGAACGGGGCGAAAAAGTACCGCATCTTGCTGCTGTTATTGTAGGTAATGACGGTGCTAGCATGACCTATGTGGGTAGTAAAGTGCGCTCATGTCAGCGCGTGGGTTTTGAATCTACTTTGGTTCAGATGCCCAATACCACTTCAGAGCAAGAATTATTGCGAAAAATAGAGGAGCTGAATCAAAATGAAGACATTGATGGTTTTATAGTGCAACTGCCTCTACCCGATCAAATTGATACGCAAAAAGTGATTATGGCCGTTCACCCAGATAAAGATGTCGATGGTTTTCATCCGACAAATTTTGGTAAAATGGCTTTGGATATGAGTACCTTCATACCGGCCACACCCTTCGGAATTTTGGAGTTGATTGAAAGATACGGTGTCGAAACCCAAGGAAAACATACTGTTGTCATTGGAAGAAGCCATATTGTAGGTAGACCCATGAGCATTTTAATGGGAAGAAAAGGTTTCCCAGGAAATTCCACAGTGACCCTCACACACAGTCGTACCAAGAATATTACGCAGATCACATCGCAGGCAGATATCATTATTTCCGCTTTGGGCGTTCCGGGCTTTTTAAAAGCCGAGATGGTCAAAGATGATGTGGTCATTATTGATGTGGGCATTACCCGGGTACCCGATGAATCAAGAGAAAAGGGGTACTATATAACTGGCGATGTTGATTTTGAAAATGTCAGCAAAAAAGCTTCTTACATCACTCCCGTACCTGGTGGCGTTGGCCCAATGACCATTGCCATGTTACTGAAAAACACCTTATTGGCAAGAGAACGGCATAGAAGTAGAAAATAGTCAAAATAGAAAGGCCTCGCTCAGCGAGGCCTTTTTGATTCCATATTCTTCAAAATCAAGTTTGTGTACTGTCATTTGGGGTAATGATGTCAATATCGTTGCTGTCATCATAATCACAGCTGCTCATGGCGATGATTGAACCGAATATCAGGATAGCAAAAAATAATTTTTTCATAACATATGATTTAGTAGGCATAAACCCTGTTAGTCTATTGAAAACGTGTAAAATAGTTTATATATTGCTTGCATGCATACCATAACGGTAAGCAAATTATAGGGCATTATTCAAAAATTTTCTGAATGAAGCATACAACAAACAAAGTTGCCTGGTTTCTCTTTGCGTTTTTCGCGATTGTCGTTAGCCTTTATCCTCTGTTGTATGGATATCTCGCTTATGTTGGGGTTGAAGAGGGTTTACGATCAAAAAAAACCGCGGAATTATTGGCCAATACGGTATGGAATATTGGGTTTTATACACATATCACTTTTGGTGGTTTAGCTCTACTGGTAGGCTGGGTACAGTTTAGTAAGCGGTTTCGCAATGCAAATTTAAAACGACATCGACGTATCGGCAAGATTTACATGCTTTCAGTACTGATTGGTGGTTTAGCGGGTTTATACATAGCTTTTTATGCCACTGGCGGAACCGATGCGAAACTGGGCTTTGCAAGTCTGGCCTTGATTTGGCTTTTCACAACATATCTGGCATTTCGGGCAATTAAAAATGGAGATATTAAAAAACATGAAGTTTTTATGATCTATAGTTATGCTGCCTGTTTTGCGGCCGTGACCTTGCGTCTATGGATGCCTATTTTGGTGCCCATTTTTGGCGATTTTGTTCCCGCATACCGGGTTGTTGCATGGCTATGTTGGGTGCCGAATATGAGTTTTGCCTACTATTTCATCAAACGAAAAGGATTACTCAATAAAACACAGACATTATGAAGTACCGAAAATTTGGAAGAACAAACTGGCCAGTTAGTGAAATCGGTTATGGCATGTGGGGCATGGCAGGCTGGAAAGAATCAGATGACTTGCAGTCAGGGAAAAGTCTTGATTTGGCCGTGGAAAATGGAGTTACTTTTTTCGATACCGCATGGGGCTATGGCGAAGGGCATAGTGAGGTATTATTGGGGCAATTGATCAAAAGACATCCTTCCAAAAAATTATATACCGCTAGTAAAATTCCACCAAAGAACTTCCAATGGCCGGCGAAATCTGAATACGCTTTTGAAGATTCGTATCCAACTACCCATATTATTGAATACACCGAAAAGACATTGAAAAATATAGGTTTGGAACAACTGGACTTAATGCAGTTTCACACTTGGGATGACAGTTGGTCGCACTGTGAAGAATGGCAGCGCGCAGTTGAAGATTTAAAGACCTCTGGAAAAATCGGGGCCATGGGTATAAGTGTAAATCGCTGGGAGCCCGAAAACGGCATAAAAGCCCTTAAAACAGGAATGCTTGATGCGGTACAAGTCATTTATAACATATTTGATCAGAACCCCGAAGATGCACTATTTCCGCTGTGTGAAGAATTGAATATTGGTGTTATTGCACGAGTTCCTTTCGATGAAGGTACACTTACGGGAAACATAACCAAAGAGACCACCTTTCCAGAAGGAGATTGGCGGGGCACTTATTTTGTAACTGAAAATTTGAATTCAAGTGTGGAGCATGCTGACGCCTTGCGACCCTTGATTCCTGAGGGAATGACCATGGCCGAGATGGCGCTACGCTTTATCACTATGAATAAAACAGTAAGTACCATCATTCCAGGAATGCGAAAAATGCGAAACGTGCTGATGAACACAGCAGTAAGCGACGGCATGGGTTTAAACCAAGAACTGCATCAAGAACTTAGAAAACACCGTTGGGATCGCAAACCAACCTCTTGGTCGCAGTAAAATCAAACGGCGAACAATTGCCCCATATCCTTAAACGACTTGAATTCCAACGCATTACCTGCTGGGTCTTTAAAAAACATGGTAGCTTGTTCACCGGGTTGTCCTTCAAAACGTATGTAGGGTTCGATGATAAATTGGATTCCCTTTGATTTGAGTTCCTCGGAAAAAGATTCAAATACATGCCATGGTAGCACCACTCCGTAATGTGGCACGGGAACATCATGCCCATCAACAGGATTATGATGCAAACCCCCTGTCTCTGATTTTGGTTTGTAATGTATGACCAGTTGGTGTCCGAACAAGTTAAAATCGACCCAATGGTCGCTACTTCTACCTTCTTCACAGTTCAGAATTTCACGATAAAATGTTCGGCATTCCGCTAGATTGTGAACGGGTATGGCAATATGGAAGGGGGTTACGTTTTGCATAAATATTCTTTTGAGCGGTTCGTTAATGCCTGCCTTCGCAGTACATATGTGGAGCCTAGAACTAGTTGATTTTAAATAAAAATAACCCTTTCCTATGACTTCAAGAAATTCACTATTTGATCACGTACCCCATCTTGATGAAGGGAGTGCCCCAGGCCTTTGGTTTTGATCAGCGTGCTGTTTTTCCAGTTGGCATGTACTTGCTCTGATGACCATTTAGGGGCGACTTTATCGAATTCATCATGGATGAGAAGTCCTTTTTTGGTCACTTTTCTAGCGAATTTTGAAGAAGAAAAATCCGCAAAGCGCATATCGAATGTTTCAATGAAATAGGTTTCAATGGCATCCATGAAGTTAGTCGATAAGCCTAACATACTCTTGTATTGTGCCATAAAATCAGATAATTCAGAAGGTGAACCCAATGTGATCATTTTTTCAACCCCGGGGTTTGCATACTTATAATCATTATATAATAGTGCCATACCACCAAAAGAATGACCGATAATATATTTGGGATCATATTTTTCTATTGCGGCCTGCACACATTCTCCATAGAGAGGTCCGTTTAACATGTTGCCCGTTGAATAGCCATGCGCAGGGGCATCAAATGCCACTATGTTATAGTCCTCTTCTTGCAGTTTTTGAACAAGTGTACGCCACCTAAAAACATTGCTCTCCCAGCCATGCAGCAATAAAACGTTTTCTTTTTTACCTGACCACCGATAGATCTGCAAGTCAATGGCCTCTCCTTCAAGAAAGGCGTCTTTTACCTTGATGGTATCATCTTTTGCATCGTTGAGATAGGCCTTCTGCTGGGGCAATACCTTCCCTTTTCTCGGTGTACAGAATAGCTGAAAAGCTTTTTTGGCTGCTTTTTGCGAGTTGATTTTATTCCATATATTGAAATAAATTCCGTAAGCCTTTAAAAATGACTTTGTGATGGTTTTTTTCATTTAATTTAAAGTTACTTGTAAACTAGGTTTTTAGTATTTGGTTAAAGGTCAAAATCCCTGCAATTTTATTGCAGTTGCTTTAGTTTGCAAAGACTTTTTGTGTGCTGCTTGTCAATTCGAACATCCTGAGAAATCTCATTATATAGCCAAAATTATGAGATTTCTATTCGTGCCTAATTCCAAATGACAAAGAGCAAGTAAAAGAATTTCATTTTTTCATTTAAAACAACCGATTTCAAATCCATAATGGTTTAGTTCACATCAAAAACACTTCTTATTGGAATACAAATTTGAGGCTCAATACAACACACCATGTATCCTGAAGTGCCCATTAGAGTGGAGTACAAACCAACCAATTTCGGTTATTCTTACTTACAAAAACTCATTGAACTGACGCAATAGGCCGAAAAGTATAAAGAATGTGTTTAGAGTAATAGATCTGAATACGAAAAAGCCTGAGGACCTGATCAAAACGAATCCCATCCCATCATAAAATACTTGAGTTTTGCGTCATCAGGAATTTGAACTTCCTCCACTTTTACACTGCTGTCATACCGAATATTCGGGGGAAGCTCTTTTTTGTCGATGGTAAAGTAAACATTGCTACCTTTTACGAAAACAATCACATTGGTCAACGAAGTCAGTATTTTTTTTATCGTGTATTTTTCTTTGATATCCTTGAAGGTGCTCGTGATTCCGATGCCTTTTTCTGTTTTGAATCGTGGATCGACAATATTTACGTTTTCTATCGTCGGGATACTATCAGAGGAAGGGGTAAGGGTCAATAAATGGGAACCTCCTTTTTCAAAAATCTGAATTTTTTTTGCGCCATTTCCAAACCTCAAAGCAACGGTGTCTTTCACAATGGAGTCTTGATGATAAATAACTTCAATATCTCTGGCTAAACTCCTTTTGTTCAACATTCCGATACTTGTTTCAGTAATTAAAAAAGTGGTGTCGACCTCTTTTTTACAACTGGTCATGATAACCATTAAGATTGCTAAGATGTAAATGATTTTTTTCATTGATTTGATTGATGATAATTAAAACTAACGGAGCACTTTTTTCAACACGCCGAGCACCCCTCTGATAAATGTAGCACTGGTCAAAACCTTTAGAATGGGGTTTTGTCTTGAACTTCTTCTTCTACGTGAGGAGGATTTGGTTTTTGATTTTCTTTTTTCTTTTTCGGCCAGTGCCTCGGCTTTCTCTATTTTGGCACTAAGAATTTCATAAGCGCTTTTTCGATCGATTACCTTACCGTACTTTTTGACCAGTTTAGAATCACTGATTACTGATTTCAGTTCGCTATCGTTCAAAATATCCATACGGCTCATGGGCGCTCTCATCAAAGTCGCGGCAAGTGGCGTGGGTCTTCCTTTCTCATCCAAGGCCGAAACCAGTGCCTCACCTATACCAAGCGATGTCAAAACCTCTTTGGTATCATAAAAGTCAGATTCTGGATAATTCTCCGCAGTCAGTTTAATGGCTTTTCGATCTCTAGCCGTAAAAGCTCTCAGTGCATGTTGCACTTTGAGTCCCAATTGCGATAATACCTCGTTGGGCACATCCGTTGGGTTTTGTGTGACAAAATATAATCCGACCCCTTTTGAACGGATCAATTTCACAATACTTTCTATCTGATTCAAAAGGGCTTTAGAGGCTTCCTTGAAAATGAGATGTGCCTCATCAATGAAAAATACCAATTCTGGCTTATCGCCATCACCTTGTTCAGGAAAAGTGGAATATATTTCCGCCAATAAACTCAGCATGAAGGTGGAGAACAATTTGGGTCGGTCTTGAATATCTGTAAGACGCAGAATGTTGATATAACCACGCCCAGCTTTATCAATTCTTGTAAGGTCGTCTACATCAAAAGACGTTTCCCCAAAAAACAAATCAGCGCCCTGCTGCTCTAATTCTATGATTTTTCTTAAGATGGTACCTGTTGATTGTGTTGATATGCGACCGTAATCTTTTGCGAATTCTTTTTTGCCGGCCCCTGTGGCATATTGCAATACTTTTTTGAAATCTTTGAGATCCAACAAAGGTAATTTGTTGTCATCGCAATATTTGAAAACCACGGCGACAATACCTTCTTGGGTAACCGTTAAATCCAATATTCTTGACAATAGGGTAGGTCCAAATTCAGAAACCGTGGCTCTCAATTTTACTCCATCTTGCTCACTGAGAGATAGTATTTCAACAGGAAAATCTTTCGCCTCGAATGGAAGACCGATTTTGGCGTGACGCTCATCGATTTTAGGATGGCCTGGACTCGTTTCTGCGATGCCACTCAAATCACCTTTCAAATCCATCAGTAAAACCGGCACCCCTTTTTCTGACAGATGCTCTGCCAGTACCTGTAATGATTTTGTTTTTCCGGTTCCTGTGGCACCTGCAATGAGTCCATGTCTGTTCATAGTCTTCAACGGAACTTTTACAAAAGCATTGGTAACAGCTTCACCGTCTATCATGGCCGCACCCAAAGTTATGAAATCGCCTTTGGTTTGGTAGCCTTTTTCAATATGTGAAAAGAATTGGTCTTGGGTACTCATTCAGGTTAATTTTCCATAAAAATAGTCGAATTTTTTGAGTACCGGGGTCAATTTTAAAAATCGCTTTCAGGTTTCATTTCAATGGTCTGCACAGTTTCCATAATAAGTACTGAAATTGTGTATTGATTTTGGAATTTATCGCATGGTAGACCTATCTTTGCCAGATGGTCAAAGATGATATCGTCGCACGGGTTGAAAAGGGTTTAATGCTTCCCTTAATGGAAGAATTTTACACGATTCAAGGAGAGGGCTATCACAAAGGTACGGCAGCCTATTTTGTGCGAATCGGTGGCTGCGATGTAGGCTGTCATTGGTGTGATGTAAAAGAAAGCTGGAACGCTGAACTGCACCCACCAACCGCCATTGAGCAAATAGTGACCAACGCGGCGAAATGGTCAGATACCATTGTTATCACGGGCGGGGAACCCCTTACATGGAACATGGCTCCCTTGACCGAGGGTTTGAAGGCCAAGAATTTACAGACCCATATCGAGACCTCTGGTGCATACGAATTGACCGGAATTTGGGATTGGATATGCCTATCGCCAAAAAAGAACAAGTTGCCTTTTGGTAAAATCTATGATGCAGCACATGAACTGAAGGTCATCGTCTATAATAAGCATGATTTGATTTTTGCAGAGGAACAAGCGGCCCAAGTTAAGGAAGATTGCATTTTATATTTACAGCCGGAATGGAGTGTTCGTGACAAGGTTATCCCTTTGATTGTTGACTATGTCATGCAAAACCCTAAGTGGAAAGTGTCTTTGCAAACCCATAAGTATCTGAATATTCCCTAGGTTTCCAGTTTTGGAATTTGAAATTTGGCTTTTGAGATTTACTCGTCTTACCTACCCCCATTGGCCTGGAGGTCAAGAGTACATTCAGCACCAATTGGAACTGCATTGTCAAGTCCTCTCGAATGAGCAGTTTCAAGCATTTTCATAATACTTTTTCCACTGATAGAACAACTTGGTTTTAAGGCATTGTTTTCATCATTTCTTGAAAACAAAGAAGACCTACCTGCCCCATCGAATTGGAGTTCAGCTCGCATGAGACAGCCTGGTTGATTACAGTGATTTGCATTTTCAGAATCTTCGTGGGGGTTGACCGGTGGGCTGCCAAGATTGACCAATCCCATCAAATGACCAAACTCATGATTTAGGGTTGCACTTTCAATATCGGCCACCGAAATAGAACTACTTTGATTGGACAATAACTGAACTGTGGTTTCATAAATTACCATGGAGGTGTTACGATAAACAACCCCAAGATTTACCAGACCTTCATCTTGTCTATCTTTAGAAGAGGGTGCATCAGTAAAATAAATGTATATGCCCAAGGTGTCTCCATCGTTATAAACGGTTCTGTTCTCAGCTTCAAGGTCTACTATTTCTTCAAGGGTCAAGTCGGCCTCGTTAGGAGATGCTTGTTCTTGATATACGATTTCAATATCATTCTTGAAGGTATGCTTTTGAATAAAAGCCACGAAATCATTTATGGCACTTGAAGTAGGTCTGAAACCAGACACATAGGCAATCTCTATTTTAATTTTCGTAAAATCCTCATTAGAAAGAATATCGTTGGCAGAATCTCCTGAATCAAGGAGATTACCTGCCTTGTTTGCTATTTGGCGAGGATCATCATTGGAGTTCTTTTTAGAGCAACCGGCGATAATCAATACACAAATTATCAATAGTGTGGTAATCTTTTTCATGCAATTCATATGAGCTCGACCAATATAATGCAAAAAAAAGCCTCTTTTGCATATTAAAATGTTAATCTCGATAAATAGTCGGTTTAACGCGCTTTGCTTAGATCGGATAACCTATAAATCTTTGAGGAATTCAAAAAGCCCCTATTGAAGTGCTATTCTGATAGAATTCGTATTTTGGGGGTCAATTTGGCAACTTTGCCCTTATCAGAGCATTCATGAAACATCTCATAACAATTTCAATTTTCTTTTTGGCTCTTTCCATTCAGTGTTTCGCCCAAGAAACCAAAACCGCAAATGTAGCTGCCTATTTAGAAAGTAATAAAAGTTTAAACCAATATAGTTATGCCTATGATCAATTACTGGGCATGCTTGAAAAGAACTATCCTGAATCTGATGCGAACAAAAAGGGCTGGAATTATTTAAGAGAGAATAAAGAAAATTCAATGAAAGAGATGAAATCTTTATTGATACCGGTCTATGCCAATCATTTTAGTCAGAATGAGATTAGTGAGATGACAGCTTTTTATCAGAGTGATACTGGAAAACAATTGGTCAATGATCGATCAAAAATGACCGAGGAACAAAAAATTACCCTGAATACTTTTTTCAATTCCGAGTTGGGAAAAAAGATCATTGAAAAGCAGCCCATTTTGACGACTGAAATTGGTGCTATTTCTGAAAATTGGAGCCGTGATCTTTACGAGGTGGCTGTAAGTTTATTGAAAAACTGATTGATGCAAGAAATCATAGACAAGCTTCCGTCAAAAGCGAAAGAGAAACATCTTGAAAACAAACGATACTTCACAAAGTTAAAAAAGAAGCCTCCTAAAAAACTGGATACTATCATGAACGAGCTTCATGATACCGAATTTGAAAAGACCGATTGCCTCAATTGCGCGAACTGTTGTAAAACAACGGGACCCCTTTTCACAAATGCTGACATTGAGAGAATCGCCAAGCATTTCAGATTGAAACCACAGCAGTTCATCAGTCAATACTTAAGGGTTGATGAAGACAATGATTTTGTTTTGCAAGCGGTGCCTTGCGCTTTTTTAGGAGCTGATAATTATTGTTCGATCTATGAGGTAAGACCCAAAGCATGCAGAGAATTTCCGCATACCAACAGAAAAAAGTTTCATCAAATTTCTGAGCTGACCTTAAAGAACGTGGCCATTTGTCCGGCAGCCTTCAATATTGTTGAGGAAATGAAAAAAAGAGTGCCATTTTGATTATGTTCTAGGTACCAAGGATATAACGGTTTTGGATGTACGTTGTCAAAATCATTATATTTAACCATGCAAACGATCATAGATTATTTCGAGACCATACCTCCCTTACACCGTACTTTGATTCTAGTCGGTGGAATTACTTTCTTTTGGCTTTTGGAGGGTATTATGCCTCTTTTCAACAAGTCGTATAAAAAGTGGAAGCATGCCATACCCAATCTCTTTTTCACCCTGACCACGGTCATTGTCAACTTTCCTTTGGCCTTTCTTTTATTGAAAACTTCGGATTGGACGGTTGCAAATGGTTTTGGCATCATCAATTGGCTTCCTGAAATGCCCCTTTGGCTCTATGTGCTTTTGGGTGTTTTGCTTCTTGATTTGATAGGTGCATATACGGCCCATTTGGTCGAACATAAGGTCAAACCGTTGTGGATGGTTCACTTGGTGCATCACTCGGATCATCATGTGGATACGACCACCGCCAATAGGCATCATCCTTTGGAAAGTCTCATTAGATATTCTTTTACGTTAATTGGGGTTTTTTTGGTGGGCGCACCGGTGGGAATAATCATGCTTTATCAAAGTTTGTCAGTGGTTTTATCACAATTCAATCATGCCAATATCAGTTTGCCCAGAAAATTGGATAAAGCCCTAAGTTGGCTCATCGTTTCACCCGATATGCACAAAGTGCATCACCATTATGTATTGCCGTATACCGATTCAAACTACGGTAATATCTTTTCGATTTGGGACCGTCTTTTTGGCACTTATATGGATTTAGAGCCCGAGGAAATCACTTACGGGGTTGATACTTTTCCTGATGAAAAAGAGAACAGTAGTATTCTTGGCTTGTTAAAACAGCCTTTTCATAAGTACAGAAGGCCAACCACTGTTAGAACAAAAGATTAGTTTTACGGGTAGATCAGGTATTTGGCCCTCATTTTCTTGAATTTCTCCAAGTCGGGCTGCCAAGAGGCTTTGATTTCTTCTGGAGATTTTTTTGATTCAATTTGTTGCTGCAGTTTTTTAGTGCCCGCATGCTTTGTGAATCCGCTGGTTTTGAAAAATTTAGTTTTATCGTGCGTATTTTGAAAGGCATCAATGAGCCACAATAAGGAAACTTCATTCAAGGGTTCTGACTGGGAGAGGTCTTTGCCAAAACAGGTTTTCCCCTTTTCCTTCGGATGCTTGGATCCAAAGTTCGGCTCAGGAATGTAGTTGAACCTGTACTGAGTAGGGTCCAAAAAGGAAGCCCCATACCTTTGAAATTGAAATTCTGTACCTCGGCCAGCGTTTATATGGGTTCCTTCAAAGAGCCCCAGACTTGGATACAAGTTTACAGCCTTCGCATTGGGTAAGTTGGGCGACGGTCTGATGGGCAAATTGTATGTACTTTTATGGGTGTAGTTTTCCAATTCAATTACGGTCAGATTTGCTCTTTTTTCGCTGTTCAATAATCCTTCCTCATTGATCATTTGGGCATACTCGCCAATGGTCATGCCATACACCAAAGGTATTTCGGTCATTCCAAGAAAACTTTTGTGCGCACTTTCCATGGTAGGTCCATCAATATAATGGCCGTTGGGGTTGGGGCGATCCAAAACAAGAACTGGAATATATTCACCAGCACAGGCCTCCATGACCAATTGTAGTGTGGCGATGTAGGTATAAAAACGGACGCCCACATCTTGAATGTCAAAAACCACCATGTCAATTCCTTTGAGCTGCTCAGCATTGGGTTTTCTGTTTTTTCCGTAGAGTGAGATAATGGGCAGCCCTGTTTTGTAATCCACCCCGTCTTTCACTTTTTCCCCAGCATCAGCTTTTCCTCTAAAACCATGCTCAGGCGCAAAGACTTTTGTGATATCAATACCATGGGCCAGCAGTGAATCGACCAAATGGGTATGACCTTCTTTTTTGAAAACCACGCTCGTTTGATTGGCGACCACGGCTATTTTCTTATCGGTTAGAAGCGGTAAATATGCCGCTGTACGATTAGCTGCCACAACAATGCTTTTATCAATTGGCTTATCTTTTGAGGCTTTTTTTTCTGCTGTGCCCTTACGCTCGGTTATGGTCTTTCCCCCACACGCGATCAGCATTAAAAACCAAATGAAAACTGTACTTTTGAAACTGGATAAAAAGGCCATAGATTGAATTTTGAATTTTACATCGCCAAGCGACTCATCAAGGGTGCAGAACATAAAATTAGTATTTCCGCTCCGATAATAAAAATAGCCATTGCGGCGATTGCTTTGGGTATTATCATGATGTTGATTGCCATGGCAACGGCCAAAGGTTTGCAGAATAAAATTCGTGAAAAAATCACGGCTTTCAATGGTCATGTTCAGATTTATAATTTTGATACCAATAACTCAGATGTTTCTGTGGTACCGGTTTCAACCGAACAAGAATTTTATCCTGAATTCAATTCAGTTAAGGGTATCAATCATATTCAGGCCGTTGCCACCAAAGGTGGGGTCATTCGCACTGAGGAAACTTTTGAAGGGGTTATCGCAAAAGGTGTGGGCACGGATTTCAATTGGGATGTTTTTGAAGAATTCATCGTAAGCGGTCGTCTACCTGATTATTCGAACAAACTCAATGATGAGGTTTTATTGTCGCGTCGCATGGCCAATCGTTTACAACTAAAGTTGAATGATACGTTTTCCACCATTTTCTTTAAAGATGAAGACCCCAGTCAAATACCCAATCAACGTAAATTTTCAATCGTGGGGATTTACGATAGTGGCTACGAAGAATTTGACGGACTCTATATGTTCACCGACATAAGGCATATTCAGCGCATGAACAAATGGGCACCAAATCAGGTTGGCAATTTTGAGGTTTTCTTAGACGACTTCGATAAAATAGATGAAAAAAGTAAGGAAATTTATGGGGTAACGCTTTCGAATCTTGATTCTCAGAATATCAAACGAAAGTACGCCCAGATTTTCGAGTGGATCGGTTTGTTTGATTTCAATACGGCTGGTATCATTGCCATTATGGTCATTGTGGGTGGCATCAATATGATCACGGCCCTTTTGGTGCTTATTTTAGAACGAACCCAAATGATAGGAATTTTGAAGGCCTTGGGATCAGCGGATTGGAGTATTCGAAAAATATTTCTGTACAACGCGGCCTATTTGATTACCATCGGTCTTTTTTGGGGCAACCTTATTGGCTTGGGTCTTGTATGGATTCAGCAAAAATTCCGCCTTTTTAAATTTCCAAACCCTGAGGAGTACTACATTGATTATATACCTGTTGACATAAGTTTCTCCTCCATTATTCTATTGAATATTGGTGTACTTGTCTTGTGTTTATTGATGTTATTACTTCCATCCTATATCATCACAAAAATCACTCCTGTCAAGGCAATCAAATTTGAATAAGTGGACTGCCACTAAGGGTAAATCCATACCTTTGTCACTATATGGAATATGCTGAAAATATACTACAGACCATTGGCAAAACGCCCATGGTCAAAATGAACAAACTCACAAATCATTTGCCCTGCCTAGTGTTGGCAAAATACGAAACCTTCAATCCTGGCAACTCGGTAAAAGACCGTATGGCCTTGCAAATGGTTGAAGATGCTGAAAAAGCCGGAATCTTAAAACCCGGGGGTACCATTATCGAGGGTACTTCAGGTAATACGGGCATGGGTTTGGCACTAGTTGCGACCGTTAAGGGGTACAAAATGATCTGTGTCATCAGTGATAAACAGTCAAAGGAAAAGATGGATATTTTGCGCGCCATGGGCAGCGAAGTGCATGTATGCCCCACTGATGTTGCGCCAGAAGATCCGCGTAGTTATTATTCCACAGCAAAGAGGTTGGCCAATGAAATTCCGAACTCGTGGTATGTGAATCAGTACGACAACCCAAGTAATGCAAAAGCCCATTATTTAAGTACGGGTCCTGAAATTTGGGAGCAAACCAATGGAAAAGTCACACATTTTGTGGTTGGAGTGGGTACAGGAGGCACCGTATCAGGAGTGGGCAAATATCTAAAAGAACAGAATCCTGATATTAAGATATGGGGAATTGACACCTATGGTTCGGTTTTCAAAAAATATCATGAGACGGGCATTTTTGATGAAAATGAGATTTATCCATATATCACGGAGGGTATAGGGGAGGATATCCTTCCGAAAAATGTGGACTTCAGCATTATTGATGGTTTTACCAAAGTGACCGACAAAGATGCCGCCATTTATACCCAACGTTTGGCCAAAGAGGAAGCCATGTTCTTGGGCAATTCTGCTGGGGCTGCCATTAAGGGATTATTGCAGTTAGAGGAACATTTTAGCAAAGATGATGTGGTTGTGGTACTATTTCACGATCATGGTAGCCGGTATGTGGGCAAGATGTTCAATGAAGATTGGATGCGTGAAAAAGGTTTTATGGATTAGTTTCATTACCTTGTAAGAAAAATTGCCTAATGCTGATGAAACCCCACACTCTCAAAAGGTATGGTCTTGCCTTGTTTTCGTTGTTTTTTTTGGCCTGTGGCACTGATGATACTACAGAACCCACAACCGATCCGGGTGGTGGCGAACCCATAGTCATTGGTGATAGATTGCCCATTTTGAGTATTAATTCCTCCGGAAATCAAATAGTCGATGACCCAAGAGTGCTGGCCAATATTACCCTGACGCAAGATGATGAGGAAGTTTATTCAGGAAGGATCGCCATTGAAATACGGGGTTCTTCTTCGCAATCTTTTCCGAAAAAATCGTACGGATTTGAAACCCGCGACAGCAATGATGAAGATCTCGATGTCTCTTTTTTGGGCCTGCCAGCCGAAGAAGACTGGGTTTTGCATGGACCCTTTAGTGATAAATCTTTGATACGAAACACCTTGATCTATGAGCTTTCTAGAGAAATGGGACGTTATGCAAGCCGAGGCCGTTTTGTTGAATTGACCATTAACGGAAGCTATGAGGGCGTTTATGTACTTTTTGAAAAATTAAAACGTGATGACCAGCGTATTGCCCTTACCGAACTATCTGAAAATGACAACAGCGGCGATGCCTTGACAGGGGGTTATATTTTGAAAATTGATCGGGCAGACGGACCTTTCACCAATGAAAATTCATTTGTTTCGAATTATGGGTCCAATCTTGACGGTACCGGATCTTCTATATATTTTGTCTATGATTATCCGAAAAGTGCCGAGATAACCCCAGAGCAGCGTGAGTACATTGGGTCGTATGTCAATGATTTTGAATCAGCACTCGCCTCTGATGATTTTACTGATCCTACTCTGGGTTATGCCAACTTCATAGATGTTGACAGTTTCATTGATTTTTTAATTTTAAATGAACTTTCGAACAATGTTGATGGGTATCGATTGAGCTCGTTTATGCACAAAGAGCGCAACGAAAAGTTGAAAATGGGTCCGATTTGGGATTTCAATCTGGGCTTTGGCAATGCTGATTATTGCGACGGTGGTAAAACCGATGTTTGGGCCTATGACTTCAACAGCCGGTGTGGTGGCGATTCGTTCAATGTGCCTTTTTGGTGGCCCCGATTTATGGAAGACCCTGCTTTTGTTGCCCGATTGCAAAGTAGATGGAATCAATTACGTGGAAATGTTCTTTCTGATGCCAACATTCAGGGCACCCTTGATGAACAAATTGCGCTCTTGAGTGAAGCAAATGCCATCAACAGTAATTTCAACAAATGGCCAATTTTCGGCACCTACGTGTGGCCCAACAATTTCGTAGGTCAAAATTATGCAGAAGAAGAGGCCTATCTCAAAGACTGGATTTCAGCCCGTTTGGTCTGGTTGGACGGTGCCATTGCAGGACTTTGATGTAACGAACCACTTGCCATGGTCAAATGCAATGCCTGGTCACTGACCTACATTACTTCAATCAATTTTCTTCGTATTTTCAAGCAAATAATTTGAATAACTATGAGATTTGTTTGTTTTGCCTTTTTCGTTTTTTCAACGCTAACTTTTCACGCACAAGAAACCATGAATGAATTGCCCTATGATGAAATTCCTGAAGCGCCAGAAAAATACACTCCCGGTACGGTGGTGTCAAGAATGATTGATGGATTGGGATTTCGCTATCGTTGGGCCACAGAAAACCTTACTCAGAAAGACCTTGATTTTGAGCCCGGTAATGACGGTAGAACCATTCGTCAGACCTTAGACCATTTATATGGTTTGTCAACCGTGATTTTGAACAGTGCCAAAAAAGTGGCCACCGATCGAACCGTAAAACCAAAAGAGCTCTCCACAGAAGAAAAGAGAGTAGCCACGCTTCACAATTTTAAAATGGCAAGTCAGCTTTTTGCGGCTACTGAAGATTTGAATGAGCACCCCATTATTTTCAAAAGGGCCAGCGGTACAGCTGAATTCCCTTTTTGGAACAATATCAACGGACCTATTGAAGACGCCATTTGGCATTCAGGTCAGGTAGTGGTTTTAAGAAGAATTGCCGGTAACCCGATCAACCCCAAAGTAAACGTCTTTTTGGGGAAGATGAATGAGTGATTTTGATTACCATGAATACCATGAAATTCTATTGATATTCTTTATATGTATCAAGAAATCATAAATAATTTCAAAGCGGCGATAGCGTCCAACAACATTGTGCTAGTAGAAGCACTCATTCAAGCCAACCCAAATCTTGTTCATACTGATTTAAGACCCTTAGATTGACAAGAAAATTTTGGTTTTGAGTTTCCTTTGAATTTAGCAAGCCAAGCCGGTCATTTTGAAATCTGTGAGTTACTTATAAAATCTGGGGCAGATCCTGATGCGAAAATACCTTCTAAAGAAATCACTGAATTCGGAATTCCCATCTGTAATGCCATTAAGAACAAAGATTATGAACTGGCGAATCTATTATTGGATTCGGGCGCAAACCCAAATGCCTTCCCCTATTGTGATACGCCAATGGTTGAAACTTTATATTTTCAGGCTAGAGCCAATGGTGTTGAACAAGAAATCATTAAATACGGATTTTCCTCTTACTTAAAAGAGGAAGTCGATATCACCAAATATCGCAACGGACATAGCTCTGTTAAAACATTGGTGCGGGTTTTGGAATACGGAGTGATTCCAAATATTAGTCCAATCGTTAGAGATGAACATACGGATTTGATCCGTGAGTTGTTGGAAAGTTGTACCGATAATAAGGTTTCTTCAATATCCTACCCCCAAGGTACGATCTTTGAAGGAATCGTCTATTGTTCATCTTGGTATGGTTATCCGGAAATTGTAAAATTGACATTGGAAAAATGCCCCGAACTATTTACTATTGAGGTAGCTCTACAATCAATACGCAGGGGAATCATTAGCCATAATAGAGATGGCGATATTGTTCAATATTCTGAGATGATCGAATTTCTCCTTACGTTCTTGCATAATAAGAGTGCTTTGGATCAATTGAATTCAGCTTCAGACTTGAACCCTTTTCACCTTATTGCCGAACACTTTTGTTGGCCAAGAAATTACGGATTTAAAGCAGCGATTTCCACCCCAGAAGATATCATCAAAATCACACAATTATTTTTGAACTATGGGTTTTCAAATTACAACGAGAAACACCCAAAAACAGGAAAGACAGCCATTGAATTGGCCCAAGAAAGAATTAACCATAGGGGAATGGAAGAATTTATAGCTTTTGTTTCAAAATTGAACTAATGTTGGTAACTCCGTTAATTGACAAGTCGTTCAGTCTATTTACCACTTTTTCATTACATTCAGACGTAGAAATCATTCTTGCCTATACCAGGTCAGTAAATAGTAATGTATGCAGACTATGCATAAAATCAACTTCTCGGATTGGTTGTTACGAGATTCGTCTATTTAAGATTAATTTCCGAACATGTCGGCTGGCTATACATGGTTAAGGTAAGTTGAATGCACAGGTAAATTTTGAAACAATTAATATCAAATGATGCAACAAGCTCTTTTTGATTTTCTTTCCAAATATATTGATCTCACAGAAGAGGAGAAAAGGGCGGTAAGTGAGATGAGTTTGTTCAAAACCTACCCAAAAGACACAGTTTTGGTACGTGCAGGGGAAATCACGCGCACGAGTTTTTTAGTGCTAAAAGGCTGTATTCGTGTCTATTATCTTATTGAAGGCGAAGAGAAAACCACAGCTTTTTATACTGAAGGCGATCCTTTTGAACCTGTAAGTACGTCGACCAAAAAACCTTCTGAATACTATGTGGCCTGCATTGAAGATTGCATTCTGAGTATCGGCACGCCCGATTCAGGAGAAGAGGTTTTTGAAAAATTCCCACGTTTTAATTCAGTTTGTCGAAAATTGTCGGAAGAATTATTGATTAAGAATCAAGTGGCTTTTGATGATTTTAAAAATTCCACTCCCGAACAGCGATACGTACAACTTTTTGAATCAAGACCCGATTTGATTCAACGAGTACCACAATATCAATTGGCTAGTTATTTGGGCGTTAAACCTGAATCATTGAGCCGAATAAAGAAGCGGCTCATCAAAAAGGCCTAGAACCTACTTTTCTTAACTTAAGTCAATTTAAACGGACTTTAAGTACCCTATATTTGATTTTCAATTTAGAAGATGAAAGCAGTTACCCGAACAAAATACGGTTCTCCATCGGTTCTTAAAATTCAAGAGGTGGAGAAACCTGCAGCCAAAGCTGACGAAGTTTTGGTAAGGGTTTATAATACAACGGTCAACAGAACTGATTGCGGAATTCTTTGGGGAAAGCCATATGCAATACGTTTATTCACTGGGGTATTCAAACCAAGTTCTGATATTACAGGTACTGACTTCGCAGGTAAAATTGAAGCGATCGGAAAAGATGTGACAGCATTTCAAGTAGGTGATCGCGTTTGGGGTTTTCATGATGAGGGTTTGGCATCACATGCCCAATATATGGTCATCAAGGCAAAAAAAGCTATTGCTAAAATTCCCAAGGGTATCACCTATGAAGAGGCATGTGCCAGTGCTGAAGGAGCACACTATGCCTACAACTCCATTTTAAGGGTGAAACTCAATCCGGGCGATAAGGCTCTGGTCAATGGCGCGACGGGGGCGATTGGTTCAGCCGTTGTGCAAATATTGAAGCATATGGGCGTAAAAGTCACTGCAGTAGGAAACACCAAGAATATAGAGATGATAAAATCATTGGGGGCTGATAAGGTCTATAATTATGAAAAAGAGGACTTTACCAAAGATGATGAACGGTACCATTTTATTTCAGATGCCGTTGGTAAAAGTTCCTTCCCGCGATGCAAACATCTATTATTGCCCAAGGGAATTTACATTTCCTCTGAATTAGGTCCGAATGCACAAAATTTGTATCTCCCGTTGATTACCAAAATAAAAGGAGGCAAACGTGTACTTTTTCCCATTCCATTGAATTGTAGAAGAAGTGTTCTAAACATGAACAAACTGTTGGAAACAAAAAAATTCAAACCAGTAATTGATCGTGTTTACAAAATGGATGCTATTGCTGAGGCCTACACTTATGTTCGCAGTGGGCAAAAAACAGGCAATGTGATTATTGATTTCAGATAAAAATCTATAGTGAGTTGTTCGTGCCCCGAGTGACCTTGGTTTGTTCTATTTCCCCTTTTAAGCGTAAATTTGGGCGATGCAAAATTTCCTTCCCTTCTTAAAATGGTTGCCCAACTACAAGAAAGCGAATCTTTTCAGTGATATGGTGGCCGGTTTGACGGTAGGTATCATTTTGATTCCCCAAGGTATGGCCTACGCCATGATAGCTGGTCTCCCGCCCGTTTACGGAATGTATGCTTCAATCGTTCCTGTGCTTTTTTATATGTTTTTGGGCACTTCAAAAAATGTAGGTATGGGTCCAGTTGCGATGGATTCGTTGCTCGTGGCCGCAGGTTTGGGAGCATTGACCATATCTGGAATTGAAAATTACGTTGCCATGGCCATTTTTCTAGGTTTTTTGGCAGGCATTTTTCAGTTGGTTCTGGGGCTCTGCAGAATGGGATATTTGGTCAATTTTCTCTCAAAACCTGTGATAAGTGGTTTTACCTCGGCAGCAGCATTTATTATAATTTTTAGCCAGATCAAACATTTGTTTGGTGCTGAAATTGAACGTAGCAATAAGTTCCATGAAATGGTCATGAATGTATTTGCAAAGCTAGGGGAAATCAACGCCTATGATTTTGCGATAGGCCTGGTTGGGATATTGATTTTAGTGGCCTTCAAAAAATGGGCGAAGAAGACCCCTTCGATTTTAGTATTGGTGGTTTTGGGTATTTTGGCCACATATGTTTTAAAATTGGATGTCTACGGAGTCAAAATATTGGGGGAAATACCGAAAGGATTACCGGCATTTTCGATTCCTGAAATGAGTTGGGAGAACACCTTTGAAATTTGGCCTATTGCCCTGACATTGGCACTTGTTGGCTATTTGGAAACCATATCAATTGGTAAGGCTTTGGAGGAAAAAGATGGAAAGACCGCAACTATTGATGCAAATCAAGAATTAGTCGCTTTGGGTGCAGCTAATATCGCTGGGTCCTTCTTTCAATCCTATTGGGCGACCGCCAGTTTTTCAAGATCGGCGATCAATAACGAATCAGGGGTGCGCACGCATTTGGCAGGGGTTTTTGCCGTAATTTTGGTTGTTTTGACCTTGTTATTTTTGACCCCTTTGTTCTATTATCTGCCCAAAGCGATTTTGGCGAGTATTATCATGGTTTCTGTTTTCAAACTCATTGATTTAAAATACGCCCATTACCTTTTGAAAACACGGCCCGATGAGTACCTCGTATTGTTGTTGACCTTTTTAATAACGCTTTTTGTGGGTATTCCGCAAGGTATTTTAGCGGGAGTGCTATTTGCGCTTTTACTGATGGTGTACCGCACTAGCAATCCTCATTTTGCTGTCATTGGCAAGGTAAAAAATACGGAGTATTACAAGAATGTAAAACGATTTGCAGAGGAGGTTGAAATTCGTGAAGATTTATTGATTGTTCGCTTTGATGCCCAATTGTATTTCGGCAATGCAGCCTATTTTAGAAAACGTATGATGGAGAAAATAGGGTCAAAAGGCAGTGCCTTGAAAGGAATCATTCTAAATGCTGAGGCCATTAATTATATTGATTCAAGTGCCGCCAGTATGTTGACCAAACTCATAAAAGAAATTCATGAAAAAGACATCCAGTTCTATTTGGCAGGCGCCATTGGCCCCACACGCGACATTATTTTCAGTAGCGGGATCATTGATGAACTGCGTAAGGAGTATTTATTCGTGAAGACCAAAGAGGCGGTTGCCTATTTTGATAATCCTGATAAGGTCTCGATAATGGGGGCGAGAGTGGCTTACCAAAATAAAGCAGGAAGATGATATGTATCACATATTGAAAAACGAAATACCATTATTTTTGTATTCGGTTGTAGGAAGTTTTGATTTTTTAGAAACACAATAAAATGAATTTAGAACAAATATATACGGGTTGTTTGGCCCAAGGAGCATATTATATTGAAAGCGAGGGCGAGGTGGCCATCATTGACCCTTTGCGTGAAGTGCAACCCTATTTGGATAGGGCAAAAAGAGACCATGCCCAAATCAAGTATATTTTTGAAACCCATTTTCATGCTGACTTTGTCAGTGGGCATGTGACGCTCTCAAAAGAGACCGGGGCACCTATTGTTTATGGTCCCAATGCAAATCCGTCTTTTGAGGCGATTATCGCTGACGACGGTCAAGAATTCAAAATTGGTAAGCTGACATTGAAAGTGCTGTATACCCCGGGGCATACCATGGAAAGTACTACCTATCTGCTCAAAGATGAAGAGGGAAAAGACCATGCGATTTTCTCTGGAGACACCTTGTTTTTAGGAGATGTGGGCAGACCTGATTTGGCGCAGAAAGCAGATGATATGACACAGGAAGATTTAGCGGGAATTCTTTTCGACAGCCTACGGAGCAAGATCATGCCTTTGGCTGATGATGTGATGGTATATCCAGCACATGGTGCGGGATCGGCCTGTGGCAAAAACATGATGAAAGAGACCGTTGATACTTTGGGCAATCAAAAGAAAATGAACTATGCCTTGAGAGCTGATATGACCAAAGCGGAGTTCATAAAAGAAGTAACAGATGGTTTATTGCCGCCCCCGAAATATTTTCCTTTGAATGTGAAGATGAACAAAGAAGGGTATGATGATATTGCGGAGGTTTTGGATCGGGGTATGAGGGCGTTGACACCAGAGGCTTTTGAAACCGTGGGCAATGAAACAAGGGCTTTGATCTTGGATGTTCGTCATCAAAATGATTTTGTCAAAGGGCACATTCCGCGGTCTATTTTCATTGGTTTGAATGGCGATTTTGCCCCTTGGGTAGGGGCGTTGGTGGCAGATACCGAACAGCCCATTCTTTTGGTTACTCCCGAAGGAAAAGAGGAAGAAACCATTACCCGTCTTTCGCGCGTTGGTTTTGACGGCACCTTGGGTTATTTGAAAGGCGGTTTTGACGCTTGGAAAAATTCAGAGAAGGATTTTGATACCATTAGCTCTTTAGCTGCCGAGGAAGTCAAAGATGCTATCAATTCACAAAAAGTGCCGGTTTTTGATGTGCGTAAAGAAGGGGAGTTTCAGTCAGAATATATTGCAAATGCCCAGAGTACACCATTGAGCGAATTGAACGAACATTTGGCTGAATTTCCTACAGATGAAACGTTCTATGTGCACTGTGCTGGTGGCTACCGCTCAGTAATTGCCGCTTCAATACTAAAGAGTAGGGGCATTCATAATTTGGTGGATTTGGCAGGTGGTTTCGGAGCACTGAAAAAAGCGGGAGTCAAGGTCACTGACTATGTTTGTCCCTCAACCTTATAAGAATACCTCATTGCACGGAAGCAGCTTTTTCTTCGGGTGCTTTAGCAAATATGATTGAACAATTCGTTGGGTTTCCAAAGTGTTTTTTTGCCGTATCAAAAAAGGATCGAGATCCGTGAATGAGGCTATGGTGTTATCCTCAGAAACAAAACCGTAACCGCAATACTTCCCATTTTCCATATAGACAAAAGCTTGTTCATCTGATGAGCGTCCTTTTTCCGTGAAAATAAAACTTTCGTAGGCTGCCTTCAACTGCTGAATGGCTTTTTGAACTCGCTTATTGTAGTTCTTCGCTGTCTCTTCCCCCCGGCAAATACCACCACACTCTGAAATACTGTAATGCGAACAATGGGCAACATTTTCTTGTAGATGACAATATTTGGGACAAAGTTTGAACTTTTTACAAAGCGATTCCAAATAGGTGCGACAATCTGCAGGACGGTAAAAGGTCATCAACGGATTAGGCACGGCTTTTAATTTGTTATAAGCCAAATGCATGATGCCATTTCGGTCTTCATAGTTAAAAAGTGCATACTGTTGAATGGTTTTTTTCTGAGCCCTATTGAATTTGGGGTAATGTGATTTGATGGCATCAGATTCCATCAACAAAGCCAAAAGGTCGCTACCGGAAAGTTCAAAGTCAATATCAGCAATTAGGTTGCACATTTCAATCTCTTTGGTCTTCTTATCGTAAAAATGGCTCAACACCCTTTTTTTGATATTTATGGCCTTGCCTACATAAATGATTTTTCCTTGCGCATTTTTGAAATAGTAAACCCCGGGTTTGTTGGGTAAATCTTCATAAACCGTTTTGGGCAATGATGGCGGCAGGGTAATTTCTTGCGAGCGGGCATTTAAAAATTTCTTGAAAACCTCTGGTGCACCCTCAGTCCTGAGCAACTTTTGAAAGAGTAAAACCGTGGCGAGCGCATCGCCTCTGGCCCGATGGCGATCCGTTAAGGGAATGTCAAGAGCTGAGCATATTTTGCCCAGGCTATACGAGTGATAGCCGGGAATCAGTCTGCGGGATAAACGAACGGTGCATAACTTCTTTCGAACAAAATCGAATCCTAAGTTCTTGAATTCATTTTTTATCACGTTGTAGTCGAAATTGACACTATGGGCCACAAAAATGCTGTCTTTGGTAAACTCCAATATATCATTTGCAATTTCGCCGATAAGGGGTGCATCTCGAACCATTTGATCGTCAATACCTGTGAGACCCGTTATGAAATAGGGTATCTCACACTCCGGATTGACCAAAGAGGTGTACTCATCAACAATCGCGTGACCATCATATTTGAAGATGGCGATTTCGGTTATTTTATTTCCCCTTATCCCGTTACCGGTGGTTTCTATGTCAACAATACAGTACAAAAGCGACCATTGATTTACTTGCGACTTTAAAGATAGATTCTTTTTAATATTCAAAACAACTTCAAAACTATATGTATATTTAATTCTTTAACTGAATTCTTAGCTTTAGCAACCAAGCAATGGTTGCCCAAAAACAATGGATTTGAAAATGCATCGTTTAAGTTTAAAATCGATTATGGGAAGAGCTTTAGTGGCATTTTTGACAATTCTGCTGTTTAGTTGCGCTAAAGACAATGAAGTGGTAGCCGTTGCAGAAGAACCCACTGATGTATTGAGTGATGCTGAAACCATCTTTTTAGAGGAGTATCATTACGTGACCTTCAACCTATCTCCCACCTCTTTTGGGGCAGATTTGAATGAAAAATGGGAACAAGAGTTGAAATTATTTCTTGATGGCGACTTTCCTGCTGGTTATAGTGATGCGGTTGATGCCGCCCTACAATCTTTCAATGCTGAGTTTACTGATGGCTTCACAATTTCATTGACAGCAAACCAGACCGAGGCCAACGCACATCTGATATTTGGCCCCACAAGTACCATAGAAAGCGTTTGGCCTGATATGTACCAAGCCGTTTCAGAAGGTGGTTTTGCGGGTTATGCGCTCTATAACGGTAATGATTTTGCCATAAATTCAGGTCGTATTTGGGTTGAAAACAATAGCATACCTTTATTCAAACACGAACTCGGGCACATTATTGGTCTCGGCCATGCCAGTGATGTCTATTGTGGTGAAGCCGTGAACCAAAATGATAGTTTTATGTGCTCTTTCTTGGCTCTCGATTTATCTCCCTTTGACAAGGGAATTCTAAAATTACTGTACCATCCTGATATCAATAAAGGCCAATCTTTTGAAGCCTTAAAACCTGAATTGGAAGCCCTGATTTTAGATGGGGTGGTATCGTTTTAATCGCAATCCCCCTAACAAACCACAAGTAGGTTATTTTTCATTTCAGTTGTTTAAAATAATGATAAACAGAACATTATAATCAAACAGTAAGAAAGTAATCGTATTTTGTGGGAATTCATCCATGAATTAGGTCTTTAACAGATTATTTGCGAGAACTCCTACTTCTTTTTTTATCTTGGCTCGCCACAAATTCTTATGAAAAAAATTATCTTAATAGGGGCATTGCTGTTGCTCCGATTTTCGTTTGGTCAGACCACGCCCATACCCGATGCCAATTTTGAGCAAGAGTTGATCGCACTGGGTATTGATACCAATGGTGCCAACGGCAATATTTTGAATGCAGATGCCGCTGCGGCAACGGGTTATACCAGTAATCGCAACGACATCGTTAATTTTCAGGGTATTGAGGCTTTTGTGAATTTGACGAAGTTGAATTTGGGCAGAAACCAATTCACAACGGTCGATTTGAGCAATTTGACCAATCTTGAAGAGCTGATATTCAATGAAAATCGGGTTTTGGCCTCCCTCGATTTGAGCCAAAATACCGAATTGAAAATCTTGAACATCGCTTCGATCCCAACGATAAATCCGTCGACGATGACCGACCTTGATCTGTCGAACAATCTCAAACTTGAAGAAATCAACATTTTTAACTTTCAAGATCTTGAGTTCATAACATTGCCCAACACCACAACCATCAGAAAAATCAGAATCTATTCGAATTTCAACTTGACTGCTGATTTGTCAGGATACAATAATGTTGAAGAGATCGATCTTGGCGTTGTCAAAGACAAGTTCATCTTTCTGACACCACCGAATGAAAAATTAAAATTAAAGGTATTCCGAATTTCAAGGGGCGAGATCAGTGATTTCAGGTATTTAGAAAACTATACTAATCTAGAGATCATTGATATCAGAAGTTTGACCGAACAGATCAAACTGCCGGCCACAACAAGCTTGACCTTTATTCGAATCAATGGACATGGTATTACTATACCTATTTCATTTCAATCGATTCCGAATTTGGTCGATCTTGACATTCGGGCCAACACCTCTGATGTACCATTATCTATTGACATTAGCTCAAATGCTTTGTTGAGAACATTGAATTTGGCAGATAATAAAATGAGTAGTGTTGATGTGGAGTCGAATGGGGAGTTGATCGATATCAACGTTTCGCAAAATAATCTGGAAAGTCTTGACCTTGGTGGCAATCCGAAGTTAGACCGTTTGACGGCGAGTTCGAATTTGCTGAGCAGCATTGATGTCAGAAGTAATACACTGCTGCGAAGAATTCGCGTTTCCGATAACCGATTGACCACCCTTGATGTTACCCAAAACACTATTTTGGAAGAGCTGTATTGCGCTACCAACCTTTTTGAAGGTGCAGGCCCAAACTTGACCCAAAATACCCGACTTTTTTATCTGGATGCATCGTTCAATAAAATATCTTCTTTGGATATTTCAAACAACCTGGCACTGACCTATTTCAATATTTCGAACAACCAGTTTTCAGGTAATGCCATTGTCGAGCAAATTTATCAGAACTATGTGAACTCAGGAAGATCTCTTGGTGCCGAGACCTATATACTCAATGACAATTTACTATCGGAAAAACTTCCCGATTTCACGAATTTGGTCAACGGTAGCACTCAAGATTTTAGTTTTTCCATTCATAACAACAACCTTCATTTTGGCGATTTTGAAGAGCAGCACCAACAATATGTGACCTACAGAAACACGCCAAGAGGGGGCAGTTTCATTTTCAGTAAATATTGGTACGCCGGTCAAAACAAGGTCAATGTGGCCGAACAGATCACAACAATAGCAGGGCAACCCGTGGTCATGACCACAGTGGTCAGGGGTAGCCAAAACCATTATCAATGGTTCAAAGACGGAGTGCCCATTGCGGGTGCACCTGATGCTCCTGAGTATACCATTCCCAGCCCGCAAGCCTGCGAATCTGGGGTGTACCATGCTGAGGTAACCAGTGACCTCGTGCCTTTTGAAGATGCCGATGCCCCCGGCAATAATGGTAAGAACCTTATTTTATACAGAAATGAAATTTCATTGGGTACGAACGGGGTTCCTAGCTGTGCCCGATTGATAGAACCCTTGAACAATGCCATTGAGGTGCCCATAAACACGGGCTTGGAATGGGAGAGTGATTCGGGGGCATGCGGGTATATTTTGAACGTTGGTACCACTTCTGGCGGTAATGATATTTTGGCCAATCAAGATGTGGGCAATGTCACGGCCTATAATTTTACAGATAACCTGCCGTCAAACCAATTGATTTATGTCAGTATACAGCCGTATTTCAGCGATGGTACGCAACTCAATTGTGAGGAAGAGTCATTTTTGACCAACGATCAGTTAAAATTGCCCGATTGTACCGAAATGTTGCAACCCACCTCAGGTAGTTTGGGTGTGGCCCCTTTTACCAATATACTTTGGCAAGCCTCGAATGGCGCTGATGGTTATTTGGTTAAAATAGGAACTCAACCGGGTACGGGAGATCTTTATGATTTTGATACAACAGAAACAAGTTTTAATCCGCCCAGCGATTTCGCTGAAGATTCGACTTTTTATGTGACCATTACACCCTATAACTCGGTAGGTGAACCTTCGGGTTGCCCTATTGAGAATTTTTCAACCGGAAATGATGGTGCGTTTTTATCGTGCTCGATTCTGACCAGCCCCTTGAACGAAAGTGTCAATGTCAACGTTAATACCGCTTTACAATGGGCGGAGGTTGCCAATGCCGTGGGGTATCGCTTGAATGTGGGTACCACCGTTAATGGGGCAGAGATATTCACGGGCGATGTGGGTAATAACACCCAATATGAATTTGAGAATGAATTACCGCCCGATACTTTGATTTATGTGACCATCACGCCTTATGATCTTTCGGGTGATGCTGAAGACTGTGTGATCGAGAGCTTCAGAACAGCACCGGTCATACCCATACCTGATTGTACCGAATTGCTGTTTCCTGAACCGGGATCGCGAGAGGTGAATCCGGCGGTGAATATCGCATGGAACGGTGCTCCCCGTGCCCTTGGGTATGTTTTGGAGGTAGGTACCACCCCCGGAATCTATGACTTCTTCTCTGAAGATGTAGGTTTACGTACCTCTTACAATTTTCCGACGACCTTACCACCCGGAAGTCCTATTTACGTACGAATAGTACCTTACAATGCCGAGGGATCTCCTGAAGATTGTATTGAACAATCTTTTTCAACTTCTGAACCGGAAATTCCCGTTTGTAGTACTATCGTGGGTCCGGTCAACAATGAGGTCAATGTAAGTGTCGGTACTAATCTGTCGTGGGACTATGTCAGTAACGCCACCGGATATATTTTGAATGTGGGTACGGCCCCCGGCAATTATGATATTTTGAACGACGATGTCGGAGGGGTCACTTTCTATGATTTTCCACAGAACCTACCGGAGAACTCCACCATTTATGTTCAGGTAATTCCTTATAATGACGAGGGTCAGGCAGATGCTTGTGTAGAAGAAAGTTTTGGTACGGCCAGCAACCCGTTGGTACCAGAATGCCCGGTTTTATTGGAACCCCGTAATGGAGATACCGAAGTCGTGGCCACGACCAATTTTGCATGGGAGGCCATTAACAATGCCGATGGTTATATTTTGCAGATAGGAACCTCTTCAGGTAGTGCCGATCTTTTTGATGGGGATGTGGGTACGGCGAATTCCTTCGATTATGATGGAGAGCTTCCTGAAAACACCGACATCTACGTGAATATTATTCCTTTCAATGACGAAGGAAGCGCCGTAGGTTGTAATGAGGAAGTATTTACCACGGAAATCGCTCCTACCTTACCAGCTTGTACCATGCTTACCATGCCGGTGAACAATGATACTGAAATTAGTATTGATACCAATCTGTCATGGACACCCATTTTCAATGCCGATGGCTATATTTTGGAGGTTGGTTCAAGTTCGGGCGCCAATGATTTATTTTCAGCTGATGTAGGCGCGGCAACATGGTACGATCTACCAAATAGTTTGCCCGAAAATATCACGATCTATGTTTCTATTATTGTGTATAATGAATTGGGCATGGCCATGGGCTGTTTTGAAGAACAGTTTGATACCACTTCAGCGCCTACCATACCCACTTGTACCGCAATTGAAGTGCCTGCTGACGGACAGCAAGAAGTAAACCCTGGTACAAATCTTGCTTGGGGTCTTGTCGATAATGCCGATGGCTATGTGTTGGAGGTGGGATCTTCACCTGGCGTATACGATATTTTCTCTGAGGATGTGGGTCTAAGAACCTCTTTCAACCTGCCCGATGCTCTGCCAAGTGGTGCCGATATTTACGTCAGGATCATACCCTACAATGAGCAAGGATCACCAACGGCATGTGCCGAACAGTCTTTTTCTACCAGTAATTCAGTGATACCAGCCTGTACGCAATTATTGGGCCCGCTTAATGGTGAAGAAGGCATCAGTGTTGCCACCAACCTGTCATGGGATTATATCAGTAACGCTACCGGGTACATACTAAATGTCGGAACAGCCCCCGGAAATTATAATATCTTCTCGCAAGACGTTGCCGGCGTGACTTTTTATGATTTGGAGGATCCATTGCCAGAAAACGTGCCGATATATGTCTTGATTGTACCCTATAATGAAGTGGGCCAGGCCACAACTTGCCTTGAAGAAAGTTTTACCACAACCAATGCACCGATGATTCCGGCATGTCCGCAATTATTAGAGCCTAGAGATGGTGATACTCAGGTTGACGTGTTCACGAACATTGCTTGGGAGGCCATTGATAATGCTGATGGATATATTCTTCAAATAGGAACATCATCAGGTAGTGCCGATCTTTTTGATGAAGACGTGGCCTCGGCGAATTCGTTTGATTACAACGGACAGTTACCGGGCAATACCCCTATTTACGTCAGTATCATACCGTATAACGAACTGGGTCAAGCCGATGATTGCAATGAACAAATTTTCACTACGGCCCTATCCCCCTCGATACCGGAATGTCCGGTATTGACCATGCCGAAGAACAACGATACCGAGATTTCGGTTGACACGAATATATCATGGACACCGATTTCGAATGCCGAAGGCTATGTTCTAGAGGTTGGAACGAGTTCTGGCGCCAATGATCTTTTTTCTGCCGATGTGGGCAATGCATCATGGTATGACCTTCCCGATAGGTTACCAGAAAATATAACCATATATGTGTCGGTCATCGCATACAACCAATTGGGTACCTCAGTAGGATGTCTTGAAGAACAGTTCGAAACAACTGATACCCCTACCATACCTACCTGTACCAATATTTTGATACCGGTCAATGAAGATGACAATGTCAATGTGACCACGAATATCGCCTGGGGCTTGGTATCAAACGCCGATGGGTATCTATTGAATGTGGGCACCACCAGTCAAGGCACTGATATTTTTTCAGCTGATGTTGGTAGCACCACTTGGTATGACTTACCGAATGACCTTCCTGAAAACACTCGAATATATGTTTCGGTAATACCCTATAACACTTTGGGTCAAGCGGTCAATTGTAATGAGGAAAGTTTTGTGACGGCAGCGGCACCAACGGTTCCCGCCTGTACAATTTTGATGTTTCCGCTGAACGGTTCAAGGGCCGTGAACGTTGAAGCTGACCTGATATGGGTCGAGATTGCCGATGTAACAGGGTATCGAATCTCGGTGGGTACGGCACCCGGTGTTTTTGATTTGGTCAATGATTTTGATGTGGGTTTGACCAATCAGTACAGTTTCGAGCAGCCGCTTCCTTTTGATTCCCAGATCTTTGTAAAGATAAACCCGTATAATGAAATAGGGGTCAATGACGGTTGCGCTGTTGAATCATTCACAACGGCCGATGAGGTTTTGGAGCCCGTACCCAACTGTACTGATATCTATGAGCCGATCAATGGCCAATCGAATATTCCGCTGACCGCCATGATACGATGGAATTTGATTTCAGATGCCAGTGGCTATGTGATTTCGTTGGGTACCTCAGAAGGGGACACCGATATTTTAGACACCGTTGATGTGGGTAATGTGACCGAGTACGAGGTCAGTGGGCTTCCTGCGGCCAGTGTTATCTATGCCACGGTTAGTGCGTATAATGAGGTCGGATTTCCAGAAGGATGTAGCTATTCAACATTCATCACGGTATTTGATGAACAGAATATAAGCGAGACAAAGTTTGCCCTGACACCCAATGGCGACGGACTCAATGATTTTTGGCGTATTGAGGGTATTGAAGACCATCCAAATAATGTTGTACGTATATTCAATCGCTGGGGCGATGAGGTCTATAAAATGAACAATTACAATAATTTGACAAATGCCTTTGCCGGTGAAGCCAACCAAAAAACATCTTTCGGTGGCGGACAATTGCCTTCCGGTACATATTTCTTTGATATTCAGATTGAAGGCGAACATAACATTGATAAACTTAGGGGCTATTTAATACTCAAAAGACAATAATGGGTAAATACATAAACATAATAGCTTTGCTGGTCTTTGGTGTGTGCAGTGCGCAACAAACACCTGTTTTTGCAGAATACAACTACAATCCGTTTATCATAAATTCAGCGCATGCTGGAATGTTACAGACCGAAGAAATTTCATTGTCGAATACAGGTTTTTTGAATTCCTTTGAAGGCAGTCCCAAAAATTTAGGTTTTACCGCTCGCATGCCTTTAAGAAATGAGAATATGGGCTTGGGAGCAGGCGTCATTCATGATCAAATTGGTGTGACCACGGCGACATCGGTTTTTGCCGCTTTTTCGTATCGGGTACCGCTGAATCTCGACAATGATCCCTATTGGAAAGTTCAAGATCCAGAGGGACTCTCGTTCGGTATCACGGCAGGGGTTCAGAAATATCAAGAGAATTTATTGGATTTAGGTTTAGGTAACGATCCGCTTTTAGCACAAAATATCAATGCGAACGTACCCATGGTCGGGGCAGGGGTGTTGCTTAATTATTCAAAGTTCTATATTGGCCTATCGACCCCTAATTTATTGGGTGATCGATTCGCTTCAGATGATGCCCTTGATTTGCAAATACCATATTACGGATATATGGGGTATCGATTCTATTCCAGTCAATTCAAGAATATCATGGTAACTCCTAGTGTACTCTTTAAATATGAAAACGGTGCTCCCATACAAACCGATATCAATGTAGCTTTTACCTATAACTCGGTTTTTGAATTGGGTGCCGGATACCGAACAAACTCTTCTGTAAATCTTCTTGCTGGGGTTTATCTTTTCGAAAGCCTCCGTTTGATTTACAGTTACAATGTGGCCAGCAAGAATCTGACTTTTGGCAATACCCATGGCCTGATTCTCAATTTTAGATTTGATAGGGGTTTTGAGGGGAATT
>CAYSPL010000022.1:0-52208 GCA_964432915.1 uncultured Maribacter sp.
GTTGATTCGTCGTCCACAAAATCGTATTCGTGCTACCGGCTTCTAATTCTTCTCCAGCTACTGGTGCACTAATCGTAATAAATGCGGTTGTACCAACACAATTACAGTTGCCATCTTCAATATCATTAATCGTATTGACATTGCCGTCGTTACAAGTTGTTCCGGCTGTGGGACATATATCGGTTATCGTGAATTCTTCGCTGTAATCATCAATAGTATCATTGTCAAGACTTCTAACACGAATGCGATAATCACTAGCTGCTTCATAATCAGTGGGAACGGACCATACATATGTGCCATTATTCGGTGCGTTATCTATGATTTCGGCGATGTAAACACCATCTTTCCACAGCGCAATTCGAATTTTTCCGGGTTGATTGCTTGTCCATTCAATAGTGTAGTCACTACCCTCTTGAACATCGGTTAACGCGGTTGGCGCAGTTACGGTAATATAGGCTGCTGTTCCTGTACAATTGCAATTTCCATCTTCTACATCATTTACCGTACTGATATCACCGTCATCACAGCCGGTTCCTGCTACAGGACATTGATTTAATATAGTGAATGAGGCACTATAGTCATCAATGGTATCGTTTTCAAGACTTCTAACACGTATGGTATAATCGTTTCCTGCTACTAAATCATTAGAAGGTGTCCAGATAAATGAACCATTGTTGGGTGCTGAATTTTCTATTTCAGCACTATACACTCCATTTTTCCAAAGCGCAATTCTAATGTTGCCCGCAATGGTGGTATTCCATGTAATTTCATGTTCGGTTCCTTTGACAATTTCACTTTCTGCAGTTGGCGACGTAATGTCAATGGTACCAGGAACCGTGTTCGTTGATTCTTCTCCGTGCCAGACACCAAGACCAGATACACCAATGTATAACCTGCCAAATTCATTGGGGTCAGCTACCATTTTTTTCATTGAAGCTTCAAGAAAATAGGTGTTTGAATTACTAATTTTTTCCCAAGTGGCGCCTTCATCAGTTGTGCGATAAAACAAGTTTTCATTCGAATTCGATAACTTTCCGAGAATGTAGATGGTGGGATAACCGCCATCTGTCTTTTCTTTGCCTATCGCCATGGCTTTTACGCCGGCTACATTTTGAATGGCGCTCCATGTTTGTCCACCATTCGTGCTTCTTGCGAGACCCTTACTTTGATGGTTGATCCATAAATGACCTGCCTTACCTGGTGCAGAAAGCAAGGTCGTTTGATTGCCTTCATTACTTAGGGTAAAAGAGGAACCTCCAACGGATTTAACTTGACCCAGTTGTGACCAATTTTGTCCTTTGTTGATACTTCTAAAAACACGCGCATCACTGCGTCTGAAAATATAAAACGTGTGGTTATTTTCTTTATCAGCAACTAATGACCGATAGGGTCTAAATACATAATTTTCAACGTTTACACTAGAAATACCTGAAGCATTACTAAAATTACTTCCTCCATTCATAGAGTATTTAACCCCTTGATTGGTAACCACCACTATATTACTAGGATCATTGGCGGCAAGGGCAACATGTGATTTTCCCCATGCCGTATTATATCCTGTTAATCTTGTATAACTAGAACCGCCATTTGCTGAGAACAACAAATACCCATCTGAGTCTTCCCATTTTTTCAATGCGGACAAGAGTATGTTACTCGGCTGCTTTTCACATACCGTGATACCCGCTCCTTTTCTAGCGCTTGAAGAATTCGGTGTTAAATTCTTAATATCTTGTGTAGGGTAACTGTTAGGGTCATTTGAAACCCATCCGGCATGATCGGCAGAATTTATTCCCAGCACATTTCCTTGCGGGTTTGCAGGAAACGCTACGAGGTCAGTTGGTACAATCTCTTCATGACCTATCGCCATATCATTGCGCCAATCGACCCGATTTGCATTTAAATTAGAGGTGTGCCATAAACCATCCCAACTCATCATGTACATTTTGTTGGCATTAAATGGGTCAAATACAACCTTGGAACTATGCTGCCCTTTTGAATCGTCTTGATTCCATCCAAAAACTGAGGTAATCGTGACATTATTTTTCTTTGGCCAGTCTCCACCACTGTTTGTTGAAATGGCTAAAAGCGGAAATTGGTTTCCCCCAGTTACGGTTACACGAGCCGCTACAGTAGCATCATCATGTGGACTTGCAGTCACGCCCAGATATCCGTAGCCCTCATTAGCATTTGGTGCATTGGTATTGGTTAAAGGGTTGTCAAGCCTATAGATACCTTGCTTTCTACAAGCGGCATACAGTTTCGTTCCATTCAAAGAAAAACTTAGGTCACTGACTTGGTTTAATTGCCAATCTCCTCCATTTATTTGCTGAAAACTACCGCCACCATTAGTGCTTCGGTAAATACCATGACCAAAATAACCGACATAAATATGGCTTGGGTTTTGTGGATGAAATACGACACTACGTATACTTTGTTCGGAATTATTATCAGGAATGACATTTTGGGCCATACGCGACCAAGTTCCGTTATATTTCCAAAGTCCCTTTTCTCGAGAACCTACCCAAATTTCATTTTCGTCATTAGGATTTACAGCGATGACATTACCTTCACGATCTCTATCATCACTATTGGGGTCTCCTACTCGACCGCCATTGGCACCGAATTTAAAATTTTGAGTGGGAATGACCGTCCAGCTTTCTCCCCTATTCGTTGATTTCAGAATCGCAGAATTAGAAGCATTATTTCCTTCATCAACAGCAAGATAAATGAGATCTTTGTTTGTAGGATGTAGCGCTATGCCAGCTATTCCATAATGATTTTTGTTTTTCGAATTAATAATTTGCCGCATTCTACTATTTGCAGCATCCCATTTGTATGCGCCACCAACGTCAGTCCTCCAATACATAATATCAGCATCAAGGGGATGAATTTTCATGCCTGTAATGTAACCGCCACCGCCTACTTTAACGTTATCCCAATTATAGTCTAACTGGGTTTGAGAATTAATAAGTTGTAATGAAAGGATGTAAAAAAGGGAAACTAGAATTTTTTTCATAAGGGTAGTTGGTAGAAACAAAAACAGGTCAATTCATCGGGGACATTACCAATCTAATAACTTAATTTTTAATAAGTTAGTATATACGCATCGTTTTTATAGGTTGGACTATAAAATTAGTCTTAAATAACTCTTTTTTATAATTCTCATCTAAATAGCACCTTCGCAATCTAAATAAGTAATCTTGAGGAAGTCACTTGTTTTTTCACTTGATGAACTCGAGTCTCTCTTCCTCACTTTCTTTTAGATACCACCACTCTGTATTATCTTTTTTCTTGATAGGGCAAAGTATACTTTGAGCGAGATGAAGCGCTTGTGAAACGCGGCCGAAACTTAATAAAATGTACCAAAAGAGAAGGAACCAGCAGGCGCGTTGGCATCGGTCTGTAAAAGATTTTAGTTCGAGTGAGGTAGCCGCATCAACTCGCCGAAAAATAAATGCTCCTTGAGTCGCATGTATTTTATCGCGCCCCTGAAATATGCCCGCTCCCCTTGCCTAACTGCCCTAAACGAATGCGTCTCATAGGGTGGGGGTTACCACTAATTCAGTGAGAAGTTAGTATATTCAACTATTCGTTGCACTCTAAAATTTTTAGTTATGATAAAATCACTCCTTTTTATAGTGCTCTTTGCAATGACAAGCTGGATGAATGCACAAGAAACTTACCCAAATTTAGTCAAGGGAGATATTGTAATCTTGGGAAATCCGAAAGGCTCGGATTATCACTATATTGATTTTCCCAGAAAAAACAGCATTATCAAACGCGGCGCTATTGCCAATTTCAATGCGCTTATTGGCAAAAAGTTAGTGGTAGAACATATTGAGACCAACAAAACTGGAACAGTTGTAGCTTCGCTAAAACGTAAAGACGGTCAAAAATTCTTTCGATTCTTCCCCACGGTTAAAGCGAATCTTAATGGGGCACTGAATTCTGGGGAAATAAAATTGTTTTGAGCGGTCAATACTTCTGACCCCTAGACCATAAAACAATTCGGTAATCTATCATAAAACGAGCTGCTTTATTTAGAATCGGAACTATTGCTAGTACTTTTCGTTTCAATGGGTCTTAAATTGGTACTGCTTTTGGTTGCTTGTACAATCGGGAAACTGAGAATTTCAGAAAACAAAAAAACCACCTTTTAAAAAGGTGGCTTTTAATTATGGCAAAGGAAAAAAAATTATCGTGTGGTTTTAAAACCAATGGTGTTGTATTCAGAGAGCATGTGCAATAAAGCCGCTTCCATTTTCGGATTGGCCAGAAAATAATCGTTCTTTTCGATCAGCAAAAGCTCTTTGACTCCGTAGTGATTGTTTTCGTATTTTTCTACAATTAGTGAATGATCGCCGATAAGGTTCATCAAATCCATTCTCAAAACATTCTTGGTCGTGGCTTTCTCTCCTTTTTTGACAATTAATACAAAATTGTTCTCAATATACTCCAATACGGCTCTGTTGTCGCCAGATAAGTTTTCATGCATGGCATCCAACAATTCAGGGGTTACCTTACCACCATCAGTATGACTATAAAATTTATATAGTTCAATGGCACCTTCTGTCTTCTGCTCCAAACAGTATTTTGGCGCTAAGGTTTTCTTCAAACCTTTCGTAGGTTTACGGTATTTGATGGTCTTGAATTTTCTGCCGTCATCCAAAGTAAAGCCAAGAATACTTTTGGCTTCCAAGGTTTTTTTGGCTGAACTTTTCACCTTTCCCGTAAACTGGTATTTTTCGTAAACAACTGGATCCACATAGGTAATTGTTTTCTGAAATTTCTGTGGATTTGAATAATCAATCAAGATATAAGCCTCTTTGGCTTTCTTTGCATTGATTTGAAGGGTTCCTTTATGATATTTCTCTTGTGCATTTGAAGCAAAAGTAACCACTAAAAAAAGGAACAAGGTTTTCTGTAGGTAGTTTTTAAAAGACATAGGACATCGAATTTAATTGTAAGCAGGGCTAATTTACTCTTAGCCCTTTGCTAAGCCAAAAGATATCGCCAAGCTGATATTTAAATTCGACCTCATGTAACTTTCATTAAAACCATTCATTACCATCATAAGAAGCAATCAGTATTAGGTTACTGCACAATGAAAACCACCTCAATAGTTGTAGCATCCGATCTCTTATCATGTTTTTCACTTCTTGGGAACTACTATCTGAGACCATTTTTACATCACCGTGAATTTGCATTTCTGCAATATCATGCTTATTTTAAGGTAAACGAATGATATATGAACATCAACTTTGAATACCACGGTGTAAAGGCCAGTAACCGTCTGGAAATTCTCACTGCAAACAGGCTCCGAAAACTTTTTGACAAATATCAATTCATTGTTCGGGCCGATGTTTTTTTCAAAACTGAAAATACCAGCGAACCCACTACAGGAATGATTTGTGGTTTAAGGCTAAGTTCTCCAGGGCCAAGATTGTACTCCGAATCAAGCAAAAGCACATTTGAAATGGCCATTGCAGAGGCCACCAATGAATTGGAGCGCCAATTACTTAAGAAAAAAGGAAAAATGAAGTCTTTCTAAGTCGTTACTTTTCGTTGTTGTCAACCGTAGCCTCTTCTTCAAATTTGGTTTCAGCAATAAATTTGCTCAAACGTTCTGAAAACGGATTGTACTTCAAATCGCGAAGCAACAAGCGTTTCTTTCTATCGGAGATATCCATAGTGTCCAAAACACTAAGAGTATGTTCGGCATCAGCAATGCGTTTTTTCTTCATGTCTGCACGCTTGTCGGCTGAAACCATATAATCGGTTTCAAAACGCTCCATAATGGTGTGCTTTTCAATTTGAAAGTCTTTTTTGAGGACTACCTTATTTTTATCTTCAACAGGGTTTTTGTCCTTCTTCTCAGTGTCTTGAGCTGTGCTATGCGTAGTGGCGAATAGAAAAGCCAAAAGGCCTAAAATTAATCGTGCTTTTTTCATTTTTAATAGTGTAACGTTCTATACTTAAAGATAAAAATCAATCTTTAAATACATATTAATACGATAAGGCCATTGGTGTTCTAGGTCCAATGCCTCGAATTTTTTATTTCAATTTTTAATTATCCTCAGAGGCGGTGTCTTCAAATTTGGTTTCGGCAACCAAAATTTTTGAAAGACGCTTTGTCACCCCGTTTTTATAAAGATCTCTCAATAATTTTCTTCTTCTTGCATCAGATATCTTTAAGGTATCTATAATGCTCCGTGTACGCGCCATTTCTTCGCGACGCTTTTGTTTGGTGTCTAAAAAATCGGGTTCGAATCTAAACATTGAAGGCCCCTCATCTTCCTCCTCTACAGAAGATTGGGTCTTGTTTTCATTGTTTTTCTTGACCTCTTGACCCCTAACAAGGGTGTGGCTTCCAAGAAAAACCATGACAAAACATGGCAATAGAAGTAGTTTTTTCATCTTCATTGATAAGTGTGTTCGAGCACAATGTATAACAATTTTTTCTATCCATGTATATTTATCGTTCAACTTTGTTTCACATCGATGAATGCAGACTTTTTATCTTAAAAAACGTAACTTTATGAAGCTAAAAAAATTGGTTGCTCTATGAAAAATTTTGTCCTCACCACGTTTTTATTTGCATTGTTTTCCTCCTTAGTTATTGCACAAGAAAAAGGCACGCTTTCAGATGCGAAAATTTCATTTTTGTTTGTTTCGAAAAACGTCAAGGGCACCATCGCCGGCTTCGCCTCCTCCTCAACTTTTGACACCAACGATTTATCCACTTCAAAATTCAAGGGTTCGGTCAAGATAGAAACAATCGAAACAGGCAATTTTCTGCGAAATTGGTCCCTAAGAGGCAGTAAATACTTTGATATGGATAACTATCCGCTACTGAAGTTTGAAAGTACCTCAATCACAAAAACCGAACAAGGTTTCAAGGTTGAAGGGCAGCTGACCATTAAAGCAACCACCAAAACAGTAAGCATGAATTTTGTCAAAGAGGGCAATCGCTTGAAAGGCACCACTAGCCTATTCTCCTCCGATTATGGTATCAACATCATTAAGAAAAGTCGTGATGCCAACAAGGTAAATGTTGCGCTTTCCTTTAACCTTAATTGAAATTCATATAAAAAATTCCCTTTTGGTAAATGATGTGTACCTTCGCGCCTAAATTATAGTTCAATGTGGGTTTGGGTTATTTTCATTTCATGCATCATTGTTTTTCTCGCCCTTGACCTAGGGGTTTTCAATAAAGAGGATCATGTCATCAAAACTAAGGAAGCAGGCATATGGACGGCCGTATGGGTTACCCTGGCTCTAGCTTTCAGTGGTGTGATTTATTGGCTTTTCAGCAATGGTCTTGTTGAAAACCCAACTGGATTGACCCCAAGTAAAGCCCTCATAAAATATATCACCGGCTATTTGATTGAACTTTCGCTGAGTGTCGATAATGTTTTTGTCATTGCTGTGATATTTTCTGCCTTTCGGATACCTCCTCAATTTCAACATAGGGTTTTGTTTTGGGGTATTTTAGGTGCCATTGTGTTCAGGGCCTTGATGATACTATTCGGAGTTGCGTTGATCAATAAGTTTGACTGGATCATATATGTCTTCGGAATTTTTCTTTTATACACGGCCTTTAAAATGCTAAAGGGGGAAGATGAGGAGTTCAACCCAAAAGATTCTTTTGTGTTCAGGCAAATCAAAAAAGTATATCCGATAACCACCACTATTCATGGCAATAATTTTTTTATCAGGCGGATGGGAATCAAGGCAGCCACTCCCCTCTTTGTTGCACTGATCATTATTGAATTGACCGATATTCTTTTTGCGTTGGACAGTATACCTGCCATCTTGGCCATTACCGCCGACCCTTTTATCGTTTTCAGTTCGAACATTTTGGCCATACTTGGATTGCGATCTATGTATTTCTTGATTTCAAGAATGCTGGCCAAGTTTCGTTATATCAATTATAGTTTGGTGGTCATTTTAGGTTTTGTGGGCATCAAAATGCTTTTGGTAGAGGTCATCCATTTTCCGGAATGGGTATCCTTATCGGTCATTGCCGTGGCGTTAATCGGCGGGGTTCTTGCCTCACTTTATATTCCTGAGGATAAAGAGAAGGAAGGCTCTTAGTTCCTTAGAAAAAGGGAATCATATATTTTCTGTACGGCCCAGTTTCCACCAGGAAAATAAAGGGCAAAAAACAAAGCCATCCCTAAAGAAAAATTGCGTTCATTGAAGAGTTGATCCAAAAGGTTATTCGGATAGGCATAGGAAGTTTCAAGGGCATAGCCCCCAAATTCCAAAAGACACATGGCTACCAAGCCATAGGCATATTGGGTATGAAAAGGAAGTTTTCTCAACAGTAGAGAAATGGGCACCATATAAAGTAGGTAACATGTGATGACTTGCCACCAATAGGTAAACTTTGCTATTTCGACCTCAGCACCAAACCAATTCATCAACATTCCCCAAGAAAAATAAAGCACACCGTAAATGGCGATTAGGCGCTTGTCAACGTTCAATTTACCCTTGGCCCAACTTATAAATTCGGTCATTTCAATTTACCTTTTATAATTTCCAAAGCATCCTTTACGGTTTGCATTTGATCCATATCCTCGTTTTCCAAACGGATATCAAAAGCATCTTCAACATCCAAAACAATATCGACCAAATTTGCGGAGTTGATATTCAATTCATTGATAAAATGGCTGTTTTCCCCTATCTCTTCGACCGAAACATCCTCAGGAAGATACACCCCAATTATGTCCTTTAACTTATTATATCTTTCTGTATCAATCATTTGGTTTTGATTTTAATGGCAGTGTTCAAAAATAGAAATTCCGAGTTCAAAAAACACTTCTCACGTTGAAATTTGGTACGTGCAATATTCAGTCGCAATAAGATTTAAAAATAACACAAGCATTCACATCTCCAAAACCAAAACTCGCTTTCGCCACTATTTTAGGGGAATGGTTCACTGTTTTCCTCGGAATTCTTGATTCATCAACTACTTCGGCTATTTCTTGATGGATATCTTCACAATTCACATTTCCGAAAACCTGCTGTTCTTTGAATTGAAGTACCGCACCAACACTTTCAATGCTTCCAGAAGCTGCCAAGCAGTGCCCAAAATATCCTTTAAAGGAATTTACAAATGGAAAATGCTTTCCTTTTCTATCAAGTGCCTTACTCCAATTTGCAATTTCCGTGGAATCTTTGACTGTGGCTGTCAAATGCCCGTTAATGGTATCTATATCAACTGCTTGGATGCCTGAATTTTCAACCGCCCGACGAATACAGCGTTGCACAGCCGCACTGTTTGGAGCAGTCATCGTTCCTGCTCCACGTTGCCCACCGCTATTGACTGATCCGCCCAATACTTCAGCATAGATTTTTGCACCACGTTTTTGAGCACTATCCAATGACTCCATGACCAATGCCCCGGCACCACTACCCGGAACAAAACCGGTGGCCGAGGCACTCATTGGCCGACTCGCCTTAGTAGGATTGTCATTATACTTTCTGGGTAATATTCGCATCGCATCAAAGCCGCCCCAAACATAAGGGCCACTATCACTGCAACTACCTGTTAAGATCCGTTTGGCTTTTCCAGCAGCAATTCTATCATAGGCCATGAGAATGCCTTCCGTGCCAGTGGCACATGCCGAAGAGTTCGTGGTCACTTGATTTCCACAGCCTAAAATACCCCCCAAATAGGCACTGATGCCGCTTGCCATGGTCTGCATAACCGTGGTACTGCCCAAGCGTCGAACATTTTGGTCATCGACCAAGTGTATGGATTCCCGAAATTTGTCCACCCCCAATATTCCCGTGCCGAAAATGATACCGCTATCATAGTCAGGAGCGCTTTTTTCTGAAATGGGAAGTCCCGCATCCTTCCAAGCATCGGTACCTGCAATGACCCCATAAACCATACCGCTGGCATTCAATCCTCTCAATTGTAACGGGCTAAAGTATTTCTCCACCAAATTATCTGGAACAAGAGGCTCAGCAGCAATTTGACAGGCAAATTTCAATTCTGCAAGCTGGGGTTGAAAACGGACACCACTTTTCCCTTTTTTCAGTGCATCGGTAAAATCTTCCAAACCGATTCCGTTTGGTGCGCAAACACCTAGTCCGGTAATCACAACGCGTTTAGCCATTTGTGTTCGGTTTAAGCATTCCTGAAATTGTGCCTTTGCAAACTAGCTTTCCCGCAGCATTGTGCATTTTTACTTTGCATTTTAGCTTGTTAAAACGGAAGTATTCTTTTTCAGAAGTAATCCTGACTTTTTCATTTGGAAAAACAGCTTCGTAAAAATCCATTTCTGAACTGCTCAGTGCAATTTTCAAGTCATTGGTTTCAGTATCTCCCAACAAATAAATACCTAAGCACACTAGGCCAATCTGTGCACAACATTCAGTCAAAATCACTCCCGGAGTAACGGGATCATGCTTAAAATGACCTGTATAAAAAGAGGAATCCGCATCAAAGGTAAATTCGCCAACAACACCATTTTCATTAATGTCAATTAAATCATCAACAAACAAAAAAGGTTGGGTATAAGGCAGTTTTGATATGATGTTGCGAATATTCATTTTTCATTTTTGATTTTGGTATACTTAGTGCTTTGTTCTTGTTACTAAATACGCCATACTTACCGCAAACTTTCCCCTCCATCAACCTTGATGACAGTACCCGTAATCCATTTGGCTTCATCCGTGGTCAAAAGATAGGCCGCATTGGCGACATCTTCAGGAGTGGTCAGACGCCCATTGGGACTTTTGAGAATTGCATTTTCCCTCAATTTTTCATGGCCGGGTATCATTTTGAACGATTTCGTTTCAGTGACTCCCGCCTGTATACAGTTCGCTTTGATGCCCACAGAGGCGTACTCCAAAGCAATACTTCTTGTCAAGGCTTCCAAACTTGCTTTTGCCAGAGAAACCGCTGCGTAACCTGGCCAAGCCTTTTCACTGCCTTCACTCGTGAATGAAACAATACGTGCGTCTTTGTGAAACAAACTAGCCGTGACCAAGGCTTTTGACCAATCAAAAAGACTTAAGGCCATCGCATTCAAGGTGATTTGCAAATCTTGTAGGTTTAAATCATTGAGTGGTTTTAAATTACCCTTTGCGATACTATGCACTAGCACTTTCACTTTTTCATCAGGCGAAAATAGAGTTTTCAGTTCTTGCAAGACAGCTTCCCTTTTCTCTGATTTCAATGCATCAACATTAAAACTCTTTAGTTCTGCCCCACTTAAAGTAATTTCTTGAAAATCATTTTCAATATGTACTAAATCAACGCGAGAGTCTCTATGAATAATGCAAATATTGTAACCGTTTTGAGCCAGTTTTTTAGCCGTAGCCAAACCAAGTCCGCTACTGCCCCCAAGAATCAAAGCCCAGTTTTTTTCCATAATTAGTTTGTAAAATTCTTTAGTCACACATCGCCAGGCTCAGTGCTACAAATCTCGTATTTCGCACTTCATATATCAAATGTTTTTACCACTCCAACAAAACACGTTGGGCGGAAAAGCCCGGACCGAAACTTAGGATCAATCCTTGTTCGCCTGGCTTTATATTTTTAACCATAAATCGTTCTAAAACATACAAAACGGTAGCGCTACTCATATTTCCATATGCCCTCAAAACCGCTCTGGTATCCTCAATGTTTTTTCCTAATTTACCAAAGAGTTCTTCCACCGTTTGAACGATCTTACGCCCACCCGGATGAAAAATCAAATGATCCACTTTTTCAATTTGGCTACCATACTTTTCCAAAAACGGATGTACAATATTTGGAAAATGTTCCGCTATTGTCTCCGGTACAGCGGGATTCAAAATCATTTTCAGTCCGTGATTGGTCAAATCAAAACCCATCAATTGCGTGGCATCCTTAAAATGATACATCTCTTCGCCTACAATTTTAGGGCCGGTTGCCTCAGTTTCGGAAGACAGTAAAACGCAAGCGGCACCATCTCCGAAAATAGCGGCACTGACCATATTCGCCATGGAATGATCGTTCAGTTGAAAAGTTGCTGTGGGACTCTCCACTGCCACCAGGGCAATACGTTTATCAGGATTCGATTTCAAAAAATTCTGGGCGTAAATCAATCCTGACACCCCTGCTGCACAACCCATTTCAGTAACAGGCAATCGCACCACATCTTGTTTTAAACCCAAATCATTGATGAGATAGGCATCCAAAGAAGGAATCATTATACCCGTACAACTGACGGTTATGATATAATCAAGCGAATCGGCTTTCCAACCACTTTGCTTCAAGGCCTTTTGCAATACCGCTTTCCCTAGTTTTTTGACTTCCCGAACGTAAATGGCATTCTTCTCTTCAAAGGAAGTGGCGGTAAACACCTCTTCAATATTCATGATACCATAGCGCTTATCAACAGCAGCACCTTCAAATATTTTTATGACTTTTCGACGAAAACGCTCGTCTTCATCAGCGAGCCACAATTTCACAAAGGGTATGATATCATCAGTATTACGGCAGTATCGGGGCAATTCTTTCGCTACCGTAACTATTCGTGTCTCGTTCATGCTGTAGTTCGTCGCTTGGGTTTCATAATCCATACATATCTGAACGCCCATTTCCATTCAATGTGGTGTCGAACATTGGGCAAGTGCTTAGAATACGTGATCAACTCTGTTTTTACAAAACCCCTGCTAATGGAAGTCAACCCGTCAATCTTGGCTGTTTTGGTTTTTATAAAAATAAGGCTAAAGACTTTAAAAAGGTAATATGCCAATCGATTTCTTTGCAAATCATTGATGACGACCCCGATGCTTGCCAATTGATTGAATTTTTTCAAAAATCTAAGCAAATCATGGTTTTCAAAATGATGCATACAAAGGGTGTTGATAATGATATCACAGTTCAAATCGGATTCTTGAAAGGTTAATATATCTTGATTTAGATATTCAATTTCAGGATATGCCTCAGAGGCCGCATCGGCGAGTTGCAGGGCATCAGCGTTCATATCAACCCCTATTAGCTCGACCTTGATTTTTCTTTTTCTGCAGTATTCCGCAATCGCCCGCAGCATATGTCCATCGCCACACCCCATATCCAAAATGACATAGGTATCTTGAGGGTTTTCTTTTATCAATTGAGCCACGGCATTGATGGTAATGTTGCTGCCCCCGAGTATGGCATTTACTCGATTGATATCATCAAAAACAAATCGTAGCTTGTCCATTCCCTCCTGAAAATCATCCATCAATTCGGCCTGATTGCTTCTTTCTGATAGATCTATTAACATACAATGGGTTTTCCGTGAGTTGATCTAATTAGTTTTCGCAATAGTGAGGGCGATTGGGTTACCATTTCTAAAGTCATATTTGATAAGGTCTCATTCAACATGAGCGATTGCAATTGTCTGCCCATCCAAAGACGTCTTTGGAAAGCGGCAGTCCATGCTTTTGTAAAGTTTGACTCCAACTGGTTTCTGTCTTGAATTTTGTTGATCAAATATCGATCGATATTTTCCGAGGCGATTTTAGCCGAATGTATGGCCATCGCCATTCCGTTACCGCATAGCGGATGGATCAAACCCGCCGTATCGCCGCACATGAGAATATGGTTTTCAACGGATTTCTTTTGTTCGAAAGATATTTGTGCAATGGTCAATGGGGCTTCAAAAATGGGAGCCGCCTTTTCAAAAAATTCATTCAAAAAAGGATTCTGGGCCACCACATTTTCATTAAAATTATCAACATTCTTTTCTTTCTGAAAGCTATTGTAGGATGCCAAATAACAAAAGTTCACTGCGCCGGTTTCGGTTTTCGAAAGACCTGCATATCCGCCTTTGAAATTATGCAAAGCCACGTTATTTTGAGGAAATTCATCATACTGATAATGCGCTTTCACGCCCAGCCAACCCGATTTTTGTTTGATAAAATTGCGTTGTAATTGTTTGTCCAAAGTACTTCGTTTACCATAAGCACCAATGACGATTCTTGAGGAATATGTTTTATTGTTTTCCGTTCTGACCTCAAAAGAATCCGCAACATAATTGATCGATGTGGCCGCCTCGAAAACAAACTGTACCTTATTATCAGTCGCTTTTTGGTAGAGGAGGTCATCAAAACCGTAGCGACTGATTCCTATTCCGCCTAAAGGTAGTTTTGTTTGAATCGATTTCCCCGTAACCGTGCTCAACTGTATAGTGTCAATTTGAACGGCACCTGATTTTTCTATGGGAATACCCAAACTTTTTAAATACGGAATAATTTCTTTAGACACATATTCGCCGCAGACCTTATGATGTGGGTAGGTCTTTTTTTCGATAACCAAAACCCTATGCCTCTTTTGGGATAAATGAATTGCCGCGGTCAAACCCGCCAGACCACCACCTACAATAATGATGTCAAAATAGTCCACAGAGGAAAGATAAGGTTAAAGAAAGAAACACAAAACAAGAGTCGCATTAAACCCTGACACATTTCATTCTGCAAAAAGAAAAGGGCTGATTTGAGAAAAAACAATGAAGTCAACTCAAATTGATCATTTGAAATCGCAACTCGCTTTCCAACTATCAATAAGCCAACAATTCCTTTAATTCTTCCTTAAACCGCTCTTTGGGCAAATAGTTTTTCTCCAAGTTTGCTGCAAAAGGAATTGGGGTTTCCATACTTGCGACCCGTTTTATAGGGCCATCTAAGGCTTCAAAACAATTTTCCATGACCAAGGCAGCGATATCACTGGCGACACCCCCAAAAAGACTGTCCTCTTGAAGAATAATGAGTTTGCCAGTCTTCCGCACTGAAGTATATATGGTTTCGGTATCCAAAGGAGATAAAGTCCGTAAGTCTATGAGGTCTGCACTTACCTCGGGCTGCTGTTCCAAAGTTTCCAACGCCCAATGCACACCGGCACCATAGGTCACGATCGAAATAGCATCGCCCTCTTTCAAAACATTTGCTTGCCCTAATGGAATAGTATAGTAATCTGTTGGTACATTTTGGTAAATACTTCGATACAAGCCTTTGTGCTCAAAAAACATTACCGGATTTGGGTCATTGATAGCGGTGTTCAACAAACCCTTGGCATCTTTCGGAAAGGCCGGATAAACCACCTTCAATCCGGGAGTCTTGGTAAACCAGGCTTCATTGGTCTGTGAATGAAAAGGACCAGCCCCAACGCCACCGCCGCAGGGCATTCGAATGACCACATCGGCTTTTTCGCCCCAGCGGTAATGTGATTTCGCCAAATAATTGACAATCGGGTTAAAGCCTGAACTGGCAAAATCAGCGAATTGCATTTCCATAACCGCTTTCATTCCGTTTACGGAGAGTCCCATTGCAGCTGAAACTATGGCCGACTCGCAAATGGGCGTATTCCGCACCCGTTCTTTTCCGAAAGCGTCAACAAAACTATCAGTAATTTTAAAAACACCGCCGTATTCAGCAATATCTTGCCCCATGATGACCAAATTTTCGTGTTTGGCCATCGACTGTCGCAATCCGTTTGAAATGGAGTCCACCAAACGTATATTTTCTACAACACTTCCTTCTTTAACATGTTCATAATCATAATGTTTATAAACATCATTTAACTCTTTTGTTTTGTTTACAACTACTTCCTTTTCATCAAAGGCCATCGCTAAATTTTGGTTGATTTCGGTCTCGATTCCCTTCCGTATTACTTCAATTTTATCCGCGTTTAAAATATCCTCTGAAATCAAGAACTTTTCATAATTGCTGATGGGGTCTTTTTCTGCCCAAGCATCCATTAATTCTTTGGGTACATATTTGGTGCCACTGGCCTCTTCATGACCACGCATTCTAAAGGTTTTGAATTCCAACAAAACAGGTGCTGGATTCTTACGCATCTTTTTGGCCAGTTTATCAACAGTGGAATAGACCTCAAGAATATTATTGCCATCCACAATATGTGATTCGATGCCGTAGCCTTTCCCTCTGTCGGCCAGATGCTCACATTTGTACTGTTCACTCGTGGGCGTGGACAATCCGTAGCCGTTATTCTCAATACAGAACAGCACGGGAAGATTCCATACGGCCGCCACATTGAGCGCTTCGTGAAAATCGCCCTCACTTGTTCCGCCTTCGCCAGTGAAAACTGCAGTTACCTGCTTTTTCTTTTGCAATAGGTCAGCCAGGGCAATACCGTCGGCAACACCCATTTGTGGACCCAAATGCGAAATCATGCCCACGATATTGAATTCCTGAGTTCCAAAATGAAAACTACGATCGCGACCATTTGTAAATCCGCCAGCCTTGCCCTGCCATTGCGCAAAGAGTCTGTGCAAAGGAATCTCCCTGGTCGTAAAAACCCCCAAATTACGATGCATTGGTAGTATGTACTCCTCGTTTTTCAAAGCACTTGCAACGCCTACCGAAATAGCTTCCTGACCAATGCCGCTGAACCATTTTGATATTTTTCCTTGGCGCAATAAAATCAACATTTTCTCTTCAACCATGCGCGGTTTCAACATCCGCTCATATAGCTTGAGGAGCGTTTTTTGGGCGATTTTGGACTTGTTGTACTTCATGTTGTATTTCAGTCAAATGACATTCAGAATCGGTATAAATTTAACAATAAAGAATACAAAACCTGCCAAAAGAGGTAATTACCCTTCGCAATATTCATTAACTTTGAAATCAACCCATATATTTAGTTCATATGAGTGCAGTACCGAGTGTTGATTTAACCGATTTTACTTCGGCGGACCCAAAGCGGAAAGAGAAGTTTATCAAAGAAATTGGCCAAGCCTTTGAAGAGATTGGTTTTGTGGCGTTGAGCGGACATTTTCTTTCTGAGGAATTGGTGGACAACTTATATTCAGAAATAAAACAGTTTTTCAGCTTGCCGCAGGAGATTAAAGACAGTTACGAAATTGAGGGAATTGGCGGGCAACGTGGCTACACCTCGTTCGGAAAAGAACATGCAAAAGGAAGAAAGGAAGGTGATTTGAAAGAATTTTGGCACTTTGGGCAGTTTGTTGAGAATGACCCCAAACTGGAAGCCGAATACCCTGCCAATGTCAATGTAAAGGAGCTACCAAAGTTCAATACCATTGGTAAGGAAACCTATAAAATGCTTGAAAAGACCGCGAAATACGTGCTTCGCGCCTTGGCCCTTCATTTAAATTTGGAAGAAACGTATTTTGACCGCTACATTAAAAACGGCAACTCAATTTTACGCCCCATTCACTACCCTCCCATAAAGGAAGAACCCAAAAAGGCGGTTCGTGCGGCAGCACACGGAGACATCAATTTGATTACCCTGTTAATGGGTGCCCACGGAAGAGGTCTTCAGGTCATGAACCACAAAGAGGAATGGGTGGATGCGATTGCGAGGCCCGATCAATTGATGATCAATGTGGGCGATATGCTTTCGCGATTGACCAACAACAAATTGAAATCAACCATTCATCGTGTTGTGAATCCGCCAAAAGAGCTTTGGGGCACCTCACGATATTCCATTCCCTTTTTTATGCATCCAATCAGTGAAATGTCGCTGAATTGTTTGGATAATTGTGTGGATGCCGAGCACCCCAAGGGATTTGTAGATATCACTGCGGGGGAATTTTTGCATGAGCGTCTCATAGAACTGGGTTTAATCAAGAAGTAATGAGTTTAGAAGAACAACTGAAAAATCTGTTTCCTGATCACGTTCCACAAAAAGTTGAAAAGGAGGAGGTAAAACCGAACATTTGGCTTCAAGATGACCCGATTATATGCAAGTACGAAAAGCGAAAGGGCAAACCCATTACCATTTTGGTAGGCTACAAGGGTGCAGACAAAGATTTTAAGCTGTTGGCCAAAGAATTAAAGACTAAATTAAGTGTTGGCGGTACTTTTAAGAATGGATCAATTATCATTCAAGGTGACTATCGTGATAAAATAATGGCCATGCTTCAAGAAAAGGGATTCAAAGTAAAACGCGTGGGAGGTTAGATTTAAAAGGCTTTTGCGAGCCTTCCTTGTTTTTCATTGAGATTCATGGTCATTTTTCTGTTAATTTTTTTTTCTAAACATTGATTAAACATTACATTTAGTCCATAAAACCTAAACAACTACCTCCGATGAACTCCCTATTGCATATTACCAATGGCGATGCGTTTACCGATAGATTGGGTACTCTGAACCTCAAGGGCGATGTGATTACGTGGCGCGAAATGCTATGTGAGGGCAAAACCCTGACCAATGTTGGAAGTGAGAATTTTTGGAAAACCCGCTTTGAATTCCTTAATAAGAATTATAAGGTTTCAAAATCTTGGTTTATTGAGAAAACCTTGAAAGAATACCGCTCTCTATGCAATCACAAGCAACAAGATCATATTGTACTTTGGTTCGAATACGATCTTTTTTGCCAAATAAATATGATCGCTGTTTTAAGTTGGTTGAAAGCCAATAGAAAATATGCACAAATATCATTGGTTTGCAGTGGTAATGAAGACAGCTCAGATAAACTATACGCTTTGAATGAGTTAAGCAACGACCAGTTGTTGAAACTATATGAAAACCGAACTGTTTTAAGTCAAGACGATATTGAGTACGCCGACTATGTTTGGCAATTGTACTGCAGTGACAACCCAATGCGCTTAGAGAACATAAAAGAAGTTGAAAACCATCAGTTTGATTATCTTTCTGATGCCATAGTGGCGCATTTACAGCGGTTTCCATCCATTAAAAATGGTTTGAACAATATGGAAAACAACATCTTGAATTTGGCCGATACACATCAACCGGAATCAAAAAAAGTACTTCTGAAAACCATATTAAAGAACCAAGGTATGTTGGGTTTTGGAGATTCTCAGTATGAAAGAACATTGCATCGTTTAAAACCACTTTTTTCGTCCTTCAATCCGGTTAAACTGACAAAAAAAGGAAAAGAAATCTTAGACCATCAAACCAGTTATTACTCTTGTATTCAGGACAATGATGTTTATTTGGGCGGAGCCTTGAAGTATAATTTTCTTTACAACACCAATACCGATAGGATATTAAAATTATAACATGCAACTAAAGCCATCTGAGCTCATTTTGAATGCTGATGGCAGTATTTACCACCTCAACCTACACCCTCAAGATATTGCTCCTACCATCATAACTGTGGGAGACCCTGAGCGCGTCACTGATGTTTCCAATCATTTTGACACAGTTGAAATCAAAAAAGGTAAAAGAGAGTTCATTACCCATACCGGCACATTGAACGGTAAGCGTTTAACCGTAATTTCCACTGGTATCGGCACGGACAATATTGATATTGTTCTAAATGAATTGGATGCTCTTGTCAACATTGATTTGGAAAGCCGAACGGTAAAAGATAGTCTCACTCAATTGAGTTTTATAAGGATAGGCACTTCTGGTGCCATTCAAGAGTCCATTCCCATTGACAGTTTCATCATTAGTGAATTTGCAGTGGGTTTTGATTCGCTTTTGCATTTTTATCAGAGCGAAAAAATTCAGCATTTTGATTTTTCGGAAGCATTGGTAAAACATATGGAATGGCCGGTTTTTAATTCTGTTCCGTATGTGGTTAAAGTGAATAACGAGCTTTTTAACATATTGAAGTCAAATAAGACATTAATAGGTATAACTTCAACAAATTCAGGATTTTATGCTCCTCAAGGAAGATCATATAGATTAGCACCCAAGGATGCGGATTTTTTGAAAAAACTGATTTCATTTCGCCATAAAAATAAGCAGATCACCAACTTGGAAATGGAAACTTCCGGAATTTATGGGTTGGCAAAACTTATGGGACACAAGGCCGTTTCAATGAATTGTATTTTAGCGAACAGAAGCACAGGAGGTTTTTCAAAAACGCCAGAAAAATCAATCGAAAATATCATAACCTATACACTCAGTAAGCTCACAGAATGAAAAAAGTACGTATTATCGGGGTTCCTGAACACTTCAATTTTCCATGGCATATGGCTTTGGCCGATGACGCCTTCAAAGAACGAGGAATTGACCTGACTTGGACAGATATTCCTGAAGGTACTGGCAGAATGTGTGCCATGCTCGAAAAACAGGAAACCGATTTGGCCATTATACTAACCGAGGGTATAGTAAAAAGTATTACAGATGGCAACCCTAGTCAAATTGTGCAGGAATATATTGCCACACCGCTTCGCTGGGGCATTCATGTAGGTGCCTCAAGTTCTTATAAAACCATCTCAGACCTTCAGGGAACAAAGGCAGCCATTAGCCGTTATGGTAGCGGAAGTCACTTAATGGCGTACGTGCATGCTCAAAACGAAGATTGGGATACTGAAAATCTGAAATTTGAAATCATAAACAATCTGAACGGTGCCGTGGAGGCTTTAACCTCAGGACATGCGGATTATTTTCTTTGGGAACATTTCACTACAAAACCGATAGTTGACCGGGGTACATTCAGAAGATTGGGAGACACCACTACCCCATGGCCATGTTTTGTCATCGCAGCGAATAAAAACTTCTTGAAACAAAACGATGGAACACTACAGCACATATTGGAAACCATCAATACCTATACAACGGAGTTTAAAAGAATTCCTAGTATTGACCGTTCGCTTTCAAACAGTTACGAACAAAAATTGGATGATATCAAAGAATGGCTATCCGTTACACGTTGGAGTCAAAAGCAAATTGATAGGGATAAAATACTCAAGGTAAATGCAACGCTTCTTGATTTAGCTTTAATAAAAAAGACCTTGAATTATGAAGACCTTTGTTATAAAATTCAGGATTAAGCAAATACCTTTTCTCCAAAGAATTTGGTGATCAAACTGATAAACTTGTCCTCAGAAAGGGGCTTTTGAATAAATTCTCTAATGTTTGGATTATTCATGGCGCGTATCGCATCTGCCTGATCTTCGCTGGTGGTCAACATAACTATCACAACATTTTTCTTAAGTTCATCTGCCACCTTTTCTTCATAGGCGCTCAAAAACTCCCAACCATCCATAACAGGCATTTTGATATCCAATAGAAGCAAACAGGGTGTCAGCAAAAGACTTTGTCCAGTATAATCGTCACGCTCGTTGAAAAATTTTAACGCTTCAACACCGTTGTTGGCAATATCCACTTCGGCTTCTATATTCAAACGGTCAATGAAGATCTTATTGAAAAGATTACTAATCTCATCATCGTCCACGAGGAGAATGGACTTTAAAGGGGAGGTGTTCATAATAAGATGATTTTTGTGTACAAATGTAGTCTTTTTCTTTCATTTAACCTAAGGAATGTTAATTTTAGTACAGTTTAAAGAAATATTTTAGCTGTTGGTACGGATTAACCCTTTGTACAACTCATCTTTTACCAATCAATTGGCATCCTACCATCATTTTTCAACAACTTATTTACCTGACTAAAATGTTGGTTTCCAAACCAATACCCTCTATTCGCACTTAATGGAGAGGGGTGCCCAGAGGTTAAGATATGGTGTTTTGAACTATCGATCAAACGAACCTTCTTTTTTGCAAAACCTCCCCATAACATAAAAATAAGTCCGTTACTCTGTTCAGATAATTTGGAGATTGCTGCATTGGTAAAGGTTTCCCAACCCATTTTTTGATGACTTCCGGGCGCATGTTCTCGTACGGTCAAGGTGGCATTGATGAGTAGGACACCTTGTTTGGCCCAACGTTCTAAATTACCGCTTTGCGGATATGAAATATTAAGATCTGTAACTATTTCCTTGAAAATATTCACTAATGAGGGAGGGAAAGAGAGACCGTCCTTTACAGAAAAACAGAGTCCGTTGGCCTGATTGGGGCCATGGTACGGATCTTGGCCGATGATAACCACTCTTGTTTTGTCAAAGGGACAATGGTCAAAGGCCGCGAAAATTTCGCTGCCTTTCGGGTAACAGGTGTTTTGAGAATATTCAGTCCTTACAAATTGAACAAGTTTTTTGAAATAGGGTTTTTCAAACTCCTCAGCAAGTTGATCGCGCCAACTTTGTTCAATTTTCACATCCATGGATATCACAATAATTGATATCCTCAAAAATATGGGATCGAACTTCGATGAACAAATTCTGAATTCTAGGTGGAAAACATATTACAGGCTACAACTCCTGCCCTATGGAGCCTTTCTTGGCCCATGTCAAGGTATACAATTAAACAGTTCAGTCCACCATGTCAAACCAGATCTTTTTACTCCCTATTCATAAAAAAATATACTGTGTACAGCGAACAGCTCGCTATTTTGCTAATTGTTGTTCAAGTACTCTATTCTGACTTACTCGATATCGCAGAACATTGACATAATCAATTGCCGCTCTGGTCTCAAAATCAGTGTATGATTTCGAGGCATATTGTATGGCTTTTTCCAAGTCCCCATCGATCTCACTGCTTATGGCCATGTTGTAATGCGCACGCCCTGCCACTTTCTGATCTGGATTGCTCAATTCCTGTTCCCATAAATCCGCAGCCCCTTTCCAGTCTCCCGCCTGCGCTCTTCTATGGGCCATTTTTAATTTATCCGTTCCGCCTGAGAAATAATCTCGTGCAATGCGCCGATATCTTGGTATCATTCTTTTGGCATAGGCAATACCAACGTTTCTACTGTATTCTTGAACTGTTTCATTTCGGCCAGCAACCGCCTCTACCGCTTTCATGGGGTTTATTCCTTGTCCGCTGAAATTCATGTTCTTATTGTAAGTACGTCTATCAACAATCTCCTTGGTCTGCGGGTCATAAAGACGCCAACCGCAGGCAACAAGGGTATTTAAATTGATACGATGCCCTGGAACATCAACGTCCACCCCAAAATCATTGGGCAATTTCATGGTGGTGACTTTCAAGTCGGTTTTCGTATTTGTATCAAAAAAAGCCAATGAAATCAAAACATCGACCTCATTTTCAGCACACAGCTTTTCAACTAGCTCCCAAGAGAGTGTAGCCGGCATCACGCCTAAACCTTTTTTGACTTCTTCCACTCCTTCCAAAATCTTAATGGTATCAAAGTTCTTGATGACCGATAATTCTGTAGATAACGCTGAAATGGCAGCTTCTGCACCTTTCTTGTCGAGGTGTAGTCCTTCCGCAGACAAGATCTTATCGATCTGATCCAAGGCATTGTTGCCTTTTGAAGGCAAACTCCTGTTTATAATACCGATATTCTTGATGTCTTCGTGCAGATGTACAATTGCGGGTTCTGTAATTCCCAAGGTAAGTCTATTGGTGGCTCCGCATGAGCTGAACAAGATTAAAAGGGCCAAAAATGTGATAGTTTGGATTTGATGTTTCATGAGGCTTTTGTTTCTTTTTTTATAAAGGTTTTTTTGGGGGTTATTTACAAACTAAAAAAAGCCCAATATATTGTCCTTTAGTGGATTAAGCAGTTCAATTCAAGGGGGTTGGAACAATTATGATTTTGTCTGTTTTAACATGTGTTCCTAATGCATACCTTTGCCGTATCCGCAAGATCACTATGGATAAAACGCTCAAAAAGACTCTTGAAGATTTGGAATTCAATACCGTTTTGCAACAGGTAACTTCAAGATGTGTCACCAATTTAGGCAAAGAAAGAGTTGGGGAGATTAAACCAATGGACAAGCTCGATGCCATTGAACATGCCTTGGGTCGAACTGCGGAATATCTATCTTCATTCGTCAGCGAAAATAGAATACCCAATCACGGTTTTGATGATATCAACAAGGAGCTCGGGCTTTTAAAAATAGAAAATACTACCATTGAAATTATTGGTTTTCAGAAAGTTGGAAGCATTTGCAAAACGTTGTTGGTTCACAAAAAGTTCTTTAAAAAGTTTAAGGAATACTATCCACTGCTCTTCATTGATGCGGAGAAAATTGAGCCAAACAAGGAGATTACCTCAGAAATTGACAGTGTTATCAATCGTTTTGGGGAAGTGAAAGATAAAGCATCCGATAAATTGTTTGGCTTACGAAGGCAAATACAGGAGGTAAAAGGTAAAATTGGACAAAGTTTCGCTGCGGCATTGAATACCTATCAGGGTTCTGATTATTTAGACGAGATAAGGGAGTCCGTTTATGAAAACCGCCGCGTTTTGGCAGTTAAAGCCATGTATCGAAGAAAAGTCAAAGGTACGGTCATGGGCAACTCCAAAACAGGAAGTATTGTCTACATAGAACCCGAGGCCACCTTAAAATATAGTCGCGAACTCAACAATCTTGAGTTTGAAGAAAAGGAGGAAGTGCAACGTATTTTGAATGCACTTACAGATTACCTGCGCCCCTATGCTGAAATTCTAAGGGATTATCAGGAATTTTTAAGTGGAATTGATGTTACCTCGGCAAAGGCTAAGTATGCGCAGGAAACAAATTCATTATTGCCCAAAATAAATCAAGAAAAACGTCTTTTTCTCAAGGATGCGTATCATCCATTACTCTATTTGACCAATAAAACAAGTGGTCAAAAAACCCATCCGCAGACCATAGAATTGCATCCTGAAAATCGGATCATTGTCATTTCAGGTCCCAATGCCGGAGGAAAAAGCATCACCCTAAAAACCATAGGACTACTTCAAGTAATGCTTCAATCAGGCCTTTTAATTCCTGTTCATGAAAGAAGTTATGTATGCTTGTTTGATAGAATTTTGACAGATATCGGAGATAATCAATCCATAGAAAACCATCTGAGCACTTATAGCTATCGCTTGAAAAACATGAATCAGTTCTTAAAAAAATGCAATTCAAACACCCTTTTTTTGATTGATGAATTCGGCACTGGAAGCGACCCGGAACTTGGCGGGGCACTCGCGGAGGCCTTTTTAGAGGTGTTCTATGAACGTGAGGCCTACGGTGTGATCACCACCCACTATGCCAATTTGAAACTCTTGGCTAACGAACTGCCACACATCTCCAATGCCAATATGCTTTTTGACGGCAAAACCTTGGAACCTACCTTTCAACTGGTACTTGGAGAAGCAGGCAGTTCCTTCACATTTGAAGTCGCGCAAAAGAACGGCATCCCCTATTCACTGATCAACAGGGCAAAGAAGAAGATAGAGCGCGGCAAAGTGCGTTTTGATGCAACGATAGCCAAATTGCAAAAAGAACGCAGTAAAATGGCTAAAACAGGCTCTAGATTGCAAGAAGAGGAGTCTAAAGCAAAGCAGGAAGCAGCCAAACTCGAAAAACTGAGCGCGAAAGTCAAAACAAAGCTTGAAAATTACCAAGAATTATATGACCATGACCAGCGCATGGTGCATTTGGGCAACAAGATTGATAAAGTGGCCAGCCGATATTTTCAGGACAAGAAAAAAAGGGTATTGGTTTCAGAACTGCTTCGTATTGTGGAAACGGAAAATAGCAAGCGAAAAAAGAAATCAGCAAAGGAAGCCAAAGCCGAGCGCACAAAAAAGGTTCAAATCGCCCAGGAAGTGCAAAAAAAGGTCAACGTCATACGTCAGAAAAAAAAGGCAGCCAAGAAAAGAGCCATTCAAAAAGAAAAGAACAAACCGCGACCAGTGTTTAAAGTGGGCGATCGTGTTCGGATGGAAGATGGTAAGGCCATTGGAACGGTTGATAAAATAGAAAAGGGCAAGGCTGTAGTGAATTATGGTATGTTCACGACCAATGTAAGTACCGAACAATTGGAATTGGTCGAAACCGTACAAAATAAAAAATGACCGAAGCAAAACCACATCACATCATCTTATTTGACGGCATCTGCAATCTTTGCAATGGTTTTGTGCAATTCGTGATCAAACGAGACAAGAATGACAATTTTCGTTTTGTCCCTTTACAGAGTGCCATTGGCCAGAAGATGATTTCAGAGCGAAATATCGATGCGAAAAACATTGATTCCGTTATTCTTATAAAGCCGGGAGTGGCTTATTTCGTCAAATCAGATGCAGCATTGCAAATTGGTCGGCAATTAAAAGGGTATCGTTCTATATCAAAATTATTACAACTGATTCCCAGTAGTTTACGAAATATCGTATACGATATGGTGGCGAGAAACAGGTACAAATGGTATGGCAAAAAAGAGCAATGTATGGTTCCGACCCCAGAATTGAAGGCAAAGTTTTTGGATTAAGGAGTTTTACTTTACCTCCTCATAATGGTCATCCCAGTTTTTGGCTTTGGGATTATCATGAAGTTTATCGACGGACTTAGCCACTACCGTTGCTACAGCAGCATCACCTGTTACATTGATTACAGTTCTAAACATATCAAGGGGTCGATCCACTGCAAAGATCAGTGCCAAACCCACTGCATATTTATCCGCAGGAAAACCGACAGATTCCAAAACAATGACCAACATGACCATTCCGGCTCCGGGTACAGCAGCTGTTCCAATAGAGGCTAATATTGCTGTCATCACAATATACAATTGATCGGTCAACACCATATCATGGCTAAGCGCCTGAGCAATGAAAACTGCCGCGATGCCTTGATAAAGGCTTGTTCCATCCATATTCACTGTTGCTCCCACCGGAAGTACAAAACTTGACACCTCTTTGTCAACGCCAATATGTTCTTCTACACGTTCCATAGTAACGGGAAGCGTGGCCGCGCTTGAACTTGTTGAAAACGCCAATAATTGTGCAGGACTCAATTGTTTTAAAAACCAAAACGGATTCTTTTTGGCAAAAATCGAAACCATTAAACAATATATCACCACCAATAACGCAAGACCCAATAAAACAACCCCTGCATATTTTAATAAGGCCAACAATATTTCAGGATCACTTGATGAAACCACAACATTTGCCAAGAGCGCAAAAACGGCAATGGGTGCTACCAGCATAATCAAATCGACCATCTTCAACACCACATCATTCAATGAATCAAAAAAGTTCTTCAGGGGTTTCGCCCTTTTTTCTCCAATCAACAACATTGAAATGGCCATAAAAATAGTAAAGAAGATAACTTGTAACATTAAGCGGTTATTACTGAAAGCGGCGATTGCATTGTCAGGCACCATATCTTCCAAAAACTTGAGAGGACCACTTTGTTTTTGAAGACTCGCCTCTTCCAACTTGGCCACCACACCACTATCGTTAGCATAGGTAGATGTTAACTTGGTTATGGTTTCTTCAGAAATACCTTCACCCGGTTGAATTACATTTACCAATACAAGACCTAAGACTACGGCTATGGTTGTTGTACACAAATAAATACCGATGGTTCTCAATCCGATATTTCTGAATTTTGATATGTCTTTTAAATCGGAAATTCCTTTAATAAGGGATGCCAAAATTAAAGGAACGGCAATCAGCTTTAGTAGTTTGATGAAAATTGTGCCGAAAGGGGCTATCCAATCCGTAACAAAATCTTTGCCCCATGAGGCATAAGTCATACCGAAGCCAAAAAGCAGTCCCAGCACCATACCAATAATAATCTTCCAATGAAGTTCAAGTTTCCTCATGCCTTTGTTTTGGTTTAGGGAAGAAAGATACTATTTTGAAAAGAAAAATTGTAAAAAAGAAACCCTATAATTTAATGGTTCGATTAATCAGTTCATAATCTGCCAAAACAAGAGCTGCCATAGCCTCAACAATGGGCACTGCTCTCGGCACAACGCAGGGGTCATGTCTACCTTTTCCTTTAGTTTGCACCTTATTACCGTCTTTATCAATGGTTTCGTAAGCTTGAATGACCGTGGCCACGGGTTTGAAGGCCACATGGAAGTAGATATCCATACCATTGCTAATACCGCCTTGAATACCTCCGCTGTAGTTGGTTTTGGTGCTTCCGTCACTATTGAACTGGTCATTGTGGGCACTGCCCTTCATTTTCACACCCTCAAATCCACTACCGTATTCAAATCCCTTTACCGCATTAATGGATAGCATTGCCTTGCCCAATTCGGCATGTAACTTATCAAAAACGGGTTCTCCCAATCCAATTGGTACATTTTGAATTACGCAAGTAATTATTCCGCCCACAGTATCGCCTTCTTTTCGTACCTCTTTGATATAGGCCTCCATCTGAGCGGCCATTTCTGGGTCTGGACAACGCACTGGATTGGTTTCTGTCAAGGTCAAGTCCAATTTCTTGTAATCCTTCTCCAGTCGCATAGTACCGACCTGAGAAACGAAGGCATTGATTTTGACATCATTCAACATTTGTTTCGCAATGGCACCAGCCACTACCCTACTTGCCGTCTCACGGGCAGAACTGCGCCCACCACCTCGGTAATCACGAAAACCATATTTTTTATCATACACAAAATCGGCATGAGAGGGCCTGTAGGAGTCTTTTATGTGTGAATAGTCCTTGGATTTTTGGTTGGTATTGTGAATGGCAAAACCTATAGGCGTGCCCGTTGTTTTACCCTCAAATATTCCGGAGTAAAATTCCACAGTGTCCGGCTCTTTTCTTTGGGTAACAATGGCCGATTGACCAGGTTTTCTTCGATTCAATTCATTCTGAATGGCTTTAAGGTCGATATTCAAACCTGATGGGCATCCGTCTATAACACCTCCAATCGCCACGCCATGCGATTCTCCAAAAGTGGTCAATTTGAATAGGTTTCCAAAGGTGTTGCCTGCCATTTCTCTTGATGTCTTTTAAACCACAAAGGTAGATTTTAAAAATGAAAATAAGAAGTAGACACTTTACAACAATGCCTCTTTCAAAATGGTAACTGGGTGTTTGGCCCTACGCCCGGTTCCATCATATATTTGATGCCTGCAACTTGTGCCATTTGCTGAAATCAAAACGTCTTCAGTCGTTTTTCTTATCGAAGGGAAAAGTTTCAACTCCCCTATTTTCATGCTGGTTTCATAATGTTCTTTTTCATATCCGAAAGAACCCGCCATGCCACAACAACCGGAAGCTATTATGGTCACCACATAATTTTCTGGGAGGTTCAACACATCAAAAGTTACTTTTTGACTGCTCAATGCTTTTTGATGACAGTGTCCGTGAATTTTAATCGTTTTTGAATCTTTCGTGAACTGATTTGCTCTTAATCTTCCTTCTTTTATTTCCATGGATAAAAATTCCTCTATTAGAAAGGCATTTCTCGCAATGGAGTCCATTGCTTCGGGGTCGTTACCCAACCTTTTGTATTCATCCCTGAAGGTTAGTATCGCAGAAGGTTCCAAGCCCAACACGGGAATACCCTTATCCGCAAATTCCTTCAACTTCGGAATATTCTTCAACGCCAGGGATTTTGCTTGTTTTAAATACCCTTTGGAAAGGAAGGTCCGCCCGCTTTCCGCGTAAAAGAGGTCTACTTCATAGCCAAGTTTGAGCAAAAGCTCGATGGCATCTTTGCCCAAATCCACATCGAGGTATCTTGTAAACTCATCAATATATAGAACAATCTTTTGATTTTTTATAACATTTTTATTTTCAATTATTTGAACATATTTATAAAAATTAACACTATAAACATTGGGTAGACTTCTGTCCGTGGCAATTCCGGAAGATATTTTTAATATACGACTTAAAAAACCTGAATTGAACACACTATTGGTAAAGGAGGCTACCGAACTGCCCCATTTATTCAATCGCGTATTGTAAGCAAATAATTTACTTCGTAACGAATAGCCATTTGATTCTTGATACTGGTATGTAAATTCCGCTTTCAACGTGGCGACATCAACATTACTAGGGCACTCACTAGCGCATGCCTTGCAGCTCAAGCACAAATCAAAAACCTCTTTCAATTCTTCTTGATCGAATTTGTTCGCTTTGTCTGATACTGTTAGAAACTCACGCAAAGCATTTGCTCTTCCGCGAGTGGTGTGTTTTTCATCTCGTGTGGCATGATAGCTGGGGCACATGGCTCCTGCCATATGCTCCGTTTTTCGGCAATCACCGCTACCATTGCATTTTTCCGCAGCTTTCAGAATACCCTCGCTGTCTGAGAAGTCCATCAAGGTGTCCACACTAGGTTCTACCCTATCGATTTCATAACGCAGCGATTGGTCCATTGGATACGCGTCCACTATTTTACCCGGATTGAAAATATTATGGGGGTCGAAATACGACTTTATGCGTTTCAACAGTTCATAGTTCTCAGCACCGATCATCAAAGGAATGAATTCTGCCCTCACAATACCATCACCATGCTCACCGCTAAAGGAGCCTCTATACTTTTTGGTCAATTTGGCCACATCTGTTGTTATCGCTCGAAACAATTGAACATCCACAGATTTTTTTAAGTTTAGAATTGGTCTTAAATGAAGTTCTCCTGCCCCGGCATGGGCGTAGTACACAGCTTCTTGACCATAACCCTTCATTATTGCCGTGAACTCTCCGATAAAATCCTTCAAATCTTCCAAAGCCACTGCCGTATCTTCAATACAGGCCACGGCTTTTCGATCACCCACCATGTTTCCCAACAGGCCCAAACCTGCCTTTCTCAATTCAAGCGCTTTACCAATGTCAGCTTCATGCAATACAGGACTCGCGTAACTCAATCCGGAATCTGCAAGGGTGCTTTTCAAATCCTTTAGTTGTTTTTCGAGTTCAATCTCTGAGTCAGCACGTACCTCAAGCATGAGCAATGCTGCTGGATCACCTTCAACAAAGAAACGATTCGCCAATTGCTGTTTATTGTTTTTCGTGCAATCCAAGATCACCTTATCCATCATTTCGCAGGTATGCAAACTATGCTTCATGGCTGGAACCACATCACTTAAACAATCTTCCAAGGTTTTGTAATGCGTAACCACCATGGCCTTGTGCCCTGGTGGCAACACATCCAATTGAAGGGTGATTTCAGTTGTAAATGCCAGGGTGCCTTCGCTTCCGGTCAACAACTGACACATATTGAAATCAGCGTTTGTTTCCCCAAAAATATTATTGTTCAATAATTCATCCACGGCATACCCTGTATTTCTTCTATGAATGCTTTTTTTAGGAAATTCTTTTAATATTTTATTTCTTATATTCTTATTTAATAGTTCTTTATGGATGTTTTCATAGAGTTTTGATTCAAATGTTTTTTGCGCTAGTTTACCATCAAATTCGTTCGATGTCAAGACCTTAAACTCGGCTTCGTTGCCGTCAGATAGAACCACTTTCATGGCCACTACCTTGTCTCTTGTGACCCCATATTGAATTGAGGTGGTGCCTGATGAATTATTACCCACCATACCCCCGATCATACAGCGGTTTGCTGTGGAGGTATTTGGACCAAAGAAAAGCCCATGAGGCTCAAGAAATTGATTCAGTTCATCACGTATGACCCCAGGCTGTACACTAACCTGTTTCTTTTCCTTATCAAAATTCAAAATTTTGGTAAAATGTCGCGATACATCAGCCACAATACCAGTACCAACTACTTGACCGGCCAAGGAGGTGCCAGCGGTTCTGGGGATCAGCCCTATCTTGTTCTCGGTGGCAAACTTTATCAATTGCTTTATGTCTTGAATGGTTTTGGGAAAAGAAACAGCAGCGGGAATCATTCGATATACCGATGCGTCAGTAGCATATAGCACCTTTGTCAATTCATCGCTCAACATTTCTCCTTCGAGGGACTCTCCCAATTTTTGTAATAAAATTTTATCCAATTCTGAACAATTTTAAGTGCTTTTTAAAGTTTTCTTTGCGAAGGCAAAGATAGGAATAGCCCAAATGTTAATTACAAATCAAACACAGGAACTTATGAAACTGTTGAAATCTACTCTTATATTATTCTTTACGTTAGCATTCTTTTCAACACAAGCCCAAGACATTTCGAACCATGCCTTTGGACTAAGACTTGGCGAAAGTGATGGCTTCGGAGCGGCCTTGTCCTATCAAAAATCCATAGGACGCTACAATCGACTTGAGTTGGATTTGGGATATCAGGATAGTCGTGAATTCAACGCAGCTAAATTGACCGCATTATTTCAATCAGTACACGAAATAGCTGCAAATTTCAATTGGTATTATGGTTTTGGAGGTGGTGTGGGAACAGCAGATTTTGCTCCCGTTTTTTTAGTTGGCAATCCAGAAACCCCAGTTGAAAGAGAAGGTGGGTTATTCGCTTTGGTCGCTGGAAATGTAGGAGTGGAAGTCAATTTTGATTTTCCAATTCTGTTATCTTTTGACATCAAACCGGAGTTAGGTGTTTATGGAGTGGAAAATTTTGACAATAAATTCAATTTCGATCTTGGTATTGGTATTCGTTATCAATTTTGAAAAAATCATCGCTAATATTTGACCTTGCCCATAAACTTTCATGGGTTTTTTTTATCGTTTGCATATGCCTAAATTTGCCTATCTAAACATAGGATAATGAGGAAAAACATCTTTACCACAGTACTCTTACTAGCTATTTTAGCATGCACTTCAAACCCAACAGGTTTTGTTTTGAATGGAGATGTACGTGGAGAAATTGAAAACGGCACAGAAGTTTATCTTAAAAAAATCGGAGACAACAATCAACCGGTGGATATAGATACCACCACAGTTGAGAATGGAAAATTCCAATTTTCAGGGGTTCAAGAGATACCTGAAATGCACTATGTATTTGTTGACAAATTAGGTGGATATACCGCCGTGGTCATTGAAAACGGGGAAATTGGTTTAAGTGCCCAAAAAGACAGCTTGGGTCTTGCCAAGGTCAGTGGAACCATTCAAAATGAATACTTCACCAATTACCTGGAGGAATCGCAAGCAATATCAAAAAAGGCCATGTCTGTGCAACAAGACATGCAGAGCGCTGATATGGCCTCTAGGGAGGCACTTCGGGATGAAATGAACGAGCTACAGGAAGAGTATAAAAACTTTGAAATTGAGTTTATCAAATCAAATCCTGATGCGCTAATCACAGTCTTGCTGATGGAAAGGGCCATTGCCTCAAAACAAATGAATTCAAATGAAATTCAAAAGCTGTATGATGGCTTGACACCAGAAATGAAAAAAACCACTGCAGCCATTAAAGTACTGGATCAATTGAATCAATTAAAAGAACGGGAAGCCAAAACAAAAAACACGGCAATTGGTGCAAAAGCCCCTGATTTTTCGGCTCCTGGACCTGACGGCGAGCAAATAGCTTTAAACGATGTTTTGGGCAAAGTGACCCTAGTTGATTTTTGGGCGGCCTGGTGCAAGCCTTGCCGTGCGGAAAATCCGAATGTTGTTGCCGCATACAAAAAGTACCATGATAAGGGATTGAATATACTTGGGGTTTCATTGGATAGAAAAGCCGATGCCTGGAAAAAAGCAATTGCTGATGACGGATTGGAATGGAATCACGTTTCGCATGTGCAGTATTTCGGGCCCATAGCCAAATTATACAATGTAGATGCCATACCCGCTGCATTTCTATTGGACGAGAATGGAATTATCATAGCGAAAAATCTAAGAGGTAAGGCACTACATGATAAGATTTCCGAACTTTTGGATTAAAAATGTGAAGTAAACAAAAAGCCCCGATGAAAATTTCATCAGGGCTTTTTCTATTTAAATATGTTTTTAGAACTTGTTTCTCACATCATCAAAGTTACCTGTAACGGTTACATTATCGCCCTTTATCACATTACCAAATATGTTAGCCGAAGAATTATCGCCAAGAAATTCAATTGTCGAACCTTCATTCAATATCAAATCGCCATAGATGATAAGGCTTCCTTCTACCCTGAATGTTGCTCCTGAACCCACCTTGACATCTTTTCTACTCCTGTTTCTACCCACAACCAAAGAACCATTCATTTCAAACAAGGCGTTGTCGCTTATACTTACGTCATTTCTGACCGTCCAACTTCCACATAAGAGAAGATTGCCACTGATATCAAGACTATTGAAGCGTCTAGAACCGCTGTACTCGAGGTCTTGGCCTGCATCAACAATTAAATTCCTGCCACCGGTATACGCTGGACTAGAAGCACACTCGGCCTCTAAACTGCTGCTGGGTTTGTTCATTTTTATAATTTGCAATCCACGCTTACCAGAAGCAGCGAAAATATAATCGCCTTTAGAAACCACAAAGTTGATAGATCCGTTCAATTCAATGATTCCCACCAAATCAGGATTGGCACCTTGGTCTTCAGAAAGACTTAATCCGGCACCTCCATTGGCCATCAAAATAACATCTTCATTGATTGATACCGCATTGGTCACAATATTTTGACTCGCCACCCCATCAGGGTTCACTAAAATGGGTAAATGTTTGATATAATTTCCACTATTGGCTTCGTATACCCCTGCACCTTCGGCACCTTCGGAAACCACCAACCTATTATTGGAAATATCGATTGTTCGTTTTGAAAATTCGCCAAAATCAGCATTGATATTGACCGTGCTGAGCACATTGAAATTCTGATCCAGCATCTTCACACCTTCACTGGCATCAAGAACAGCTACCTCATTGCCAACAAGACCAATAGATCTTAAATCGGCGAAGGGAGCATCATAAAGTGAGGTCAAATCGTTTTTGGAATAAGCCGTGATAAAACCATCGCCTCCACTGGCAACCAACACTTCATTACCCCTTACTTTTACATCTGTGGCGTTGAATCCTTCTTGAAATCCATAATTGATTCCGGCACTTAAATTGAATCTTCCATTTTCAACAGGAATTTTAGCCACGAAAGAATTGAAATCTGTACGAGTTGACTGCTCTGAGTCGAATCCTCCCGCGGCATAGACAAACCCATTGTCGTAGGCAATGGAATTGATATCGGCATTGGAGTAATATAACCTACCGGTAAGGGCCGGTCTATTGGGATCTGCAACGTTCATAATATCTATCGCACCAGCGTACCCGTCTTCAACGGTATTGTAAGAAACATAGGCAACGTCGCCATCCAAATGAATATGCGTAGCGCCAAGATTCTCTGCACCTGTAAACGACGGGGCATCAATCTGAGCGACCAAAGTAAGTGGGTAGTCGCCTGCCTGCTGCATACCTTTTGCTGTTTTACCAGAAATTTCTTGTTCTTCCAAGATATCAAGAACACCGGCATCATCGAAAGAAATACTACCTTTCAATATGGCATCATTCTGTTCTAAACTGACTTCATCTTGAAGTTGATCTTTGAAAATTGTGGTCTCATCTTTACAAGAAACTGCAAAGAATGCTGCAGCAATGATGAGGAGGGAGACTTTTCTCATAATACGTAGGTTTTTATCCAACTTAGATTTGGGCCTTAATTTGGAACGTCAAAATTACCTCAATTGTATTCGAGAACTTACTTTTTTCGACAAAGTGCATGTATTTTGTCTAAAAAGCCTTGGATTACTGTTTTTTACTGGGGTTCAATTTTAAATCTTACCCGTTTTTTCCATGACAAAGAGAATAATGATCGGAATGGCCAAAAGAATGACCATTAGGGTTTCTGTAAAAATCAAGTCGGGCATCAAGAACAATGTGGCAAAATAACCTCCGACCGCCCCTCCAAAATGAGCGGTATGGCCAATATTACCCACTCTATTTTTCATACCGTAAATGGAATACAACAAATAACCAATACCCACTATGTATGCGGGAATGGGGATTGGTATGAACATCAGGAACAAACTCATATTCGGATTCAACAAGATGGCTGCGTAAAGTATGCCGGTAACGGCACCACTCGCCCCAACAGCGCTATAAAAGTCCTCATCTTTATGAAAGAATAAAGCGAGCAGACTTCCCGCAATAAGGCTTATCACATAAATTCCGATGAATTTTATTGGTCCAAAACCCGCAATGACCACATCGGCAAAAAAATACAGGGTCAGCATATTGAAAATCAAATGCGCGGTATCAACATGAAGAAAACCAGAGGTGAACATCCGGTCTTTCTGACCTGAATTGATAGCACCTATCCGAAATTTATAGCGTTCGAAAAAAACTTGGTCACTGAACCCCTTGAAGGAGACCAAGAGATTCAAACCAATAATTATAAGGGTAGCATAGTGTATTCCGTACATGGGTTCGCGTTCTGTTTGGTGTCAAATATAACTATATTTGCACTATAGTTTTTTGCATGCAGCTACTCGTATTTGTTCTTGTTTATCCGATAATCTGGCTGATTTCCGTATTACCCCATCGAATTTTTTACACCATCTCGGACATTTCTTTTGTCTTCATTTATCACATCATCGGATATCGAAAAAAAGTGGTTCATGAAAATTTGAGTTTGGTGTTTCCGCATAAAACATCCGAAGAAATCAAGGACATTGAGAAAAAATTCTACCAACATCTCTGCGACCTCTTTTTGGAGATGGTCAAAAGCCTAAATCTAACCGAAGAACAAATCAAAAAAAAATATCACATAACCAATGTTGAAGTGGTTCTTGCTATTGAAAAAGACAAAAGCATTTTAGTGCCCTGTGCCCATTATGGAAATTGGGAATGGAACCCTAGCCTAAATCTTTATGTGAAGAGTAAAGGATATGCGGTTTACCAAACCATCAACAACAAATATTTTAATCGCCTTTTTTTGAAAATACGCTCTCGTTGGGGAACGGAACTAATCACGCAACAAGAGACGGTCAAAACGGTCATGAGAAACGAAAAAAATGGTGTTAAAGGGGTTTACGGCATCATCAGCGATCAATCGCCACAAGTCAGTCGTGCCCATTATTGGTCGGAATTCATGGGCGTGAAGGTACCCATTTTCAATGGTGTTGAACTTATGGCCCGTAAAATGGACCTCGCTGTTGTTTTCATGAAAGTTTCAAAAGTAAAAAGAGGATTTTATGAGGCTGAGTTCATACCGATCACCACCTCTGGTCAAGGAACCGAACCGAATGAAATAACCAAAAAATTCATTGCACTCACAGAAGCGCAAATTAAAGAACGGCCTGAACTATATTTGTGGACACACAAAAGATGGAAACACCGTAATAAAAAACCAAAGCAGTTTGCCAAAAACAGGAACTAAAGTCCTGCAGCTTCCTTGATTTCCCCAATGATTCGGTCAGTCAATCCGTCTGCTTCCGATTGGCTTTTTGCTTCGGTGTAAATACGAATGATGGGTTCTGTATTTGACTTTCTGAGGTGCACCCAATTTTCTGGAAAATCTATTTTCACACCATCAATGGTTGAAATGTCTTCATTAGCATACTTTTCAGCCATGGTTTTCAGAAGTCCATCAACATCCAATTCCGGGGTTAGTTGAATTTTCTTCTTACTCATGAAATAGGAAGGGTAACTCGACCTTAACTCCGCAACCGTACCTCCTCTTTCTGCCATTAGCATCAAAAACAGGGCCGTTCCTACCAATGAATCGCGGCCATAGTGACTTTCAGGGTAAATGATACCACCATTGCCCTCACCACCGATTATAGCATTATTGGACTTCATTTTGTTTACCACGTTGACCTCCCCCACTGCGGCCGCTTCGTAGGTGCCACCGTGCTTTTCTGTGATATCCCTTAAAGCTCTGGAAGAGGACAAGTTAGAAACCGTGTTCCCTTTGGTTTTACTTAAAACATAATCAGCACAAGCGACCAGCGTATATTCTTCACCAAACATTTCACCATCATTACTGATAAAGGCCAGACGATCTACATCAGGATCGACAACGATACCGAAGTCGGCATTCTCTTTGACCACTAACTCACAAATGTCCCTTAAATGCTCTTTCAAGGGTTCTGGGTTATGCGGAAAATGACCCGTGGGCTCGCAATACAATTCCACGACTTCAACACCCAGTTCTTTCAACAATTGGGGTATGGCAATGCCACCTGTTGAATTAACCCCATCAACCACCACTTTGAACTTCGCCTGTCTAATCGTATCAGCATCGACCAAAGAAAGTTTTAAAACTTCTTCAATATGTATGGAAATGTAGGCGTCGTTGTTTGTAATACTTCCCAAATCGTCAACTTGCGCAAATTCAAAATCTTCCTGTTCAGCTATTTTTAATATTTTCGCGCCTTGGGCAGCATCCAAGAATTCGCCTTTTTCGTTCAACAATTTTAAGGCATTCCATTGCTTTGGATTATGACTGGCGGTTAGAATGATTCCCCCATCTGCCTTTTCCAACGGTACGGCTATTTCAACGGTTGGTGTTGTGGATAGGTTCAAATTCAGCACTTCGATACCTAAACCGACCAAAGTCGAAACTACAAGGTTTTGCACCATTTCACCAGACAAGCGAGCGTCACGCCCTATGACCACTTTCAAATCATCTTTCTTTGAATATTCCTTCAGCCAAGTACCGTAAGCAGCGGCAAATTTCACAGCGTCAATCGGTGTTAAATTGTCACCTGGTTTTCCGCCAATTGTTCCTCTTATTCCTGAAATCGATTTGATTAGTGTCATAAATTCTTCAAAGTTTGTGCAAATATAAACGGATTCAATCGAAAGCTATTATCCATATTTGTAAATTCGACCTTAAGATTTTGCGAAGTATATCATGAACTTTTTGGCCCATATCTATTTATCTTTTGACGATGACGAAATTACCATCGGTAATTTTATCGCCGATAGCATCAGAGCCAATAAATACAATCATTTGCCGCCTAGGGTACAACAAGGTATATTGTTGCATAGAGAAATAGACACCTACACTGATGCCCATCCCATCCCCAAGGTCAGTAGTAAGCGATTGCATAAAAACTACAGTCATTATAGCCGTGTGATCGTTGATATTTTTTACGACCATTTTTTAGCCAAAAATTGGAGCAGCTATTCGGATATCCCTTTGGATCGTTACGTTGAAAAGTTCTATGACCTCTTAGAGGATAATTATAAGATACTTCCGGTCGGAGTGCAGCGTATGATGCCCTATATGATCTCAGAAAACTGGATATTCAATTATTCTAAAATGGAAGGAATTGGAAATGTTTTAAACGGTATGAACAGACGTACCAGAAACAAATCCAAAATGAATTTTGCCATTCTGGATCTTGAAGAACATTATGAATCCTTCGAAAAAGAATTCACCTCCTTCTTCGAGGAATTGATTATCTTTTCAAAACAAAAATTCAGTTCATTATAAATTCCCATTGAGAAAACACCATAACTAAAAACCGATGAAAAAATCCGTAACGCTACTGCCCATTCTAATGACCCTTCTGTTATTTATCAATTGTAGAAAACAACCGGCAACGCCTACGGGTTTGGTTACCGAAAAAGCGATGGTGGTCTCTGCCCGAGAGGAGGCTTCTAAAGTCGGGGTCGAAATTTTAAAAAAAGGGGGCAATGCCTTTGATGCCATGATTGCCACTGAAATGGCCCTGGTCGTCGCCTACCCATTTGCAGGAAACCTCGGCGGTGGTGGTTTTATGGTGTATCGAAAAGCAGATGGAGCTATTGGGGCTTTGGATTACAGGGAAATGGCCCCATCGGCAGCACACAAAGACATGTATTTGGATTCTTTGGGGAATGTTATTCCGGGAATGAGCACGAAAGGTGCCACAGCAGTGGGGGTTCCTGGCACTGTGGCGGGCATTATAGAGGTACATGATAAATTTGGAAAGCTCTCTTTAGAAGAAATATTCGAACCCGTCATCGCCTTGGCTGAAAACGGAGTTGTGGTAACCGAAAACCAAGAGCGAAGATTGGCCAATTCGCGTGAATTGTTCATCGAAGTAAATAGCGATAGTACTTTTTTTGCACAGGAATTCAAAAAGGGGGATATCATTAAATATCCGGCTTTGGCCAACACCTTTAGAAAGATTGCAAAAAATGGCAGAGACGGATTTTACAAAGGAACCATTGCCCAAAAGCTGGCCGCTTTTATTCAATCAAAAGGAGGTTTTGTCACCGAAGCGGATTTGGAAAAGTACCAAGCCAAATGGCGTGAGCCGATTGTTTTCAATTATAAAGATCTTAGAATAGTTTCCATGAGTCCCCCAAGCAGTGGTGGTGTGACCATCAATCAAATTTTTAAAATGATAGAACCCTATGATTTATCCGAATTTGGTCATAATTCCGCGGAAACCGTTCAGTTGTTTACCGAAGCCTCAAGGCGCGCCTATGCCGATCGCAACTATTATTTGGGTGATCCTGATTTTGTCGATATTCCGTTGGATGTTTTGTTGAGCAATGAATATCTTGAAGGCCGTATGGAGAATTTCACTTTTGATAAAGCCACAAAATCGGATGATGTTGAGAAAGGCAATGTGCAAATTGTTGAGAGCATGGAGACCACCCACTACTCCATCATTGATGAGGAAGGTAATGCCGTTTCGGTCACGACAACCTTAAATGGGGCCTACGGATCAAAACTGTATTCTGACGAATTGGGTTTCTTTTTGAACAATGAAATGGACGACTTCAGTGCCAAACCGGGAGTGCCGAATATGTTCGGACTCATTGGTGCCGAGGCGAATAGCATCGCACCTGAAAAACGAATGTTGAGTAGCATGACCCCCACGATTGTTGAAAAAGACGGGAAACTTTGGATGGTGGTGGGAACGCCCGGTGGCTCTACCATTATCACTGCCGTGGCGCAAACCATTTTAAATGGTTATGAATTTAATATGAGTATGCAAGAGGCCGTGAATGCGCCTCGTTTTCATCATCAATGGTTACCCGACATGGTCATTTTTGAGCCTGAAGGTTTCCCCAAAACACTCAAAGAAGAATTAAAAAGAAAGGGGTATATCATCAATGAAGAGCGCACACCAATAATTGGCAAAGTTGATGCCATTCGAGTCTTGACCGATGGTCGACTTGAAGGCGGTGCTGACAAAAGAGGCGATGATACAGCCGTAGGTTACTAAAGGCCAATGAAAATTATCAAAAAACTTCTCAAGATAATGGCATGGTTGGTTGGACTTCTCATTGGGGTTCTGATCATCTTATATTTCGTTCTGAACAAACCATTGCCAGATGGCCGGTCGGGTGTGGAAGCCGATGACCTGGCCCGCACAATACTGAAACAATTGAATCATGAGGCCTATATCAACACAAGATTCTTGGAATGGTCTTTCATAAATGGTGCGCATCAGTATAAATGGGATAAAGAGAACGGAAAAGTGGAAGTCATGTGGAATGATAATAAGGTAAATTTGAACCTAAGCAACCATGAAAAAAGTGTTGTGGTCGATGGAAACCTTGGCAAAAAAGAAAAATTGATCCAGACGGCTTTGGACTATTTCAATAATGATTCATTTTGGGTGGTCGCGCCTTTTAAAGTTTTTGATGAGGGGGTTACCCGAAAAGTTGTGGAAATGGAAGATGGGTCAAAAGGGCTATTGGTTTCATATTCACAAGGAGGAACCACTCCCGGAGATTCCTATTTATGGAAACTCTTACCTAATGGCTTTCCAGAAAGCTATCAAATGTGGGTCAAGATCATTCCCATAGGTGGTTTAGAGGCAAGTTGGGATGATTGGCAGGTCATGGAAAGTGGTGCTTTTCTGCCCACATCCCATAAATTGGGACCGTTTGATTTAAAAATTGGAGATCTTAGAGCGTATAATTGATTTGTGCATGAACATAAAGGTATTGGAACGTGACGATGTGACACCGGATCTTCAAAAGAAGGTGAGCGCTCTGTACAAGCAGTTGAATGCAACGAACAAACAACGGCCATTATCCGAAATCTTCGCAGAGAACAATAATGTAGCCTTTGTGGTTTGCAAAGAGGGTGATACATTGATAGGAACGGCCTTATTATCTACATATAAGGTCATATCAGGGTATCGTGGGTTGGTTGAAGATGTTGTTGTTGATAGTCAATTCAGAGGTCAAGGCATTGGAAGAAAAATGATGGAGAAACTTTTGGAAAAGGCCAAGAAAATTGGTCTGGATGAGGTTTTACTTTTCACAGGCCATCACAGAAAAGCAGCCATTAAATTGTATACCGGTCTTGGTTTTGAATTGCGGAAAAGCGGTGTCTACAACATTCGTTTTAACTAGCCTGTTGCTTATTGAATTGTCTTTTCAAATCTTCCATTGATTCTTGCAATTGCTTGAGCAAACCTGTTTCTGTAGTGGCATCAACGCTAAAAGTGATTTTGCTGCTGACTTCCCATATTTCCTGAATCTGAAAGGGTTTGATGTCATACGGCGGGTAGGTCTCATTCAAAGAGACCAAGGTCACATTGTTTGAATTTGGTTTACGTATGATTTTCTTGACCAAAACGGCATCCTCTAAAACCACCACATACATTTTATTAGCAGAAACTTGGTCAATATGCTCAATGGCCTTCGATAAAACCCATTCACCAGGTTTTAAATTGGGCAACATACTATCGCCCTCTACTTGAAATCCGCGATAAGTGGCATTCCTAAATTCAGGCAAAGGCAAATCGAATGCCGGTAATTCTTTATACCATGAGGCATCTTGAATGTTTTGCGGATAACCAGCCGCGGCTTTGGCATTGACCAATACCATATTATCATTTTCAGAGGAGTCGACCGTGACCACTTTTGGAATTACGGAAACATTTGAAGTTGCCAAATTTTTCTGCTCACTTTCGCCAAACAACCAAAGCGGATTGATTTTAAACTGTTTCAATAGTTCAGCCACCACCTTTCCCGATAGCTTGGTTCTTCCTCTTTCTATATCAGCTGTGGTATTCTTGACCCCTAAAAGTTTTGCAAAATCTGCCTGGGTGTACCCTAGATCCCTCCTGACCTCGGTAAATCTTTTCAATGTCAATTCGTTTTCCATAACGCGATATAGTTAAGCCTTTACGCCTGATTACTTATTAATCTGCCCTTCAAAGATACGTTATTTGGATTATTTCCAAAATATTTTGTGGAATATTTCCATATTTAGGTATATATCCATATTTTTGGAATAATTACCAATAACTATTAGAAAGTATGGCATACCATTTGAACTATTCTTTTGAAGTGATTGCCCATAAAAAAGGAAGACATAAGTTTCAAAACCTATTAAAATGAAGCACACGAAAAAAACCAATGAAAATATACTGCATTCTAAATTTTATATGATAAAAGAGCGCAGTAGAAAGAGCATCCTCAATTTAGGATATGATTTTATCGACTTTAAGCGCAATTTGAAAAGGGATTTGAATCGCTTGAAATACCGCCTACCCAGTATTACCATTTATAATTGAAATTTCATGAAAAATTCTAAAGTACTTCAATACGACGGCAGTTTCAATGGTTTCTTGACCGTATTGTACACTGCATTTGACAAAGGCTGGAATATTGTTGAAATCAACAAGCAAGGTTCTAGGCAAGATGAATTGTTCACCAATATCGAATACATTAAGACCAATACTGTTCTTGCCAAAAAGGTCTGGTTTGGTTTAGAGCGTAAAAGCAAATCGGCAACCAAAATTATTTACTTTTCATTTTTGAGCGAGCAAAAAGACATTGAGTTAAGTTTATTCAAATACGTTCATTTTATTTTGAGCAAACAAGGTCATGATGACACCACCGAAATTGAAACGCTTATTGAAAATCTCAATACTCTGGTAGCCAAGGTTGAGAAAGAAAAACGTAGAATGGAGGTTTTTGCTAATTTTCAGTTATCAGAAAGCGATACATCCAAGGCATTGTTAAAACCCAAATACAATGTATTGCCACTCTTGTCAAGGCACCTAAGACTTGCCCAAAGAGACAAACAATGGGAAGTATTTGATACCAAACGCAACTATGGCATTAGTTATATTATGGGTAAATTGGAAATTTCCTCAGGCAATACAAGCGTCAGGCAGGCGGTGTAACTCACTTCGACCGATCGCCCACAAATTGGTCACTTTGATTTTTAAAGAGCACATTGAAGGTGGTCAAACTACCGTAAATACGCGTAATGTATTGTTGAAGGTCAACTTTTTCTTGATCGTCAAGATTTTTACTTGAGTTGATTTTTTGTTCCATGACTCGAATTCTATCGCGAACCATGACAATCTTATGAAAGAAGGTCTGAATTGGTATTTCCTTAATGGCCAGATCCCCGGCGGGTTCCAAAATCAATTTGCCCCCTTTCCATTTATCAGCGATTGCGGTAACACTTGTCGTATCACTCCATCGTCTTAAAATGGAAATCAAAGACTGTTCAACTTCTGAAAAACTTATGGTGTCAACTTCATCATGAACCGCCTCGACTATCTCAAAATCAGCATCAAGTTCAATCGTTTCCAATCCGTTTTCCATGAAAGTGACCCAATAATGTTTGGAGGTAACGTTGGTAACCACCCCTTTTCCAAATTCTTTATGATCGATTCTAGAACCAATTCCCAATAATTGCATTTGCGCTATTTTTCATTACTACAATTCAAAGATAAATTGCATATTTCTATTAACAAAAACACAATGGTTCCCATTCTCTTTTTAGACCTCAAAATCGTACTTTTGCAACTTTGTCCATTCGCATGATAAACTACGAGGAAAATATTGAGGTAAAAGGAGCTCGCGTTCATAATTTAAAGAACATTGACGTGACCATTCCTCGTGAAAAATTGGTGGTCATAACCGGACTTTCAGGCAGTGGAAAATCATCTCTCGCTTTTGACACCATTTACGCTGAGGGTCAACGCAGATATATCGAAACCTTCTCGGCCTATGCACGTCAATTTCTCGGTGGATTGGAAAGACCTGATGTTGATAAAATCGACGGACTCTCACCTGTCATCGCCATCGAGCAAAAAACCACTTCAAAATCCCCACGATCAACTGTTGGTACTATTACCGAAATCTATGATTTCTTGAGATTGCTCTTCGCCCGCGCGGGCGATGCGTACAGTTATAATACGGGCGAAAAAATGGTCAGTTATAGTGATGCACAAATCAAAGAACTGATCAAAACAGATTATAAGGGCAAAAAAATAAATGTTCTCGCACCTATTATCAAATCTAGAAAAGGACACTACCGAGAGCTTTTTGAGCAAATAGGCAAACAAGGTTTCGTCAAGGTCAGGGTTGATGGCGAAATAACGGATATTGTCAAGGGCATGAAAGTAGATCGCTATAAAACCCACGACATTGAAATCGTTATCGACCGCTTGAAAGTAAATGGCCATGTAGAGACCGATAAGCGGTTATCGGAGACCATTAATACGGCCATGTACAGCGGAGAGAATGTACTAATGGTTTTGGAGGAAGGTAATAGCACCGCCCGATATTTCAGTAGAGATCTGATGTGTCCCACTTCCGGGATATCATATCCGGTTCCTGAACCAAATACTTTTTCCTTCAATTCTCCGAAAGGAATGTGTGGTCATTGCAACGGGCTCGGGCATGTGTATGAGGTTAACGAGTTGAAAATTTTTCCAGATAAAAAGAAATCCATCAAAGCAGGTGGTATCGCACCTTTGGGGGAATACAAAAAATCATGGGCCTTCAAACAAATTGAGACCATAGCCCAACGCTATGGTTTTGAACTCACGGACCCCATTGAGAAGATTCCAAAAGAAGCCATTCATGTCTTGATGTATGGCGGAGTCGAGAATTTTGAGGTTGACTCCAAAACCTTGGGCGTCAAAAGAACCTATAAAATAGATTACGAGGGCATTTCAAATTTTATCAAAAATCAATTTGATGAGGCCGCCTCAACCTCTATAAAAAGATGGGCAAAAGAGTATATGGATAAGGTTCAATGCCCTACCTGCGAAGGTTCTCGATTGAAAATTGAGTCGTTGAATTTTAAAGTCAATGAAAAAAATATTGCCGAACTGGCAAATCTCGATATTGGAGAACTGGCTGCTTTTTTTGCTGATTTGGAAAAAACCCTAAAAGGCAACCAATTCAAAATTGCCGAAGAAATCATTAAAGAAATTAGAACTCGCATCAAATTTCTTCTCGATGTGGGCCTTGATTACCTTTCATTGAATCGCAGTTCCAAATCACTATCTGGCGGAGAGGCGCAACGTATTCGTCTGGCCACCCAAATTGGCTCACAGCTGGTGGGCGTACTCTATATTTTAGATGAGCCCAGCATTGGTTTGCATCAGCGCGATAACAATCGATTGATTCAATCGTTGGAATCGTTACGTGATATTGGCAATTCCGTAATCGTTGTCGAGCATGATCGTGATATGATCGAACGCGCCGATCATGTTATTGATATTGGTCCAAAAGCGGGCAGACATGGAGGGGAGATCATATCAGAAGGGCTTCCTAAAGAGTTGAAAAAACACAAAACCCTGACTGCGGACTATATTACCGGGAAAAAAGAAATTTCGGTACCTAAAAAACGTCGAAAAGGCAATGGTAAAAAAATTGTCCTATCAGGATGTACCGGAAATAATTTAAAAAATGTGACTATTGAATTGCCCTTGGGTCAAATGATCGGGGTAACAGGTGTGTCAGGCAGTGGAAAATCCACTTTAATCAACGAGACCCTCTACCCTATCATGAATGCCCATTACTTTAATGGCGTAAAAAAACCAATGCCCTATAAAAAAATATCAGGGCTCGAGCATATTGACAAAGTCATAGATATCAACCAAAGTCCGATTGGGCGAACGCCAAGGTCGAATCCGGCCACATACACCGGTGTTTTCAGTGAAATTAGATCTCTATTCACAAAAACGCCTGAGGCGGCCATTCGTGGTTATAAACCGGGCAGATTCAGTTTCAATGTTCAAGGTGGGCGCTGTGAAACTTGTCAAGGCGGCGGACTTCGGGTTATTGAAATGAACTTTTTGCCCGATGTCTATGTCGATTGCGAGACCTGTCATGGCAAACGCTTTAACCGAGAGACTTTGGAAATTCGTTTTAAAGGAAAATCCATCGCTGATGTTTTGGAAATGACCATCAATGAAGCGGTTGAATTTTTTGAGGCCATACCGAAGATTTATAGGAAACTTAAGACCATTCAAGACGTTGGTTTAGGTTATATTTCCTTGGGGCAGCAATCCACTACCCTTTCAGGAGGCGAAGCACAGCGTATCAAACTGGCCACAGAACTTTCAAAGCGCGATACCGGAAATACGTTTTACATTTTAGATGAGCCCACTACCGGACTGCATTTTGAAGATATTCGGGTACTAATGGAAGTTCTGAACCGTTTGGTAGACAAAGGGAATACCATTCTGGTTATTGAACATAATATGGATGTCATTAAAATGGCGGACCATATCATCGATATTGGTTACGAAGGCGGCCGTGGCGGCGGAATGATCGTGGCCAAAGGAACGCCCGAACAGGTTAGTAAAGACAAAAAAAGTTACACGGCAAAGTTTTTGATAAAAGAACTGAATTAGAAAGAATTTAAAATCAAATTCCTGCGGCTGTCTGGTGACAAGCATTTTCACAGGATAAAATAAAATAGTTATGCGCAAAGAACAGCACCACAAAGGTTGGAATGAAATCAAAACCAATGATTCATGGGCCCTCTTCAAAATCATGGGAGAATTCGTCAACGGTTTTGAACGAATGAGTCTTATTGGACCATGTGTTTCCATTTTTGGTTCGGCACGTACCAAAGAAAATCAAAAGTACTACGAGCTCGCGGTAGATGTTGCAAAAAGTATAGCCGAAGCGGGTTATGGTGTAATTACCGGTGGTGGCCCCGGTATCATGGAGGCCGGTAACCGCGGGGCGAGTTTGGCAGGCGGCACCTCGGTGGGTTTGAATATTGACTTACCATTTGAACAACATGACAACCCCTATATTGATTCTGACAAAAGTCTTGATTTTGATTATTTCTTTGTTCGAAAGGTAATGTTCGTCAAATATTCTCAAGGTTTTGTGGTAATGCCTGGTGGGTTTGGTACTTTGGATGAGCTTTTTGAGGCCATTACCCTGATACAAACCAATAAAATAGAAAAGTTTCCCATTATTTTGGTGGGCTCGGACTACTGGACGGGTCTCATGGATTGGATCAAAAACACCATGCTTGAAGCAGGAAATATCAGTCCTGAGGATCTTGACCTTATAAAACTGGTTGACACCAAGGAGGAAGTTGTTGAAATTATTGATGCATTTTATAAAGGTCATGCCCTAAGTCCTAATTTCTAAATGAAGTTTACCCATCAAATAAAATGTCTCCCCTTATTGCTAAGCGCAGTGTTCACACTAATGAATGTGCTTAGTATCACGTCTCAGCATACAAACACCTTGACCGCCCAGCTTGATACTGAGTCCCATCAAATCAGCATTCAACAAGAATTGGAATATGTGAACGTTTCGAACCAAGTTTTGGAAGAAGTTTATTTCAATGATTGGGCACATTCGTACTCAGATAAATCTACTGCCCTGGCAAAACGCTTTGCAGAGCAGTTCAAAAAAGGCCTTCATTTGGCCAAAGAAGATGAAAGAGGATCCACTGAAATTCTGAGCATGGTCGATAGCGAGTATCGGGGTCTAGATTGGCAGCGTACCGCGGGTAAAGATATCATAAAAGTCAAATTAAGCGAGCCGCTACCTCCAAAAGCCGTGGCGCATTTTTTCGTGACCTATATTGTCAAGCTTCCCCCAAACAAGTACACTCCTTATGGTTATGATAACAAGGGTAATTATTACCTCAAAGATTGGTATCTCACACCTGCGGTCTTTGATGGGGAATGGCATCTTTATTCAAACAAAAATCTCGAAGACCTTTATACAGATCAGACACAAACGACCATTGATTTGAGTTATCCTGTTGGGCCAGAGGTAAGTTCCAATTACAAAATTTTGGATAAAAGTCTATCCAACGGAATTCAGAAAATACAATTGGCCGGAAGCAAACGAAAGAACTGCGAAATCATTCTTTCCCCTGAAAAAACATTCACCACCTACATTACTACCAAAGCTACAGTAACCACCGATCTAAACGTGAGAAGACTAGATCCTGTTTTAAAGACCGTGTCCATCTCTAAAGTAGTTGAGTTCATTGATGAAAACTTAGGAAAGTATCCGCATTCCAATTTATTGGTAAGTGAAATTGATTACAACAAGAATCCGTTATATGGCATCAATCAATTGCCTGCCTTTATTCAACCATATAACCTTCAGTTTCAGTTTGAAATGAAGTTTTTGAAGACAGCCCTGATCAATATACTTGAAGAGACCATCTATCTAAACCCGCGAAAAGAACAGTGGTTGACTGATGCCATTGCCAATTATCTAATGATAGCCTATGTTGATGAACATTATCCGAATCAAAAATTACTGGGCAAGCTTTCAAAAATATGGGGAATAAGAAGTTTCAATTTGGCTAAAATGGACTTTAATGAGCAGTACCCATTTTTATATATGTTGATGGCTCGTAAAAATCTAGGGCAATCTTTAACTACCTCAAACGATTCATTGATTAAATTCAATCAAAAAATAGCCAACAAATACAAAGCTGGTCTAGGCCTCTCTTACCTCGCAAGCTATATTGGTGAAAAACAAGTTGATGAGAGTATCAAATCATTTTATAAGTTCTATCAACTGAATAAAGTAAAGGTACTGGACTTCGAATCGATTTTAAAGAGGTCAACCAATAAGGATATCAATTGGTTTTTCACTGATTATGTCAACACAGCAAGACAAATTGATTATAAAATCAAAAAAGTACAAAAAACCGAAGATTCTTTACGAATTACCATAAAAAACAAGGAGGGCACGGTCGTGCCCATATCGCTCTTTGGTTTAAAGAATGATTCAGTGATTTCAAAATATTGGTTTTCCGATATCAAAGAAGAAAGTAGTTTTACCCTACCTCGTGGAGAGGAGGAACGATTGGTGTTGAACTACGACCAAAAAATTCCGGAATTCAACCAACGCGATAACTGGAAGTCTTTGGGAGGTTTTTTATCTGGCAATAAAAAGTTGAAATTCACTTTTTTCAGAGATTCTGAAAACCCATACTACAATCAGGTGTTTTATGTGCCCGTTTTGAATTTCAATATTTATGATGGATGGACACCCGGAATGCGACTGTATAACAAGACATTTTTGGAAAGGCCATTTATCTATGATGTGGCCCCCTCCTATTCTTTTCGTGAAAAAGCTTTTGTGGGTTATGGCAAAATCACGTACCGAAAGTACCTCAGTAAAACGGGGCTCTATGTGGCGAATTATGGTATTCGCGGTTCAACCTCGCACTTCAATGTCAATTCAAGATACTCGACAATAACCCCCTCTTTGAGCTTTGGTTGGCGCCCCAAAAGGAACTTGATATCGAATAAAAGACAGTTTCTCTCTTTCAGGTACCTCAATATTTTTAGGGATATAGACCCGGCCGTAGCTGCACTTGAAAGTGATGAAATAAATCCTGATTACCGTGTGTTCAATGTGCGCTACATCAATGTTGACAATGACATCATCAATTATGAATCTGCTTTTTTGGACTTTCAGTATTCAGGTAATTTCACAAAACTGTCTGCCGAATTTGAATACCGCTGGCTTTTCAAGAATAACAGACAGCTGAACCTAAGATTATACGGAGGCACTTTTCTAAGAAACAAAACCAATTCTGATTTTTTCAGTTTCGCCTTGGACAGGCCCACCGATTATCTCTTTGATTACGGATACCTTGGCCGCTCTGAGGACACAGGGATCTATAGCCAACAGATCATTATCGCCGAAGGCGGTTTCAAATCGTTCTTGGATGAAGATTTTCGATTTTCAAATGAATGGTTGGTCACTGCTAACGCAAGCATCAACCTCTGGCGTTGGATCGAACTTTACGGCGATGTTGGAATGGTCAAAAATAGTGGAGTCACAAGTAAGTTTGTTTATGATTCAGGAATTCGGCTGAATTTAGTAACCGACTTCTTTGAACTATATTTTCCGTTATACTCGAACAATGGTTGGGAAATTGCTCAGCCCGATTATGGTGATAGAATTCGATTCATCGTCACCGTAAGCCCCAAAACACTGACCGGTCTATTTACTCGAAAGTGGTTCTGATTGATAAATTCTTAAATTAATGACCTTTTTTTATTTATTTTTCAACAATTCATATCAATTGTGACTGATTGTTGTGAAATACTTAAGTAAATAGAAGCTGGTGGAGTTGTTAAAAACCTTCCATTTGCTTATTTTTGCAAAAAATTCAGCGTCCCATACATGAAAATAACTCCCAGAACAAGCAACGATATTTCCTTTGATGATTTTAGAGCTCAAATTCTAAGGGACTATGAAATTGCTGTTTTGAGCAGAACCTGTAGTCTGCTGGGGCGCAAAGAGGTCTTAACAGGAAAGGCAAAGTTTGGTATTTTCGGAGACGGAAAAGAACTGCCGCAATTGGCCATGGCACGCTCTTTTCGCGATGGGGATTTCAGAAGTGGTTATTATCGAGATCAAACTTTTATGATGGCTATTGGTGAACTTTCTGTAAAGCAGTACTTTTCAGCATTATATGCTCATACCAATTTAAAAAATGATCCATCTTCTGGAGGAAGACAAATGGGAGGTCATTATGCCACTCGAAATTTGAACGATGACGGTTCTTGGAAAAATTTAATGGAGCAGAAAAACTCTTCAGCAGATATATCTCCTACAGCAGGTCAGATGCCTAGACTGCTAGGTTTAGCTTTGGCTTCTAAAGTTTACAAGCAAAACGAACTTCTACATGCAGGATTTGAAAAATTTTCAAAAAAAGGAAACGAAGTAGCATTTGGAACTATAGGTGATGCCAGTACTTCAGAGGGTTTATTTTGGGAAACTATGAATGCATCTTCGGTTCTTCAAGTACCGATGTGTGTAAACGTTTGGGATGATGGTTATGGAATTTCAGTTCCAAAAAAACACCAAACCACTAAGGCTAGTATTTCTAAAGCGTTATCATGATTTGATCCGATAGCTGGAGAAAAAGGAGTGAAAATATTTACAGTCAAAGGATGGAATTATCCTGAATTAATGAAGACCTATGAAGAGGCAGTTACACTTTGTAGAGCTCAGCATCAGCCAGTTTTAGTACATGTAGAAGACTTGACTCAGCCACAGGGCCATTCTACTTCAGGATCTCATGAAAGGTATAAATCAGAAGAAAGACTGAAATGGGCTGAGGAATATGATTGTATCAGAAAATTCAGTGAGTTCATAGAAATTACCAAACTAGCTTCTAGAGAAGAGTTAGAAGAAATTAGAAAAGAAGCTAAGAAAGAAGTAAGAACATATCAAAAAGAAGCGTGGGCAGAATTTCGAGCAGAAGTCGATAGTGAAGCATCAGCGGCCGTAGCGCATTTAGCACCTTTAGCAGAGGTTTCTTCTTACTCAGATGTTATTAGAGCAGAAATCAAGAAAATAACTTCTGATCCGGAACCACTCAGAAAATTAGTAGTAGCAAGCGTTAAGTCAGTTTTGAGAGCTACAGTGGGTGAGAATTCTACAGAACGTTCCAGTTTGATTCAATGGTTAGATACTTACCTTTCTACTACTCAAAATAAATATTCAGATCACCTTTACAGTCAATCTAATCAGAGGGTGTCTAACGTTCCTGTAATTCCAACAGATTACCCTGCCACGCCAGAAATGGAAGATGGACGTGTGATATTAAGAGATAATTTTGAAGCATTGTTTCATAAATATCCGGAGCTTTTAACCTTTGGAGAAGATACAGGAAAAATTGGTGGAGTAAATCAAAGCATGGAAGGTATG
>CAYSPL010000023.1:0-46350 GCA_964432915.1 uncultured Maribacter sp.
TCAATCATAATAGTAACTGGACCGTCATTAAGCAATTCTACCTTCATATCGGCCCCAAAAACACCGGTACCCACTTTTTTACCTAAGTCTTTTTCAATTTGCGAAATAAAGCTCTCATATAGGGGAACTGCAACTTCGGGTTTAGCTGCTTTAATGTAAGAAGGGCGATTGCCCTTTTTTGTGGAAGCATGCAAAGTAAATTGGCTTACCACAATGGCTTCTCCGTCAATATCACGAAGCGATTTATTCATCACGCCTTCTTCATCATTGAAAATTCGCAAATTCACTACTTTTCTTGAAAGCCATTCCATATCTTCGAGGGTATCTGAATCTTCCACACCCAACAATAAAAGTATGCCATTGTCAATGGCCGCCACAATTTGTTCATCAACTTTTACACTGGCCTTTGAAACCCTTTGAATAACCGCTCTCATTTTTTCTCACCAAATAAATCTGTTCGATAATTCTCATCTTCACCAGTTACTATTTGCACGTAACTCTTATAACGACTCCATGAAACCTGATCCAAATCTAAAGCTTCTTTTACCGCACAATGAGGTTCATCTAGATGCAGGCAATTATTGAATTTACAATCAATTTTCAACTTGAAAAACTCTGGAAAATAATCACTTATTTCATCCTTTTCCATATCCACTATTCCAAAACCTTTGATTCCGGGAGTGTCAATAATTCTAGCATCAATGCTCAAATCAAACATTTCGGCAAATGTAGTGGTGTGCTGGCCCTGCAAATGCTGTTCGGAAATTTCGGCAGTCCGAATATTTAAGGCAGGTTCAATTACGTTGATCAACGTTGACTTTCCAGCACCCGAATGACCTGCGAACATACTGGTTTTGCTTTTCATCAATGCCTTGACCTTGTCCACATTTTTTTCGGTGATGGCCGATATGCCCATACATTCATAACCAATTTTTCTGTAGAGTTCAGCCAAATATTTAACTTCAAGAAGTTCTTCGTCGTTATAGGAGTCAATTTTGTTGAATAGCAAAACAACAGGTATGTCATAAGCCTCTGCAGTGACCAAAAAACGGTCTATGAAAAGCGGATAGGTCTTCGGATTGTTCAATGTGACTAGCAAAAAAACCTGGTCCAAGTTCGCCGCAATGATATGGGTTTGTTTTGACAGATTGACTGATTTGCGAATGATGTAGTTCTTTCGATCCTTGATTTTAGTTATGGTACCCACAACCTCATCGCCCAAAGCCTCAATTTCAAATTCAACTTGGTCTCCTACGGCTACCGGATTGGTACTTTTGATTCCTTTGATTCGAAATTTGCCTTTGATACGACAATCGTAAAAAGAGCCATCTTCCGCCTTGACAGAATACCAACTTCCTGTAGATTTATAAACAAATCCTATCATTCAAAACTATTAGGTTACAAAGAAAAGCAATAGATTTGAATACCTTCATCTATCATTGAGAAAGTAAAATAATCCTCGCCAAATTGGCGAGGATCATTCAGAAATCATCGCTTATCAAGCGTTAATGATTTTATTTTGGTGATTGATTGATTCTTGGTGAATTGCCTTGAACATTTTAAGCACAAACTCTTCGCTGAGTCCTTTTGACTCGCCCTCCAAAATCATTTTGCCCAATATTTCGTTCCATCGGTTGGTTTGCAAAACTGCGACATTGCGGCTCTTTTTTAAAGCACCAATACTATCAGCAACCTTCATTCGCTTGCCTATGGTATCGATCAGCTGATTGTCAATGACATCAATTTGAGCTCGCAGGCCACTCAATTGGCTGTTGTACTCTTCCTCGGGGTCAGACTCTTTTCTAATTCTCAAGTCGTTCATAATTTGTACCAATCGATCCGGAGTCACTTGCTGGGCAGCATCGCTCCATGCGTTATCAGGATCATGATGGGTCTCAATCATCAATCCATCAAAATTCAAATCCAAAGCGGTCTGCGATACATCAAATATCATATCGCGCTTGCCGGTAATGTGTGATGGATCATTGATCAATGGCAAATCAGGAAATCTGTTTTGAAACTCAATCGCCAATTGCCACTCGGGTATATTTCTATATTTCGATTTTTCATAGGTTGAAAACCCACGGTGTATGGCCCCTAACTTTTTGATACCTGCCGTATGCAAACGTTCGATCCCACCCAACCATAAAGCTAAATCAGGATTTACAGGGTTCTTGACCAAAACAATTTTATCTGTGCCGGCCAGGGCATCTGCCAATTCTTGCATTATAAAGGGACTCACAGTGGAACGAGCTCCGATCCACAATAAATCAACATCATGTTCCAAGGCCAGTTCAACATGGTTGCGATTGGCAACTTCGGTAGCCGTCTTCAAACCGGTTTCCTTTTTTACTTTCTGGAGCCACTTCAGACCTAGGGCACCTACCCCCTCAAAATTTCCGGGGCGTGTACGCGGTTTCCAAATTCCGGCACGATAGTAATTGACGTCAGTGTCTTTCAGGCTATGGGCGATACCCAAAACCTGCTCTTCAGTCTCTGCACTACATGGCCCTGCTATTACTAGTGGATGATCTAAACCCATATCATCCAACCATGTTCTCATTTCTTTGTTATTCTCCATTACTTTGTTTTTGGGCGAAGGGTCAATTGGTGAAGGGTAAAGGTTTTATTTTCCACCGGTTTATCTTCGTCTATTTAATATTGATTAATTGTTTCTTTTTTAAACTTCCGCTCTTTTTAAAAGTCTTGACGTTGTAGTCCTTCGACCCTGCCTACCGGTAGGCAAGGTGCGCTCAGGATAACATTCTTGACTCTTGTCTCAAAATCTACTTTTTATTTAGCGGTATTCCGTTTAATATTTCTTTGATTTTATTGGTGTTGTTCATTTCATTGTAAATTCCTTCAAAATCATTCTCCAACAACATCTGTTTGAATTCTTCAAGATTTTGAATGTATTCCTCCAATGTTTCCACCACATTATCTTTGTTTTGCTCGAATATGGGTGTCCACATGGCGGGGGAACTTTTTGCCAAACGCACCGTGCTTTCAAAACCAGATCCCGCCATATCAAAGATATCGCGCTCATTCTTCTCCTTTTCAATGACCGTTTTACCCAACATAAATGAACTGATATGCGACAGGTGTGAAACGTAGGCAATATGCTTATCGTGGGCTTCGGGATTCATGTAACGAATGCGCATACCCATCTTTTGAAACAACTCCAACGCCCTCTCCTGTAATTTGAAAGCAGTTTTTTCCACTTCACAAATGATATTCGTTTTTCCGTCATATAGGCCTTCGATGGCCGCTGAAGGCCCCGAAAATTCAGTTCCTGCAATAGGATGCGCCGCTAAGTAGTTTCTTCTCTTCGGATGGTTTTGCAATTGCTTACAAATCAGGTTCTTTGTTGAACCGCCATCAAAGACCACACAATCATCGTTTACGGCATCCAATATTTTGGGAAGCACTACCAACAATTCATCAACAGGAACTGAAACAATGACCATTTGGGCCATTGCCAAATCATCATAGGTAGCTTTGGTATCAATCAAGTTCAAGGCTAAAGCCTCTTCTAAATGAGGCCCGTTGGTATCAATGCCAAATATTTTCGAATCAGGCACAAGACGTTTTATGTCTTTGGCAAAAGACCCCCCTATTAAACCAATACCGATTATAAATACATTCATTTTTAAAATCTATCTATTGCTTCTTGAATTTTTTCTTCAGTCACACACAATGAAAATCGTATATATCCCTCACCATTGCTTCCAAAAATTGTTCCTGGGGCAATGAAAATATCTTTATCATATAGCACATCATCAATAAACTTTTCTGCTGACGGAATACCATCGGGCAACTTTGCCCAAATAAACATTCCCGCAGCATTCGCAGAATAAGTGCATCCCATTTTTGCCACAAGTTTCAGCATTGATTCCTTTCGGTCTGAATACACTTTATTCAAATTGTCAAACCATTCTTGAGAGCTTCTCAATGCAGCAATCGCCCCTTTTTGAACGCCATAGAACATTCCGGAGTCCATATTACTTTTGACTTTTAATATGGATTTCAAGTTTTCTTGATTGCCCAACAGCATTCCTACCCGCCAACCAGCCATATTGAAGGTTTTACTGAGTGAATTCAGCTCTAAAGCAACATCTTTAGCGCCTTCAACACTCAAAATACTCATGGGGTTTTCATTAAGCACAAAACTATATGGGTTGTCATTGATCAACACTATATTTTTCTTTTTGGCAAAGGCAATCAATTTTTCAAATTGCTCTTCTGTCGCCATCGCCCCTGTAGGCATATGAGGGTAACCCAACCACATTAATTTTACCTTCGACAAATCTTCTTTTTCGAGTTCTTCAAGGTCAGGAAACCAATCCTTACCTTCATTTAGTTCATAATATTTTGGCTCGGCACCAACTAATTTACTCACGGAGGTATACGTAGGATACCCAGGATTTGGAATCAATACCGTATCGCCCTCATTTAAAAAAGCCATACTGATATGCATGATGCCTTCTTTTGAGCCCATCAATGGCAATACTTCTGTCAGGGCGTCAAGTTCAACTCCGAACTTAGTCTTATAAAAGTCGGCAATTGCGCCACGCAACTCCGGCAGCCCCTGATAACTTTGATATTGGTGTGCGTTCTTATCATTCAGTGAATCTTTAATGGCTTTAATTACATTTTCAGAGGGTGCCATATCAGGACTGCCGATTCCCATATTGATAATTGGTCGTCCTTCAGTGATAAGGCCACGAACCTCTCTCAACTTTTTTGAGAAGTAGTATTCTTGAACTGTTTTCAATCGATCTGCAGTCTGAATCACAATCTTGCATTTTTATATTCCCCTAGAACCTTAAAATCTTCTGACATGATGTTCAGCAGTGATTTCGCCTTGTCAAAATTCTCGTAACCCTCAAAAGTGACATCCACAAAAAAGGCATATTTCCATGGCGTTTCAATAACCGGCAAACTCTGTATTTTCGTCAAATTCAGATTGCAATCACTCATCACATTAAGCATAGCCGCCAAACTACCGCGTTTGTGTTCGGTCAAAAACCGCATTGAGGCCTTATTGATCTCCGCTTTTGGCAACTCTTTATTTTTTGATTTTACAATGATAAATCGTGTGGCATTATTTGCAATGGTCTGAATGTCTGGCGCGACGATGTCCAAATCATACAAATCGGCCGCCACGTTGGGTGCAATTGCCGCCACAAGCTTCAATTGGTCCGCCTGTATGCATCTTGCGGTTTCTGCCGTATCTACATCTTCAACGAGTTTAATATTCGGATGCAATCTAAAAAACTCCTTACATTGCAAAAGCGCCATCGGATGCGATCGTACCTCTTCAATATCATCAAGAGTCTGCCCTTTCAGTGCCATTAAATTGTGATGAATACTGAGATAGTATTCGCCTATGATATGCAACCCCTTGTGGTAAATCAAGTTATAATTCGGAATTATTGAACCCGCAATGGAATTTTCAATGGCCATGATGCCCATATCAGCATTGCCATTTAAAAGCTGGTCAACCAAGAAATCAAAGGATAGACATTCGACCAAGTCAACGTTCTGGCCAAAGTATTCATTGGCCACCTGATGATGGTTCGATCCCTTGATACCTTGAATTGCGATTTTTAGTTTCATTCTTTGTTACAATCATTAAACTTACCCAGAAACCAGTTCAGGGTGATATCAATTTTGACAAAATTGATATCACAAAAAAAGTCCTGCATTTTGCAGGACTTTCATGTTATATCAAACTTCAATATACTATAACAGCCCTGTACTCCTCTTAAAAAAGAAGTAAAAGAAAAATCTGTTATAGAAATATTGTTTTGTCATAATACACTTAAACTTTAGCTAAAGTATGAATTATATTTAAAAATTACCTTCTAAAGGAATTTATTTTCAACTTATTTCAATTTTGTTAGAATTTTAGCGCCAACCCTAGTCCGTTTTCATTGCTCGTTGGCACCAAATAAAAGGAGGTCTCTTTACCAAGGCTGTCATTGTATTTTAAAATGGCCATCTTTTTGTTTTTGATGGCCGAGCATCCAAAAATAGAGCCTATCAAAGCACTGGCCCCGAAAGCGATCATGGGTTCAGTCAAAGGCTTGTTGTTCACTTCATTCGAAATGGCCCAAATACCCGCGCCAAAATTAACAGCGCCAAACACCATTCCGCCCAACAAGTTCTTTTTTGATTTTTTCCAGTACGCTTCAGAAACCGGATTTCCAAGCATTAGCGCATCAACATCTTTCCAATTAAGCTTTTTTTGATCCTGATAAAATTCAATGCCAAAAGTACCGGGGAAAGACGTTATTTCCTGTGCTGAAGTCACTGAAACGGCTAGAAAAACAAACCCAGAAAGTAAAATCATCTTTCTCATAACAATTTTTGTTTAAAAATAATAAAAAAAGATTAAACAAAATATGATTCCTCACTATTTTTCGAAGATTTTTGGATTAGTAGCGCTATAATTTCATCCAACTTGTCTTGAACTTTCGGATTTGTACAATTGGTAAGTATGGCAAAAACCATTTGCTCGTCAGGATAAACGAAAAAATTGGAATAGCCTCCCACCCCATTGCCAACATGGCCGTAAAAAGATCGACCATTTTTATCTTCACTGACCTGCCAGCCCAAACCATAATAGGTTTTGACACCACCTACTTCTTCAGAAGTAAGAAAAGGCATGAGCGTTTCACGATCTATAACTTTTCCATCTAAAAATGCCTGACCAAAATTGGCAAGGTCTGCTGAAGTCGAGAGATAACCACCGCCCGCTATTTTGAAATAGTTATTCACAGGACTCGCCAACCGAAAGCCTAATTTATTTTTGGAGTAAAAGGTTGCGAGCTCGTTTGTAGAGGAACCACCCTTAGTGTCCCCTGCCGTTCCGCTCTGTTTGGCAACAGACAAGGTTCGATCAGGATGACCTTCAATCGTTGTATTGGTCAAACCTAGGGGTTTCAAAACCTTTTCATTGACATAGTCTTCAAAAGGAATTCCACTCGCTTCTTGCATGGCCAACGAAATCATAACCCAGTCGTAGCTATTGTATAAATAGTCGGTGCCTGGTTGAAAAAGCAAGGCATCATCTTTGAAAATTTCAATACTTTCTTTGATTGAATACGGTTTGTTCAGTGCATATTCAGTACCTCGGTAGCCTCGAATTCCCCCTGTATGACCTGCCAATTGACGAATGGTAAAATCCCATTTCTTTTTAGGATAGTAAGGCACATAGGTATAAAAAGAAGCATCAAGCTTGATTAACCCATCTTTGACCATATGGGCCAGTGCGGTTGCTGCAATGTTCTTTGAAACACTAGCGATTCGAAAAACGGTTTTCTTTGGATGAATTCTTGTTCGCTCTTCCAAATCTGCAAAACCGTATCCTTTCTGAAATAAAGGACTGCCATCTTTCAAGACCGTGATTGAAATTCCCGGAACTTTTTTTTTGTTGACCAATTCGTTCAAAAGCGCATCAGCCTTTATCAATCCTTTGGTTGCGATATCATCTTCCACTATTCTATTGAAAGCAAAAAGATTTTTGAAGTATTTGGTAATTGGGTTCGACATGGATAAAATGAAATTGGCTAGTCTCTAAAAATCAATTTTCCCCTGAACAGCTCATTCACTTGAATCAAAGATGGCCTTTGAAAACTAATAACATCGCCAATACCTCTGATATCGCCTTTTATCAATTGCACCGGGTTGACCAAAATACTATTGGAACCCCGATGATCGATATCCACAAATTGAGCCCGTAATTCATTGGCCTCAACTCGGGCATCACCTGCAGCTATGGTAACACCAATAAATTCTGTGTTGCCCCTAAGTTTGAAATAAGCAATTCCGTTGACTACTATGGTCACATCGACACTATCTAAAATCAAGTCAAATTCGCCATCAGTGGTCTCACTTGTGTCATCTATGAAACTCTCAGATATCAGTCTTAGAATGGGATAATCAAGCGCACCATCACTTTCTATTTTGAGTCCGGTGCTGCTCCGAATCTCGGTAATATTGGGTGCCGTGACATAAATTTTGGTCAGTGCGTATTCACGGAATAAATTACAATTGTTGTTATTTCTCAAAACTAAACGATCTTCAATTACTTTGACCTCAACGTCATTGCGTAAGTTCGCACCGGTTTCGACCTCAACTTTCAATTCATCGCCCTGTTTGAGCACAAGGCCGACATTTTCAAAAACCGTGATTTTGGTAAAATCGGAAACCTGAACCTCTTCGCGAACAATATCTCCAGCCGTTTGAAAACAATCTGAAGCTTTGTCGGAATCACAACCCAATTGAAGAAAAAAGATAAGAAGAGGTGTAAGCCAAGTATACACGAGATCGCTACCTAAAACTCGGCAGTACCTTCTGAAACACCCTTGAAAAAAATTATTTTTATGTATCAATTTTGTTCTAACCATTTTAAGCATTCATAACATTCCTCTCTTTTGAAGGGGTCAGGGGGAGGCTTTTCATAACCTAACTCCTATTCCAAATTCAACAGCTTCGGCCGCTGCTGCATGCGACTTTAAGGTAATGGTACCAAACCATTTTTGCCCAAAATAATGTTTCAAGCCAACCCTATTATACACCCTTCCTTCAAAATCAAACGGATAATAAACGTAATATCCCAACTGTGTGACAAGGCTGAGCTTATTAATGAAAAGTTCATGGCCGACAAATAATCCTACCCTTTTAAAATCCGTATCGGGGGCCACATTATTTTCAGGGAATGAAACCGACTGAAATTGTATCAATCCCTTCAAAAAATTACTGAAAAAGACATCCGCTCCCAATTGCAGCGCGCTTTTTCTTCCTACCCTTTTGTCAACATAGCCTGAACCGATATAAAAAGGAAACTGTCCCAAGCCAATAACATCGCTTTCATTGATACCGGTTCTAAAAACAAGATTATATTTGAAAGGTTCCACTATTCGGGTTTTTTCCCGTCTGATATAATCGTGTTCTTCTTTCAAGGTATAAGTTAATCCCGCATTCAACGCGAGTGCATTTGTAGAGGTATTCGGTGCTTTGACATTGGCGTTTGAGAAGTGAATCAATGATAAGCCTGCCTTTACCCCCAGACCCTCAAAAAGATTCTCTTTTTGATAATTCAACATCAAAAAAGTAGAGCTCAAAATTCGTGTACCGTAAGCATTGTTGCGAAAATTTTCCACTCGGTCATACGGATTGGTGGCGTAAGACAAACCTGTTCCCATGCGCAATTGTACATTACGTTTTAAAAAGTAGAAATTGAAATGTGCATACAAACCTAGGTTATCACCAAGCGTGGGATTGTTTGAACGATGAAAAATAAATGAGGCCCCTAAATCGGGGTAATTGTACCCCTGTTGCCAATCTTCAGAACCATAGGTCTTCCTGTTATATCCCAAAATCAAGCCCTCAGGATGCTTTGTGATCAAGTGCGAAATATCAGCATTATGCAATATAATGGAGCCATAAAAGACGCTGGCATCAAAGCTGTAGTTGGTTTGCTTTTGACTGTCTTGGGCAGCACAAAAAGTGACGCATAAAATCAGAAACAGAAATACTCTGGGGTTCATTGACCATAAAGGTAAGTACGAAGTATGAAATTTAAAGAACGAAGCCCGAAAACTTTGAATTTCAGAATTTCAAACTAGAATAAACTTTTCGCTATGGCATGAATAGTATCAGATTTGCCCATTGAATAAAAATATAAAACGGGCACACCAGCTTCTTTCAATTCTTTTGACTGCTGTATAGTCCATTCAACACCAACCTGCCGCACCACTTTATTGTCTTTGCATGCGGTAACTGCATCGACCAAATCTTCAGGAAGATCGATTTTAAATACTTGCGGCAACAAATTCAAATGGCGCTCAATCGCAATAGGTTTGATACCGGGTATAATGGGCACCCCGATACCAATGGCCCTGGCCGCTTCAACAAATTCAAATTATACATGAACTGAATGCAAAGTAACGTCACAGGTCAATGAAAACCTGGTTATTGTCACAAAATTTGGTGGGTGGTTACAACAGCCCTTTTGCCTTAATTTCCAAATACTTGTTGATGGTATCGATGGTCAAATTTTGAGGCGAAGTCAAAATGGTCTGTATTCCGTATTTGTTCAATTCTGCAGCTATTAGTTTTTTATCATAACTGAATTTTTCAGCAATGGTCTTATCAAAAATTTCTTGCATTGTGTTCGCCTCTTGATTTCCAAGGAGTTCCAATTCGGTATTCTTGAAGAATACCACGACCAACAAATGACTTTTGTTAATGGCCCTCAGGTAACCCAATTGCCTGTTCACGGCATCTAAACTGGCAAAATTCGTATACAGCAGCAACAAACTTCTGGTGGTCACTTTTCGCTTCATCAGTCCGTATAATTTGCCAAAATCTGATTCGCTGAAGTCGGTTTTTATATTGTAAAGCGATTCTTGAATTAAATTCATTTGTGAATTTCTCCGCTCGGCGACCACAAAATTATCCGCTCTTCTGGAGAAAGAAAAAACACCTGCCTTATCATGCCGGCGCACCACAACACTGCTGATAACGAGCGCGGAATTTATGGCATAATCCAACAAACTCAGACCTTCAAACGGCATTTTCATAACCCTGCCTTTGTCTATGACAGAATATACCTGTTGTGATTTTTCATCTTGAAACTGATTGACCATCAACTGGTTGCGTTTTGCCGTGGCTTTCCAATTGATATCTTTTATATTGTCGCCCTGAACATAGTCTTTGATCTGTTCAAATTCAAAAGAGTTGCCAATTCTTCGCAATTTTTTTATTCCGAATTGCAAATTGAATTGGTTCAAAGAAATGAGGTCATACTTCTTAAGTTGAAGAAAACTTGGATAGGTCTTTACCATTTTCGACCCTTCAAATGAAAATTTACGATTGGCCAAACTCAGTATACTTGAGGCAAATACATGTATTTCTCCAAATTTATATTCGCCACGTTCTTTGGGTGTTACCTCATATCTTATGGTTTCTTTGGTATTTGGAGCAATCTCTCTTTTCAAATTAAAATCACGCTGCTGAAATTGATAGGGCAACTCATCAATAATGGTGCAAAACGTGGTAAGCGTGTAGCCATTGGTTATTTCCAATTCTATTTTGTTGGCATCTCCGTTAGAGAATTTTTCAGGAAGTATCCGTGTCGCATTGATACCTCTTTTTCCTCCAAAAAGCAGTAAAACATCAACCAAAAAAACAACCAAAAAAACAAAACCCACTAATTTGGCTATTGGCAACAAAGAGGGAAAAATAAAACTCAACACAAACAGCAAAACCATGGCAAACATCACGTAAAAAAAACGATTGTTTAAAAACAGTGTTTTGAAAAAACGTATGAAGCCCGGAGACTTTGAAGTTTTTGAAGTTTTGTGCTGCGCCATCAAAAAGGTTTATTTCGGAATTTCAACACTTTGCAGAATGTCATTGATGATCTGCGTTGAAGTTATGCCCTCCATTTCTCTTTCAGGGGTCACGATGACCCGATGTTGCAATACCGGAACCGCAATTTGTTTAATATCTTCAGGCGTTACAAAATCCCTACCGTTAATGGCCGCAAAAGCTTTGCTCGCCTTTAGCAATGCGATGGACGCCCGTGGCGAAGCCCCCAAATACAAAAAGGGATTGGTTCTTGTGTTCAAGATAATATCTGCAATGTATTTAATCAAATTGGGCTCTACTATGATCTGTGAGATCAAGGCTTGAAACGCCACTATTTTATTTTTACTCAAACTGCTGGTGATCTGATCTAGTTTGGTCGATTTCAATTGATGCTCTCTGGTAATGATTTCGACTTCTTCCTCTAAATTTGGGTAATCAATGGTAATTTTGAAGAGAAAGCGATCTAACTGGGCTTCTGGTAATCGGTAGGTTCCTTCTTGTTCAATCGGGTTTTGAGTGCCCAAAATAATGTAAGGTGACTCTAAAAGGTACTTCTCGCCATCCATGGTGATCTGCCTTTCTTCCATGACCTCAAACAATGCCGCTTGGGTTTTAGCTGGCGCCCTATTGATTTCATCGACCAAAACTATGTTTGAAAAAATAGGTCCTTTTTTAAACTCGAATTCAGACTTTTTTAGATTGAATATTGACGTACCCAACACATCAGAGGGCATTAAATCAGGAGTGAATTGTATTCTACTGAAATCGACATCCAATGACTTGGCCAATAGTTTTGCGGTTATGGTTTTTGCCACCCCCGGTGCGCCTTCCAGCAAAACATGGCCCTCTGCCAACAATGCCGTCATTAGTAAGTTGACCAATTGCTTTTGGCCCACAATAACTTTTGAAAGTTCATTTTTAATTTGCAGCACACTAGCCTGTAATTCATTTAAATTCAGCCTATTATCAAATTCAAGATCGTTATTTTCCATTTGTTACCTTTTATCTTTTTTGTAGAATTCCTCTATTTCTTTATTTAACACCGTAAGGGGTTCTTTGGTTCTGAAGGTATGCGATTTCATCTTGATGATCAGGGTGACCAATCGCTGAACACTTTCAACCGAGTTGCCCGACTTCAAGGCCAGTCTTTTGACAAAATTATCATCTAATTTAGCGGTCGATAAATGATACTTGCTTCTGACTGCCTCTAAGAAGTGAATTATTTTCTTTTTGATGATACCATCATAATCTTGCGCTTCATAATGAAGGTTACTGACCGTATGCACAAATTCCGTGGTGGTATTTTTCAAAGGCTCTTTTATGGGAATTATGCGCTGCTTTCTTTTGGCTTTGAATATAATGAACAATACCAAAGTCAATAATAAGATATTCCAAGCCCAGCGCAAAGATTCTTTTGATTTGATGAACCTCAACGGACTTTGATCAAACTCAGGATTGATTTTAATTGCCTTATCCCATAAAAAAGGAACTTTAGGTAAATAGGATATGGCCGTACTTACGTAGGTGGCATCATCAGCTTCCAACATTTGGTAATTCGTGAAAACCTCAGGGGTGGTGTGAATGTAAAAAATGCCATCAAAAAAGGGAATTCCCACGAAGTTGGTCAACTCTTTGCCCTCCTCTGATTTTATATATCCGAGCTTTTTGAACGTAACCGTATCTTTGATGAAGTTCAAACCCGAGGGCACCTTTGAAGTATATTGCAAGGAGTCATTGGTATACTTTAAAAACAAGGTTTTTGGGGTTTCTTGAAGCGTTGTGGGGGTAAAATCCGTATCAAAACCCAAAGTATCTTTTAAGAAATAAGGAAAAGTGTTGGCCGAAATAAATGCCTCATTACCGTAGGCAACATAATCCATCAAGCTCTCAAATGAGGTTTCATCAATATTATAACTTCTTGATATACTGATGTAATTTTTTATGGAATCAACGGGCTGCATTCCCAAATATTGGTCGTATTCGTAAAAGGTGGTGTGGATTTTTTTGGCGGATTTACCTTCAAACCAAAATGCCATCTGATCAAAAAATACTTTTGTATCAAGGGGTTTGGTATCATTTTCATCATAGGTAGGTGACCAATCAACCTTATGGCTACTGTTTGCGATGACAAAAAGAATCACTAAAACCACTATTGATATCGCTATGACGTTGTTTCTTTTCATCTTTTGAACTGGTTTAAAAGTTCATTGTAAACCAATGATGTCTTCTTAAAATCGACTTCATCAATAGGAAACTCGCCATACCAGATATAGGTATAATAATAGGTGGCTTTACTAAAATCAGAGGCGTATTTTGAACCTTCGGTTTCCAATTGATAATCGAAAGTGGTTTTTTGAACGTCATAATCTATGACATTGAATTGGTCTAATTTTTTCAACAAATAGAGATAATAAAACCGTACTGCTAGTCGATAATCTTTGTTGGCAACGGCCTCTGAAATCAACGAATCAAAATCAAGTTCACTGATGTTTTGCTCAAAATCAAAATTCAGATTTTGTGCTTCTTCCTTGTTTTTCTTGAATATCCATCTAATTTCCTTATTCAAAATTACTTTTATGATCAAGTAGATCACCAACAAAATCACTAAACCCCAAAACAAATAATAAAGAACATCAAAAATATTTCCTGCGCTTTTGTTTTCAACTTTAAACCAACTTGAAAGCAAGTCAATCAACCAACCTTTAAAACGTGCTGCATAAGACTTCGTTTCAACATAATCATAAGCCTTAGCAGTATAGTCCTCTTTGAAAGAATTTGGCAATTTGCGCACTTCTTCCGGTATTTCAGGCACCTCTTTCTCTTGGGCTGTTAAAGTCAACATACCCATGAAAAGAAACAAAATAAAAAACAATAAGGTGCTACTTCTCAAAATTTGTGCTGGTTATTTTTTTATTGACTTTATACGGATAAATGAGATAGTAATAGGATATCAATGCGAGCGTTCCGAGAATGATAAACAAGGCCAAAAAGTTGGGCATGATATCAGAATATCGAGTAACATAACCTTCTAAAAAACCCGCGGCTATGGTAAAGGGAAAGGTACTGATAACGATTTTGATGCCATCGCGCATACCCTTTTTGAAAGAGGTCATTCTTGAAAAGGTTTTCGGAAACAAAATACTCGCTCCCAAAATGAGCCCGGCGGCACCTTCTATGACAATGGCAAAAATTTCCATGGCACCATGAATCCAAATACCTTTTGCACTCAACCACAGCACATCTTGCTGTTCAAAAAAGTATTGAAATGAGCCCACCATGATGCCGTTATAAAGCAAGACATATGCAGTACCTATTCCGCCAGTGACGCCATAAGCGAAACTTTTCAGACCCACCATCAAATTATTGAAAGTTATGCCTATGAAACTTCCCCAATTACTGCCTCCTTTATAAACGGCTACCGGATCACCGTTTTCAATATTCTGAAGCGTTTTATTCACATAATCGTTACCCAATATCAGGCGAACAAAAGAATCATCATTGGCCGCCGAAATCACACCAATCATGACCGAGGTCAAAAAAATCAGAAAAGAATATAGAATATACCTTCTGTAACGATATAATAGAACAGGTACATCGATTTTAAAGAAATAGGCCAATAGATTGGATTCTTCTCTTTTGGTCAAATAAATTTTTTGATAGACATTTACCGCCAAATTATTGAGGTAAACTACCAGCTTACTTTTTTTGTAATAGGTCTGAGCGTATGCCAAGTCATTAATCAGGTGCAAGTACAGATCAGAAAGTTCATCTGGATTTTCAATTTTCTTTTGGGAAATTGCTTTTTCAAACTGTAACCATTTTTCTTTATTTTGTCGGATAAAAGCCACCTCTCTCATACCTTGCAAATAAAATTATATAATGGCAGAAATACAAATCAACACTACTCAGAACGTTACCATAAATTTCAAAGCCGCTGAAGTTGGTGAACGTATTCTCGCCTATTTCATTGACCTGATTATTAAAATAGCCTATATATTATTCGTTTCTTTTCTGTTTTCACTTGCTTCAAAACCCCTTGATTATTTTATGGAAGAGAATTTTTCAGATGATCCTTGGAGTTGGATGGCCATCATCCTCATTTTGGGGGTGCCCATAATTTTTTATACAATCACAACAGAAACGCTTCTCATGGGGCAAACTTTGGGCAAGAAAATCGTAAAAATCAGAGTGGTTAAAATAGATGGTTATCGCGCCTCTTTTTTAGATTATTTTATTCGCTGGGTTATGCGCTTGGTAGATATCAATATTTTTTCTGGAGTGGTTGCCTTAGTTTCCATAGGAAGCTCCAAAAAACACCAACGTCTGGGGGGCATGGCTTCAGGCACTGCGGTAATAACCTTAAAAAATAAGATCGGAATCAATCATACGATTTTACAGGAAGTTGCAGATGACTACCAACCCACCTACGCCTCAGTAATCAAACTATCTGATAATGATGTCAGAATCATAAAAGAGAACTTTCTCAGAGCCCAAAAGAACACAGACCATAAAACAATGTTGATTTTGAAACAAAAAATCATTGATGTGATTGAAGAAAAGCCCCATGAAGATATTACCACAGAGAACTTCATCAAATGCATCATAAAAGATTACAACCACTATACCAAAAACATGTAAAGAAAAAGGAGCTACTAAAAATTAGCTCCTTTTCTTTATTCTGAAAAATTAAAAATTTAGGCGTCTGCAACACCGATATCATCCAATTCAGTGTTGGGGTTTTTTGGGTTCGGACCCCATTTATTTGGTCCATCTTCACTATCAGTACATAAAAGAACAAGCAACCAAATAACACCCGCCAAAGGAATTAAAATAATCAAAAAATACCAGGCGCTTTTGCCTATATCATGTAGTCTCCGAGCAATCACTCCCAAACTAGGAAGAAAAACCCCCAAGCTGTAAAGCGTATTTATACCAAAACTTTCAAGCCCGAAAAGATAAGTGTCAACAGCTAGAAGTGAATAACTGATTATTGTGCTTATGAGTGTAAACATCCAATACTCTTTTCTTCTTGCTCTGCCATTAAAATCAGCATACTGCTTTAATACTTTTAAATACCAGTTCATATTTTTGGTTTTTTTTGTTTCCCTTTATTACTTAGCTATTTTCTATTTCTCCAACACCAATATCATCCAATTCAGTATTCGGGTTTTTTGGGTTCGGACCCCATTTATTTGGTCCATCTTCACTATCGGTACAAGCTAAAATAAAACTGTAAATAGGAATCAACAAAAACCATCCGCTTTTACCCGCATCGTGCATTCTTCGTACTCCAACAGCAAGTAGTGGCACTAATGAACCTAGATAAAAAATAATACCCAAAAATGAAAGTTCAGGCACCTCAATGAAAGCAGGTATTAGTAGTAAAGCATAATAAATAATGAACCAAAACAAAAAGAACATCCAATATTCCTTTCTTCGAGCTCTACCTTTAAAATCAGCATATTGTTTAAAAACTTTTAAGAACCATTTCATCAATATTAATTTAAAAAGAATTTTGAAACTAACGAAAAAAAACTACTTGTAGTATACGTAAATACTGTAATTCATTGGATGGCAAGGTACCATTATTCGTCATTGTTGCAGTCAATAATACCTTTTAATAATCGATCTTTCAACTTAGTTTCTCTTTGAAAAAATCGATGGTTCGTTGCCAGGCCAATTCAGCATCTTCTCGGTCATATCGGGGAGTAGTGTCATTATGAAACCCATGATTGGCCCCTTCATACATATGTGCCACATATTCTTTGCCGTTTGCTTTCAGCGTCTCCTCATAAGCCGGCCAACCCGCATTGACACGTTTATCCAATTCGCCGAAATGCAGTAATAAAGGCGCATTGATTTTGTCAATATCTTCTTTGGGTTGTCCCCCATAAAAGGGTACCGCTGCTTTTAAATCAGGTACTTCAACAGCCATCATATTTGAAATCCATCCGCCGAAACAAAAACCAACAACCCCGACATTTCCGTTGCACTCGGGGTGCGCTTTTAAATGCTCAAAAGCAGCAATGAAGTCTTCAAGCATTTCATTTCGGTCCCTTTTCCGCTGCAATTCACGGCCTTCATCATCTGTGCCTGGGTATCCACCCAAAGGCGTCAAAGCATCTGGTGCCAAAGAAATAAAACCGGCCAAGCCTGCACGACGGCCAACATCTTCAATATGTGGATTCAAGCCGCGATTTTCATGTACCACAACTATTCCGGGCAACTTCCCTTTTCCATCAAAGGGTCTTGATAACAAACCCTTAATGGTTCCGCCACCTTTTGGTGAGTCATAATTGATAAATTCAGAATTCAAACGTGGGTCTTCCTTTTGTATTTGAATCCTTTTGACATAATCCGGAGAAATAAATCCCATTAAAGAAGAAACGGTAAGTCCGCCTACGGCATAGGTCGACAATTTGTCCAAAAACAACCTTCTACTCAGCCGATTATGGGCGTAGTCATCATACAAATCGAAAACTTCTTGTGAGAGATCTTCTTTTTTCAATTCTTTCATAGTGTTTTATTCTAAATGGATGTATAGCTTTTTTGAAACAAGCTCGCCGCTACAAGGTACAAAATTGGTGCAACCAAAGAACAAAACCCAAATATCAAATGCCAAAAAATAAAAGTACCCTACGAATAGGTGTTTTCTTTGTGAAGCAATCGATATATTTTCTACCTTAATCGATACATTTCTTAAGGACGTTAAATAAAATCAGAAAATGAAAAATTCAATAGCTAAAATTTTATTGTTCACTTTGCTATTCATAGTAAGTGTATCATGTAAAGAAAACAAAAAAGACAATGCTGATATGGCAGCTGAGGAAAATGTGGAAAGTACCGAAAACACAAAATTTGGTGGACTGGCGCTCTATACGGTGCGCGATGCGATGGGAGCTGATGCCAAGGCAACTTTGAAAACCGTTGCCGAAACGGGTTATGTGAATATTGAGGCGGCGGGCTACAATGATGGCACCTACTATGGCATGTCTCCTGAGGACTTCAAAGCTTACTTAGAAGAACTCAACTTGAACCCCATCAGTACGCATCAAAGTAGTGTTACCTTGGAAAATGCAGAGAAGGAAATGGCCGATGCAAAAGCCGCTGGTTTTGAATATTTTGTGGTGCCCATTCCGCCAATGGGCTATTTTACTTATGATGAGGCGACCAGTACTTTGGGCATGACCGGTGGGGCCAAAAATTTGGCTGATATCTTGGACCAACTAGGCGAAAAAGCATCCGCCGCCGGATTGAAATTGCTCTACCACAATCACGATTTTGAATTTATGGAAGATACCGATGGCATTGTTCCAATTGATTATTTATTGGAAAACTGCAATCCGGATCATGTGAATTTTCAAATGGACTTGTTTTGGGTTACCAAGGCCGGGGCCGATCCATTGGCCTATTTTGAAAAATACCCCGGTCGCTTTAAAATGTGGCACGTGAAAGACATGGATGCCGAGGGAAAATTTGCCCCCGTGGGTGAAGGCACCATTGATTTTGCCGCAATAGTAGCGGAGAAAGAAAAATCAGGCATGTTGTACTATTTGGTTGAGCAAGACATGACCTTTGACATAGCACCTCTAGAGGCTATCAAAGTAAGTCATGAGGGGCTAAAAGACCTTGGTTTCAATTAAGAACAAGTATCGAAAAACACTACTGTTAATTTATTGTTCAATCATAATTTGCCATACTTTTTTTCGTAATTTCAATGGCAATCAAATATTTATCTCATCATGGCAAATTTCGATATCACAGTAAACGGAAAAACCCAACAACTTGATTTAGATCCCACCACCCCGATGCTTTGGGTTTTAAGAGATCATCTCAACTTGGTGGGCACTAAATATGGCTGCGGAGTGGCGCAATGCGGTGCCTGCACCATTCATTTAGATGGCAATGCCGTACGCTCTTGTCAATTGCCCATTTCAGCAGTACAAGATCAAAACATCACCACTATTGAAGGGCTTTCTGAAAAAGGAGACCACCCCGTTCAAGAGGCTTGGTGTGAGGTTGATGTGCCACAATGTGGGTATTGTCAGGCGGGTCAAATAATGACCGCCTCAGCATTGTTGGCCAAAAACCCAAATCCTTCGGATAAAGAAATTGAGACCGCTATGAACGGAAACATTTGCCGATGTGGTACGTATACAAGAATAAAAAAGGCTGTGAAAATTGCGGCCGCTACGCAAACTGCCTAAAGATCGATATCATGACAAAAGTAAAAACGCAGTACAATCGACGTTCTTTTTTAAAAGTTTCAACGGCCGCGGGTGGCGGAATGCTGTTGGGTTTCAGTTGGTTGGCTTCTTGCAAGGCCGAAGTGGAAAAAATGAAAACCTTACCCAAGGAATGGTTTGATATCAATGGGTTTTTGAAAATTGGAGACAATGGTTTGGTTACCATCATGTCGCCTAATCCTGAAATTGGCCAAAACGTGAAAACCGCCATGCCCATGATTATTGCCGAAGAGTTGGATGTTGATTGGAATGATGTCGTGGTTGAACAAGCCCCTCTGAACACCGATATATTTACGCGCCAATTGGCAGGTGGTAGCCAATCGATACGTCAAGGATGGGAATCACTTCGCATGGCCGGAGCCTCGGCACGTCATATGCTAATTGCCGCAGCCGCCGAAAAATGGCAAGTGCCCGTGGTGGAAATTACGACCAATGCCGGTAAATTATTTCATAAGGCAAGTGAGCGATCAATGGGGTATGGCGAAATAGCCTCAGCAGCAGCCAGAATGCAAGTGCCAGAGGAAGTAACCTTAAAAGACAATTCAGATTTTAATATAATAGGTAGCGACAGACGCAATGTAGACGGAGCAGATATTGTTACCGGAAAACCACTATTCGGACTTGATATTCAAGAAGAAGACATGCTAATAGCCATGATAGTGCACCCACCAGCATTCGGAATGAAATTGAAATCAGCGGATACCGAGGCCATCAAATCAATGCCCGGTATCAGAGATGCCTTTCCCATAGAGGTCTACCCAGAAGGAGTTCAAAAACAATGGTCCGATGGCGGTGGTATTGGCCAATTGGTTGCCGTGGTAGGCGAAAGCACATGGCAATGCATGCAGGCCAAAAAAGCGCTAAATGTGGAATGGGAAAAAGTTTCAACACTAGAAAGCAGCGCCTACCTTGAAGATGCACTGACCAAATTATTAAATACAAAATCAGCAAGCCCGGCTCGAAAAGATGGTAATGTAAAGAAAGCCTTTGTCAAGGCTGATAAAGTTATCGAACGCACATACAGTGCACCCTTCTTGGCGCACAATACCATGGAGCCCATGAACTTTTTTGCCCATGTCACTGCTGAAAAAGCGCAATTGAACGGGCCAATTCAAACCCCTGAGTACTTGGAAAAAACCCTGATGTCGGTTTTGAATATGCCCGCCGAAAAAATTGATATTCAAATGACCCGAATGGGCGGCGGATTTGGTCGCAGATTATACGGCCATTTTGGGGTTGAGGCCGCAGTGATCTCGAAAAAAATGAATGCGCCAATAAAACTGGTGTATACGAGAGAAGATGATATGACACAGGGCACCTATCGCCCCGCCTATAAAGTTCGTTACAAGGCCGGTTTGGATTCCGATGGCAATTTGATTGCATGGCATGTGATCGGTGCGGGCACCAATGATGATTTGGTCTTTGAGAATAGATTCCCTGCCGGTGCAGTAGATAACTACCTAGCTGAAAAACACCGTCTCGAATCGAATATCACTACAGGAGCTTGGCGGGCACCCCGGTCCAACTTTATTGCCGGGGCAGAACAATCATTTTTGGATGAAGTGGCCGAACTGGCCGGAAAAGACCCCATTGATTTTAGAATGGAATTGTTTGATCGTGCGCTCAAAAACCCTGTCGGTGATCCTGAAAAGAATGATTACGATCCCGCACGTTATGCTGGTGTGCTGAAGCTCGCCAAAGAAAAATCAGGATGGAGCAATTCAGGAAGCCGAGGGGTATCAGCCTACTATTGCCATAACTCTTATGTGGCCCAAGTTTTGGATTTGGAAATGGATGGCGACCAGCCCAAAATCAACAAGGTATGGTGCGCTGTTGATTGTGGTATTGTGATCAACCCAATAAGTGCCAAAAACCAAATTGAAGGCGGTATCATTGACGGTATCGGCCATGCCATGTACAGTGAACTGACTTTTAAAGATGGGCAGCCCCAACAAGATAATTTTGACACCTATCAATTGATACGCCAACGTCAGGCACCCAAAGAAATAGAAACCTTTTTTGTTGACAACGGTATTGACCCAACAGGTTTGGGCGAACCCTCGTTGCCCCCTATCAGTGGTGCGCTTGCCAATGCACTTTACAAAGCTACGGGTACCCGTTATTACGGTCAACCCTTTATTTCAAAAAGGCAAGTGATTGGCTAGTCTTATGAAAAATATATGTGAATCATACATGCCGCGTCAGAACAAGCGAGACGCTTGTGTTAGCAGAAGAAAAAAATATAATATTTTCCTATTCATTAACTCTAAGTACTAAATAGTAGGTAATGGAACTATTAAAACTGGCCACTGAATGGGCCAAAGCTGAAGTTTTTTCAACACGATTCTTTATACTTTTTGCGATCCTGTTTTTAATCGCAAGTCTCGGTTTTTGGCAACTCGGAAAAACCGAAATAGCACGAGCCTATATCGTTCCGACCTTAATAGCAGGTTTGTTATTGATGACCATAGGACTCGGATTGTTCTATACCAACAAATCAAGAATCACACAATTTGAAAAGGCTTACCATGAAGACTCCTCGGCTTTTGTAGCTTCAGAATACAAGCGAATTGAAAAAGCATTGAATGAATACAGAACGATCGTTTTTAAAGGCATTCCATTCATTATAATAGCTGCTTCACTTTTGATTGTTTTTGTGAACAAGCCCATTTGGCGTGCGTCGGCCATCACCACTATCGCCATGATGGTGGTTATTTTGTTGATTGACGGCACTGCCCATGATAGAATTGATTCATACCAAAAGCAATTGGAGCTTGCGGATAAAAAAGGAAGCGAAAATTAAATACATATGAAAGTTACCGCTGAGAAAAACGAAAAAGTGGCAAATATGATATTTGCCTCTATCTACCCGCTTTACTGGAATAGATTGGAGAAGCATGGAAGAACAAAAGAAGAGTTCCATCAAGTTATCGAATGGTTGACCGGTTTTGATGAAGACCAATTACAAACACTTATTGCTGAGAAAGTAACGTTCAGAACGTTTTTTGAAAAAGCAAAAATGCATCCCAATGCCCACATGATCAAAGGCGTGGTTTGTGGTTATCGAATTGAGGAAATAGAAGATGAATTCGTAGTCTATAAGCAATGCAGACAAATGGAGAAATTGATTGATGAATTGGCGAAGGGTAGAAAGATGGAGAAAATCTTGAGAAAAGAAAAGAATTGAAATCCATTTGCAATTGTAGTTCCCAGACCACTATTTAGAATCCTTTTTTTACTCCAGAGCTTGAGCAATATCCGAGATGATATCATCAACGTGCTCTAACCCAACCGAAACGCGCACCATACCATCGGTAATTCCGGTCTCAGCTCTTTCTTCCGATGATAATTTACTATGGGTTGATGCTGGATGTGTCACAATACTTCGTGAATCACCAAGATTTGCTGAAAGTGAAAGCAATTTAATGGCATCAAAGAATTTCTGACCTGCCGAGAGCCCTCCTTTGACTTCAAAAGCCACCACGCAACCCCCAGCCTTCATTTGCCTTTTGGCAATCTCATACTTCGGTAATCGCTTTTTAGTATGGTTGCCCCTTTACCTTCTTGATGCTCAACTAATCTCTTGTCTATATTAATTATGATTCTGGTATAATAGCTGCCATCGACGCATTCCAGCATGTACATGTATCCTACCAGGTTTTAACCTGATGTGGCTTCGACTACGCTCAGCCACCGCTTTTTTACTCTCCTAACTTACGGGACTTCGATTCCTGAGCGGAGCCGAAGGGCTGAAGTCACCCTTTCTCAGCAATTCGCAAAATATCTCCAAAAACACCGCGGGCCGTGACCGCGGCACCAGCACCAGCCCCTTGAATCACAAGCGGATTTTCCCCATAAGATTCCGTATATATTTCAATAATGGAATCAGAACCTTTCACTTGTCCCAAAGCACTCTCTTTTGGAACCGATATAAGCTTTACATCCAACTCGCCTTTTTCTTTCTGAAGGTCACCATGCAAATCACCCACATAGCGTAAAACGTGATCTGGTTTCTGATTTTTCTTGATTTCATTGAACTTGTCATTTAGCATATCAAGGTTTTTCAAAAAATGATCGACCTTCCCTTTTTGTAGTTGCTCAGGAATCAAATTTTGGATATTGATATCTGAAAATTCATTGCTCAAATCCAATTCTCGAGCTAAAATCAACAGTTTTCTGCCGACGTCATTTCCTGACAGGTCCTCCCGTGGGTCAGGTTCGGTAAAACCTTGGTTCATGGCATCCTTCAATATTTGGGAAAAAGGTACATTTACCTCAGAAAAAGTATTGAAAATATAGCTCAGACTTCCCGAGAAAACACCTTTGATTCTCGTAATATTCTCACCCGATAAATGCAATAATTTTATGGTATCGATAAGGGGTAACCCAGCACCAACATTGGTCTCATATAAATATTGTTTTTGATGTTTGACCAGCTCTTCCCGTAGCAATTGATAGTAATCAAAACCCAATGTATTGGCTATTTTATTCGACGAAACCACGTCAAACCCGTTTTCGACAAATTCAAAATAATTCGCCACAAAATCTTCACTCGCCGTGTTGTCAACAATGATCAAATTTTCTAAATGATGGGTTTTGGCAAATTTAAAAACATCATTTACTTCATATTTTCTCCCCTTGGAATCCATCGCTTTTTTCCATCCCTTCGGAATTCCATTTGCATTCAAAAGAATTTTTCGCGAGTTGGCCACGGCAAATACATTAAGGTCGATACCTTTTCTTTTGGCAATGGTCTCTGATGATTTCAAAATTTGATCGATCAATGTTCCACCTACATTGCCATGACCAAATATGGCCAGATTCACTTTTTTATTGAAGCCGAAAATCTGACCGTGCATCACATTAAGGGCTTTCTTCATATCAGCCTTGCGAACCACCATACTCACATTCTTACCAGAAACCGTATTGTTGAACAATAGTGGTGTGATTTGATTTTTGATCAATGCATTATAAGGCTTATGGAACGTACTCAAATCTTGACCCACAATAGAGATGACCGAAACATCATCAACTATGGTGATCACATTGATATCTTTTGATTTGAAATCGCTGCTGAATTCTTTACTCAGCGCCTCTTTAGCCTGTAAAGCACTGTTTTTATTTACCACAAGACCAATTCCCCGTTCAGAGGAACCTTGTGAAATAATACCCACATTGATATTGTTTTCTTCAAGGGTTTTGAAAATTCTGGCGTCAATGCCCACCTTACCCAACAAACCCCTACCTTCTAAATTGATTAACGAAACATCTTCAATAACCGATAGCGATTTGATACCCTCTTTGCTTGATTTAGCACTAATGAGCGTACCTTCATTATCATCATTGAAGGTATTGAGTATTCGTAAGGGAATGTTCTTTTCCAATAAGGGGATAATGGTTTTGGCATGTAAAATAGTTGCGCCAAAATTCGCCAATTCGTTGGCCTCTGCATAGGAAAGGTTTGAAAGTCGTTTTGCATCGGAAACATACTCCGGATTCGCCGTGAATATACCATCAACATGGGTGTAATTCTGCAACTCTTCGGCATCTAAAAAGTTGGCAAGCAAAGAAGCCGTGTAATTGCTGCCATTTCTTCCTAAAGTTGTGGTCTGACCCACAACATTTGATGCAATAAAGCCCGTCATAATGGGTACTACCCCATTGCCCAATTGGTTTAATTCTTGAAGAACGTTTTCTTTGGATAGACTTTCAAGCACTTTGGCATTACCAAAAGCATCATTGGTCTTGATGAGTTTTCGGGTATCAATGAAGGTCGCTTTTACCCCTTTTCCTATCAGCAGTTTCGTAATCAATTTTGCCGAAATCAATTCGCCATGGGCCAAAACCTCATCCTTTATCTTCGGGCTGTAATCACCCAATAGCGAGACCCCCTCGAACAATTTGTTCAGGTTTTCATACTCTTTTGAGAGATTTACATTGCTAAACGTATGTTGCTGGTATTTTTCAAAGGCATTGAATTCTTTTGCGTACTCCTTACCCTCGGCGGCTTTATTTAAAATGGATTCCAATTGATCTGTGCCCTTCTCACGAGCAGACAACACAACGGCAATATTTTCGCCCGCATTAATTTTATTCGATATAATTTCAAGAACACGGCCCAAACCTTCTCCGTTGCTCAATGATTGTCCGCCAAATTTCAAGACTTTGACTTTTTTATTGCTCACATTTGAATTGAAGATTGCATCGAGTAATTTCTCCATTTGCTCAAACTCAATGAGAAATGCATCATGACCGTGCAATGATTGTATTTCACCATACGTCACATTACTATTGGCCTGAGCGAGTTGCTTAAAAGTCTCTTTATTTTCTTTGGCCGTAAAAAACAAATCTGAATCAACCCCGATGATGTGAATGTTGGTAGCGCTATTTTGAATGTCAAGAAAAGCTTCTTCTCCATCTCGTGTGATATCAATTGTTTTCAATAATTGATTCATCAATTTATAAGCCGACAATTGAAAACGTTCTTGTAATTTCTCGCCGTGGTGCATCAACCAACTCTCCACATTGAAAACGTTGAGTTCATCATTGGTACTTCTATGAAAACGCTCTTTGAAAGATTCAGGAGTACGATAACAGAGCATGGCATGCATACGGGCATCATGAACCGGTTGTTTTGAATTTACCAAAAACTGTTCTTGTATTTGGCAATTAGCAATGAGCCAATCTGTTGATTTCCAATCAGATGCAACAGGAATCAAATGTTCAGTCAATTTGGGGTTCAAAGCGACCATTTCCCAAGCAATTCCACCGCCTAAAGAACCACCAATAATGGCAAAAAGCTTATTTATTTGTAGCTGCTCAAGCCCCAACAAAAAGATCTTGGCCATATCACCGGCGACAAAATCTTTATAATTATCAATGACAAAACCGTCATATCCATTACCGGGAATATTGAATGACAAAACCGTGTACTTTTTGGTATCGATGCACTTTTTATCCCCGATCAATGCCGACCACCATCCGCTTTTTCCGGTAACATTTGAATTACCGGTAAGGGCATGATTTACCAACACCACTGGGGCAGAATGCAATTCCTTACCAAAAACTTGATACGACAGATCTAGGTCTTGAACAACGCCACTTAGGGTTGTGAAATTTTTGATTTTTAGATGGTGCAACATGTTTTATTATTTGTCAAAGCACCTCCCTTTAGCTAAAGGGAGGTGTCCCGACAATGATGTCGGGACGGAGGGTTTGGTTCTATATAATTAAAATCAAACTTCCCTTTCTCTCGACACTTCGGTCGAGATTCATTCCCCTCTTCTTCTGAAGAGGGGAGCTATTAACCTTAAATTTATACCAAAACAGCCTTATCAATACTTGCAAAAGCAGCTTCCAAATCAGCTTTCAAATCGGCAATATCTTCTAATCCTACTGATAGACGAATCAAATCTTGACCAACTCCTGCGGCTTCCTGTTGTTCTGGAGTTAATTGTTGGTGGGTTGTACTAGCCGGATGAATAATCAGTGATTTTGTATCTCCGATATTCGCCAAAAGAGAAAATACTTTAGTGGCATCAGTCAACTGTTTTGCTGCTTCAAAACCACCCTTGACTCCGAAGGTTACCAATCCACTTTGTCCTTTAGGCAAATACTCTTGCGCCAAATCATAGTACTTGTTGCTTTTCAACCCTGGGTAATTTACCCAAGCTACCTCATCTTTACCCTGCAACCAAGTTGCCAATTCCAAGGCATTCTCACTGTGTTGTTTGATACGTATCGGAAGTGTTTCCAACCCTTGAAGAATTTGGAAAGCATTTGTCGGACTCAAAGCTCCACCGAAATCACGTAATCCTTCCAAAATCAACTTGAATGTAAAGGCTGCGGCACCCAAAGCCTCGCTGTATACCAACCCATGATATCCGGCAGATGGCTCGGTAAATTCTGGGAATTTTCCGTTCGTCCAATCAAAAGTACCGGCGTCAATAATAGCACCTCCCAATGAATTGCCCTGCCCACCTATATATTTTGTGAGTGAATGTATGACCAAATTCGCCCCATGCTCAATCGGATTCAACAAACCTGGCGTAGCCACTGTATTATCAACAATAAAAGGTACTTTCGCAGTTTGTGCCTCTTTAGAAATTGCCTTTAAATCCAATACATCCAATTTCGGATTACCCAAAGACTCCACAAAAATCGCTCTTGTATTTTCTTGGACCGCTTTCCCAAAGTTTTCAGGATTTGAAGCATCAACAAAAGTGGTGGTAATGCCCAATCTGGGTAAAGTCACATTCAAAAGATTAAAAGTTCCACCATACAAACTGCTCGAAGCGACAATATGATCTCCTGCTCTCAATAATGTCAGTAAACCAGTGGAAATTGCAGCTGTGCCCGAAGCGAATACCACCGCTCCGACACCACCTTCAACGGCGGCCAAACGATCTTGCAATATTTGATTGGTAGGGTTGTTCAGACGTGTGTAAATAAATCCGAGTTCGGCCAGCGAGAAAAGGTTGGCCGCATGATCCGTATCATTAAAGACGTAAGATGATGTTTGATAAATAGGTACTGCTCTTGTACCTCCTGTTTGTGCTGGGTCATGACCAGCGTGTAAAGCATTTGTAGCTAATTTTTTTGTACTCATGATTCTTAGTTTTTAAATAATTAGTTAATGAATTGTTTAAAAGCCAAACCCTACTCACGGACGGTGAATAAGTAAAATCAAAAAGTTATAAGAAAGTGAAATCGAAGAATTCGATGACTGTTATCCTTCCTGCTGATATCAGGTAGAATTTAGCACCTTCTCAACTATAGAAGTTAAGGGTTGCTAAGGCTTCAAAGGGTCTAATCCCTCCACCTTTCTTGATAACTATTCAATAAGTGTTTGAACTTTGAGAGCACAAATTAAAGTCAGAATCATTTAATATCCTAATGATTATGAAAAATTTCACAAAATGCTAGTGATTTGATGGAATAAGTATTTATCTAAGTACCGAAAACTCAATACTAGAATCAGTAAACACCGTATGTGTTTGGGTTTTGAAATCCTCTTCGTCTGCTTTAAATATATTCTCCACATAAGTCTGTGGGTTCAAATCAATCAATGGAAACCATGTACTTTGCACTTGCACCTGTAATTTGTGACCCTTTTTAATCGTATGAAAAACGTCTTGCAATTTGATATTGACTGCTGTCTTTCTATTGGGCACAAAAGGTTCAGGTTTTTCAAAACTATTTCTAAAACGACCCCGCATTACCTCACTGCGCACCATCAAATGGTAATTGCTCATTTTCAAATGGTCTTGCATTTCTTCATTGGTCTCGGCATCAGCTGGGTGTACATCAATTACTTTGACAATCCAGTCAGCGGCATCGCCCGTGGTAGCTACATTTAATTTTGCCATAATATCGCCGGCCAAGGTTAAATCTTCCTCCATTATTTCAGTCTCAAAAACCAAAACATCAGAGCGTCGCGAAGCAAAGCGTTGGTCATCGGTCATATACTTTCTAGGCGTAAAAACGGACTTTACATCTTCTGAATAGGGTACTGGTTTCTTGATATCACTAATAAATTTTATTCCTGCTCTTTCGCCTTGCTGCGCTGTCAATTCTTGATTACCAGACAAGAACATTTCTTGTTTTGTAACTCCTGCTGGGGGCCATGAATCATATTGCTTCCATTCTTTGTGACCAGAATCAAAAACGTAGGCTTCTGGGAGTCCGCTATTATGATCTCCACTACCTTTTAAAAAATGATGGAAGAACTTTGTTTCAATATTTTCTTGAAAAAACTCTGAAATGCCATCCCCGAAATAATAATTGCCGACGACGGTACGGCCATTTCTTCTTGCCCATCTACCGTGATCCCAAGGCCCAAAAACCATGGTGTTATAATTGCCCTCATTATATTTTTCAATATTCTTATAGGTTTCCAAGGGTCCGTACAAATCTTCTGCATCAAACCAACCGCCAACCACCATGGTGGCCACATGTGATTTTACATTCTTTAGGTGTTGAATGAGTCCGCGACTTTGCCATAGTTCATCATAATTGGGGTGTTCTTTCAATTCGTTCCAAAAATAATCATCGGTCATGTCATCAGGGGCAATCGAAACCTCATCGTTGATCTCATATTCAAAGAAGGAATTCAAGTTTTTAAGGGGACCTTTATCCAAGAAAAACTGATATTGATCTTGTGTTTTCAAATCAGGTAATTCATACCAAGCAGAATCAATGGGCTGATCCCCGTTGGGTCTGGGGGTACCGAAAAGTGAGGTCGCTCTGAAATAACTCAATAAATAGGCCCCATTATGATGAAAATCATCAAAAAAGAAATCGCCAATGCTCGCTTGTGGAGAAGCTGCTTTTAAGGCCGGGTGGGCATCTACTGTAGCGTAGGTGGAATAAAACCCGGGGTACGAAATACCCCAAATACCTACATTGCCATTGTTGTTTTCCACGTTGTTCACCAACCATTCAATGGTATCATAGGTATCTGAACTTTCATCGATATCTTTTTCGGTTTCTTTATTGGGAATGTAGGCTCGCATATTTTCATAATGACCCTCACTCATCCATCGTCCTCTAACATCTTGATATACCACAATATATCCTTCTTGCATCATGCGAATGTTTGGTGCAATTTTTTCTTTAAATTTCCCCTCTCCATAAGGTCTGGAGCTATAGGGCGTACGTTGCATCAAAATCGGATATTCTTTTGAGGTGTCTTTTGGGGAATAAATGGTAGTATGCAACTTTACCCCATCACGCATTTCGATATCGACCTCTTTTTTAGTGTAATTATCGGCCACATAGGTTGGCGAAACTTCATTTTCAGCGGTCTTTTTGGTTCGCTTGCATGAACTCAAAATAAATAGCAAGACTAAGAATACGGGTAGGATTTTTGAAAATTTAGACATATCAGGTGGTGTTTGATGCTAAAGCTACTAAAAGATTGCTTTAAAAGTTTTCGATACATTTTTTTTGTGCTGCTTCACTCAAAAAAAACCTTGAACTGACAATTTTTGGTCAGACCCCTCTTTCTTCGCCAGTCGACGAATTCATTCTCCCCTTCAACTGAAGGGGAGAGTAATAGAACCAGTTCGTTTTATAACCCAAATGCTGTCTTGACCTCATCAACCATATCCAATTTTTCCCAAGTGAACAATTCCACTTCTTTCTCAATTCGACCGTTGTATGGCGATTCGAAAATCTTGGTAATGATTCTAGGGGTTCTACCCATGTGCCCATATGCGGCAGATTCCAAATAAATAGGATTGCGAAGTTTTAAACGTGTTTCAATGGCCGATGGCCGCATGTCAAAAAGAGCTGCCACTTTTCGGGCAATTTCTCCGTCTGTGAGTTCCACGTTTGATGTACCGTAAGTATCCACAAAAATTGAAGTGGGTTCCACCACTCCAATGGCATAACTCACCTGCACCAAAATCTCATCTGACACTCCGGCAGCCACAAGGTTTTTAGCTATATGGCGCGAGGCATAAGCAGCACTTCGATCTACTTTACTAGGGTCTTTTCCACTAAAAGCACCACCCCCATGAGCTCCTTTTCCTCCATAAGTATCAACAATTATCTTTCGTCCGGTAAGTCCCGTATCCCCATGCGGACCGCCAATGACAAATTTTCCTGTCGGATTGATATGATAAGTGATTTGATCATTGAACAATTCTTGAATATTCGCAGGCAACTGGGCTTTTACCCTAGGAATCAATATAGAAATGATATCTGACTTGATTTTTGCCAACATCTTATCATCATCGGCATCAAAAGCATCATGTTGGGTAGAGACCACAATGGTATCTATTCGCTGTGGTACATTCTCATCAGAATATTCGATGGTCACTTGTGATTTGGCATCTGGGCGTAGGTAATCAATCGCTTTGCCCTCTCTTCTCAACTCAGCCAAAACCTCTAATATTCGATGCGATATGTCCAATGCCAAAGGCATGAAGTTCTCTGTTTCTTTAGTGGCATAGCCAAACATCATACCCTGATCACCCGCACCCTGTTCTTCTTTTGATCCGCGATCCACCCCTTGATTGATGTCTTGCGATTGCTCATGAATCAGTGAAATGACCCCGCAAGAATCGCCGCTGAATTGATATTCACCTTTGGTATAGCCAATTTTATTGATGACATTTCTAGCGATATTTTGAACATCTAAATAAGTGCCACTTTTTACCTCGCCTGCCAAAACCACTTGACCGGTCGTGACCAAGGTCTCGCAAGCCACCTTACTTTCTGGATCAAAAGCCAAGAAATGGTCCAATAAAGCATCACTTATTTGGTCTGCAACCTTGTCTGGGTGCCCTTCACTGACCGATTCTGAGGTAAATAGATATGACATTGAATTCAATTTATGCAGGGCGGATTGACAATGGCACTCTAGAAGATTGATATGATAGCTTCAATATCAACTGCTTTAGCATTTTTTCTGAGGTTGCAATCAGTCAAATCCCTCCTCGTGTTTGAGGTACAAAAATATGAAATTTGTTTTGATGGGGGAGATTATGCAAAAAGAATTCTTTCACTTGAATTTTCATGTCGTATTTCAACAACTATTTTTTCACAAACTCAATAATCGTTGTATATTGTGTAGCTGTGTAAAAGTTCAACCCAACCTAACAAAAAAGAGTCTCAATGCACATTGCAGTAGCCGGAAATATCGGAGCAGGAAAAACCACTTTGACAAGATTACTTTCTAAACACTATAAATGGGAGGCCCATTTTGAAGATGTTGTTGACAACCCGTATTTAGACGATTTTTACACCCAAATGGAGCGTTGGAGCTTCAACTTGCAGATTTATTTTCTGAATCACAGATACCGTCAAATTCTTAAAATAAGGGAATCTGGTAAAAATATCATTCAAGATCGCACCATCTATGAAGATGCGTATATATTCGCCCCAAACCTTCATGCCATGGGGTTGATGACCAATCGTGACTTTACCAATTATTCAAGTCTTTTTGAATTGATGGAAAGTTTGGTTCAACCACCTGATCTTTTGATTTACCTCAGAAGTTCAATTCCGAATTTGGTCAATCAAATTCACAAAAGAGGCCGCGAGTATGAAAACTCAATCTCAATTGACTACCTCAGTCGATTGAACGAGCGTTACGAGGCTTGGGTGCATGGCTATGAAAAAGGCAATCTTTTGATTATTGATGTCGACAACCTTGATTTCGTTGACAACCCTGAAGATTTGGGTCAGGTCATCACTAAAATTGATGCCGAAATCAACGGACTTTTCGAATTGAAATAGCATTTTCCATTTTTTATTCTAATTGGGCAAAAGGGTTCCCTCAGTAAAGACGGTACTTCACTCATTCCCTATTTTCAAAAGGTGCTTCATGGTATAGCTTTATATCAAGAAAGTAGAGCAACTATTTCCTAAAAACCATCGACACTTAAATTATTTACTAATCGAGCCATGCTCAAAAAATCAAAACAAATGGAAATCAAAAAAAACCCAAAAAAAGATTTGAATCGAGACAGCGGACTTCATTTTGTCTTGGGAATGTTCTTAGTACTGATGTTGACTTATGTCGCTTTGGAGTGGAAAACGTTTAATAATAGCCCCGACTATGATATTAGTATGAATCAGGTGGATGAATTGAATGAAGAAGTTGATTTAGTGGAATGGATTAAGCCCGAACCGCCTAAGCCGATAGTTACGCCTCCAATAATTGAAATTATTGATGACGTCGAAGAACAAGAAGAAACGCTCTTTGATGCTGTTGAACCGAACCAAGATACCGAGATTGCCGATATTGAAGATATTGAGGTTGGAGAGGATCCTGTACCAGATACCGTAATATTCACCCTTATTGAGGAAGTTCCCGTATTTCCGGGGTGTGAAAATAGTAAAGACAAGAGAGCCTGTTTTAACAAAATGATGAAAACGCATATTCAGAAAAATTTTCGCTACCCAGCATTAGAGCAAGAAATGGGTATTGAAGGCAAAGTCAATATCATGTTCGAGATTCAAAAAGACGGTAATATTGGTAATATCAGAATGCGAGGACCTAATAAAAATCTAGAAAATGATGCTGCAAGAATTATTGGTAAATTACCTAAAATGACACCGGGCAAACAAAGAGGAACTCCAGTGCGTGTTCCATTTAGTATTCCAATTACGTATAAACTACAATAAAACATTACCGTTTAACACAAAACCATCAGATGGCATGTTTGATGGTTTTTATACTTTTGAAAACATAGTTATGAGTTTAAAGAAGCATCCTAAAAACGACATCAACGGCAAAAGAGGTCTGTATTTTGTATTGGCCCTTTTGTTGATTCTGTTACTCATTTATTTGGCTTTGGAATGGAAAACTGCACATGACAACAACGGGTATGATATTGGTGCTGTTCATGGAATAAAAAAATCCCTGCTATATGAATAACAGGGATTTTTATACTATGTAAAAAGCTATTATATCGCCTACATTTCTTTTTTAACGAAAATCTTGGTTTCACCATTTTCGCCTTGATAGGCTTCTATCTGCGCTTTGACCTCATCTTCGGAACCTTTGAATACTTTTTCTGTTACCTTTTCTTCACCATTTTCGGTGGTGGTTGTGGTAACCGTACCAACGGTCATACCGTCATCATCTTTGTTCAATTCAACTCGGACTTGCTTTTCAATCTTTTTATGATCGCCATCGGCCACAAACTTGTATGTCTTACCAGATACATCTTGGGCGTTACCATTTTCATCGATCCAAACATTGATTTCTTTGGCATCAGCCATAGCCGTAGTGGCCTCCATGGCAATACTTGGGGCAATAACCAAAGCAACCACTGACATTAATTTCAAAAGAATGTTCAATGAAGGCCCTGAAGTATCTTTAAATGGATCTCCGACCGTGTCACCTACCACGGCCGCTTTGTGCGCATCAGTACCTTTTCTTCCTTGCTCTTCAATCATTTTCTTGGCATTATCCCACGCACCTCCGGCATTCGACTGAAAAATCGCCATCAACACGCCACATGTGGTAACCCCTGCTAAAAGTCCACCCAACATTTCAGCACCACCAATGAATCCAACGGCAACGGGCACTACTATGGCCAAAACGCCAGGTAAAATCATTTCTTTGATTGATGCCTGGGTTGAAATCGCCACACACTTATCATATTCTGCCACCCCATCGGCAGCATCGAATGTAGCACGCTGTGCCTCTGTTGCTTTTGACATATCAGAATCAACGGCACGCATTACTTCAAGAGCCGCTTTCAATTGTGGAATATCCCTAAACTGACGTCTAACCTCCTCGATCATCGCCATTGCGGCACGACCCACAGCATTCATTGAAAGTGCCGAGAATACAAAGGGCAGCATACCACCAACTAGCAAACCTGCCATCACTGTAGGTTTGGAAACATCAATAGATGAAACATTAGCTGTTTGCATAAAAGCAGCGAATAAAGCCAAAGCTGTCAAAGCAGCAGAGGCAATCGCAAAACCTTTACCGATGGCAGCAGTGGTGTTACCAACTGCATCTAACTTGTCAGTTCTTTCTCTAACCTCGCTTGGCAATTCAGCCATTTCGGCGATACCACCTGCATTGTCAGAAATGGGTCCGTAAGCATCAACAGCCAATTGAATTCCTGTATTTGCCAACATCCCTACGGCTGCAATGGCAATTCCATATAAACCAGCAAAGTGATGCGAAACCAAAATCGCGGCAGCGATTAGAAGAATCGGAATCATGGTGGACATCATTCCCACACCCAGACCTGCGATGATTGTAGTTGCAGCTCCTGTTTCAGATTGTTTAACAATAGAGTTAACCGGTTTTGTTCCTGTACCTGTATAATATTCAGTTACTTTACCAACAGCCAAACCTGCAACAAGTCCCGCAAGAACGGCCATAAAAACACCAAATGAACCATATTCAACTCCATTGAACGTCCAACTTTCAGGTAACATTTCAGTAATTATGAAATAACAAGCCACGAGCATTAATGCAGCAGATCCGAATTCTCCCCAATTTAGGGCAGTTTGTGGGTTACCCCCGTCTTTAACTCGAACAAAAAAGGTACCTATAATTGACATGATGATACCCACAGCAGCCAATACCAAAGGAAGGTAAACGGCACCCAAACCATCAAAAGCCCCAGCAAATGCAGGAATCTGGGTAAAGGCAGCACCCAATACCATCGTACCTATAATAGACCCTACGTAAGATTCAAAAAGATCAGCCCCCATACCTGCAACATCACCTACGTTATCGCCAACATTATCAGCAATCGTAGCAGGGTTCAACGGATGATCTTCAGGAATACCGGCTTCAACCTTACCCACTAAATCTGCACCTACATCGGCAGCCTTGGTATAAATACCACCACCAACACGTGCAAATAAGGCTATAGAAGATGCACCCAATGAGAAACCTGAAAGTACATTCAGTACCTCAGCAAGTTCCCATCCTTGTCCACTATAAATCATGAATAATCCACTCAAGCCCAAAACACCTAGACCCACAACCCCAAGTCCCATTACGGCACCCCCAGCAAAAGCTACTTCAAGAGCTTTTCCTAAAGATTGTCTTGCTGCATTGGTGGTTCTTACATTTGCTTTGGTTGCGACTTTCATTCCAATGAAACCTGCCAAAGCCGAGCAAATGGCTCCTACGATAAAGGAAACGGCCACCATCCAGTTTGAATCAGCATCATTTTCTCCTTTGAAGACCAAAAGAGCAGCGACGGCTACCACGAAAATGGAAAGTATTTTATATTCCGCTTTCAAAAAAGACATTGCCCCATCGGCAATATTCTTGGCAATACGCGCCATTTTATCATCACCTACTTCTTGTTTGCCTACCCAAGCGTTTTTCCATAGAACATAAAGAAGAGCCAAACCTCCAAATGCAGGTAAATAGTTTACGATTAAATCCATAATTAGTTGCGTTGTTTAATTAGTTTTAGAACGGGTGCAAAAGTAGTAAAATTGGGGGGAATATAAAAGAATATATGCTACAGCTTGATTCGCCCAAAAGTGGGTAATATCAGAAGCTAAACCCAAAAGTTCCAGTAATCCCGAAAGGCCGTGCATCAGGGCTATCCAAGTAATTGCCCCTAAAGTTAAAATCAATACGCAGTACTTTAAATATGTTACCCACACCCACTGAATATTCGTAGTAAATCTTGTCATTAGGCGCTTGTAATGGGGTATTCAAAGCTGCTGGAGCACTCAATGCTTTGTTCGCATCAGACAATTCGCCCCAAACCCCTCTCAAACCTACGACCTCACGAAGGTTCAATTTTCTCAAAATTGGTATGCGCGAAAACAAACGTCCGTTGAAATTATGCTGTAAATGAAGTGAGGCGTAAGTATCACTTACAAATTCATAAAAATCAAGATTTGTAAACGTGCCATAATTCGAGAATATCGTCTGGTTACCCGGAATCACATTGAGCAGACCCAACGGCACCACACCAAATGTCCTTCCTACTTCGAAGGTGCTAAACAGTCTTCCAAAGCCGCCCACTTGCCATGGTTGGCTGTACGAAAACTGTAACTTGCTGTAATCAAAATCACTGTTCCAAATACCTTCTACTCCTTGGGTATATTTTAAAAGTAAGGTACTGTAATTGTCATTGATTGTTCTTCGCTCCACACCATAACCAATGGTTCTTTTACCGGGGGTATAAATGAGCAGGGTATTGAAATCAAATTGACGTATCTCAGATGAAATGCCCGTTGGTGAGCTATCATCCACATACTCCAAACTAAAATCATCAGGCAGGGCAGAACTCAGGGTTCGAAAAGTACCGCCTACCCCTATTCTCAGATTGGTAACCGGTTCAATTTCAAGATTTGCAGCGCTCAAATTGATATTGGTCAAACGATTGTTGGCCCCAACGGTCAACACTGTTGATGAAGCAATACTTCTACCCAATACATCATTGGTTGCGGTTAGACTGACCCCAAGCTGTTCAATATCGCGCCTATTGCCTCCTGAAAGGATGAGCCTGTTTTTACGATCCAACAAAAACTTCCCCGAAAAACCGTGTTTGACTTTTTTATCTCGAAATCCGTAAGCACCATAAGCCTCCAATCGCCAGAGGTCATTTTCACCAAAATAAGTTCGTGCTCCCAACCGAATACGATTCCCTTCAGCCTGGTTAAATCCGTAGATATCATACACCGAACCCAAATCGAGGTCCCATTTATCGATTTCAACATAGCCTGACCCTAAAATACTGACCAGATTGTAATAGGATTTGAACTTAGGAACCGTCTTTAGGGTATCCAACAACTTATAAATGCCTACTTCGTCTTTATTCAAACCTTCCAAACGGTTCTCTTTCCAAAAGGAATCATTCTGCACAATGGCATTCGGGTCAAAGGGGTTTTTATCCTTTTTATAAAAGTCTTTGGGTTTTTCTTTATCAAACTCATAGTTATCAAAAACGGTAGTGCGTTTGCCGTAAACCCCTCGTGATTTTTCCTTTTTCTGAAAACTGAAATCACTTAACATATAATCTCTCTTCAGTAGAAATACCGAATCATTGACCACATCAAACTCTTGCTCAATATAAATCTCCTTGACCCAATTGATATTGGCACTTTTGGTAACTTCTAGATTGATGTTTTTTATCGCGTAGGTGGAATCATTGACCCAAAAATCGCCTTTAAAAGTCAATTCATTTTTACGACGCGGGTAGTACACAATATTGTAACACCATTTATTTTCAATAAAAGCACTATCACGGAGGGCATAATTATAAGTATCAACACCGGTTCTTGAAAGCGGACTCGTAAAACTCTTATCGAAAAACTTTAAGTAGTTGTCATAGATATCATACTCTTGGTATAAATCAGCAACAAAACCAATAATCGCTTGATTATTGTCAAAGCCCGAGTTTTTATTTCCGAGTATTTTCTCCTTTTCAGCACTTAGAACATTATCGCCATAGACTTCGGAAAAGGTTTCATTCAAGAAAATGGGCAGATAGGTTTTTCCGGTTATTCGGGAAGTATCCAAGTCTTGAAATATAAATTCCATTCCCTTGAAAATCTTTCGTTTCATCAAGGCACTATCAATCGTATTCAAATCAAATTCAACCTTTTCATACTTGTCATATTTATACTGATCGAATTTACGCAAACCATTAATGCGCTTTTTAGCCCATATTTTCTTTAAAATCTCAACTGCCGGGTTGTTCTTTTTCGACTGCTTACCTGATATCACCACCACTTCATTGAGTTGTTCCGTCGTCTCAATTAGCGTGATTTTCATATCATAATTCACTCTTGATTTCAATACGATTTCTTGATCTTCATAACCAATAAATGAGATGAGAATAGCAGTATAGGTATTGTCCGATTCATAATAAAAACGGCCATTGTCATTGGTAATGGTGCCCTCATTTGAATCTTTGAAAATGACATTGGCAAAAGCCACCGGCTGACCCTTCTCATCAATGACCATGCCCCCCACCTTGGTTTGCCCAAAAGCTAAAAAGGAAAACAGGAAAAACAAAATGGCACTTGCAAAAAAGTTCTTCATGAAAAATTTATTTCGGCATTAAGCAATCAAATAGCATACCACCCTTTACTTCTAAACACACGATTCTCAAACAACGGTTGCATGCGCAAACACCGTTCTTCAAAATAAAAATGCTTCGCCAACCTTTGTCGACGAAGCAAATGTACCTTTACAATAGGGTATACCTTATTTATATAATACTTTTTTAACAGCGGTAATGACGTCTTCATGATTTGGCAACCATTCAGCCAACAACACAGGGGAATATGGTGCTGGGGTATCTGCAGTGTTTATTCTTGCTATGGGCGCATCAAGATAATCAAAGGCATGTGCCTGAATGTGATAAGTGATCTCGGTAGAGACATTTCCAAAAGGCCAAGCCTCCTCTAAAATCACCAATCGATTTGTCTTCTTTACAGACTTGACAATTGCCTCGTAATCAAGAGGTTTTACCGTACGCAAGTCAATGATTTCGCAGCTAATTCCTTCTTTCTCCAATTCGTCAGCTGCTTTATCAGCTTCTTTGATAATCTTACCAAATGAGACCACGGTCACATCACTTCCTTCTCTTCGAATGTCTGCCACACCAAGGGGAATGGTATACTCTCCTTCGGGCACCTCGCCTTTGTCTCCGTACATTTGTTCAGACTCCATAAAAATAACCGGGTCATCATCACGTATAGCTGACTTTAAAAGACCTTTTGCATCAGCAGGATTTGAAGGCACCACTACTTTCAAACCAGGGCAGTTGGCATACCAACTTTCAAATGCCTGAGAATGCGTTGCAGCCAACTGACCAGCCGAGGCTGTTGGTCCGCGAAACACAATCGGGCAAGGAAATTGACCTGCCGACATTTGTCTGATTTTAGCTGCATTATTGATTATCTGATCGATGCCCACCAATGAGAAATTGAAAGTCATGAATTCTATAATGGGTCGATTACCGGTCATGGTAGATCCAACTCCAACACCCGCGAAACCCAATTCAGAAATGGGCGTATCAATGACCCTTTTTGGTCCAAACTCATCAAGCATGCCCTTTGACGCCTTGTACGCACCATTATACTCCGCCACTTCTTCGCCCATTAAATATATGGACTCATCACGTCGCATCTCTTCTGACATGGCTTCAGCAATAGCCTCTCTAAATTGTAATGTCTTCATTTTATAAATCGATTTTGCTTGAGTTCAAACGCATGCAAAAATAGGAAATTATATGTCAATTATTAGGGCTTAAAAATCAAAAAAAGTTACAAAATTTATTATGCATGCATAATAAATTAACAAAATATATGGTATCTTTGTGACGTGATTTTAAAGTGCTGAAATAAATGAAAATATTAGTTTGTATAAGTAACGTACCGGATACTACATCCAAAATAAATTTTACGGATGGCGATACCAAATTTGACACCAACGGGGTGCAATTTGTGATCAATCCGAATGATGAATTTGGTCTTACCAGAGCCATGTGGTTCAAAGAAAAGCAAGGTGCTAGCGTTCATATTGCCACGGTTGGCGAGGCGTCTGTTGAACCGACAATGAGAAAAGCATTGGCCATTGGTGCTGATGAAGCAATTCGAATAAATGCAAATCCTACTGATGGATTCTTTGTGGCACAACAATTGGCTGAAGTAGTTAAAAATGGGGGTTACGATTTGGTTATAGGTGGTCGCGAATCAATCGATTACAATGGCGGAATGGTACCAGGTATCATGGCCTCTCTTCTTGACATGAATTTTGTGAACACCTGTATCGGACTTGAAGTTGATGGAAACAATGCTACCGCCATGCGCGAAATTGATGGAGGAAAAGAAAAAATCACAACCACCCTGCCCTTGATCATCGGAGGTCAAAAAGGACTGGTGGAAGAAAGTGATCTTCGCATTCCCAATATGAGAGGCATCATGCAAGCACGACAAAAGAAACTATCAGTGGTTGAACCTATTGATGCCACCAAGGCAACTGAGGTTTCAAAATTTGAAAAACCAGCAGCAAAAGGTGCAGTTAAATTGGTTGATAATGTTGATGATTTGATCGATCTTCTTCACAATGAGGCGAAAGCCATTTAAATTTATTTAGAATTATGTCAGTACTCGTATATACAGAATCAGAAAACGGAAAATTCAAAAAGAACGCCTTTGAGGTGGCGTCTTACGCCTATGCAATTGCGCAGCAAATGGGAACATCGGTCACGGCCGTTTCTTTTAATGCAGAAGACAACGCCAGCCTCGGTGCCTATGGTGTCGAAAAAGTCTTGAATATCTCAAATGGTGATTTGAATACCTTCAACGCAAAAGCGTATGCAACTGCTGTGGCCGAAGCAGCAAACAAAGAAGGGACAAAGGTGGTGGTCGTAAGTTCAAGCTCAGATACAAAGTTCATGGCTCCGCTTATGGCAGGTGCTTTAAAAGCGGGGTACGTACCCAATGTGGTGAGTGCACCGGAAAGTACAAGTCCGTTTTCAGTAAAAAGAACGGCTTTCAGCAATAAAGGTTTTGCTCATACACAGCTAAATACTGATATCAAAATAATTGGTGTTTCAAACAACGCTTTTGGAGCGCATGAAAATGCCAAAACAGCCGCCGTTGAAGATTTTAGTCCTGCTTTGGATGCTGCTGCCTTTTCAACCAAATCAGTAGAAATAGATAAAGTAGTCGGTAAGGCCACCATTGCAGATGCAGATATTGTGGTTTCTGGCGGAAGAGGATTAAAAGGTCCTGAAAACTGGGGCATGATCGAAGAGTTGGCCGATGTTTTAGGAGCAGCTACCGCTTGTTCAAAACCAGTTTCCGATTTGGGTTGGAGACCGCACGGAGAACATGTTGGGCAAACCGGAAAGCCTGTGGCCAGCAATTTATATATCGCCATCGGAATCTCTGGGGCTATTCAACATTTGGCAGGGGTAAGTTCCTCAAAGGTAAAAGTGGTCATCAACACCGATCCTGAAGCTCCTTTTTTCAAGGCAGCTGACTACGGTATTGTGGGTGATGCCTTTGAAGTTGTTCCGCAACTCATCGAAAAATTAAAAGCTTTTAAAGCCTAGAACGGTTAAATTTTGTTAATTTGCCTTTTTAATAAGGGGCTGTTCAAATACTGGGTCAAACCTCTTATTTGAACAGCTTTTTTAGTTAAAATCAATATGAGTTTAGTCCGTTTGAAGATAAAAGGCATTTCCTACAGTCAGACCCAAAATGGGGCTTATGCCCTTATTTTAAATGAAGTGGACGGAGATCGGAAACTTCCAATCGTAATCGGAGCCTTTGAAGCACAGTCCATAGCAATTGCTTTGGAAAAAGACATCAAACCTCCAAGACCACTCACCCATGATTTGTTCAAGAACTTCTCCGATCGTTTTGAGATTGTCATCAAACAGGTGATCATTCACAAATTGGTGGATGGCGTATTCTATTCAAGCATCATTTGTGAACGTGACAAAATAGAGGAGATCATTGATGCACGCACCAGTGATGCCATAGCTTTGGCACTGCGTTTCAACGCGCCTATTTTTACCTATAAAACAATTTTGGATAAGGCCGGAATCTTTCTCAAGTTCTCTTCCAAGGATAAGGACAAAGATAAAAACGATGACAGCATCATGGTTGACGAAATCTTGCAGGAAGGAGAAACGGTCGAAATTGAACAAAAAGGAAATCAAGGTTATACAGAACTGACCACTGAAGAACTGCATAAGGAGTTGGACAAGGCTGTCGCTAATGAGAACTACGAAAAAGCGGCAAAACTAAGAGATGAAATCTCCAAGCGTAATTAATATTCATATATTGAGCGTATGAAAACCAGATTTTGGATTCTTTTGCTCGCCTTTTGTTTTTTATCTCCCGCTATTGCTCAAGATGGTATTTCCACGGTAATTTCAGCCGTAGAAACCACGACCATCAATGATATGGATCAGCCGATTGCCAATGAAGGTTTTAACCTCAATGGTTTATTGCGTGGTATTCTGGGCATGGTGGTTTTGATACTCATCGCATATTTATTCAGTTCAAACAGAAAAGCCATCAATTGGAAGACCGTGGGTATCGGCCTGGGCATTCAGCTCATATTGGCCATCGGCATTTTGAAAGTTCCTTTTGTTCAAGCGATTTTTGACCTATTGGGAAGATTTTTCAACGCAATCTTGAATTTTACCCTGGCAGGAAGTGAATTCATGTTCGGAAGCCTATTGAATTTAGAAAACCCCAATATCGGTTACATTTTTGCTTTTCAAATATTACCCACCATAATCTTCTTTTCTGCCCTGACTTCCGTTTTATACTATTTCGGTATCATACAAAAGGTGGTCAAAGGATTGGCGTGGTTGCTCACCAAGTCTTTGGGTATTTCGGGGCCTGAAAGTCTTTCCATAGCCGGGAACATATTTTTGGGGCAGACAGAAGCACCCTTGCTCATCAAGGCCTATCTAGAAAAAATGAACAAATCTGAAATTCTATTGGTCATGATTGGCGGAATGGCGACTGTTGCCGGTGGGGTTTTAGCAGCCTATATAGGATTTTTAGGGGGCAATGATGAGGCGCTCCGCATAGAATTCGCGCGACATTTGATTGCTGCTTCGGTCATGGCCGCACCAGGTGCAATCATCATTTCAAAAATACTGTATCCTCAAACAGAGGCCATTAATAAAGAAATTCAAATTTCAAATTCCAAATTCGGAAGCAATGTGCTCGATGCCATATCCAATGGCACTACTGAAGGGCTCAAATTGGCGGTTAATGTAGGGGCCATGCTCTTGATTTTTATCGCGTTCATTGCCATGATCAATGGAGGACTTGAACTTGTCGGCGAAATTGGTTCTTTCAATGATTGGGTAGCTGCGAATAGTCCCTATGAAAAATTCTCTCTGGAAAGCATTATGGGAACGATCTTCGCACCATTAATGTGGCTCATTGGGGTTGCCAAAGAAGATATTCTACTTATGGGTCAATTGCTGGGCGTTAAACTTGCCGCAAGCGAATTTGTGGGCTATACGCAATTGGCAAGCTTGAAAGATATGTCGAGCACCACTCATTTCACCTATAATAAATCTGTGATCATGGCCACCTATATGCTTTGTGGTTTCGCCAACTTTGCCTCTATCGGGATACAAATTGGCGGTATTGGTTCTTTGGCACCAGGGCAACGCAAACTACTTTCTGAATTTGGAATGAAAGCCGTACTGGGCGGTTCTTTGGCCTCATTACTTTCGGCCACCATTGCTGGAATGATTTTGGGATAACAGCCCCTCCCCTATACCTGCCTGCCGGCAGACACGTCTCCTCCCCAATGCAAGAGAAAACTTTTAACTTGGTTAATAATTATTTATAACTGAATTCATTTTAAATCCTTTAAAAGACTTTGATATTCCTATTTTTGGATTGCATTATAACGAACAATAAAATAAGCTCCCTCTACTTTGGAGAGGGCGTAGGGAGAGGAAATGAAACAATACCACGACTTACTCAAACACGTACTCGAAACCGGAAATCAAAAAGGTGACCGCACAGGCACAGGAACAAAGAGTGTCTTTGGCTATCAAATGCGTTTTGATCTTAGTGAGGGTTTTCCGATGGTCACGACCAAAAAATTACATTTGAAATCCATTGTCTATGAACTATTATGGTTTGTGAAGGGTGATACGAATGTTAAGTATTTACAGGAAAACGGGGTGCGAATATGGAATGAATGGGCTGATGAAAACGGCGATTTAGGACCCGTTTACGGCCACCAATGGCGCAACTGGAACAATGATGAAATCGATCAGATAAAAGAGGTCATACACTCATTAAAAAACAATCCGAATAGTAGACGCATGTTGGTTTCTGCTTGGAACCCCAGTGTTTTGCCCGATACCACGAAATCATTCTCAGAGAACGTGGCCAACGGAAAAGCAGCATTGCCCCCTTGTCATGCCTTTTTTCAATTTTATGTAGCTGATGACAAACTCTCTTGCCAATTGTACCAACGTAGTGCCGATATCTTTTTAGGAGTGCCTTTCAATATTGCGTCGTATGCCCTGTTTACCATGATGATGGCTCAAGTCTGTGGGTATGAAGCCGGTGATTTCATTCATACTTTTGGTGATGCCCATATCTACAACAATCATATGGATCAGGTTGAACTGCAACTGAGTCGTGAGCCACGTCCACTACCAAAAATGATGCTCAACCCTGAGGTGAAGGATATATTTGATTTCAAATTCGAAGATTTTACCTTGGTGGATTACAATCCACATCCGCATATCAAAGGCGTTGTGGCGGTTTAACAATTTTGTACCTTTATAGTACAACTAATTTGCTATGATTCTTACCGATTCGCTCCTCGATTTCTTTTTAGAAACGCGAAAGCATACCGAGTATCTTTGCGCTCCGCTTGAAATTGAAGATTATGTGGTGCAACCTGTTATTGATGTTTCGCCCCCGAAATGGCATTTAGGCCATACTACTTGGTTTTTTGAAGAATTTATTCTTAAAGTTAATGTAGAAAACTATCAACTTTTTGATGAGGATTTTTCCTTTGTGTTCAATAGTTATTATGAAACGGTTGGCAAAAGAGTTGTGAGAGCTGACCGTGGCAACCTATCGCGACCTTCTGTAAAAAAGGTCTATGACTACCGCCATTACGTGACTCGCGAGATGAAAAAATTATTCTCGAAAAACCAAAACAAAGAACTACTTGATTTATTGGAAATAGGCATTCATCACGAGAAGCAACATCAAGAATTATTACTTACCGATATCAAGTTCATTTTAGGCAATAACCCACTGCTTCCGAAATATTCAAATGAATTTAAAGAACACGCAATAGAAAGTCATTCACAAGAATGGATTGCGATGCCAGAAGGCATTTATGAGATGGGGCATGCCTCTGCAGACTTTTGTTATGACAATGAGTTAGGTAGGCATAAAGTGTATCTGCATTCTTATGAAATATCAAATAAACTGGTCACTAATGAAGAATATATCGAATTTATTAATGCAGGCGGTTATCAAAAGTTTGACCTCTGGCATGCCGAAGGCTGGGATTGGGTACTGACCAACAAAATTGAATCTCCGTTGTATTGGCATCTTATTAATGGTGAATGGCATTCATATACACTGAACGGCCTCCAAAAAATCAATCTAAAAGCACCATTGACTCATATTTCTTATTATGAAGCCTTTGCCTTCGCTCAATGGAAAAATGGTAGGTTGCCTACCGAGTTTGAATGGGAAGCAGCTCAAAATTTCTTTCCATGGGGCAACCGAT
>CAYSPL010000024.1:0-46216 GCA_964432915.1 uncultured Maribacter sp.
CGATACAATGCGTATAACGAGGAAATTGAAATCAAGCAACAAAATATTGAATCAGAACCGATTAAGGCACTTACCAAGGATAAGAAGATTCGGTTAATGGTCAACAATAAACCTATGAGTTTCAAAACCTTTATTGATAAAAAGAGGAATACCAAAAACGGGTATTTGACACTTTTAAAGGACGGTAAGTACAAATTGTATCATCATCTGAATGTTACTTTTAAAGATGCCAAGAAAGCAGCTAATTCTTTTGAAAAAGGTAGACCTGCAAAGTTCTCTCAAAATGATGAATATTACTTTGAAAATGAAAGTGGAAAAAAAATAAGTCAGGTTGAATTTAATGCTAAAAAAGTTTTGGCATTAGTAGCTAATGAGCACAAAGAGGCGCTTCAAAACTATCTTAAAAGTGAAAAAATAAAAGTCAAGACCCTTAACGATTTGTACAAAGTCGTTGAATTTTTGAATGATGAAGTAAAGTACAGAAACCTTTAGGTTTACCTATACACGGCTTTATTAAAAACCATCCTGTTCTATAATACAGGATGGTTTTTATTTACCTTTGCCCCAATGCAAAAAACAACCCAAATTTATGGTTTAAGAGCGGTTATTGAGGCTATCAATGCCAATGAGCCCATTGACAAAGTTTTTCTACAAAAAGGGTTAAAAGGAGCCTTAAAAAGCGAGTTGGAACATCTTTTGAGAAAAAAGCATATCTCAAACTCCTACGTCCCCATTGAAAAGCTGAATCGACTGACAAAAAACAACCACCAAGGAGTTGTGGCCAATATATCTCCGATTGCCTTTCATGATTTGACACAAAAGGTTGAGGAGATAATCGAGAATAAAAAAGCCCCGCTCTTTCTACTGTTGGACCAACTCTCGGATGTTCGAAATTTTGGTGCCATCATAAGAACCGCAGAATGCACCGGTGTAGATGCATTGATCGTTCAAAAGAAAGGGTCTGCACCAGTTACCGCAGATACTATCAAAACTTCAGCCGGTGCTGCTTTCAAAGTCCCCATAATCAAAGTTGACCATATCAAAGACGCCGTCTTTCATCTTCAGGCTTCAGGTATACAAGTTGTTGCCGCTACCGAAAAAACGGACAACTCTATCTATGATATTGACTTCAAGGTACCAAGTGCTATTGTAATGGGTTCTGAAGATCGGGGTATATCACCTTCAACTTTAAAGGCAGCGGATCATTTGGCCAAATTATCCCTACTTGGTACCATAGAATCCTTAAATGTTTCCGTGGCCTGTGCAGTTTTCTTATATGAGGTGGTACGTCAGCGATTGAATTCATGATTCAGATGAATCATTCTTTTTGAATTTGTATTTGATCTTTATGGAGGTATCCTCTATCGGGATTTCCTCCTTGGTTTCTATGAAATTTCCGTTTTCATCAAAATGTTTTAAAAATTCATCTTCTTCTTGATTATAATCCTCTTCTTCCCATGCATATTTTTTGGTTTTAGGAATTTTGGATTTTACTAAAAAGGCCAAAACCAATCCGGAAATGAAGCCTCCTAAGTGTCCTTCCCAAGAAATTCCATCTTCAATAGGAAAAAGATACCACAAAAGACTTCCGTAGACAAAAACCACCATCAATGAGAGTGCCACAAGGCGGTAATACTTGGTCAGTATTCCTTTGAAAAAAATAAAACTGGCCAACAGATATATCACACCACTGGCCCCGATATGAAATGAAGGTCTGCCAATGAGCCAAGTTATCATTCCAGAACATAGAATACCGACCAACAAAACTCGAATGGCCACTTCACGATAGAAATAGAATAATGACGCTGTCAAAATCAGGAGTGGAATGGTGTTGTTATATACATGTTGTAAAGAACCATGTATGAGAGGACTCAAAACTATGCCTCTCAAACCCCTAAAAGTTCTCGGATAGATCCCAAATTCATTGAAATTGGTTTGAAGTTTGAGTTCAACCCAATAAACCGTCCATATCAGTAATACCGACAAAAGCGGAGCAACCACTACCGAATTTGAAAACTTGAAATATTGCTGTTCAACCATTACTCAAATTTAACAATAAGCAAGCCGAAAGACACAAACCTGATAAATTGTCATTTAGATTATTCATTACATTTACAACATGAATGAACCTCTCGCGGAAAGGGTGCGACCAAAAACTCTCGAAGATTACATAAGCCAAAACCATTTGGTGGGCGAAGGGGGTTCATTGACCACCCAAATTATTCGAGGAACCATTCCGTCGTTGATTTTATGGGGCCCACCGGGTACAGGAAAAACCACTTTGGCCAACATCATTGCCAATGAAAGTGATCGACCATTTTACACCCTAAGTGCCATAAACAGTGGTGTTAAAGAAATACGTGAGGTCATTGACAAAGCGAAGCAAAGTGGTGGCTTATTCACCACTAAAAACCCGATACTCTTCATAGATGAGATTCATCGATTTAGCAAGTCTCAACAAGATTCGCTTTTGGGTGCGGTTGAAAAAGGTTGGGTTACACTGATAGGAGCCACCACTGAAAATCCGAGTTTTGAGGTCATACCCGCGCTACTTTCAAGGTGTCAAGTATATATTTTAAACGCCTTCGGAAAAGATGATCTGGAAGCCCTGCTAAAAAGGGCTATTACTGAGGATGATTTTTTAAAAAAGAAGAAAATCAAATTAAAAGAGACCGAAGCCCTCTTAAGGTTATCAGGGGGGGACGGAAGAAAATTGCTCAATATTTTTGAATTGATCATCAATTCAGAGGAAACCGATAAAATTACCATTACAGACGAACTTGTCATTAGTAAAGTGCAAAAAAATACCGTGCTCTATGACAAAACAGGCGAGCAGCATTATGATATCATATCTGCCTTTATAAAATCTATTCGCGGTAGTGATCCCAATGGTGCAGTTTATTGGTTGGCAAGAATGATCGAAGGTGGTGAGGATGTCAAATTCATCGCCAGGCGTATGCTCATTTCCGCATCGGAAGACATTGGTCTCGCCAATCCCACGGCTCTTGTCATCGCAAATTCAACTTTTCAGGCGGTTACGACCATTGGGTATCCTGAAGCCCGAATTATTTTAAGTCAATGCGCAATCTATCTAGCGACCTCGCCAAAAAGTAATGCAAGTTATATGGCCATAGGCAAAGCCCAACAATTGGTAAAGCAAACAGGAGACCTCTCAGTACCCTTGCCTTTGCGGAATGCCCCCACCAAATTAATGAAGGATCTTGACTATGGAAAGGAGTATAAATATGCCCACAATTACGAAAATAATTTTACTGAAGAAGAATTTCTGCCCGAAGAAATTTCAGGTTCGCAACTTTACGAGCCTGGCAAAAATCAACGTGAAAACGCCATCAGCGAATTCTTGAAAAATAGATGGAAAGACAAATATGGATCTTAGAACTTAATGTTCAGCTCTTTCGATACCAATTGATCCTGATAATAGTATTCAAAGATCCATTTACCAGCTTGAGAAAAGACCACTCCGTTAGTATCATCCGCTTCTGCGAAAAACACATTCGGTGAAGAACTTTTTCGCAATTTCATTTGAATTTTTGGCGTACTGTCAACAAGTTGAAAGCCATTGGGCAGTTCTTGAGCATATAAAACCCCGAAATCTTGCAGCATTGTAAGAGGGGGAGTCGTCTTTTGAACAGTAGGCTCTTCTTTTTGAATATCCGATTCAACGGGAGTTATAGCTTCATAGCGCTGTTCTTCTGGGGTGGCCACTTGATCGATGGACTCCTTTTGAACTTCCTTGGTCTCTGCTTTTTTGAAATCAGAGGGTACAGGTCTGCGATCTCTATAATACTGTCTTTCTTCAGAAGTTTCCTGCTCAACCATTGGATCAGGTTGCCTACCGCGATTGGGTTGATCTAACTTTTTAACATCATCCTTAAAACTGATCACAACGGGCTCTTCGCTGGTCGCTGGCGTCTTTTCAACATAGGAATGTTTTATGCCTTCAAAAGAACGAAAAGCGTCTCTTATGGCATTTCCGTATGAAACCTTATAGTCTTTCTCTTTGCTCCTACCCTGCAGACTGGAAAACACTTCGTTACCATTGCAATCTTTTAAAACCAAGGTGGTTTTTGTAGTGAACATTGTGGATCTATCCACCAATTGAACATAAAGCCCCAAACAAGCATTTTGTTGTAAATCTGCGGGCAAATTTCCGCCATAAGCCGTATTGAAGCCATTTTTATCAAATAAGTGTTTGACCAGCGAATTTGTTTGATGCTGATTATTCTTATCAAAACCGTCAAACAACTCAGGAATGACAATATACTTGTAATCATCAAATTGGGCCTTGGCCACATTTGCAATACTTGTTACCAATACTAGGGATAGGATTAAATGTTTCACGTAACGCTATTTTCGGTTCATACCAATGCACATGAAAAAAGTGTGCCAAGAAGTGAAAACCACAAAGAGAATGCTTCATGTGATTCAATCACTTCTTGTCCCAAGATATGATATTTAATCCTAACTGAAAAGATGCATATTGACTATCAACAACATTTCGTAGCGCCAATAAATTATCCGCCATAAAATAAAGATTAACAGGCCCTGCATGTATATTGGCCCCGATACCGATATTGGATCTCGAAAATTTATCGACCGTATAGGTGGTCTTTAAAGCTCCTACGTTTCCAAATCTTCTGTAGTAAAAGGCGGTAAGGGCAGTTTGTGGCCCTCTTGGGCGGTTTATGGCATAAAGTTGGGCACCTATGGCATTGACATATTTTGGGGGAGGATTATTACCAGAGGCATAAGGGCCACAATTACAATCGATGGTGCGCTCAACTTGTTCGCCAAAATTATAACGCCATGACGCGTTTAGTTTTGTGGGACGAAAAGTCAAATAGCTATCCAAATTTTCGTCGAAGGGAGCCAAATTCTCAATATTGTCAATCAATTCTTGGTAAAAGTCTTGATCCGGATCAATCAAGGCACCAGGTAATATAATTTCGACACCTTCACTGGAAGCACTTCCGGTGATCGTCCAATTTTTTGGGTCTGAAGAATGGTACATCAAACCAATATCCAAAAGACTTGCTGTAAATACCGTTTGATCGTTTATGTGATAGGTCATACCCACATCAATACCAACACCTAAATCTCCTCCAAACAAAGCTCTTTTTGTAATTAAACCGGCTAAATCTTCGCTTTCAGCGGCGCGCAACTCATTCAGTCCGGAAGTTCTCATTTCCAATTCAGCCTCAAGAGTGGTTCTGATTAAGTTATTATTGCCCTGTGTATTTTGAAGAAAGCCCTCATTTTTGGTGGAATTGATATCGAGTATACCTGAATAAATCTTCGCCCTCGCACCGATCATAAGCTCATCACTTATTCTTTTGTTCGCTCCGAAGTGATATACACTAACGATGCTTCCACGAGTTTTCAAATGACTTAAATCGAACTTTCTAAACGTATCTGCATTACCATCAAAAGCCAAGGTTGCATAATCTTTGAACCAATACCCAATGGCATCTGCTTCTATATATGCTCCTGCTGAATAAAAGTAATCCGCGTTTTTACCCCGCCATCCAAAATTTAGAATATCCATCTGAACGGTGCCACTGAGCTCATCGTTGATGCGCATGCCCCTCAACAACTTCTCCCTGATTTTGGTATTGATATCGACACCATCATTGGCCAAAAGATCATAAGCTGAGACACCACTCGACCCGGCATAAAAGGAGACCCCAGATAAGGCCGGAATACCCGTATACCAATTGAAATCGACATCCGTAGCCGGATTGATCAATAAAGATTGCGGTATCTCGGAAAAATCATAAAGCAACTGTTTATTTTGCCCGAACGCAAAGGTGCTTGCCATCAATGTGGCCAAGAAAAGTAACCAAGATGCTCTCATCTTAAACGTACTCTGAAATTACCACTTGATTGAAGAATGATTTTTGGGTCAGTTTCTGAAGAAGTGCTTGTTGTACCACTTAAATTGATCGCACTTACCCTTATTGAAGAAAGATTTCTGATAATATCAAGATCCCGCCCTGCCGGGCCATAAGCTATCTCTCGTCTTAAAACTGTTGATGGAGCCGGTTGAATTGAAAAAAATTCGGAATCCAAAACCATGCCCGCGTCATCCAAGAAATCAATGGTATACTCGAACTCTTTGCTCGTGGTATTGGTAATCACATAGGTAATGGAACCTTCTATTACCCTTTCTGAAAAAAATTCAGTGCTGAAGGCCTCAAAATTAAAATCATTTTGATACACCGTGTTTCCGGTATCATTGTTCACAATTTCTTCTGAAGATTCGAAATAAAACAAACTTGCCTCAACAGCAGGTGTGATGTCAATATCATCAATCTGTGAAGTGTCAATGCTCTCCATACAAGAGGAAAAGGAAATAACGGTTGCAACAGCAAACAGAAACGAATAAAAAATCGATAATCTTCGCATAAATAAACCTTTTATTGTACCTAATAGCCTTGGAGGACCCGTGTTACTTGTATAACTCTATAAAAAGTTTTTTATTTCACTCAAATCATGAATGATCGGGCAAATTTCATGTAATTCCTCATGGTGGCCGTTAAAATGGATTGTATGAAAACCACAGTCTTTCGCGCCCAAGATATCAGCCTCTAGACTATCGCCTATCATCATTGAAGTTTCTGCTGTGGTTTTGGCATTTTTTAGTGCCAATTCAAAAATAATGGGATTGGGTTTTTTCACTCCCGCCATTTCAGAATTGATGATTTGATCGAAATAGCCATAAATCTTTGAGTTTTTCATTTTCTTATTTTGAACTTCCTCAAAACCATTGGTAATAATATGCAAGCGATATTTAGGTTGTAAATACGCTAAAATATCCACAGCATTGGGAAAAAGATGGTTATAAGAAGACAGGTATTGAATATACTGATCTGCCAAACGAAAAATCAGATCATCAGAAGCTGTATAACCCAGCTTGTCAAAAACGGACTTTAACCGTTGATACCGAAGTTCTTCTTTGGTTATTTTTTCTTCCCGATACAGTTTCCAGAAGGCTAGATTGGCCGGTACATAAACTTTGAGAAAGTCGTCAAGATCTATGGGTACTTGATTTGATTTCAATAGCCGCTCAAATGTCAGGGCAGAATTTTTCTCAAAGTCCCATAATGTATGATCCAAATCAAAAAACACATCGGTAATACCGTTATTCTCCATTGAAATTCTTTAGTATCGATTCGTATAATTTTTTCCAATCGACTTTATGCTCGCCACCCAATAACTCTATTGAAAAAATAGTGATTAAGAGGCCATTAACTTGCTTGATTTCTTGGTGGATATTTAAAATTTGTCGCAAAATTTCTTCTCTATTGTTAAAATTAATGAAGGCATAGTCATGAATTGCAAACGGATGCACCCGAATCGGTTGTTGCACCTCTAGATTGATATCATAAAAATAAAAACAAGTACATGTGCCCGCCCTAAAACCAATTTGATGGGTATAGCCCATGGTAAAATCATCAGTAAATTCTGCATTGACCAGATTTCTGTAGGTATCCGGCACATCAACACGGTTGTATCGCAAGCGCGATTCATTGACCGGCCTGTTGACCACCGAAGTCAAATCTTTCTTTTCCCGTTTTAAGACCTCTGTATCTGAAAATGAGCTGTAAGAGGCGACCAGAGCCACTTCACTATAGTCAGCAATGGACTTGATCAAAAAACGAAACTTATTATTGGTTGTTGAGATGTTCTTATCAAATGTTGAATATCTGGCAAATTGAAAAAAAAACTTACTCTTGACCTTATACTTTTTATGTAAATCAATTAAATATGCATAATTATTGAAAGGATCCTTTTTCGGATTGAACCAAACCACTACCCTTTTGAAAACCCTGCTGAAACTGAGTCTTGCCAGATCTAAAAAAAACCCTGCTGTACTTCTCAAAAAATTTCTATGGGCAAAACTGTGCGATGTGGTCACATCGAGTATTGAGGTGTACCCGTACTTTCTTTCTTTGAAGACCAAATCAGGAAATTTCAACTTCAGTTTTGCCAGAAGTTTATACGCCCAAATATCAACCACGGGCCTATTTAAAAATCCTTTTTGAAAAGCGATACTCTCTCTGGGTGGAAACCTACCATGCATATCTTTGACATGGGGCAAATACTCTTCATACCTGCTCAAAAGATAAAAACTCGCCGCAAATACATCAAAAGGAATGGTACTTTGTTCACCGGAAGAAAAAAAGCAGGGCACACCTTCCCAATCCTCAACTTTGATAGGTATATCATTTATACCTTGCTCAAAGAGCAATTCGGTGCTTCGCACGAAAAACTCATTCTGCAAAGGTTTTTTGGTATATGTGATCTTGGCCCCAGAGTGTTTGATGAAATCTTCCACTTTGGTGGTAAAACCGATTTCAACACCTAAAATTCGCGTGAAAATTTGCTTCAAGGTATATGTGAAGCGCGGCGTTATTTTATGGGTGTAAATGAGTAGCATATATACTGTAAATTCCAAATTTACAAATAACAAATTCCAATTGATGGATTATTGGACTATTGAATTAAAAACTGAAAATCATGTATTTTGCAATTTGGGGATTGGAATTTTTTATAGAATTCCCTCATCAGCAAAGCTGTAGTAGTCTTTTTGCGTGATGATCAGATGATCTAGAACCTTTATATCAAGAGCTTCGGCCGCGGTTTTGAGTTTCTGCGTTATCTGTTTGTCAGAAGTACTTGGTTTCAAAGTGCCAGAAGGGTGGTTGTGGACTAAAATCAATGCCACGGCTCCAATTTCAAGGGCTTGGCGCATGACCAACCGCACATCGACCAAAGTGCCCGTGATGCCACCTTTACTCAATTGTGATGCTTGTAAAACCTTATTTGAATTGTTCAAAAAGACAATCCAGAACTCCTCATGCTGCAAATCACCCAATTTGGGTTGCAGTAATTCAAAGACACTGGCGCTATCTGTGATCTTGGTAATTTTTTGGGCCTCTTCTCCCCTTCGGCGTCGACCTACCTCCAAGGCCGCAGCGATAGTGATTGCTTTTGCCTCGCCGATCCCCTTGAATTGCATCAGTTGTTTGATGGTGCTCTTTCCGAGCTCGTTGAGATTGTTATTAACAGAGGCCAATATACGTTTTGAAAGTTCAACGGCACTTTCGTCACGACTGCCTGATCCGATCAATATGGCTATTAGTTCAGCATCTGATAAAACCGATCTGCCTTTTTGAAGTAATTTCTCTCGGGGTTTATCATCATCAGACCAATGTTTGATCGAAAGTGATTCAATCTTTTCCTGCATTGTTTAAAAATAGGACAAATCTTACAAATATTACCCTATTTGATCATCTTCCGATTGAATTTCTTGATGTTCGATTTTTGCGCGGGTATCATGTATCGTTCTTTCTTCTTGCAATATGATATTTGACATACCCAACATAAAGGCGGTCAAAACCATGGACAGCTTTCGTCTTAAAAATCGACCCAATGCCTTTGAAAAAAAAGTTTGTTTTAATGCCATGATACCCTGGTAAATCAAAAAACTCACCTAAAAGTTCTTCGCTGACAAATTTGCAGGCTCTACCCCTCTAATTTTTGTTTAACCACCTCTAAATCAAGCCCCCCGTAGTTGCCTGAACTCATTAAAAGAAGCGTGGAGTTATCAAAATCTTGCCCTAAAACATAGTTTTTAAATTCATTGGCATTCGTATGAACAATCAAATCACTGCGTTCAAAAGCGGCCTTGATTTGTTCAGGACTAACCGCATCGAGTTTCTTGATGGCAACCGATTCAGGCAAGTAGAAAACCACCGCCTCATCTGCAACATCCAAAGCCCCTTTGTACTCTTTTAAAAACTCAGGGTTGAAACTGCTATACGTATGTAATTCAAGACAGGCGATTAATTTTCTATTGGGGCACTGCTCTTTTACCGCTTTTGTTGTCGCCGCCACCTTACTGGGCGAATGGGCAAAATCTTTGTAGGCAACACTTGATTTGCCTTCGGCAATTTTCTCCAAACGCTTCGAGGCTCCTTTGAACGTGGCAATAGCCTCATAAAACTCCTCTTCATCAACCCCCATGTTTTGGCAAATCCATTTTGCGCCTGAAAGATTGCTCAGATTGTGTTTTCCGAAAACTTCAATGGGCATGGGCCCTTCGGGGGTTTCCAACAAGGTCGTACCATTTTCGACCGTGTATTCGGGTGTTCGGTACGGCATTTTTCGAATGGTGTTTTCAGAGGCTTCCACCACTTCTTTGACGGTTGCATCTTCCTCATTGAAAGTAATGCTTCCCCCCTTTACGATGCTATCGACAAAAATCTTGAACTGCTCCACATAATTTTTAAAAGTGGGAAAAACGTTGATATGATCCCAAGCAATTCCACTTAACAAAGCAATATTGGGTTTATACAAATGAAACTTTGGGCGTCTGTCAATTGGGCTTGATAAATATTCATCGCCTTCCAAAACAATGAAATCATTTTCCTCGGTCAAATGCACCATTCGATCGAACCCATTCAACTGTGCCCCCACCATAAAATCAACTGGTTTGTCGTGATAATTCAACACATGCAAAATCATCGAAGTGATGGTGGTTTTACCGTGACTACCGCCAATAACCACCCGTGTTTTGTTCTTTGACTGTTCGTATAAAAATTCAGGATAGGAAAATATCTTGAGACCCAATTCTTGTGCTTTCAACAATTCAGGGTTGTCGGGTTTGGCATGCATTCCTAAAATCAAGGCATCTAAATTTTCATGTACTTTCTCAGGAAACCAGCCGAATTCAATGGGCAATAGTCCTTTGGCCGCCAAACGGGTTTTAGAAGGTTCAAAAATGACATCGTCACTTCCTGTAATGGTGTACCCCTTGTGTGCAAGGGCCAGGGCAAGATTATGCATCGCGCTTCCGCCAATAGCGATAAAATGAATTTGCATGAATTGGTAATTATAGCGTAAAGATAGAATAGGAATCGGGAAGTCAGAAATATGCAGCACCAAATACCGAAAGCTAATCGGCAATTCTTGCTATCTTCGTGTAGGTGGTCAAAAAATCAAATCAGAACATCATGAACCTCAACCTATCGAACATTCCATCAAAAGAAATAATGCCGGGTTACCATGGTAAATTGGTACATATGGCTCATATGAGTTTGGTTTTTTGGGATGTTGAAAAAGACGCTGTCGTACCCATACATCATCATATTCATGAGCAAATAATGCATGTGATTGAGGGAGAATTTGAGTTTACCCTAGATGGCCAAACAAAAATTTATTATCAGGGAGATATTGTACCCATTGGGTCAAATATCCCACATGGTGGTAAGGCCTTGACGCCTTGTAAATTGATGGATGTTTTTAGTCCGGCAAGGGAAGAATATAAATAAGTAACCATGAATATTGACTTAACAGGAAAAAAGGCATTGATTGGAGGCAGTAGTGGCGGTATCGGAAAAGCCATTGCCATGCAACTGGCGGAAAGTGGCGCCAGCGTCACCCTTATGTCGCGCAGTGAAGATAAATTAAAGGCTGTGGTTGCCGATTTGCCCTCAAATCAAGGTCAGGTGCATCAGTATCTTGTTGTTGATTTCAGCGATTTTGAAGATTTCAAATCTAAAATAACCAGTTATTTCCAAAAAAATTCAATCCATATATTAGTGAACAATACTCAAGGTCCGCCAGCAGGTAGCGCCTTGGAAAAAAATGTTGCTGACTACCAAAAGGCGTTTGACCTTCTTTTCAAGACAGTGGTTTTGACCTCTGAATTGGCATTGACCCAAATGCGTAAAAACAAGTTCGGGCGTATTATCAACGTGGCCTCGGTCTCAGTACGCGAACCATTGTCTTATTTGGCGCTTTCAAATTCCATTCGTGCCGCAGTGACCACTTGGGCCAAATCATTGGCCATTGATGTGGGAGTGGATAAAATCACGGTCAATAACATATTGACGGGGTATTTTGACACCGACCGCATCGGACAATTGAATGCTAAAAAAGCGGAACAATTAGGTATTCCAGTTTCTAAAGTACGTGCTGATATGGAGTCTCGAGTACCTCTGAAACGCATCGGAGACCCCAAAGAATACGGGTATTTGGTGGCGTTTTTGGCTTCTGAAAATGCGAGTTATATCACGGGCACCAACATACCTATTGATGGGGGATTGTTAAAATCACTTTAATCGTGTTTTTATGTGAAAAATGGTATTTAAGTAACTTAAAAGTCAGTAATACACAAGACAGCTTTATTTGACTCAGTGAAATCTTAATTTTGAAAAAAATCGCAATGAAAAAAATCGGACTTACCTTAATTCTGACAATTCTATTTACCTTGAACGTCTTGGCGCAAACTAAAAACTTTATCGACCAACCCTATTTAGAGACTTCGGCCACGGTTGATACGCTAGTTACACCAGATCTAATCTATTTATCAATTATAATCACTGAAAGAGATACAAAAAACAAAACATCAGTTGAAGAATTGGAAAATCGAATGAGTAAAAAACTTAAGGAGCTCGGTATAGATACCAAAAAACAGCTTTCGCTGTCTGATGTGACAAGTAATTTCAAAAAATACTTTTTGAGGGGCACAAATGTTTTAAAAAATAAGGCCTATACTCTTTTGGTCTACGATGCCTTGACAGCTGGAAAAGTAATCGTAGGTTTGGAATCTGTTGAAATTGCGAATGTTCGCTTGAGCAAAACGAAGTATTCAAAATTGAAGGAACTAGAAATTGATCTAAAACGAAGAGCCGTAATCAAGGCGAAAAAACAGGCTGAATCAATGTTGAAACCGCTGAATCAAAATCTAGGTAAAGCCATTTTCATATCTGATATGAATAACACACAATACTACCCACGTAACGCAAGTGAAATTCAAATGAGAGGATTGATGTCAAAAAATGCGGAGGCGGATTTTCAACCCATCGATATTGAATTCAAAAAAATCAAAATACAGAGTAGTCTAAATATTAAATTTAGTATTGAGTAAAAGATCACATTCACTCAGTCAAAACTTGGTTACCCTCATTGGTGGTTTTAAAAATGGTTGTTGACATATAGTTTAGAGGTAAAATAATTAAACCTTTGTATTATGAAAAAAGTATTTCGAATTTCAGTAAAAAGTATTTGTATGGTTTTATTGCTTACCCAATTCAACATGCAATCACAAGAAACCACCAGTTTAACGGAAACGTCTCATGAGATAAGAAAGGAAATTAGCATTCCCGACTCCTATACGGTAAAGGGTGTCATCGTAGATGAAGATAATTTGCCATTATCTGGGGCGAATATAGTTCTCAAAGGAACGGCCGAAGGTACCACGGCAGATATTGATGGTAAATTTGAATTTCCGAGACCATTGGAAGCAGGCGATATATTGGTCTTTAGCTATATCGGTTTTGATTCACAAGAATATACCGTTGAACAGTCTGATTCTGAAATCATTGACATCACGATCACCTTTGATTATTCAAACATCAATTTGATGGGCGAAGTGGTTGTTGGGGGTGCCTATGCCTCTAAACGTAACATCTTTCAAAAGATAGCTGACTTATTCAGAAAATGAAATTAGCAGTCTTCTTATTATTTATGAATGCTGCTCTTTTCGGGCAGCATTCTGATTTTGGGCTTATCGATTTTAAAAAGGCCGATAGCGTGGCCTATCAATTTAAAGGCGCAAGTCTCAAAAACCTACCTCTTTTGACCTATAAATTGACCCATGCTTTAGATTCTGATGTTGAAAAATTTAGGGCCATTTACACCTGGGTATGCACGAATATTGAAAACGATTACAGTGCCTTTCAAAGAACAGTCAAAAAACGAAAAAAGTTAATTGATGATAATGCGGCACTGAAAAAATGGAACTCAGAAGCTACAGCCAAAGTCATTAAGAATTTACTAAAACACAAAAAAACCGCCTGTACGGGGTATGCATATTTGGTTCGTGAATTAGCGACCTTAGCTGATATCAACTGCAAAATAGTCAATGGATACGGCCGAACGGCCAATTCGATTCCTGATGACAAAAGTGTGCCCAACCACTCATGGAACGCGGTTGAGTTGAAGGGCAAGTGGTATCTCTGTGACCCCACTTGGTCTGCCGGGCGTATTCTTTTGGAAGATGACGGTCCAAAATTTCAAGCCGAGTATTTTGATGGCTATTTTTTGGCGATGCCGGCGTTGTTTGTTAAAAATCATTATCCGTTGGAAACCAAATGGACATTGCTCGAAAAACCACCAAGTTTCGATGATTTCAAAAGGGGGCCGGTCATTTACAAAGAAATTTTCAAAGAGGGCATTTTAGCTCTTGAACCCAAAAAGATGCATCATGAGATTGCCAAAAATGAATCTATATCTTTCAAACTGACCGCTACAAAAGCCTTTAATAAAGAGGGTATTTCGATGGAACTCAAAACCGGTAGAAGCCATAATAAAATAGTGCCTGAGATTAAAAAACTTCAAAATGACTACGAATTCAGTCATGCATTTGATAAAACCGGATTGTATGATATTCATATTGTCTTAAGGGAAAAGCTTATAGCTACTTATGTTGTTAGGGTAAAGCGCCAGAAGTAAATTCCTGATTTTTGGTTATATTGAAGTGTATAACGCCAAAACCAATAATTATGAATGCTAAAGTTTTTATGGTGCTGAGAATACTTCTCGGTCTATTTGTCGTCGTGTTCGGATTGAACAAATTCTTCAATTTTATCCCTTTTGGGGAAGTGCCTGAAGCCTTTGCAAGTTACATGGGCATGCTTTCAAGCGCCAAAGTCATGTACCTGGTGGGTGCCGTGGAAATCATTTCAGGACTCGCACTTATTTTCAATAAATATGGAGCCCTAATGGCTTTGATATTGATGAGTGTTTCAATTAACGCCTTTATGGCTCATGCCGCTTTCTTACCCGATGGTATTGCAGGTGCCACGGTTTTATTACTTTTAAATATCGCGGTGCTTTTTGGCTATCGCCACAAATACAAAGATTTATTGGCAGGATGATTTTATGGCCGAGTTATTGCTTATTCAGCATTTGCCATAGCTCGTCTTTCAACTCTTGAATGCCTTGTTGCGCCACTGATGAAATGAACATGAAGGAAACGTCTTTTAGATCTTTTTCGAGTTCCGATTGCATTTCTGCCATCAATTCTTCATCGAGCATATCGCTTTTTGATATCGCAACAAGGCGTTCTTTATCCAATAATTCAGGATTATAACGCCTCAATTCATCCAACAAGATTTCATACTCCTTGCTGATATCATTACTATCTGCAGGAATCAAAAAAAGAAGCGTTGCATTCCTTTCAATATGGCGTAAGAAGTAATGTCCTAAACCTTTACCTTCAGCGGCGCCCTCAATGATTCCAGGAATATCGGCCATCACAAAACTTTGAAAATCGCGGTATTGCACAATACCCAAATTGGGTTTCAAAGTTGTGAACTCATAGTCGGCAATCTTTGGTTTGGCTGAGGTTATCACAGAAAGTAAAGTTGATTTTCCGGCATTGGGAAAACCTACCAAACCAACATCAGCCAAGATTTTGAGCTCCAAGATATAAATGCCCTCAGATCCTGGAATACCGGGTTGGGCATAGCGCGGGGTTTGGTTGGTTGATGATTTAAAATGCCAATTGCCCCGACCGCCCATTCCGCCTTCCAAAATGACTTTCTCCTCAGCGTGTTCAGTAATCTCCAGAATAACCTCGTTGGTATCGGCATTTCTTAACACCGTGCCCAAAGGCACATCCAAATAAACATCTTCCCCATCAGCTCCCGTGCTTCGGTTCTTGCTACCATGTCCTCCATGGCCCGCTTTAAAATGTTTTTTAAACTTGAAATTGATGAGTGTCCAAAGATTTTCGTTTCCCCTGAGAATAACATGTCCACCACGACCACCGTCGCCCCCATCAGGGCCACCTTTGGTTATATATTTTTCGCGATGTAGATGCACAGAGCCTTTTCCCCCATTACCAGAGGTCAAAAAAACCTTTACATAGTCCACAAAATTGCCCTCGGTCATGAACGGAATGCTTTACTTTCATTCCCGAGCAGGTGCTGAATTTATTTCAGTAAAATCGAGAATGCGATGAAACGACAAAGGTAGTTCAATTTTGAATCTTGGCAGCTCGAAAGCAATTATTGTGTAGGTATTGAATCATCGAGAAAGAAAATGTAGATAAGGTACCCGACAACCGACAAAATAAAAAGTAAAACAGCAATGCCCATGGTAAAAAGACATCCCTTTAATCCTGTTTTGGTATCAATGACTTTCTCACTCACTAATGTCAACTATTTTATAAAGGTTGATCGATCACATAGGTCAACGTATCTTCAACAGGCCGAACCCAAGTAGCGCTATTGTCATTCTCCTTTTTACCGCCTAATTTTTCCATTGCTTTTTGTGACCGATAATTCTCTGAATTCACATAAAACACCACTCGTTTGTAATATTGTAGGGCGTGATTGACCATTAATTTTTTGAAGGACCTGTTGAACTGACCTCCCCAGTAGGCCCTATTCAAAAAACTCCATCCAATTTCAATAACCCCTTCCGCCTCATCAACGACTTTGAATCGTGAACTACCCATAATTTTGTGGGTTGTTTTGTCAATTATGACCATGGCTCCTTTTGAGGCTATAGACTCCTCAAAAAGTGTCGTGAACACCTCTAGAACATAGCGGTCTTTGCATTGGTGTTGTTCCCAAACAAGGGGATCGGAGGCCACTTTGTACAAATCTTCAAAATCGTCTTGGGTCAAGGGCCGCAACAGCACTTTTTCGTTCTCCAAAACAGGTTGAAGTTTGGCATTCATGACTAAAGTTCTTCAATGACCTTTGCCAAACGAGCGGTAATATCTTCAATGGCCCCAATACCATTGACACTGTGAAACTTCCCTTGGGCTTCATAAAATTCTTTCAGCGGAGCCGTTTTCTCGTTGTATTCGTCAAATCTGTTTCGAATCTTATCCACATCTTGGTCATCACTGCGACCGCTGACTTTGCCCCTTTCCAAAAGCCGTTCAATCAAGATATCATCATTGGCCTCCAAAGCGATTGTGGCATCAATTTTCATGTTTTTAATCCCTAAAAAAGCATCCAAGGCTTCCGCCTGGGCCGTTGTTCGCGGAAAACCATCAAATATGAATCCGCTTGCATCAGGATTCTTTTCCACATCATCTTGCAACATTTTAATGGTCACTTCATCAGGTACCAGGTCGCCTTTATCAATATAAGACTTCGCCAGTTGGCCCAATTCAGTATTGTTCTTCATATTATAACGAAACAAATCGCCGGTGGAAATATGCTTCAAATTGTACTTTTCCTTCAAAAATTCAGCTTGGGTACCTTTTCCGGCACCCGGTTTTCCGAATAACACGAGGTTAATCATATGTTTTTGGTTTAGTTGGTAAACTGCTCTCAAATTTCGGCCCAATTCATTGTAATCGAGCCCGTATCCCACAATGAATTTATCAGGTATTTTAATTCCGATGTAGTCAATGGTGTATTCGCCATTGTAGGCATCCTCTTTAAAAAACAAACTGGCAATCTTGAATTCCTTAACATTGGTATTGCTGAACAAGTGTACCAATTGTTGAAGCGTTCTGCCCGTATCAATAATATCTTCAAGAATAATGACGCTTCTGTTTTCTATGTTTTCATTGACATCTAAAAGGGTCTCCACAATACCGGTCGACGTCAAACCCTGATACGAACTCAGTTTCACAAAAGAAACTTCACAGGGGTGTTGGTACTGCTTTAAAAAATCAGCGACAAACATAAAAGCGCCATTCAAAACCCCAACAAAAATGGGTGTCTCATTCTTATAATCGGCCGCAATCTCATCCGCAATTTTTTTAACCGCGGTCAAAATCTCAGTTTCACTGAGAAAAGGCTTGAAATAAGTATCGTGCAGCTTGATCACTGTTGCTTTTTTAAGAAGGGCAAATATAGCGTTTTGATTTCTCTTTTTTACGGCCATAACGCCTGTTTTAAGAATTCGGCGTATTTTTGTCCTAATCTCACAAAGCAGCAGTTTCAATGCCCAAAACCGTTTCAAAAAGTTACTTTTCATCTGATCTCAAATTAGGCATTTTGGGCGGTGGCCAGCTCGGGAAAATGTTGCTGTATGAAACACGAAAGTTTGATATTCACACCAAGGTCTTGGAAACCTCAAAAGATGCGCCTTGCAGAATTGCATGTGATGAGTTTGTCTTAGGAAATCTTTTGGATTTCGACAATGTCTACAACTTTGGCAGGACCGTGGATGTGTTGACCATTGAAATTGAAAAGGTGAATATCGAGGCGCTTGAAAAATTAGAGCAGGAAGGTGTGAAAGTTTATCCGCCATCAACCGCTTTGCGTATCATTCAAAACAAGGCCACGCAAAAAGCCTTTTATGTTGACCATGAAATACCCACAGCCGATTTTGTCCGGTTCGAAGATTCAGATAAAATTGCCGATGCTATTGAAAACAATGTTTTGAGCCTGCCATTTGTTTGGAAAGCCGCTCGGTTTGGTTATGACGGACAAGGTGTAAAAATTATTCGTACCCTGAAGGATTTGCAAGGCTTACCCGCCGGGGAATGTATCGCCGAGACTATGATTCCGTTTAAAAATGAATTGGCGGTTATTGTGGTCAGAAACCCCAATGGAGAAGTAGTTACCTACCCTGTGGTGGAGATGGAGTTTCATCCGGAAGCCAATCAAGTGGAGTATGTCATTTGCCCCGCGCGTATTGATGACAAAGTCGCTCAAAAAGCACAGCAAGTAGCTTTAAAGGTATCGGAAAAAATAGGTCATATCGGTATTTTGGCTGTTGAAATGTTTCAAACCGAAAATGATGAAATACTGGTCAATGAAGTTGCTCCACGACCACACAATAGTGGCCATTATAGTATTGAGGCCAGTTATACCAATCAATTTGAACAACATATTCGTGCTATTTTAAATTTACCCTTAGGAAAAACAGATAGTAAGGTTGCTGGGATTATGGTAAATTTAGTAGGAGCCGAAAACCATACAGGCAATGTGGTTTATGAAAACATAGAGGAAATCATGCAGATGGAGGGTGTTACACCTCATATCTATGGAAAAAAACAGACTAGACCATTTCGTAAAATGGGACATGTGACCATTGTGAATGAAAATATAGCAGAAGCTAGAAGAGTAGCACAAAAAGTAAAGGAAACCATTAAAGTGATTAGCAAATAAATCACAAAAACCAAATCTCAAATTCCAGAAAATCAAGCCTTGGAATTTGAAATTTATAATTCGGAATTTCATGAAGAAAGTAGCCATAGTAATGGGAAGCACAAGTGATATGCCTGTGATGCAAGATGCCATTGCTGTTTTGAAAGAATTCGATATCGAGGTAGATGTTGATATTGTTTCAGCGCATCGCACCCCCGAAAAATTGTTTGAATTCAGCAAGAATGCGCATACCAACGGCTATTCGGTCATTATCGCCGGTGCTGGCGGAGCAGCACATTTACCAGGTATGGTGGCTTCATTGTCTCCACTGCCGGTTATTGGTGTTCCTGTAAAAAGTAGTAACTCCATCGATGGTTGGGATTCTGTGCTATCCATTCTTCAAATGCCCGGTGGTGTTCCCGTTGCGACCGTAGCCCTCAACGGTGCGAAAAATGCGGGAATTCTTGCTGCACAAATAATTGGTTCTGCTGATAAATGGGTTTTAGAGAAAATTGTTTCCTATAAAGAAGGCTTAAAACAGAAGGTAATTGAAGGGGCAAAAAAAGTACGCAGTAAATAGTCGTAAAATCAGTTGGCAGTTGGCAGTTGGCAGTTGGCAAAAAATACATTGCCGCGAACTCTCAAAAACGTAATTCAAAATACATTTTAATCAATGGGTAATCCGTTATTAGATAAATTCGATTTAGCCCCTTTTTCAAAAATTAAAAACGAGCATTTCAAACCGGCCTTTTTTCAAGCCATGAAAGATGCTAGGGCAGAAATTAATGCTATTACCGAAAATTCAGAGGCTCCCACTTTTAAAAATACATTCGAAGCCTTAGAGTTTTCTGGGCAACAATTAGATCGCATTTCAAGTGTTTTTTTCAATCTGAACTCCGCAGAGACCAATGAAGAAATTCAAAAAATAGCGCAAGAGGTTTCTCCCCTACTTTCAGAATTCGGTAATGATATCACATTGAATGAGAAATTGTTTCAACGGGTCAAGTCCGTTTACAATCAGAAAAAAAGTTTAAACCTATCCACAGAGCAGGCCACGTTATTAGACAAACGATATAAAAGTTTTAGTAGAAATGGGGCGAATCTGTCAGCGGATAAAAAGAAACGCCTCAGGGAAATAGATGCCGAATTGTCCAAGCTAAAATTGAAATTTGGCGAAAATGTTTTGGCCGAAACCAACAAATTTCAAAAACACATTACCAATGAGGCAGATTTAGACGGATTGCCAGAAGGTGCCAAAGAAGCTGCTGCGCAATTGGCAAAGGAAAAAGGAAAAGAATCTGGTTGGATGCTCACTTTAGACTACCCCAGTTATATTCCTTTTATTAAATATGCCAAGAATAGAGCGCTTCGCAAAGAACTCTCATTAGCTTTTGGCAGCAAATCATTTAAAGGTAATGATTTGGACAATCAAGAAATCGTGCTGAAAATAACCAATTTGAGGTATGAGCGCGCCAATCTTTTGGGATATGAGACCCACGCACATTTTGTCTTGGAAGAGCGCATGGCGGAAACGCCTGAGAAAGTCTTATCGTTTTTGAATGAACTGCTTGAAAAGGCCAAACCAGCAGCCGAAAGAGAGTTCAAGCAATTGGAAGATTTTGCCAAAGAATTGGACGGTATTGAGAAACTTCAAAAATGGGATGGCAGCTATTATTCTGAAAAATTGAAGCAAAAATTGTTCCGTTTAAATGATGAGCAATTGAAACCCTATTTCAAACTTGAGAATGTGATTGATGGGGTTTTCAAAGTGGCTGAAAAGTTATTTGGTTTGCATTTTGAAGAAGTTTCAGATATCGATACGTACCATGAACAGGTCAAAACGTATCGGGTTTATGATAACGATAAGAATTTCATTTCTGTTTTCTATGCCGATTTTCATCCGCGAGCCGGAAAACGCGGTGGTGCTTGGATGACTTCCTTCAAATCGCAATGGAAAAAAGATGGCGAAAACATTCGACCCCATATTTCAAATGTCTGCAATTTCACACCATCCACAGCAACAAAACCATCCCTCTTAACCTTTAACGAAGTAACCACTTTATTTCACGAATTTGGTCACGGACTTCATGGTATGTTAGCCAATACTACCTACCCTAGCCTTTCGGGCACATCAGTTTATTGGGATTTTGTTGAGTTGCCCAGTCAAATAATGGAAAACTGGTGTTACGAAAAAGAAGCGCTGGAATTGTTCGCAAAGCATTATGAGACTGGGGAGGTAATCCCTATGGATTTAGTACAGAAAATAAAAGACTCCGCTACTTTTCAAGAAGGCTTGGCAACGCTGCGCCAATTGAGTTTCGGACTCCTGGATATGTCATGGCACGGAGCTGACCCTAGCGGCATAAATAATGTAAAAACCCATGAAACTGTTGCTTTCGAAGGCACTCAATTGTACCCTGATACCCCTGAGACCTGTATGAGCACAGCCTTTGCACACATATTTCAAGGCGGTTATTCTTCAGGGTATTACAGCTATAAATGGGCCGAAGTATTGGATGCTGATGCATTTGCCTACTTTAAAGAAAAGGGCATATTCAATAAAGAAGTTGCGACTAAATTCAAAGACCATGTACTTTCTCAAGGTGGCACTGAAAACCCAATGGTATTGTATAAACGGTTTAGAGGGGCTGAACCTAAAGTGGAGGCTTTGCTGGAGAGGGCTGGTTTATTGGGTATTGACTGATTTATTCTGCTTGGAATAAGCATCATATCCCCCCCAAGATTAACAACCTTATGGTAACCCATTGAATTCAACTTTTTCTGTGCTTTTAGGCCACGACCTCCTTTTTTGCAATACACATAGATAGTCTCATTTTTAGCGATGTCTGAAAATCGGTCGGCAAAATCATCATCATACCAATTGAAGTTCAGGGCATTTTCTAGATGACCCGCTTTAAATTCCTCGGGAGTTCGAACATCAATCAATATCACATCATTCATCTCTTTTTGTGAAACTTCTGTGATCGATTTTGAAGAGATTTGGGCACAGCCGAAGTTCATCAAAACCAATAAGGTTGTCAACAAGAAATTTTTCATTATTCAAAATTTAACTAAAGATAAAAATTATGGCGGCACTAAAATTCGTGGATGGATCTGAAAATTTAAAGATCGTTAAAACAAATTCCACTACTTTTGATAAGCAGAATAAGAAAATGACAGCTCATAAATTACATCCTGATTCTTGGGTCGATAGTTATGCCGATTACCTTTTTAACTATGCCGTAGGTCGCGTGAGTGATACAGAGATCGCCAAAGATTTGGTGCAAGAAACCTTTTTTGCAGGTTTAAAATCAGCAAAGAACTTCAAAGGCGATGCGGCTGAACGCACGTGGCTGGTTGCCATTCTCAAAAGAAAAATCATCGACCACTATCGAAAAATCAACTCAAAAAAAGGTAAAGCAGAAGTCAAAATGAGTTACAGTGCGAGTTCTGATTCAGAAGGTGACTGGCTTGAAGAACAAGTGGCCGATCCGTTTAGTAGTTTTGAAAATAGCACTATTGAAAACGAAGAATTAGGCTTGGCAATACATGATTGCATTTCTAAATTACCCAAAAAACAGGCCCTTGTTTTTAAGATGAAAACCATTCAGGGTATCAACACCGAAGATATTTGTAATGAATTGGATATAAACCCGTCAAACCTATGGGTAATGATTCATCGTGCAAGAACTGCATTGATGGGTTGCCTTAATCAAAATTGGTTCTAATACGTATGATTTCGTGTGAAAAAGCGTCATTGATTTGTAACAAATCTCAGTATAGGGATGCCTCGCTATGGGAAAAAATCAGTCTTCGTTTTCATCTTTTAATGTGCAAAACCTGTGCTCAGTTCACCAAAAAAAATACCAAATTTACCGAACTCTGTAATCAGGCAAATTTAGAGGGACTCTTAGAAAAAGAGAAGGCTCAAATGAAAAAACAGCTTCAAGATAGCCAGAAATAATCTACCAGAAACATAATTGCGTAACACATAATCGGTACGCTCTCGACCCAGAAAGAGGCGAAATAACTACCTTGTTTCCGTTTGGTCAGCCCCATAAAAAGCGTCAACAGCAACACGATAAATACTTTCGAAATGATTTCTTGGTGGTGAAGGTCGTCCTTCAGAAAGGTCAGTAGCGAAAATAGTACTATCATGACCATTCCTAGTTTCTTTGTATTTTCTACCCCATACCGCTGTGGAAGGGTTTTCAAATCAGTACTATCATATGCCAAGTCTCGAATTTCAAAAGGCACCAACAGAATCAATACCAAAAGAAACCGTTGCGTTGCTTCCATCCAGACATCCCAAGAAAACATGGTGTCAACTGATAAAACAGGAAGAATGACCGTGGCTCCTGCCCAAACTAGGGCCACTACAAAAATTTTCAACCCACCCCAACTTCTCAGGTTCTTGGCCTTCGGCAGCAACGGCAACGCATAGAAACCGGTCAAAAGAACCAATATAAAAACACTTACATACGTATTGATGTTCAAAAAGTGGGCATGATAGAGGGCAATTGCCAAGGCAACCAGACTAAAAATTTGGATGCCTTTATGGTACTTATTCGCCACCATAACGTATTTTTCAGCCTCCACGCCATACTTTATGAAATTATAACCACTTATCGAACCAAAAAACAAGAACCACAACAAATGGTGGTCAGAAGGAATTCGCAAAGTAATGCATGTGACTTGGATGAATGATATAATGGCAAAAGCAACATGAACACTGGCGTCAAGGTAGAAATTGAAAAGATGCGACAACCACTTCATTGAACAAAAATATAGAAAGTGTTTATAAGTCCGTTTTTTGGTTAAAAACTTTAAGGCAGTTGGTCGATTCTTGAACTTTTTTGAGGTAATTAATACTTAATTTTATCCGACTAAATTTTGATATTAAAATGATGGAAACAGATCTATTCGCCTCGCGTCATATAGGCATTCGAAAAGACGATCTTCAGCATATGCTAAAGACCATAAAGGTTGATAGTTTAGAACAGCTCATTGAAGAAACCATTCCTGATGAAATCCGCCTTCAACAGCAGCTTGAACTTGATGTCCCCATGAGCGAACATGAATTCTTGGGCCATATTGAAGAGCTCGGCAAAAAGAACAAAGTTTTCAAATCATACATTGGTTTGGGCTACCATGAAAGTCTGGTGCCATCGGTGATCAAGAGAAACATACTCGAAAACCCTGGTTGGTACACTGCCTACACGCCATATCAAGCTGAAATAGCCCAAGGTAGGCTCGAAGCATTGTTGAACTTTCAGACCATGGTTTGTGACCTAACCCGAATGGAACTGGCCAATGCATCACTCTTAGACGAAAGTACTGCTGCCGCTGAGGCGATGACCATGCTTTTTGATGTAAGAAGCCGTGCTCAAAAAAAATCAGGAATTTTGAAATTCTTTGTCACAAAAGAAATACTTCCGCAAACCCTATCATTATTGAAAACACGGGCAACGCCATTGAAAATTGAATTGGTGGTCGGCGATCATGAGGACTTCGAATTTTCAAGCGATTACTTCGGGGCCATTTTGCAATACCCTGGTAAATATGGTCAAGTGCATGATTACGAATCATTTGTTGCCAAGGCCAAAGAGCACGAAATCAAAGTGGCCGTTGCTGCCGATATCATGAGTTTGGTGTTGTTGAAAGCCCCAGGAGAGTTCGGTGTTGATGTCGTTGTGGGCACGACTCAGCGTTTCGGAATCCCTTTGGGTTATGGGGGCCCGCATGCGGCGTTTTTTGCCACCAAAGAGGAGTACAAAAGAAGCATTCCAGGGCGTATCATCGGCGTAACTAAAGATACTGATGGCAACAGGGCTTTACGCATGGCACTTCAGACGAGAGAGCAACATATCAAAAGAGATAAAGCCACTTCAAACATCTGCACTGCCCAGGTGCTTTTGGCCGTCATGGCCGGTATGTATGCGGTATATCATGGACCTAAAGGGCTGAAAAATATAGCAGAACAGATTCATTTCAAAGCTAAATCACTGGCGCAATTGCTCAGCAACTTGGGTTATGAGCAAATGAACACGGCTTTTTTCGATACTATTCAGATCAAAGTTAAAAACACCGAAAACCTCAAAAAAATTGCACAAGAAAAACGTATAAACCTTCACTATATTGATGATGAGATGGTTTCCATTTCTTTGAATGAAGCGACCAGCCTAGCTGATCTGAAATTGCTGGTATCGTGTTTTGTTGAACTCGGTAATGGCCTAAATGCGGTTATGTCATTGTCTGCCCCATTGGATGATGCTATTCCATCGGCACTTCAAAGAACCACTCCCTTTTTGGAGAATGCCGTTTTCAATTCGCATCACTCTGAAACTGAATTGATGCGCTATATCAAAAAGCTAGAGCGTAAAGACCTCGCGTTGAACCATTCAATGATATCCCTTGGTAGCTGTACCATGAAACTGAATGCTGCCTCTGAGATGCTGCCGTTGAGCATGAGCAATTGGGGCAACATCCATCCGTTTGTGCCCATTGACCAAGCCGAAGGCTATCAAATAATACTGAAAGAACTGGCTGATGACCTTTCTGAAATAACCGGTTTTGCAGCGACCTCTTTGCAGCCCAACTCAGGTGCGCAGGGTGAGTATGCCGGACTCATGGTGATTCGTGCCTATCACGAATCAAAAAATGAAGGACATCGCAATATCTGCATCATACCCGCATCAGCACATGGCACAAATCCGGCATCGGCAGTAATGGCCGGTATGAAGGTGGTGGTCACCAAAACTGATGAAAGAGGAAATATCGATGTCGAAGACCTAAAGGAAAAAGTCATAGCGCACTCCGATAACCTCGCAGCCCTAATGGTTACCTACCCTTCAACACATGGTGTTTTTGAATCATCCATAAAGCGGATCACCAAGTTGATTCATGACCATGGCGGACAAGTTTATATGGATGGTGCCAATATGAACGCCCAAGTTGGCCTGACCAACCCGGGCATGATCGGTGCTGATGTTTGCCATTTGAACTTGCATAAAACATTTGCCATTCCACACGGCGGGGGCGGACCTGGTGTTGGTCCCATTTGTGTTGCCGAACAATTGGCAGATTTCCTTCCCAGCAACCCCTTGATACCAACCGGTGGTGAAAAGGCGATAACCGCGATATCAGCCGCACCTTGGGGCAGTTCGTTGGCTTGTCTCATTTCCTACGGATATATTAAAATGTTGGGGGAAGAAGGATTGAGGGCGTCAACCGAGATTGCCATTTTAAATGCCAATTACATCAAAAATCGTTTGAATGGTAAATATGATGTTTTGTATACGGGGGAAAAAGGCAGAGCAGCACACGAAATGATTCTAGACTGCAGACCTTTCAAGCAAAATGGTATCGAGGTCACGGATATTGCAAAGCGATTAATGGACTATGGTTTTCACGCACCTACCGTCTCCTTTCCTGTTGCAGGTACGGTAATGATCGAACCCACTGAGAGTGAAAACCTGGCAGAACTAGATCGTTTTTGTGATGCCATGATCTCAATTCGTGAAGAAATCGATACGGCCACGGCAGATGATTCAAACAACGTACTTAAAAATTCACCACATACCATGGGTATGGTAACTAGTGATCATTGGGCTTTTCCGTATAGTCGTGAGAAGGCAGCTTTTCCACTTGAATATATAGCGGAAAATAAGTTTTGGCCCAGTGTGCGTCGGGTTGATGATGCCTATGGCGATCGTAATTTAATATGTACTTGTACACCTATTGAAGCCTATATGGAAACTGTATAAGGGCAATAAATCCAATACCTCCAAGCCTTTTCATTTCAATGGAAGGGCTTTTTTATTGTTCAAAGCAGAGTTGAACATCGTATTATTTACTATGCATGCATAACATTCGTTTTTGGTTTGTCGTACCTTAAGTTCTTATCAAATCAAAACCATGAATATCGCTATTACAGGAACTGGAAGTTACTTGCCCTCGAAAGTTATAAAAAACCAAGATTTTGAGACCCATGAATTTCTGAACGCTGACGGCTCGGCATTCAAACATGTCAATCGCGTCATAATCCAAAAATTCAAGGCCATTACGGGCATCAATGAACGCCGTTATGTTGATGACCAACTAAATACCTCTGATATTGCCTTTTTAGCGGCTGAACGAGCCATAGCTGATGCCAAAATCGATAAAGAAGAGCTTGATTATATCATTCTTGCCCATAATTTTGGGGATGTTTCCCACGGCCAATCGCAAGGAGATACCCTACCTAGCTTGGCGACACGAGTGAAACATCATTTGCGCATTAAGAATCCGAAATGTGTAGCCTACGATATGATTTTCGGTTGCCCGGGTTGGGTTGAAGGAGTCATTCAAGCAAAGGCTTTTATTAAAAGTGGCATGGCCAAAAAATGTTTGGTCATTGGTGCAGATACACTTTCGAGAATCATCGATCCAAAAGATCGCGATTCAATGATTTATGCTGATGGGGCCGGTGCGGTTATCTTGGAGGAAAAAAAAGAGGGCGGGCAAATTCTAGGTCATGCCTCAGCTACCTACTCTTATGAGGAAGCCTATTTTCTGTTCTACGGAAAAACCTATGATAGTAATTCGGAAGATGACACGAAATACATAAAAATGTACGGCCGAAAGATCTATGAATTCGCATTGACCAAAGTACCGGAGGCAATGAAAGATTGTCTCAATGAAAGCAATATACCCATTGATGCCGTCAAGAAAATATTCATTCACCAAGCCAATGAAAAGATGGATGAAGCCATTGTAAAACGTTTCTATGAACTTTATAATAAAGATGTGCCTGAAGCTATAATGCCCATGAATATTGGCAAATTGGGCAACAGTTCTGTGGCAACCATACCTACCCTCTACGATATGGTTCGCAATGAAAAATTGAAGGGTCATAAAGTTGAAAAGAGAGATGTTGTTATCTTTGCAAGTGTGGGGGCAGGCATGAATGTGAACGCCCTGGTATATCAAGTTTAAAATGTTTCAAGTTTTAAGTTTCAGGTTTTCGAACTGGAAACCCGAAACCATGAAAACCCGAAACTGAATTATGTACGAAAAAACATATCCTAACAAACGCTTTCAACGCACGCTATCCTTTCTTAAAAAACATATCGAAACCTCAGAAACGATATTGGATCTTGGGGTTGAGAATCCCTTTTCTGAAATTATGACTGCGGAAGGATATAAGGTAGAAAACACCAAGGGTGAAGATTTGGATCTTGATTTTTCTTCGATTCAAACGTCCGATACCGATGTGGTAACGGCCTTTGAAATCTTCGAACACTTGATCGCTCCCTTCAATGCCCTTCGGGAAATAAAGGCCGATAAATTAGTGGCCAGTATACCACTGAGATTGTGGTTTTCAAAGGCTTATCAGAACAAAAACGACAAGTGGGATCGTCATTATCACGAGTTTGAAGATTGGCAGTTTGATTGGTTATTGGAAAAATCTGGATGGAAGATCATGGATAGGGACAAATGGACCAACCCCGTGAAGAAAATTGGCCTCAGACCCCTGCTAAGAAGTTTTACCCCGCGTTATTATATTGTTTACGCGGAACGCGAGAAATTCCAATAATAAAATTTCAATTTACCATGACAATTCTCCCATCTCGATTTTGGAATTTGGCCCCTCAAAATTGGCTCTTTTAATATGCACTATTACATCATCATTCCGGCCCACAATGAAGAAGCTTTTATTGCCAGCACATTGAATTCGATATTGGCACAAAGCCTTCAGCCGAAAAAAGTGGTGATCGTCAATGACAATTCGACCGACGGAATGGAAAAAATAGTTGATGATTTTGTAAGCGACCATACTATTTTTGAAAGTCTGAACGCCGTATCTTCTACTTTGCACATGCCCGGAAGCAAGGTAATTAAGGCCTTCAACAAAGGATTGGAACTACTTGATGACCAGTATGATTTTTTGGTCAAACTTGACGCCGATACCATCTTGCCTGAAAATTATTTTGAGCGAATTGCCTATGCTTTCAAAGGCAACCCCATGGTGGGTATGGCAGGTGGATTTCTCTACGAAAAAGATGAAAATGAACTGTGGAAGTTAAATCATCCAATGGACAAAAATCATGTCAGGGGAGCGATAAAAGCGTATTCAAAAGACTGCTTTAATGCCATTGGCGGATTAAAAAATGCCATGGGATGGGACACTTTGGATGAACTCTTGGCCCAATTTCATGGTTATGAAATATTTACCGATGATTCATTGAAAGTAAAACACCTTAGACCCACGAGACAGGGCTACGATCAAAAGGCCAAAATGCTTCAAGGAAAAGCCATGTATGGCATGCGTTATGGTTTTTGGATAAGTTGCATCGCCTCCCTTAAAATGGCTTGGAAACAGCGTAACAAAAATGTTTTTCTCGACAATATGTTGGGCTACTTTTCAGCCAAAAAAGAGAAAGACCCCTTTTTGGTCACTGAAAAAGAGGGGCGATTCATAAGGAAATTACGTTGGCGTAACATCAGGCGTAAACTTTTCTAAACAAAAAAAATCCCACGAAATGTGAGATTTTTTTTCTATCTAAGCTGTGGAAACTTTTTAGAATCCTAGCTCAATTTTTACTTCTGACAAAATATTTTTGCCTTTGGCCACGATCAAACCACCACCAGCTTGTGCATCGATTACATAGTCAAAGCCTAATTGGGCAGCGACTTTTTCAATGGCAGCTTTCGCCTTATCTGAAATTGGGCCAAAAAGTTCGGCCTGTTTCTTTTGCAATTCTTGTTGGGCATTTTGCTGAGCCTCACCAATATTCTTTTCTTGACCTTGCAGCTCTAAAGCTCTCTTGTCATTTTCTTCTTTTGACTTATTGGCAGCCTCATTTTGGTATTGTGTGAACTTATTTCTTAATTCCGTGGCCGCGGCTTGTATATCTGCCTGGTAGGTTTCACTAAGCTTCTTCAATTCAGCTTCGGCAGCTTTCATCTCTGGCATGTCAGCGAGTAATTTTTGCACGTCAATATGCGCTATTTTACTCTGAGCGTTAACAAAACTAGTTGCTGCAACAAAAAGCATTAGAGCTACAGCGATTTTTTTCAAATTTTTCATGATTCCTTAAAGTTTATTCGTATTTGAGAGTTAATTATAATTTAATTGCCTGATTCTTTTTCAGCCTCTTTGGCCTTTTTTCTAGCCTCGCGTTCTTCTAAAAGTTTCTTTCTTCTTTCTTCATATGCTTTCTTTCGTTCTTCACGAAGTTTCAATTGTTGGGCTCTTTTTTCATCAGCCGTCTTCATTCTGGCCTCTTCAGCTTGCTTTGCCTTTTCTTGACGTTCTTTTAGCGCTTCGCTAATTTCTTTCTCCTGCTCACCTTCCAGTTTTTCTATCCGCTTCTTGTTATCTTTCTTTTTAGGTGCACTTAACTTTCTTGTTCTTCCAATCGCCCTTAAAACCAAATCGCTGATATCATGGCGTTTTTGGGAGTACAACATTACAACATCCGCAGATTTATCAAAAATAAAATCATATTTTTTATTGGTCCCTATTTTCTGCACTTCATTGAAGACCTGATCCTGTATGGGCTGAATCAACAACTGCTTCTGTAAAACCAAATCACCTCGCGGTCCGAATCGATTTTGTTGGTACTCGATCATCTCCTTCTCCAAAATTTGAATTTCCTCTTCGCGTTCGGCAATCAACTCATCTGTCAAAAGCACTTTCTCAGCCATGAGGTCTTTTCTCATCTGCTCAATGGTTCGTTGTTCTTGTTCTACCTCAACTTTCCATTTTTCAACTTTGGCCGCCAACTGTTCGGTAGCATCTCTGTACTCTTCAACATTTTCCAATATATACTCCATATCCACATACGCCATTCGAATACCTCGCTGAGCGAAAGTATGGTTTGATAACAATACTAAGGCAATAACTAAAAGAACTTTTGAAACCACCCTTTTGGCAGTCATCTTTGAATTTGATTTTATATTCATCACAATTTCGTTTTATCCAATAGAAAATACCGTGCCAAAAATACTAAAACTTTTAAAATCAGTGTTTTAAGTTTTTGAAACGGACGTATAAAATTAAAACTGTTGACCAATAATGAAGTGTGTTTGCCAACCACTAGGACCATTGCCTGCTGACTGAGGTCTGAGGTCTTCATCAAAACCATAACCAAAGTCAATACCCAATAATCCAAATGCAGGCATAAAGATGCGTAGCCCCACACCAGCCGAACGTTTTAATTCAAACGGATTAAACTGCTGAAAATTGTTAAAAGCGTTACCTCCTTCTAAAAATGCAAGTCCGTAGATCGAGGCCGAAGGTTTCAAGGTAAGTGGATATCTCAACTCCAACGAAAATTTATTGTAGATCAGCCCTCCTTCTTGTTGGCCTGTAGAGGGGTCTACTGGCGTTAGAGATTGGTTTTCATAACCACGTAACTGAATGATATCCCTACCATCTAAAGTAAAGTTATTCAGACCATCGCCACCCACAAAAAAACGTTCAAAAGGAACATCGCCCACATCATTGTTGTAATTGCCTAAAAAACCCAACTCGGCATTGGTTCTCAATACCAATGATTTATCGCCACTACCAACCAAAGTAGTGAACCAATCACCTTTGAAGTTCAATTTGTAATATTCCAACCACCTAAAACGTTCTTGGTCAATACCTTCAAGTTCAGTGGCCTGCTCTTGAGTAAGGCCATTGTTGGTAATTCTAAGTTGGTTCAATTCTTCACTTCGATCACGCAATGATTCAAAATCTTTATCGCTAAATAAAGAATACGGAGGTGTTATCTTCGCTGTGATTTCAAAATTTGACCCCCCACGAGGAAAAATTCGACCTCCTGAAATCGCATTTCTTGAAATACCTAAGGTATATGAGAAAGAATTGGATTTACCGTTACCAAAGTTGAAAAGCCCAATATTGTAATTTCTAAAATCATACAGTTGGTATCCTAATGCATGTGAAATGGTAAAATAGTCATCAGGCCAACGTACGCGTTTAGCCAAACCGGCGGTTACACCTGTTATGGCGAACTGCCTATTTTTATCTGGTTCGAACCTTCCTGTTTGCGGATCTCGTTGTACGGCGAATTGTTGCGTTCTTGACAAGGAAAGATTAAATCGAACTGGTTTTTTGCCTCCTAACCAGGGCTCAGAGAAATTCAAGCTATACACTCGAAAGGTCCTGCTTGCCTGTAAACGCAATGCAAAAGTCTGACCATCGCCCATGGGCACTGGTTTGTACTCTTTGCCCTTAAATATATTTCCTATTGAGAAATTGCTAAATGAAAGTCCCAATGTACCAATAAAGCCACCTCCACCGTAACCCCCTTGAAGCTCAATTTGACTTGAACCGGCCTCCACCAAACTGTAACCAAGATCAACGGTACCTGCGTTTGGATCCGGATTGGTGATATCAGGTTTTACTTGCTCAGCATCAAAGAAGCCCAATTGTCCTAATTCTCGAATACTTCTGATGATATTTGACTTATCATATCGCTGACCTGGCCTTGTTCTAAGTTCGCGAAAAACAACATGGTCATTGGTCCGGTTATTGCCCGTAACGGTAACATGGTCGATGAAAGTCTCTTTACCCTCAACAATTCGAATTTCAAAATTGATGGTGTCATTTTCAGCAGAAACTTCAACCGGATTTACTTGAGAGAACAAATATCCGTTATTTTGATAGGCGCTGGTCACATCTTGCGGATCCGGTTTACTGTCATCGGCTATTCGTTCTCTGAGCAATACCCCATCGTATGTCGATCCTTTTTTGATTCCCAAAATGCGGTGCAATTGCCTGTCAGTATACACTGAATTACCCACAAAATCAATATCCCCGAAATAATACTTATTCCCTTCCTCAACCTTTATTTTTAAGTCAATATTGTTATCATCAACCTTTACGATAGTGTCTGACAGAACGCGGGCATCTCTAAAACCATTTTCGGCATATTTATCAATCAAGAGGTCTAGATCGTTCTCATAATCATCTTCAATATATTTTGACTTTTTCCAGAAGCGGCCCAATCTCTTCTTTTTCGTTTTTTTAAGGGCCTTTCGAAGTTTGCTTGCAGGCAACTTTTCATTACCCTCAAAGATGATATCGTTTATTTTGACCTTCTCGCCCCTGTTTACATTAACGACCATTTTTTGGGCATTGGTCTCTGAGGTGTCATTCACGGTTAGAATGTTAACCTTGGCATTTAAAAACCCCTGTTTTCTCAGATTATTGGCAATGTAGTTTTTTGAATTTGCAATTAAACTCTGCGTGATTTTCTTACCTTTTTTAAGATCGGTATCTTCAAGAACTTGTTCCACTTTTCTTGCTTTGACACCAGTGACCGTTACCTCTGACAAAGAGGGTCTTTCTGTTATTGCAAGTTCAAGAAAGATGGTTTCACCTTCAATGTTTTTTATGAAAAATTCTAAATCACTGAATAATTCAAGACCCCATAATTTCTTGAGTACTTCACTGGTTTTTTCTCCTGGAATGGTAATGGGCTGACCAACCCTGAGACCTGTATATGTTTTAACCGTCTGTTCATTATAGCTTTTGAGGCCTGTTACTTCCAAACCACCTAGTATGTATTTCTTTCCATTATCCAAAGAGTTGGTGCTCTGAGCAATACTTAAGGCCGAAATAAAAATTGAAAGTATGGTTAAGAAGAGGTTGCGTGATATGAATTTGTTCACACCATTAATTGAGTTGTTCGCTAGTTTTTCCAAATCGTCGTTCTCTGTTCTGGTAGTTCATTATGGCCTCAACTAAATGATGTTCACTGAAATCAGGCCACAATACGTCAATAAAATAAAATTCAGCGTACGCTATTTGCCAAAGTAAAAAATTGCTAACCCTATGTTCCCCACTGGTACGGATCAGCAAATCCACGTCTGGTAAATCGTGCGTGTAAAGATGGCTATTTATAATGGTTTCATCAATATTTTCAACAGAAATTATATTATTTTTAACTTTGGCAGCAATCTCTTTAACAGCATTTAAGACCTCATCTCGAGCTCCGTAACTTAACGCCAAAGTCAAGGTCATTCCACTATTGTTTTTTGTTTTTTCCATTACCTCTTTAAGTTCTTTGTGGGCTTTTTCTGGTAATGAAGCAATATTGCCTATGGTATTCAGACGAATATTGTTCTTGGTAAAGGTTTTCAGTTCTCTCTTAAGGGATGACACCAAAAGACGCATCAGGGTATCAATCTCAAGTTTGGGTCTGTTCCAATTTTCAGTGGAAAATGTGTACAGGGTAAGGTATTCTATACCTAAACGAGTGCAGTTCTCAACCGTGCTTCTTACGGTTTTCACTCCATTTTCATGGCCAAAAACCCGCATTCTTCCCTTTTTCTTGGCCCATCTGCCGTTGCCATCCATTATAATGGCCAAGTGTTTGGGTAGGTTTTCCTTCTCGATATCGTCTATGCCTTTCATTTTCAATGATTATTCGAAGCAATCCATGCACGGTTTCCTTCCAAAGGTATATGTAAAAGTAATACCAGAGAAAACATACCAGTCATCGCTGAAGATATTACCGAATTCAGGTTCAATCTGCAAACTTACATTGGATTTTACAGGATTGCTAGCATCGAGGTTATCGGTAAAGGTATATCTGGCCCCGATCTCACCACCAATTATAAAAAGCTGGCTCAAACGCAGCTTGAAACCAACCGTCATTGGTATTGAAAACGCGCCATCACGTTGATTTAAATTCTGTACGTTTCCGAATTCGATATAATTGTAGTCATACCTGAAATAGGTCAAACCAGTGTATAGATAAGGTGTAAAGGCAGGACCCAATTTATGCAGATTGTATTCCACAAAATTGAATTCAAGTCCGACTGAGGCCTCAAGAAGGGAATTATCAACCACATACCCGCGTTCTTGCCTAGAGGTTATGTTCGATTTTGTATCATCAGCAGTGAACTTGCCATAAATGACACTTCCGCGCCAAGCGTAGCGTTTGCTCTTGTTCCATTTGAAAAGACCTCCCAGGGCAAAGTCAGACGGCAAAATGAAGTTGGTTCTACCCACATCACCAATATTATTGGCCCCGCCAGCAAAAGCCCCTATCTCATAAGTTTGGGCATTAATAACACAGCACAGTGAAAAGAGTAAAACTACAATACAGCTTCTCATAGATTCTTAAAGTTTGCAAATATAATAATTGAGCCAGCCGAAGCCATCAAAATACCATATTCATGTCTCAATTGATAAACAGGTTTTACTCTCATTTATTGTTTTGTGGGAAGCTCAATTACGCTTGTCTTCGCCCCATAGGAGTTTGTTGCGAAGCGTCTTCAAAAAACTCTCAGATGTATATTCAACCATTTTCACGGTAAAGGGCGCCTTTTTGACGTGAATCTCCCTTCCATTTTCCAAAGAGGCTATACGCGAATCAAGCGAAACCAAGTGGTTTTCTTCTCTACCCGAAACTTTTAAACGAATTACGGTCTCATCTGAGATGACCAAAGGACGGGCGTTTAGATTATGGGGGGCTATCGGTGTCAACACCAGTGATTTTGCAGTGGGTTCGATTACGGGGCCGCCGCAGCTGAGAGAATAACCCGTTGAGCCCGTTGGAGTGGAAATTATCAGGCCATCAGCCCAATATGATGTCAAATATTCATCATTCAGATAGGTCTCGACTGTTATCATCGAAGTCGTATCTTTTCTACTGACCGTGATCTCATTCAAGGCGAAGTTCAAATTTCCAAAATTCAATAAATCCGGTTCTGTATTGGCGACCAATAGGCTTCTTTCGACTATGGTAAAAGCCCCTTTGACAAATTCAGTGACCAATTTTCTGACATCCTCCTTTTTAAATGTGGACAAAAACCCCAATCTACCGGTATTTACCCCGACTATGGGAATGCCCAAGTCTTGAACAAATGTGGTAGCCCTCAAAATGGTGCCATCTCCACCAAAGCTTACAAAAAGATCGAAGGTTGCATCAAGACCCTTTTCAATGGTAAAGGCGTCAAATTCAAAATTTGGTTTTTGTTTTGCCAAAAACGCCAAAAAACCTTTTTCAATAAAAATTTTGGCATTGACTTTTTGAAATTCATCAATGAGTTCAGCAACGTGTTCCGCAGAATTCTCTTGACTCTTGTAACCGTAAATAGCGATTTTCATCGGTATTAAACATTTAGGTATTTATCTAGATAATCTGATCTTTGCTTCAAATCTTCTATGAATTGGTCGTTGTTGTTGCCAAAGACAATATTGTAATTGTAACGCCTGAATGATTGTATGATCTCATTCAGATTTGAAGTTCCTATTTTAAGGGTGACTTGTACTACATCATTGTGCATATCAGTGACCAAACCCCCGATGAAACGGGTATTGTTACTCTCCACTATTTGGGCTATTTCACTAAACGAATAATCTTTGATGCCTTTTTCAACCATCAAGATACTTCCGGGTTCAGTGAAGAAAGGCGTATCAATGAAAACATGTACGATTTCGGTCAAATCATAATACCCGGTCACTTGTTGTTTGTCATTGATAACAGGAAGCAAATTGGCTTCATTGTGCGCAAAAACCTCCAAAACATCAAGCCAATTGGTTTCTATGGTCACAAAAAATGACTCCAAACTATATTGATGATCCGCAATGGTTTTTCCCGCATCGAAGACCTTGAGGTCATTCTCATTCAAAAGGCCCACAAATTTACCTTTTTCAACCACGGCAACGTGAGAGAAGGTATGATCTTTGAAAAATTGAATGACCTTTTTCAAAGAATCATCCATCTTAAAAACAGTAATATTCGATAAAATGTGCGACTGAATGTTCATCCTGTAAAATATATTGCAAATTAATAATTAATACTGTCAAAAGGCATGCCTTATTTGTATTTTTGAACCTCAATAAAAAAGTAATATTTCTTTATGGCCAGATTAAGTGTCAACGTCAACAAGATTGCCACTTTGAGAAACGCTCGCGGTGGCAACATGCCCAATTTGCTCAAAGTGGTGGGTGATATAGAAAATTTTGGAGCTCAGGGCATTACGGTTCATCCAAGACCCGATGAGCGCCATATTCGGTATCAAGACACACGAGAACTCGCCAAGGCGGTGCGCACGGAATTCAATATTGAGGGCAATCCGAATCAGAAGTTCATAGATCTTGTTCTGGAAACAAAGCCTACCCAAGTGACCCTGGTGCCAGATGCGGTTGATGCGATCACTTCAAATGCGGGTTGGAACACCATTGAACACAAAGATTTTCTCAAGGATGTCATTGCCACGTTCAAAAAACAAGGGATCAGAACTTCAATTTTTGTCGATGCCAATTCAGATATGGTCAAAAGCGCTGCCAAGACCGGCACCGACAGAATAGAACTCTACACAGAGCGCTATGCCAAGAGATTTGAAAAAGATAAAGAAAGAGCGATTCAACCCTTTATAGAAGCTGCAGTGACTGCTCATCAACACGGTTTGGGAGTGAACGCCGGTCATGACTTGAGTTTGGACAATATCAAATTTTTCAACGAAAATATTCCGTACTTATTAGAGGTATCGATAGGGCATGCATTGATATGCGAGTCTCTGTATTTCGGATTGGATAATGTCATCAATATGTACCTCAACAAATTGAAATGAAAAAAGTGCTTCATTCAGATATAATCGGAGCGGGAAGGCCATTGCTGATTTTGCATGGTTTTCTTGGGATGTTGGATAATTGGAAAACTTTGGGTAAACAATACGCCTCGAACGGATTTCATGTGCATCTAATCGACCAAAGAAATCATGGCCGAAGCTTTCATTCAGAAGACTTTGATTATACTATATTATCAAATGACATTGTAGATTATATGACCCACCATGGGCTTAAGAAAGCGAATATAATAGGCCACTCCATGGGAGGCAAGACGGCCATGCAATTTGCCTGCGATCATGTTGAAAAAACCGATAAATTGATTGTGGCCGATATTGCACCCAAATATTACCCACCGCATCATCAAGACATCATTGATGGACTCAAATCTTTGGATTTTGAGGTCATAAAATCAAGAAATGAGGCAGATATGGCCTTGTCCGCCCACATAAGACACCCAGCAACGCGACAGTTTTTACTGAAAAATCTTTATTGGATCGAAAAGGGAAGATTGGCGTTTCGGTTCAATCTTTCAGTTTTGGCCAGTAAGATGAATGAGATTGGGGAAAACATCAGCTCTACTTCAACATACAATGGACCTACGCTTTTTTTGAGAGGAGATCGATCGGAGTATATCATCTCAGATGATAGCGCTGAAATCAAAAGACATTTTCCGCTTGCACAAATAGAGACCATTGATAAGGCAGGTCATTGGTTGCATGCCGAAAACCCCAAAGCCTTTTTTGAAAAGACGCTGAAATTCTTGAATTCCCAATAAAATTCCTGATTTATTATGCATGCATAATTTTTTTAGACAAATAATTGTGGGTGTGATAATTTTGGTTATTTTTGAGTTCATTCGAAATTCACTATTCTCAAACATAGCTATAACTCAAAAATAAAGTAATGAAAAAGTTCCTGTATTTATTCGCAATTTCCTCAGTATTGTTGGTTTCATGCAACAGTGATGAAGGGGTAATACCGCCCAATAATCAGCCCGAACCAGAACCGGTAAATTTTTCCAGTGGCTCTGCTGATTTTTCAAACTTTGTATCCGTAGGAAACTCATTAACAGCAGGTTTTTCAGACAATGCGCTGTTCATAGATGGTCAAAATGCCTCTTTTCCGAACATGATGGCCACAAGTTTCGCGGCAGCAGGTGGAGGCAGCTTCAGTATTCCTTTGATGGCCGATAATTTGGGAGGTGCCACTTTTGCAGGAAATCCCATTCTTGGAAACAGGCTCAAATTGTCTTTTGCTTCTGGTTCTCCCGCTCCGATACCCGTTGACGGAACTGGTTCGACAGAGATTACGACAACGCTTTCAGGACCTTTTAATAATATGGGTGTGCCAGGTGCGAAAAGTTATCATTTGCTTGCCCCTGGGTATGGAAATTTAGAAGGCGTTCCTTTAGGATTGGCAAATCCTTATTACGCAAGATTTGCTTCAAGCCCAATGGCCACAGTTCTTGGTGATGCAGCTGTTCAAAATCCGAGTTTCTTTTCATTGTGGATTGGCAATAATGATATCTTGAGTTTTGCTACTTCCGGTGGTTTAGGCGTTGACCAAGCAGGTAATTTAGACCCTAGCACCTACGGCGGTAATGATATAACCGACCCAATGGTCTTTGCAGGGGTTTATGATGGAATTTTACAAACTTTAACGGCTCAAGGTGCCAAAGGGGTGGTTGCCAATTTACCTGACGTTACCACCATACCATTTTTTACCACGGTACCGCACAATCCTGTTCCACTTGATGCTGCAACAGCCGAATTGCTCAATGGTGCTTATGCTGCCTACAACGGTGGTTTGGCCCAGTTGGCTGCCGCTGGTTTTATTTCGGCAGAAGAGCTTTCGAAAAGAACAATAGTTTTCTCTGACGGTGCGACCAATGCCGTGGTGATCATCGATGAAGATTTGACTGATTTGACTGGAGTAAACCCAGCTTTGATCAACATGCGCCAAACTACCGCAGATGACCTCATGGTTTTCACATCGCAAACTATAATAGGTACTTTAGCTGATCCGAGCAATCCTACTTCTATCAATGGTGTGGCGGTTCCATTGGCAGATCAATGGGTTTTGACACCTGAAGAGCAACTGATGATTGAAAATGCGACACAGGCTTACAACAGTACCATTGCAGCTTTGGCCGAACAATATGATCTGGCCTTCTTCGATGCCAATTCTTATTTAGAAGTTATAGACAGTACAGGAGCCCAGCTATCAGATGGTAGTGTTGTGACATCAACTTACGGAACTGGTGGAGGCTTCTCTCTTGATGGCGTGCACCCGTCTCCAAGAGGATATGCCCTTTTGGCAAATCAAATGTTAGGGGTGATCGAAGCCAAATATGGCGCAACGCTTCCAAAAATAGATCCATTGGCTTATACCGGCCTTTATGTTGATTGATAGAAAATAATCATAAAATTAAAGGTGTCGACGGTATATCGACACCTTTTTTTGTTTCACCAAAAAACAAACTATATGAAATTCATTTTAAGATTGTTATTAAGTACAGTGGCCGTTGTGGTATTATCTAAAATACTACCCAACGTAAGTGTTGACAATTACACTACGGCGATTCTGGTTGCTTTGGTTCTTAGCCTTTTAAATTTTATTGTCAGGCCCATTATGGTAATTCTTACACTGCCAATTACCATCGTTACTTTTGGATTGTTCCTTCTCGTTATCAATGCCACAATTATTATGCTAGCGGATCATTTTATTGATGGTTTTGCAGTTAATGGTTTCTGGTGGGCGCTACTATTCAGCCTGCTGTTGTCGTTTTTACAATCCATTCTATTCTCGTTTTTAAAAAAAGATAAGAAATAGATGAAACCATGGCATTTTGAAAACTTGGTCAACCATTTAAATTATTCTATTTTTGTGCCCATTTTAATTTAGTAAAAAGGCTATAAAATGAATATTACGAAAGAACAGATTGATGAGTTGAATGCAGTACTTACGGTGGCCATTAAAAAAGACGATTACCAAGATAAGGTAGAAAGCATTTTGAAAGATTATCGTAAGCAAGCCAATATTCCTGGCTTCAGAAAAGGCCAGGTTCCGATGGGACTAATCAAAAAACAGTACGGAAAAGCTGTCTTGGTCGATGAGGTGAATAAACTGATTCAAGATAATCTGAACAAATATCTTACCGAAGAAAAATTGGATGTTTTGGGAAATCCGTTGCCAAAACAACAAGATGGTTTTGATTGGGACAAAGAAGATTTCAATTTTGAATTCGAACTAGGTCTGGCCCCTAATTTTTCAGTTCCTTTAAAAACCAAAAAAGCGATTACACGCTATAAAATTATCGCTGATAAAAAAATGGTTTCGGAGCAGGTAGAGCGTATTCAAAAACAATACGGCAAAATTACCAGCAAATCTGCGGCGGGTAAAAAAGATGAGGTAAGCGGTACGTTTACCAATGAAGCTGAAGAAATCGACCAAAAAACCACTTTAGAGCTTGACCAAATCAAAAGCAAGAAAGCATTGGATAGCCTTATTGGCAAAAAAGTGGGCGATGTGGTAACACTGAAAACGAAAGGTCTTTTCAAAGAAGATGTTCTTTTAGCTTCTTCGTTGGGAATTTCAAAAGAGAAAAGTGAAAAGTTGAACATTGAGGTTTCCTTCACTATTGATGAAATCAATGAGCGTGAACCTGCGAAACTAAACCAAGAGCTTTTCGACAAACTCTTCGGAAAAGACGAAATCACAACGGCTAAAGGTCTTGAACAGCGCATCAAAGAAGATTCTGAAAAACAGTTTGAGCAACAATCGGATCAAAAATTGCTTAATGATGTGACAGAGTATTTCATCAATAACACCAAATTCGATCTTCCTTCAGAGTTTCTGACCAAATGGATTCAGATGACCGGCGAAAACCCATTGTCTGATGAACAGGCTAGTGAAGAATATGAAAAGTCTGAAAAAGGACTGAGATATCAGTTGATCGAAGGTAAAATCATAAAAGAACATGATCTTCAAGTTCAATTTGATGAGTTGAAAGAATTTGCCAAAGGTTTTATCAAATCACAAATGGCACAATACGGTCAGTTGAATCCGGCAGAGGAAGAATTGGATTCTATTGCTTCAAGGGTCATGGGCAATCAAGATGAGGTCAAACGACTTTCAGAACAATTGATGAGTCAAAAGTTACTCAATCTCTACAAAGAAAAAGTGAATTTGAAAACCAAAGAGGTCACTTACGATAAGTTCGTGAAGGAAGTCTACGGTTAAATTTCAAAAGATATTAAGTATCTTTACGGTGCCGAAACTATGTTTTTCGGCACCTTTTTTATCTAAAAATACCAAAGAAAAATAATGGATTACGGAAAAGAATTCAAGAATTATGCAATAAACCATCAAGGTATCAATAGCATGTACTATGATAAAATCATGAGCAGCATGTACCCTGTGGGCATGACGCCGAATATTATCGAAGAGCGCCAATTGAATGCCATTGCCATGGATGTGTTTTCAAGATTGATGATGGATCGAATAATTTTCTTAGGCACAGGTATCAATGACCAAGTTGCCAATATTGTTCAAGCACAATTGTTGTTTTTAGAGAGTGCTGATGCCTCAAAAGACATTCAAATTTATATCAATTCCCCTGGTGGCAGTGTATATGCAGGTTTAGGCATCTATGATACCATGCAATTCATCAAACCAGATGTGGCCACCATTTGTACAGGTATGGCCGCCTCAATGGGTGCCGTATTGTTATGTGCCGGAGAAAAAGGCAAACGAAGTGGCCTGACCCACTCTAGGGTAATGATACACCAACCTATGGGCGGGGCACAAGGCCAGGCCAGCGACATAGAAATCACGGCCAGAGAGATCTTGAAATTAAAGGAAGAACTCTATCAAATCATTGCCAAACACTCAAATCAATCGGTCGAAAAAGTACATGATGACAGTGACCGTGATTACTGGATGAAAGCTGAAGAAGCCAAGAATTATGGCATGATTGACGAAATTTTAGTTAGGGATAACGGTTAATTTCGACAAATTTCCCATATTTTGCATTTTCAAGCAGGATTTTGATAGACCAAAACCGTTTATCCTTCGTTATTGTAACAAGACAATAGTAGTATGGCAAAAGAAAATCTAGAGTGTTCATTTTGCGGAAGAAAAAAACCCGAGACCAATTTGTTGATTGCGGGGTTAGATGCTCACATCTGTGATCGCTGCATCGAGCAAGCTCATGGCATTGTCGCAGAAGAGAGCAAGCAGACCAAGACCAATGATCTTTCGTCTGAACTGGTGTTAAAAAAACCGCAAGAGATAAAGAACTTTTTAGATACTTTCATAATAGGTCAAGAACGCACCAAAAAAGTAATGTCGGTGGCTGTTTACAATCACTACAAAAGATTGTTGCAACCACACAGCAAAGAAGATGATGTTGAGATTCAAAAAAGCAATATCATCATGGTGGGTCAAACCGGTACAGGTAAGACGCTAATGGCCAAGACCATTGCAAGAATGTTGAATGTTCCGTTGGCTATTGTTGACGCCACAGTTTTGACTGAGGCTGGTTATGTTGGCGAAGATGTTGAAAGTATTTTGACACGGCTTCTACAGGCTGCCGACTATAATTTGGAGAAAACCGAAAGAGGTATTGTTTTCATTGATGAAATTGATAAAATTGCTCGTAAGAGTGATAACCCATCAATAACCAGGGATGTTTCTGGGGAAGGGGTACAACAAGGCCTTTTGAAATTATTGGAAGGCACTACGGTGAATGTACCGCCAAAGGGTGGCAGAAAACACCCAGATCAAAAATTCATTGAAGTGAATACGGAGAATATTTTGTTCATCGCAGGTGGGGCTTTTGATGGTATTGAGCGTGCCATAACCAAGAGATTGAACATGCAGGCCGTGGGCTACAGTGCATCCAAAGCTGATGAAAGTCTTGACTATGATAATATTCTTCAATATATAATTCCGAAGGATTTAAAGGATTTCGGATTGATTCCGGAAATAATAGGAAGACTTCCTGTCTTGACACATATGAATCCTTTAGATGAAAAAACACTTCGGGCAATACTTACAGAGCCGAAAAATGCCATCATCAAACAATATGAGAAATTGTTTTCTATGGATGGTATTAATTTTTCAATCACTGAGCAAGCTTTGGATTATATTGTCAAAAAGGCAATTGAGTACAAATTAGGTGCTCGCGGACTACGCTCTTTATGTGAAGCCATTTTCACTGATGCGATGTTTGATATGCCCAGTAGTGGCGAAACAGAGTTTAAGGTAACCAAACCCTATGCTGAAGACAAACTATCTCACGAAACCATCAAAAAATTAAAGGCGGTATCATAAATACCACCTTTACCTTTTCTTGAAATATAGTTCTTTTAAGGCTTACGCCACTTGAATCTTACTCAATGTATTCATCGCGGGTTTTTGAGTAACTGATTTCAAGAGTTCCAAACAAATTTTGTCTATTATCTTCTCATCGGTATACATTTCATGACCAAATCCCTTAACGATATCTGACGATAGGTCTTGCTTGTCATACCAATCGGCTTTCGGGCGGTACATATCATTGTCTCCGAAAATTGCTGTTACATCGCATTCCGGCTTATTGACTTCTGCCCGAATTCGGGTGGCTGATACCGTGTACAATGATTTCATGGGCAAGCCCATTAAACCGGCTTTCCAAGCTATGGTGCCACCTGTACTGAACCCTAGATAATGGGCAGGTTCCTCTTCTTTTTTCAACAAGTGGGCCACCGCGGTATCAATACCTCCTTCAGTGAAGGCACGATGAATATTATCTTTGGTATTGACCGTAACATTCAAATTAGCCAATTTTTGACTATCATGGTAGGTAATGTCAAAATATTGCTGTAGGTAACCTAAATAGGATGTTATCCAGAGTCCTCTTTTAGAACCCCACATATCAGAAATAATAACCAACTTTTCAGACATAATTCGCTTTTAAATTATTTGGAGGAAATTCAATGAGGCTACAAATATGAAAAACATATGCTGGCCAGCATTATTTACTTGTTTATCAGAATTATTTTCTCGTTATAATCAATAAAATGCGATAAAGGGCAATTTTATCGGTTTAAAGCATGATCATAATTTTACAGAAAGAACAAAGCCTGATTAGTGAAGTCTGTAGGCAAGACTGATTTTGCATGTGATGGTATTGACACCATTGTGGCATTGGCGTAATTTAATCATGTTGTACCGCAAGAGAGTATTAGACTAACATAAACTATCAATACAATTATATGGGTAATCGATACATCTTTCATAGTATTCAGTATAAAAGTTTTACATAAGACCAAAAGGGGATTTTTTCAAACAATTTGGCGTCTAAACAAAAAGTACTAACGCAATTTAGAATCGCCTGCCTATGGAAAACCCAGCCATAGGAGATAACCCAAACGCAATACCAGAATCTCCATTACCCCCCAATACGGGAGAAAAATTCACTTTCCACATCCAATTATCATTTTTGCCGTAATATCTGCGAAAACCGATCTGCGCTGTTAAATTGTGTGTAGCCCTTTCACCTTTTTGAAAGGTCTTATCAAAGTTTATATATGTATAACCCATGCCTATTTCGAAATAATTTGCATTGTTAATGTCAAATAAATAACTCAATGACAAAGGCACACTAAGTTCGCCATTGCCAAAACCTTCAAATGCAAAATCGTAACCAGAAGAAGTAACCCTATCTTCTTCAGCAAAGGCAAAACCAACACCTGCAGCCAACATCAAACCTTCCTTCTTGGTCAATTGTCTTTCAAAATTTATGGAACCACCTTGAGCATTGCCACCCAATTCTAAAAAAACGGCGTTCTTATTTTCTTGTTCTTGAGCAAAATTCAGCTGCATAAAACATGTTATCGATACCCATAAAATGATTTTTAAAATTTTCATGATTTTTAGTTTTAAAGTTTCCTCAAAACTAGATTAGTACGCAGAAAAGGATGTCCGAAATCTTCCGATTTACATGAATTCGGACAAATTTAGTAAGTGTTTAAAATGATCTTTTTCTATACTGATTGGGGGTTTGCCCAGTAAACTTCTTAAATGCAGTATAAAAAGTAGATTTAGAATTAAAGCCGCATTCAAGACCTATGGCAACAATAGTATAGGTGTCAAAATCATCGTTGGCGAGTAGTTTTTTGGCCTCTTCAACGCGATATTTATTTATATGATCAGGAAAGTTGCTTCCAGCATGGGCGTTCATCAATTTAGAAAGGTGGCTTGTACTTTTTCCCAATTCTTCTGAAAGGCTTTCAAGACTAAGTTGAGGGTCAAGAAATTTCTGATTTTCTAAAATATACGCATCCACTTCAGAAAAGGCTAATTCTCTCCGCTCATCACTATTATTTGGTTTCAAGTTAGCTTGATCTGATGTTTTTCTAATCTCTTTTCGTAATAATATTCTATCCTTTAAAACAACATATCTAAAGAAACCCTGATAGCCAATCCAATAAAT
>CAYSPL010000025.1:0-44044 GCA_964432915.1 uncultured Maribacter sp.
AATACCCATGGCCTGATTCTCAATTTTAGATTTGATAGGGGTTTTGAGGGGAATTAGAGACCTTATGAGCGAAGGAGCGAGTCCCCCGCTCCCGCTAGTCTGTGACTAGTGGGTACTGAGTAAACAAAGCGAGCAACTTAAAAAAATGAAGTTACGATACAACGTAGCTTTTTGAATTTTTAGAACATGAGCAGAAACTACAAGTTTCACAATAAGTTTGTTGCTTATTTTGTTTCGTTTGCCACGGTATATTGGATTGACGTTTTTACCCGACACGCATATTTTGGAATCCTGGAAGAAAGTTTACAATACTGCAGAAAAAGAAAGGGCATGGAAGTCTACGCCTACTGTTTTATGACCAGCCATGTACATTTTATATTTAGGTCAGCAAACCAAGATCCATCTGGAGTTCTGCGTGATTTCAAAAAGCACACATCGAAACAGTTATTGAAAGCCATTGAAGAAAACCCTCAAGAAAGTAGACGGGAGTGGCTTTTATGGATGTTCGAACGAGCTGGCAAAAAGAAAGGCAATGTTTCAAAGTATCAATTCTGGCAACATCACAACAAACCAATTGAGCTATGGATTACGGCTGTAATCAAAAAAAATCGATTACATTCACAACAACCCTGTTGAATCAGGTTTTGTAAATAAGCCCTCCTACGCTTTTCGCTGCGCTCAAAGCTTTGGAGGGCGTAGGTGGAGCCGGGGAGAATCGAACTCCCGTCCAAACAAGCAAAGTCAATACTTTCTACATGCTTAGTTTCCAATTGATTTTCGACGCTAGCCTGACTAGAAACCGCCTAACCAACGCTTATCTTCTTAAGTTTTAGTGTTGCCATCGAAGTATTGACAACCTTATATCGACATTTACGGTGCTCCTAATTGAATCGCCGTCGACAGAGGCTATTCAGGAACATCTCGCTTCTCCGCCTAGCAGAGACGAGGCTAAATCTTACTATAATTCAGATTAAGCGGCAAGAGCGTAATTAGTATCGCCTGTTAAAAGTGTGGAAAATGAGATTAACGAGCTGTTGACCAGCGCTCGACATGCTTACATTGCCATTGGTCTTGCTGTCAAAACCAGTCGGCCCCTTAATGAGATAAGTACGTTTATCATACGATCATCGAATTACGTCCTGAATTTATTTCAAGACCCCATTTCAATATCTCATTTTTTTTCAAAGAACTAGTGTCATCCTGAGCTTAGTCGAAGGATGGGCGTTTCCCTTTCTCGCCAAGGCTTCAAAGGGCCGCGCTATTCGCTATATTTTTTGCTATCATCTCGAACGGGGTCGACAGCTAGCAAAAAGATGCCGCTGCTATCTCTAACGCGGGCAGCAAAGCTAACAAAAACTTGCGAACCCTAACAAATCCCACTAAATTTAGGCAATATTTATACCAAACCCATTCATGAAGTTCGGAATCATAAAAGAGCGAAAAAATCCGCCAGATAGGCGTGTGGTGCTATCTCCAACGGCCTGTCAAAAAGTTCTCGAAAATCATGACGAAGCTGAGGTAATTATTGAACCTTCAGAAATTCGTGTCTTTAAAGATGAGGAGTACGTGAATTCCGGATTTGAAGTGGCTTCCAAAATGGAAGAATGTGACGTTCTTCTCGGGGTTAAAGAAGTACCCCTTGAAGCCCTGATTCCCAATAAAAAATACTTTTTCTTTTCACATACCATAAAAAAACAACCCTATAACCGAAAGTTGTTAAAAGCAATTCTTGAAAAGAATATTGAACTTTATGACCATGAGGTCATTACCAATCAAAATGGGAAACGTTTAGTAGCTTTTGGAAGGTATGCAGGTATTGTTGGAGCATATAATGGTTTTAGAGCCTACGGGCAAAAACATGATTTATTTAATCTGCCAAAAGCCGAAACTTTGGCCGATCAAAAGGCCCTTATTGATGAATTGAAAAAACTGAATTTGCCAAAAATGAAAATAATACTTACTGGTAAAGGTAGAGTAGGAGGGGGTGCAGTTGAGATGTTAGATGGTATGGGATTGAAAAAAGTTGACGTTAACGATTATTTGAATACTGATTTTGAAGAAGCTGTTTATTGTCAAATTGACGTTTTTGATTACAATCTGCGTATTGACGGTACCAAGGGCAATTATCAAGATTTTTTTGATAACCCTGAAAAGTACAAGAGTAACTTTTTTCGCTTTGCCAAAGTATCTGATTTGTATATAGCGGGTCATTTTTATGGCGATGGCGCCCCGTACTTATTTACTCGCGAAGATGCCAAACAGTCTGATTTCAAAATCAGTGTAGTTGCTGATATCAGCTGTGATATTGACGGGCCTGTCGCTACTACCATACGTTCTTCAACTATTGCAGCTCCTTTGTACGGTTATCATCCGCAGACTGAAAAAGAAACAGATTTTAATGATACTGATGCCATTGCGGTAATGGCGGTAGATAATTTGCCTTGTGAATTGCCTAGAGATGCTAGTAATGGTTTTGGAGCAGCTTTTCTCGAACATGTGATTCCTGCTTTTTTCAATGATGATAAAGACGGAATACTTGAACGGGCATTGATGACTTCAAATGGTAGGTTAACCAAGCGATTTGCTTATCTGCAAGATTATTTGGATGGCAATGAATAGGTTTGTTATTCTTGTCTCTTTTGAACTAATCTAGAAATATCATGAACCCCTCAGAAGAATATATTCTAAATCAATCAGAACCATTTAGAAGTATATTACTTCATTTACAGCTTGTGATTGAAAATACAATCGTCGGGGTTGATTTAAAATACAAGTATAAAATTCCCTTTTATTATATCGATGGCCGCCCCTTTTGCTATCTCAATCAGTCAAAAGACTATGTTGATTTGGGTTTTTGGAATGCGGCCCATTTGACCGTTCATAGAGAGCTCATGGTCAAAAAAGGCCGAAAAATGATGCGCTCACTTCGTTATAAAAGGCTTGAAGACATTAACGACACTGTTTTAGTTGAAGTACTTCAAGATGCTTTCGACGTTAAGGATAAAAAGTTCTATAAATAAGGGCAGTTGGCAACGCTAAATTTTCTTCAAGACCACTAGTGCGTTGTTCCATGTTTAAAAGCCTTTTCATTAAGCAGTTTTATTTTACCATGGTATTTTTTGATTAACCTAATTCTACGATTAATTACTTTAAAATAATTCTCTCCACGTTCATAAAGTACCACAGCATTGGCAGTGGTATCTTTTTCATAAATGGTCATATTAAGCTCTTCTTGAGTCACAATACCGAAGTTTTCGGGTTCTTGTGAGTGCAGAAATAATGTAGAAATAAGAGCGAAACCGAGTAGTAAATTCCTATGAATCATGTAGAAATGCTTGGTTTGGTTTACGGAAATGGTAACTGGTTACGACAGCAATTTAACTGTTTTTCTCAAAGTCACAAGGTTTGTGAGCAATTTTTCCAAAGCATTCAAAGGTAGCATATTGGCCCCATCACTTTTTGCAATTGAGGGGTCAAAGTGGGTTTCCATAAAAAGCCCGTCAACTCCTGTGGCGATTCCTGCCCGGGCAATGGTTTCAATCATATCGGGTCTTCCGCCAGTAACCCCAGAAGTTTGATTGGGTTGTTGTAACGAATGGGTCACATCCAATACCACAGGGGCGAATTGCTTCATAGTGGGTATTCCCCTGAAATCAACCACCATATCTTGATACCCGAACATGGTGCCGCGATCCGTAACCATGACTTGTTCATTGCTGGAATCCTTTACTTTTTTCACGGCATGTTGCATGCTTTCCGGACTCATAAATTGCCCTTTTTTCAGGTTGACCACTTTACCTGTTTTGGCCGCGGCAACCACCAAATCAGTCTGACGGACCAAAAATGCGGGTATCTGTAAAACATCTACGTACTGAGCAGCTTTTTCAGCATCGGCAATTTCATGAATGTCGGTAACCGTCGGAACTCGGAATGTCTCGGAAACTTTTCTAAGTATTTTTAGTGCCTTTTCATCGCCAATTCCGGTAAAGGAATCCACACGACTACGATTTGCTTTTTTAAAACTTCCTTTGAAAACATAGGGTATTTCAAGCTTGTCTGTAATGGCCACTATCTTTTCCGCTATTCTCAGTGCCATATCTTCCCCCTCAATGGCACAAGGTCCAGAGAGCAAAAAAAAGTTATCGTTCGTAGCATGTTTTATCTGCGGAATGAGAGAAAGATCCATTTCATAAAGTTTACACAAAGATAGTATTTAAGAATAGTTTCTTTTTTAGATTTATGAGCAACAAAATAGAACAGGATGAAGTATGTGTATTACTCATGGTTGGTTGTTATTATCCTCTTTTGCAATACAAACCTTAATGCCCAAGTTGAGGAAAAGGCGGTAAGTACGTTTGCATTGATCAACCTTGAGCGGCATCAGTTTAAATTCAATTTGTTCAGTCCGGGTTTCAGCTATGAATTGGGAATTTTCAAAAATGTGACTGCCTCAGGAGGCGTTGGCTTGGGCTATGCGACCTATGAAGAGGGTTACGCTGTAGGATTGACAATGCATACGCGTTTGCGATATTACCACAATTTCAATAGAAGAATCAGCAAGAACAAAAATATAACGGGTAATTCTGCTGATTACGTGGCAGCAGCCAGAAGCATATTTTTTTCGCCCTTGAGAATTGCCACCAACATTGATGGACCAAAAGACTTCAACATTGGATTTTACGGAATCACCTATGGTATTCAACGAACCTATGAAAATGGATTCAATTTCAATGCAGAACTGGGCGCAGGCTATTACCGAGGCGATGGGGTGGACTCTGGTTACGGACCCTTATTTAATTTTACTTTTGGTTGGGTGGCCACCAAAAGAAAATCTAGAAAACCTACCTTCACGGATTTAATCAAATAGGTAGTATCGTTGTATGGAACTTACTCAATTAAACACAAACCAAATGAAAAGCATGAAATACCTTTTTTCGATTTTTCTGTTTCAATTTTTCATCACTTCAATCTTGGCTCAAACTGATTTTCAGGTTGAACAAAGTTTATTGAAATTCAACATTATTAACCCAGGTTTTGATTATGAATTTGCCAGTGATGAAGATGCCACCATTAATTTGGGCTTTGGCCTTCAGCCTTTCTTGCAGAATGATGTTTTCGCGTTTTTTCCTGCGGTTAATCTTCAATATAGAACGTATATCAACTTTGATAGGAGATTAAAAAAGCAAAAGAAAATAAGTGATAATACAGGCAATTACGTTGCTTTATCAACCGCATTGATTTTTGAGAAGGTGTTGCTGGGCAATTTAGATTCTGGTAGCGATATTTTTGGTTTTGCAGGCCCAGTTTATGGTATTCAAAGAACATCCTCTGATGGATTCAATTTTAACACTGAATTTGGCTTGGGTTATTTCTTTGAAGGAACCAATTATGGCTTTTTGAATGGTGGAAATTTCGGGCCAATAATCAGTATGAGTGTTGGTTGGGTTCTTAGAAAGAAGAACTAAGTCAGAACTTCCTCATAATCAATTACATAAAAATAAATGTACTTTGTGCGGTGATCTAAGAAATCGGCCTATCTTTGCAGGCTGAAAATAAAAGGTATGTCCACCACAAAGAATATCGCTATAATAGCACACGTTGATCATGGTAAAACCACCTTGGTCGATAAGATCATGTATCACTGTCAGTTGTTCCGTGAAAATGAGAATACCGGTGACCTGATTTTGGATAATAATGACCTCGAACGTGAAAGAGGCATTACCATTACCTCTAAAAACGTTTCGGTGGTGTATAAAGGCACCAAAATAAATATCATCGACACGCCTGGTCACGCTGATTTTGGTGGAGAAGTGGAGCGGGTTTTGAATATGGCCGACGGGGTGTTGTTATTGGTTGATGCTTTTGAAGGGCCAATGCCACAAACACGTTTTGTATTACAGAAAGCCATTGACCTTGGTCTAAAACCTTGCGTGGTGATCAATAAAGTGGATAAGGAAAACTGTACGCCAGAAGAAGTGCATGAAAAGGTTTTTGATTTGATGTTTGAATTGGATGCTGAAGAATGGCAGTTGGATTTCCCCGTGGTTTATGGTTCAGCCAAGCATAATTGGATGAGCGAAGATTGGCAAAAACAAACCGAGAACATTGAACCTCTTTTAGATATGGTCATTGACCACATTCCGACCTTTGAGCCCGCTGAAGGAAATACACAAATGTTGATTACCTCTCTTGATTATTCTTCATTTACGGGTCGTATTGCGATTGGCCGTTTGACCAGAGGAGGTTTGAAAGAAGGGCAGCAAGTGTCTTTGGTCAAGAGAGATGGCAGTATTGTAAAATCAAAAGTCAAGGAATTGTTCACTTTTGAGGGCTTGGGAAGAAAGAAAATAAAAGAGGCCGTGACGGGTGATATTTGTGCCATAGTCGGTTTGGAAGGTTTTGAAATAGGCGATACCATTGCAGATATCGAAAACCCTGAAGGGCTCAAAACCATCGCCATTGACGAGCCCACCATGAGTATGTTGTTTACCATTAATGATAGTCCGTTTTTCGGTCAAGATGGTAAGTTTGTTACCTCAAGGCATATCAAAGAGCGTTTGGAGCGTGAATTGGAAAAGAATTTGGCCCTGCGCGTCAACGAAACGGATAGTGCCGATAAATTTTTGGTTTTTGGGCGCGGCGTATTGCATCTTTCGGTGTTGATAGAAACCATGCGCCGAGAAGGGTATGAACTACAAATCGGTCAACCGCAAGTAATCATAAAAGAGATCGATGGCGTCAAATGTGAGCCTATAGAATCTTTGACCATTGATTTGCCCGAAGAAGTTTCAGGCAAGGCTGTGGAAATGGTATCGATTCGCAAAGGAGAGATGACAAGTATGGAGGCCAAGGGAGATAGAATGCATTGTGAGTTTTTGATTCCGTCAAGGGGAATTATCGGCTTGCGTAATCAGCTATTGACCGCTACCGCGGGAGAAGCCATAATGGCGCACCGCTTTTTGGAATACCAACCCATGAAAGGGGAAATTCCGCAACGGCAAAATGGTTCGATGGTCTCTATGGAAAATGGCAAAGCCATACCTTATTCCATTGATAAATTACAAGAGCGAGGTAAGTTTTTTGTGGATCCAGGAGAAGATATTTACGAGGGCCAGGTCATTGGCGAAAACTCTCGTGGAGATGATATGACCATCAATATCACAAAGACCAAAAAACTTTCAAATGTGCGTTCTGCCGGCGCGGATGATAAGGCGAAAATCGTTCCCGCCATTAAGTTCTCTTTGGAAGAGGCATTGGAATATATTCAAAAAGATGAGTATGTTGAGGTCACACCGAAGCACCTAAGATTACGAAAGATATTACTTAAGGAAGTCGATCGAAAGCGTAATAAAACGGCCTAGTGAAATCTACTGAATTGCCGCCGCTGCCGCACCAATAATGCCGGCATGATTCTTTAGCGCTGCAGGCTCTACGGGAGTATTGATTTTGATGCAATCTTTGTATTCATCAAAATCTTTTGAAGCACCACCACCTAAAATAATGTAGTCTGGTGCTAAAATGAGCTCTACGTATTCTAAAAAGGTATTGAAACGTTTGCCCCATTTTTTATAGGTCAATCCTTCACGCTCTTTGGCAGAATCAGCGGCCCAAAGTTCTATTTTTTTATGTTTTTTATAGGGAATTTGTCCCAGTTCGAAATTCGGTATCAATTCGCCGTTCAAAAAGGCACCACTTCCTAGACCCGTGCCAATGGTAATCATCAAGATCAAACCTTTTTTGTCTTTTCCAATACCATAATTCATGGTTGCAAATCCTGCAGCATCAGCATCATTGACCACAGTGACAGGGGCTCCGACGGCCTTGCTAAACAATTCTTGAACATCAGTATTCAGCCATTTTTTATGCAGGTTGCCCGGCGATTTGCACACACCGTTTTTGATAATGGTTGGAAAACCGACTCCTATCGGCCCCTTGTGCTCAAAGTGCTTTACAATTTGAGCGACCACCTTGGCCATGTCTTTTGGTTTTCTTCCTTCTGGAGTGGGAATTCGATGGCGTTTGGTCAACATTTTACCGGTTTCAGAATCAACCAAGGCTCCTTTAATGCCTGATCCTCCGATATCAATACCAAGTACTTTCATGTGGTGGTTTGGAATTTTGCACAAATTAGTAAATTCTTTTAGAGCAAAGAATCATTTGTAGCGGTTTTCATTTTAGACGGCACGCTGAACAACTTCAAAAACCTTATTACCATCGCACTTCAAGGTTTTTGAGGGATACTTAAGAATCAGTGCGTAGTCATGGGTGGCCATTAAGATAGTGCGGCCTGACTTATTTATCTCTTGAAGCACCTTCATGACCTCCACACTGGTCTGGGGGTCAAGGTTTCCGGTGGGTTCATCGGCCAAAATCAATTCAGGATCGTTCAATAAGGCTCTTGCTATCGCGATGCGCTGTTGTTCGCCCCCTGACAATTCATGCGGAAATTTGAAGCCCTTGGTTTTCATTCCTACTTTTTCCAAGACATCAATAATCTGCTTGTCCATCTTGAGTTGGTCTTTCCAACCAGTCGCCTTTAAAACAAATTGAAGATTTTTTTTGATGGTGCGATCTGGTAACAATTGAAAATCTTGAAAGATAATACCCAACTTCCGTCTTAAATGAGGAATATCCCTTTCCCTGAGCGATTTAAGTTCAAAACCCACGATGGTTCCCTTTCCTTTTTGCAAGGGCAAATCGCCATAGAGGGTTTTCATAAAACTACTCTTTCCGCTTCCTGTTTTTCCTATTAAATAAACGAACTCCCCCTTATTAATTTCTAGCGAGACCTCGTTCAAGACTAGACTTTCCTTTTGAAAAATCGCAACATCTTCAAGTTCAAGAATAGTTTCGGCCATAACACGGTTGTTGATATAAAAGTAATAAGTTCAAACGTATAAGCCGTGGCTGATTGCTGAATTATTTTTCCTTTGTAATTGCACGATCGATATACTTTGGTAAAATATTTGTCGTTATAGCACTAGTAAATAGTCAGAACACTATGAACAAAAAAATGACCTCTTTGATTCCCTTGCTCTTAGGGATGATGTTTTTTGGCTTTTCCCAAGAAACCAAAATATACACCCACGACCAGAAAGACTATCAAGATGCCCTTGCGCTATATAACAATGAGCAGTTTCAGGCGGCCCAAACCATTTTTGCAAGAGTCAAGAATACCACTGATAATTTAGAGATAAAAGCAAACAGCGCTTATTATGAGGCAAATGCAGCCGTGCGTTTAAATCAGTTGGGGGCTGATAATTTGATGGAGGATTTTGTGGAGAAGTACCCGACCTCAACCAAAAGAAACTCAGCCTTTGCTGATGTTGCTGAGTACTATTTTGAAACGGGAAAATATCCGTATGCCCTGAAATGGTACAACAAGGTAGATCAGGGTGCGCTTTCACGTCAAGAAATGGATAAGTTCAATTTCAACTACGGGTATTCATTGTTTTCCTCGAAAAAAAGACCACAGGCAAAAAATTATCTCAATAAGGTGGTAAACTCTCCTGTTTATGGATCACAAGCAAAATACTATCTCGGTTATATCTCATATCAAGAAGATGATTATGAAGCTGCCAATGAACGTTTTGATGAAATCACGGATCCTGAAATCTTGAATGAAAAGATGAGCTATTATCAGGCTGATATGAATTTCAAGCTTGGTAATTTTGAAGAGGCGATTGCGCTGGCCAAAAAACAGATGGCCAAGGGCAACCGAAATGAAAAATCAGAACTGAGTAAAATCATCGGCGAGAGTTATTTTCAGCTGAAGCAGTATGCCAATGCGATTCCGTTTTTACAAGATTATAAGGGCAAACGGGGAAGATGGAGCAATACAGATCACTATATTTTAGGGTATTGTCATTACAAGCAATCTGATTACGCCAATGCCATTCAAGAGTTCAATAAAATAATTGGGGGAACCAACAGTGTCTCTCAAAACGCCTACTATCATTTGGCGGAGTGCTATTTGAAGCAAGACAAAAAGCCGGAGGCCTTGAATGCTTTTCGCAATGCCTCTCAAATGAATTTTTCAGCGGATATTGAAAAAGATGCTTTTCTAAACTACGCTCGATTGAGTTATGAAATAGGAAATGCCTACGAACCAGTACCTAAAGTTATTTCAACTTATCTGGAAAAATACCCAAATGACTCGCACTCCCAAGAAATGAAGGAACTCCTGGTCGATTCTTATATCACATCAAAAAACTTCAAGGGTGCGATGGAGTTGCTTGAGAAGAATCGAGATTTTGCCAGTGCGACCACCTATCAAAAGGTGGCCTATTATCGCGGACTCGAATTATTCATGGAAACTGATTACGCTGCTGCGGCCGAAAACTTTGGCAAATCTTTAGGGAGTGCTGAAGATGCCCTTTTCAAAGCCAGAGCCAATTATTGGAGAGGGGAATCACTGTATTTATTGAACCGTTTTGATGAAGCTTTGACTAACTATTCGGCCTTTAAGCAGAGTTCAGTTTCCAACACTATGAAGGAATATAAAGACATTGATTATAATTTGGCCTATACATACTTCAAAAAACGTGACTATCCTAATGCCATTAACTTTTATAATGCTTTTACCAATTCATCAAACAATGACGTTGAAAAAAAGAACGATGCATACATGCGATTGGCAGATAGTTATTTCGTGACAAATAAATTTTGGCCCGCTCTAGAGACCTATAACAAGGCAATGAATGGTCGTGAAAAAGACTATGCTTCTTTTCAAAAAGCATTGTGTTACGGTTTTGTGGATCGTATGGCCAATAAAATCGAGGTACTCAGTGGTTTTGTAAATACCTATCCGCGGTCTACCTTAAATGACGATGCGCTATTTGAATTGGGCAATACCTACATCAGTTCTGGGCAAGAACAGAGTGGTTTACAGGCCTACGACAGATTGATTCAAGGTTATCGCGGAAGTTCTTTGGTGCCACAGACCATGATGCGCCAGGGTTTGGTGCACTACAATGCCAACAGAAATGAGCGTGCTTTGGAAAGATTTAAAGCAGTGGTTAGAGACTATCCGAAGACCCAAGAAGCAATTCAAGCCGTGGCAACTGCCAAATTGGTCTATGTGGATCTGGGTCGTGTGAATGAATATGCGGCATGGGTAGAAAATCTTGATTTTGTTGAGGTAACCGATACGGAGCTGGATAATGCCACATTTGAATCGGCCGACAAGCAAAACTTGGAGGGCAAAACAGATGCGGCCATTAGAGGTTACGAAAACTATATCAAGCGTTTCCCCAACGGATTGCATGCCGTGAAAGCCAATTTCAATTTGGCCCAATTGTATTTCGGAAAAGACCAAAGAGACCAAGCACTGCAATATTATCAATATGTGGCCGATAGAGGGGCCAGTGAATATGCCGAACAGGCGTTGACCCGGGTCTGTGAAATTTATATTGGTAGACAGGATTATTCCACAGCACTGCCGTATTTAGAACGGCTGGAGGCGCAAGCTGATATTCAACAAAATCGAACTTTTGCCCAGTCAAACTTGATGAAGGGCTATTACGAGCAAAAGAATTATGACCGAACATTGCAGTATGCTGAAAAAGTACTGGCGACACCATCAATAGACAATCGTATTAAAGCTGATGCCAAAATCATGATAGCCCGTTCTGCCATTGCCACGGGCAATGAGACCAAGGCCGAAAGCGCATATGCCGAAGTTTTGAAAATTGCAAGTGGTGCCACAGCTGCTGAGGCATTATACTATGATGCCTATTTCAAAAACAAAGCTTCTGATTTTGAGAATTCAAATGGTTCTGTTCAAAAATTGGCCAAAGATTATTCCAGCTACAAAGAATGGGGAGGAAAAGGTTTGATTATCATGGCGAAGAATTATTACGCTCTGGGTGACGCATACCAGGCAACCTATATTTTGGAAAGCGTGCAAACCAATTTTGAAAACTATCCGGATATAGTTTCTGAGGCTCAAAGAGAGCTTTCGATAATCAAAGCCAAAGAATCAAAGATAAATTCATCAGTGAACCCAAATGGAAATTAAGATGATGAAAGAACACAATAGGAATAAAAATTTAAAACTAAGCTTGCTATTGCTATTAGGCATATGTCAGTTCACCTTCTCGCAAGATGGTGATGATGATTTGGGTACCGAATCGGTTACGGTCACAAAATCCTATACGCCGACTATTGCAGATGCTTTTAAAATCAAGTCGATACCAGACCTGAATGATTCCATAGCCTTGCAAAAGAAAAATGTTGAATACAGCATTTTTTCCGTGCCGGTGGCATCAACTTTCGCGCCAGCCAAGGGGCAAGCTTCAAAGGTCAAAAAAACGCCCCCACCGGTCTTGTATAATTCGTATGCATCAGCTGGTGGCGGTAACCCTGCAAATGTGACGGCCAAATTTTACACGAGCCGTAATATTGATCGAGAATCTGGTTATACCATAGGTTTAAGACATAATTCTTCGCGAGCCAATATAGATGGGGTAGTGCTAGATAACTTTTTTTCAGATTCAAAATTAGATGCCTCTTACAAAAAGAGAACTCGCGATATTGATTGGGGCGCTGATGCCGCTTTTCAGCACCAGTTGTACAACTGGTATGGTTTGCCAGAGGGTATTTTTGATGCGGCAACAGTAGCATCAATCGATCCACGACAAAATTATTTCATGGCAGAGGCAGGTGCGCATATCAATGTTGAGGATTCTTATTTTGAGAGTGCTGCCATACAATACCGTCGTTTTTGGGATGCCGTTAAATCAGGCGAAAATCGGGCTGTATTTAAACCTTCGTTCAACTTTCCGGTGGGGGAAGAGAATTTCGGAATCAAATTCAAATTGGATTATGTCAGTGGTACCTTTGCCAATGCCGATGTGAACAACATTCAAAATACGGGTGAGAACGAGTACGGTCATTTTCAAGCGGGGGTCAACCCCAGTTTGACCATGCTCAGAGATAATCTGGCGCTGAATCTTGGCCTGAACATAGTTTACGGTATTGATAGTGATGAGCAGAATAGTACGGGTAATTTCTATATTTATCCGGCAGTGACCGCTTCCTATCGACTATTGAATGAGTTCGCCATTGCCTATGCAGGTATTGAGGGCGAATTGGTTCAAAATTCATATTATGGTTTTACAGAAGAAAACCCCTTTGTATCGCCTACACTTACTATACAACCCACTGATAAGCAATATGACTCTTATATCGGGCTGCGAGGTCAGCTTTTACCCAATTTGAGCTATAATTTCAAAGGTTCTTATACAGCCGAAAATCGTAAACCGTTGTTTAATCTGAATCCTCAAAACCCAACAAGAAATGATGAAAAAGGGTATTATTATGGTAATTCATTCGAGCTGTTCTATGATGATATAAAGACCCTAGGCGTATTCGCTGAGTTGAACATTGATGTGAATCGGAATTTTACAATGAGTATCAATGGGGAATTTTATAATTACAACACAGAAACCGGCAACCCAGCATGGAACCTACCTGAAGTAAAGGGATCTTTATTCATGGATTATCAGATAGGCGAACAATGGTTTTTAGGTGCCAACCTGTTCTATGTTGGTGAACGGAAAGATTTTTCTCAAATCGCCCAACCCAATATTCAACCTGTTGACTTTCCGGCAACCATTATTACTCTTGATGATTTTTTTGATGCCAATGCCCATATAGGTTATCGTTTGAATGACCAATTGTCAATATTTGCAAAAGCAGCCAATATTGCGAACAATAATTACCAACGTTGGGCAAATTACCCGGTTCAAGGTTTTCAAATTTTAGGTGGTGCTACCTACAAGTTTGATTTTTGAAAAATATCCTTTTTTCGGCTGACTTTGCAATCACTCCAGGTGTTGGTGTGGTTTAAAAACATCTTCCTCGATTTAAGAACAACTTACCGTTCATCGAAAAATTCAAATTTTTTGTTCAATGTAACGTTAGTATGCTCAATAAAGTAGGCATTTTCCTACAAAATGATATTGGGCATGAATTCCACAATTATTTCTTCCTATCTAAGGATTACGGTCATTTTCATGGTTTTTATGGTGAATCTTTCCCTTGGCCAAAATTTGGTCAAAAATCCAAGTTTTGAAGACTATGAGAACTGTCCGAGTGATTACGGCAGCCTTATGAAAGATGTCACTGGCTGGTACCAACCCTCTTATGGTACAAGCGATTATTTCAATGTATGTAGTGGCAAGATGGGTACCGATAAGAATTTTATTGGCTCGCAGGCACCTTATGATGGCAATGGTTATGCGGGTATGTATATGTATGCTCAGAAAGATTATCGCGAATATTTGACCGTTCAATTGGAGGAAACACTCAAAAAAGGACAGAAATACGTTTTTTCTTTTCAGATCAGTCTTGCTGACAAATCATCATTCAGCGTCAACGAATTTGGTATTCTTTTTAGTAGAAATACCATGGATTTTAAAACAAATCGTAACATTCCTGCAGATTTGATGCGCCGTAGCGGATTCAGAAATTACGTCATGGCAAGAGACCATCGGTATTTTTCGAATAGTGACGAATGGACTGAAGTTTCAGGAATATACATCGCTGATGGCACTGAAAAATTCATGACCTTAGGAAACTTCAAAGGCAACAATAACACCAAAACCAAATCACTTCAAGAACAATATCGCAAATCAGCTTATTATTATGTTGATATGGTAAGCTTGACAGAATTGAGCGGAGGCTACGAAGCTGATGAAATCTATGTTTTTGAAGATCTGAAATACAAGACCGATGGGTTTACCATTGATAAAGAAAAGAATGAACAACTGCAAACCTTGGTTGAATTTCTAAAAGCACATCGGGGGTATGTGATTACCATTTATGGCCATACCGATAATAAAGGATCCAAAGAGTACAATAAGTCCTTATCTGAAAAAAGGGCCAAATCCGTCGCCAAGTTTCTTGCCGATAATGGCCTTGCCAGTCATCGCATAAGTTATCGTGGTTTCGGGCACTTGAATCCCGTGGTCAGAAATGAGACCGAAGAAGGCCGCAAACTGAACAGACGGGTTGAGTTCAAGGTTTCAAGAAAACCCGATTTCTTCGCGTCAAGCCTATTTGAAGACGAAGATTGATTTGAACACATTTTTTTCGTAGCATATCGCTGTATTTCAACATTTTATCGAAGGCTAAGGGCATACCCATGATTTTAGGGTTTATTTACCTATTTTAGAGGTAGTTAATCTGCCCCTGATGACTTCGTTGGTTAACATAACTAAAATAGTGGGTCTCTCCTGCTTGTTGTGCAGCACATCGGTTGCATCTCAAAACCTCATAAAAAATCCCAGTTTTGAAGAGTTCGTTGCTTGTCCAAAAGCCTTGGGAACCCTAAATGACGATGTGGTTCACTGGTCAACCCCAACAGAGGGTTCCACAGATTATTTCAATGCCTGTAGCAGGGCCATGGGAACCCCCAAAAACTTCAACGGATCTCAACCGGCAGATTTTGGTGTTGGGTACGCTGGCCTTTATTTGTATGCACCCAATGACTATCGCGAATATCTGCAGGCAGAATTGACCCAGACTTTGGTGAAAGGTAAAAAGTATCGGGTTTCGTTTTACGTCAGTTTAGCTGAAAGATCCGATTTTGCGGTAAAGGAATTCGGGGTTTTGTTTTCTAAGGAAAGAATGCAATTTGAGGGCAAAAAGGAGCTCTCTGGCAAAAAACGCTATTCGAAAAAAGGAAATTCCTATAACTACATGGAAATCGGTTATAGCAACTTTTATTCCGATACCAAAGATTGGGTTCTGGTGTATACTCAATTTGAGGCGAAGGGCAATGAACGTTTCATGACCCTGGGTAATTTCAAAAACAATCCCCGAACGAGATTGTTCAAAACAAAACGAAATGCCAAACAGGGTGCTTACTACTACGTTGACATGGTGTTGGTAGAGGCGGTTGAAAACAATTCGTTGGCAAAAAACACGAAAACTTCCTTTGAGTTGGAGAAAATACATGTTTTTCAGAACGTGCTTTTTGAGTTCGATAAGTTTACCGTACAAAAGAGTTCAAGAGGTGAAATAGAAAGACTTCATGCCTACCTCAAAAAAGATACCACCCTTACTATTGCCATTAATGGACATACAGATAGTGTGGGTTCCAATCATTACAATAAAAGACTTTCAACTAAAAGGGCTGCGGCAGTGGCTGATTTACTTTATGATTTGGGTATCGCAAAAAGCAGAATTATTTGGCAAGGGCATGGTGGTGAAAAACCCATTGCAAGCAATGATACCGAAAAAGGGCGTCAGCAAAATCGTCGTGTTGAGTTTGTGATTTCTAGGGTATCACTGTGATCAGCAACCTTTTTTTGTCGATTCAAATCAGCTGAATATAATCGTACCTTTACAAAAATCACAGTACATGGATCTCAATCTAGCAGTGCTTATTGATGGCGATAATATTCCCTCTGCCTATGTAAAGGAAATGATGGAGGAAATTGCCAAATACGGCAATCCCACCATTAAAAGAATTTATGGCGATTGGACCAATCCGCGTTTGGGCAAGTGGAAAAATCTCTTACTTGAAAATGCCATTACACCCATACAACAATATGGCTATACCCAAGGGAAAAATGCCACAGATTCAGCGATGATCATTGATGCCATGGACATTTTATATTCCGGCAAGGTGACCGGATTTTGCATCGTTAGCAGTGATAGTGACTTTACGAGATTGGCGACGCGCTTGCGCGAAGCAGGAATGCAGGTTTTTGGCATCGGTGAAAAAAAGACGCCAAATCCTTTTATAGTGGCCTGTGATAAGTTCATCTATATTGAAATATTGAAGAATCAGGCGGTAGCGGAAAATGCTGATGCAGCGGAGAAAAAGTCAAAAGGCAAAAGCAGTTTTGATCAAATAACACCCAAAGATTTACGCCTCATAGCAACAACCATTGAAGATGTGGCCGATGATGACGGCTGGGCATTTTTAGGTGATGTGGGTAGTCTTTTGCAGAAAAAACAACCTAATTTTGACAGTCGAAACTATGGTTTTCAAAAACTTACCCCATTGATAGGTTCCATTTCACAGTTTGAGATTGAACGCCGTGAAGATTCCAGAGGGCGCAAGAAATTGATTTACGTAAAAAGAAAAGAGCAAAAATCATCAAAACCCTCCAGAAAATGAGCTATTCCGGTTAAACCAGATAAATAGCGAATAGCGGCATGGTATTTGAATTATCTAAATAAAATAATTGGTTAAATTTATAAGCAGCAAAAAACAATATTCAACTTAATTTATAGACATGCAAAATTCTACAAAGAAAATAGGGGTTTTACTCATGACGGTTTTCTCCTTTGCCTTATTACCCTTGCAGGCAGCGGATAAATTTGAAAATTCGGAATTCATATTTATGGTCGAATCAAAAGATGATTTGGTCGGCGGATGGGAGTTTACCGCCGCTGGCGCGCCTGAAGGTTTTGATTCAGGTTTTATGCTGATTGTTAAAATAGGCAAAACATACAAGGTTCAGGTTCAGACTGCGGCCGGAACATTTAATGCATCTGATGTTGCTGTAAAAGGCAGCAAAATTACGTTCAACCTTTCCGTTGAAGGTGAGAAAGTGGCGGTTGCATTGGCGGCCAAAGGAAGTAAATTAACAGGTACCAGTACCTCTTCAACAGGAGTTTTCAATATGGTTGGCATTAAGAGCTTGTCGCCTCAATAAAATAGCTTCAAATAAAAGATATGAATCCTGTCCTCAGACAGGATTTTTTTTGTTTCCGTATTTTAACCAGATTCAACTTAAGTGCCAAAATGCAGTTAATGCTGATTATTATCTTATTTTAGAGCGCTGATCTTTACAGATATGAAAAAATTAACGCTTCTATTGGCCCTATTGCTGTGTAGCTGTGATTATTTTAAGGAAAATGTTGATATGGTCATCATAAATGCCAACGTATATACGGTGGACAATGAATTTTCAAAAGCCGAGGCGTTTGCAGTTCATGACGGAAAGTTCGTTGCCGTGGGCTCAAATGAGGAGATTCGTGATGTGTATACTTCCAAACAACTTTTTGATGCCGATGGTCGCACTATTACGCCCGGTCTCATTGATGCGCATTGTCATTTTTACGGTCTGGGGTTGACACAACAAATAGTTGATTTAGTGGGAACCAAGAGTTTTGAGGAAGTACTTGAGCGGGTTAAAAGTTTTCATGAAGAAAACCCCGCTGAATTCATTAGGGGCCGCGGTTGGGATCAGAATGATTGGGCGACCAAGGAGTTTCCGGTCAAAACAAAATTGGATGAACTTTTTCCTGATACACCAGTGGCTTTGGAAAGGGTAGATGGTCATGCGTATTTGGTAAATCAAAAAGCACTTGATTTGGCGGGTATAAAATGGGATACGAAAGTTACCGGAGGCGAAATCGTGAAAAAATGGTCTGGAGGTTATTCGGGTATTACAGGTGTTCTTATTGACAACCCCATGCAATTGGTAGATCGGGTAATTCCGCCACCTTCTTTAAGCCAAAAGATCAAAGCATTACAAAATGCAGAAAGAACCTGTTTGAATCTCGGACTCACAACGGTCAATGATGCTGGTCTTGATCGAGAAATCATTGAATTGATCGATAGCTTGCAACAGTTGGGAGAATTGAATATACGTGTATATGCCATGGTCAGCAATTCTGAAGATAACTTGGATTATTTCTTGAATAAAGGAATCATCAAGACTGACCATCTCAATGTGAGATCGATAAAAGTATATGGTGATGGTGCCCTGGGTTCAAGAGGCGCAGCGCTGAAAGCACCTTATTCGGATCAACCTGATCATCATGGCGCCATGATTACTCCTGTAGATGATATCTACAAACTTGCCGAGCGCATCGCGGCCACAGAGTATCAAATGAATACCCATGCCATAGGCGATTCAGCGAACGTGGTGGTTTTAAAAGCATACCAACAAGCATTGAAAGAGCAAGAAGACAGACGCTGGAAGGTTGAACATGCACAGGTAATTGAAAAGGCTGATTTTGATTATTTTGAAAACGGAGTTATTCCCTCCATTCAACCCACGCATGCCACAAGTGATATGTATTGGGCGAAAGATAGACTTGGTGAAGAAAGGGAAAAAGGAGCCTATGCGTATAAAACTCTGCTGAAAAAAGCGGGTAGGGTAGCATTGGGAACAGATTTTCCCGTAGAGCAGGTAAGTCCGTTTTTGACATTTTACGCTGCTGTGGCGAGACAAGATTTGGAAGGATTCCCTGAGGGAGGTTATCAAAACGATCAGGCGTTAAGTAGGGAGGAGGCACTTCGCGGAATGACGATTTGGGCGGCTTATTCCAATTTTGAGGAAAATGAAAAAGGAAGCATAGAAGTTGGCAAATTCGCCGATTTTACCATATACGATAAAGACATGATGACGGTGCCGGTTGAAGAAATTCCGACCATTAAAGCCGATCTTACCTATATAGGCGGTGTTGCCCGCTAATTAGGGTATTTTTTGATTTTTAAAAGATGCCGAATGGCATTTATATCTGAAACTTCAGGATTTTTGAAAAGCTTGGCCAATTTTTTTTTGGTATCCTCTATTTCGTTGATGTCATTATGGTTGAGATTCCTCAAATACATCGACCAGTTCGGATATCTTCTATTTGAAATGAAACCTTTCTCAAGGAGCTCGATTTTGGTGTGTCTCTTATCGCGTAGAATATTTTCATAGAGGGTCACAACATTATTTTTAGTACCCTCAAGATATTGGGTAAAAATATTTTTATGTCGAACCAACAGTCCGGTTATGGCAAATTTTGAATTCTTTTTACGACTTACACGCTCTAATTGCTCCAAATCTTGAACTGAGAAAGTTTGCGCTTCGTTGCTCTTGTAGATTAAATAAAATAGCTCCATGACTGCAAAATAAGAAACAACCGTTGAAATTAATTGGAAATCTAAAGGGCTAATAATAATTCAAATCTGCACAATATAAGTATTTTACTACAAAAAAAGAAGTTTTCACAACAATAATGCTAAATTAGTAGGAAAATACTTATTTATTTGTGTCAACCAACAAAATTAGCAATGAAAACAAATAGTAACGAAGCTATTGGTGATTTAAAGTTATTGATAGATATAAGTTGTATGGATCTGACCAAGATGTCAGTATTCGAAAACTTTCACAAAAAGATAATCGCTTTGACATACCAAGCCACTGATATTGAAATAGATTATGCAAGAAAGCGAATTTATTTAAATGTGATAGGCGAAGAAAAAAGCGGAGATTATTTAGAAAAATTTGATGATTATTCAGTTTATAGAATGGCAACAAATCTCAGCTATACCAATTTTAGCGATTTTTTGAAAGTATGTATAACAGATGATTCGGGCGTGTCAAAAAACTTTCCCGCCTTAAAATACGAATTTTTTAAAGGGCACTCCAAAAATCCGAAGAGCGTACAGACCTTCGAAAAAGCCTGACAAAAATTTATAAAATAAAAAACCGAGATCAGTTGTGACCTCGGTTTTCAATGATGTTGAGTTGTTATTTCTACCAAGTAAGCGGAACGGCGACTCTCGTCGTGCCCCAAGCCATTATCATATGTGCCCCGCCTTCGGCTTCTTCAAATACAATCGAGAATTCTTCGATTGACTTTTTATCGGTTTTTGCGGTCACTTTCACTCGTGCAACATCAGCGGCCTCATCATAAGAATAAGCGCCCCACTGATTTAAGTTGCTGTTCAAAATTATGGTCCATTCACTTTCTCCGGGAATGGTGAATAGCGAATAAGTTCCAGCTTTTATCTCGCCTCCGCCTAACTTCACATCTTTGTAAAAGGTGATCTCAGGTGCTTCATTGGCGCCTGTTCGCCAAACCGGACCATCTTTGGTCATCAGTTCCATGGCATCCCTGCCTTTTAGTTGTGGTCTGCCATAATTGATTCGCACAACTTTATCAGAAACACGATAACTTGATGGGTAAGAGGCCCCATCCATAGGGCTTTTGTCTAATCCAGGAAATTTTTGCGCAAAGGTTTCCACAGAAAAAACCAATGCAAATGCCATGATGGCCACGGTAACTACTTTTTTCATAACAGTGTTTTGTTTTTTGTTTTTTGTTTTTTGTTTTGAAAGTACTCCTTGAATAACAGTAATTTCATCAGCTAAAGCTAACTTGATTTCAACTGATTTTCTCATAAAAAGTCGTTAAAATCAATACTACTTACACAATGAATGAATTCAATACCCATAAATTTTAAAATAATAATAATTAATAGTTATAACTCTTAAAAAAATTAAATATGTAACCAATTTGTATATATTTATTTTATTATTAAAACTATAAAACCATTTTTGTATTCTAATTGATATTAAAATAGTTGATATGTGTGGAATTGTATGCGCTTTTGAGATAAAGGAAAACACTGAAGTTTTAAGGCCTCAATTGCTTGAAATGTCTAAAAAATTAAGACATCGCGGTCCAGATTGGAGCGGAATTTATTCAGATGAAAGAGCGATTTTAGCCCATGAGCGTTTGGCGATTGTCGATCCCGCATCTGGCAAGCAACCGTTGATGAGTCTTGATGGTAAATTGATTTTGGCCGCAAACGGAGAAATCTATAATCATAGAGATTTGAGAAAGCAGTTTGAGGGCAGTTACGATTTTCAGACCCAATCAGATTGTGAGGTCATATTGGCGCTTTATCAAAAAAAAGGCGTTTCTTTTTTAGATGAAATGAACGGCATTTTTGGCTTTGCCATCTATGATACCGAGAAAGATGAATATTTTGTGGCTCGCGATCACATGGGCATTGTTCCGCTTTATATGGGATGGGATGAAAATGGCACTTTTTATGTCGCCTCAGAGTTGAAGGCCTTAGAGGGTAACTGCACCAAAATAGAATTATTCCCTCCAGGGCATTATTTGCACAGCAGTGATGGTGAATTGAAACAGTGGTATACCCGTGATTGGATGGAGTACGATGCCGTAAAGGATAATGAAACCAGTATTGAAAAAATAAGGGAAGCTTTAGAGGCAGCGGTAAAACGGCAATTGATGTCTGACGTGCCATACGGAGTGCTTCTTTCAGGCGGGTTGGATTCTTCGGTTACTTCTGCCATTGCAAAAAAGTATGCACAAAAGCGGGTGGAATCAGACGATACCAAAGATGCTTGGTACCCGCAATTACATTCTTTTTCAGTGGGTTTGGATGGTTCTCCTGATTTGGCGGCTGCACAGAAAGTGGCCGATCATATAGGTACGGTGCATCATGAAATCAAATTTACCATTCAAGAAGGTTTGGATGCCATTAAAGATGTGGTCTACAACCTTGAAACCTATGATATCACTACCATCAGGGCGTCCACTCCGATGTATTTGATGGCTCGTGTCATCAAATCAATGGGTATTAAAATGGTACTTTCAGGTGAAGGGGCAGATGAGCTTTTCGGGGGGTACTTGTATTTTCACAAAGCACCCAATGACAAAGAATTTCATGAAGAAACGGTGCGCAAGTTGAGCAAGTTGCATATGTATGATTGTTTGCGGGCCAACAAATCATTGGCCGCTTGGGGTATTGAGGGTCGTGTTCCTTTTTTAGACAAAGAGTTTATGGATGTTGCCATGAGCATCAATCCAAAAGATAAAATGATCAACGGCGAACGTATGGAGAAATGGGTGGTTCGTAAGGCTTTTGAAGATATGCTTCCTGAAAGTGTGGCATGGCGTCAAAAAGAACAATTTTCAGATGGGGTGGGGTATAGCTGGATCGATACCTTAAAAGAAGTTGTGAATCGTGAAGTCAGCGATACACAATTGAAGAATGCGAATTATAAATTCCCTATTCAAACACCCACCTCAAAAGAGGAATATTACTACCGATCCATATTTGAAGCGCATTTTCCTTCTGATGCGGCCGCCTTATGCGTACCACAAGAGGCATCGGTGGCCTGTAGCACACAAATAGCACTTGACTGGGATGAGGCCTTCAAAAACATGAATGACCCCTCAGGGCGTGCTGTGGCCAATGTTCACGAAGAGGCCTATTGAAAGAATTGAAGGTATTGGGTTGGGGTGTTTAATTATTAGCGAACCCAAACTCAGGTTTTGTTTTTATTAGAGTGAAGTCCAACCCACAAAGTTGGACTTTTTTTTGTTCTTCGGATTTCGAATTTGGTGTTGATTTCGATTATGAAAATGTGCTTAAAAACAATAGGTTTCGGCATAAACATTTTCCACAATTTTTGTTAATAACTTAAGTGCTCAAGAATAGTGAAAAAGCCATATTCCATAGGGTATTCAGTATATTTGTTAGATTTCAAAATTTCACGTAAAACTAGCGGTTTATTTTATGGGCGAAGAAGCAAAAAACGAAGAACAGGAAAACAAGAAACCTCAAGATTCAGCACCTGAAAAAGGTGGGCCAATGAAGGACTATTCAGCAGATAGTATCCAGGCCCTCGAGGGCATGGAACATGTTCGTATGCGTCCCTCGATGTATATAGGTGATGTTGGTGTCAGAGGATTGCACCATTTGGTGTATGAGGTGGTCGATAATTCCATTGATGAGGCTATGGGCGGTCATTGCGATACCATCAGCGTGACCATCAACGAAGATAATTCGATCACAACACAAGATAACGGTCGGGGTATTCCGGTCGGAATGCACAAAAAAGAAGGCGTTTCAGCCCTAGAGGTGGTCATGACCAAAATTGGGGCAGGGGGTAAATTCGATAAAGATTCCTATAAAGTTTCGGGTGGTCTGCATGGTGTGGGTGTTTCTTGTGTGAACGCCCTATCAAGTCATCTAAAAGCCACAGTTCATCGCGAAGGAAAAATATGGGAGCAGGAATATGAACGGGGCAAGGCACTTTATCCTGTAAAAAGCACGGGTTCCACCAAAGAACGAGGTACTATTGTCACGTTTCACCCAGACGATACCATATTCACACAAACCATAGAATACAGCTATGAAACGCTTGCCAACCGTATGCGTGAGCTTTCCTTTTTGAACAAAGGGGTTACCATTACTATTATGGATCGCCGTCAAAAAGATAAAGATAGTGAGACCGGATTCGTGGGTGAAACCTTCTACTCGGATGAAGGCTTGAAAGAGTTTGTCCGATTTTTAGATGGTACCAGGGAAAATCTTATTCAGAATGTGATTTCCATGGAAGGTGAAAAGAATGGCATTCCTGTTGAAGTTGCCATGACCTACAATACGTCATATACCGAGAATTTACATTCTTATGTGAACAATATCAATACCCATGAGGGGGGAACCCATCTATCTGGTTTCCGTCGTGGATTGACAAGTACCTTGAAGAAATATGCGGATACTTCGGGAATGTTGGATAAGTTGAAATTCGAGATTCAAGGAGATGATTTCCGTGAAGGATTGACGGCCATTGTTTCGGTTAAAGTTGCCGAACCTCAATTTGAGGGTCAAACAAAAACCAAATTGGGTAATCGCGAAGTTTCTTCAGCCGTGAGTCAATCGGTGTCTGAAATGCTTACCAATTACTTAGAGGAACATCCTGATGATGCCAAGGTAATCGTACAAAAAGTGATTCTTGCGGCGCAGGCAAGGCATGCTGCCACCAAAGCGCGTGAAATGGTACAACGCAAGACGGTCATGAGTATTGGCGGACTTCCTGGAAAATTGTCTGATTGTTCTGAACAAGATCCCGCTTTATGTGAGGTGTTTTTGGTCGAGGGAGATTCTGCAGGGGGTACCGCAAAACAAGGTCGCGATCGAAACTTTCAGGCGATACTTCCGCTACGCGGTAAGATTTTGAATGTTGAAAAAGCAATGCCGCATCGTGTTTTTGACAATGAAGAGATCAAAAACATCTACACGGCCCTTGGGGTTACCATTGGTACCGAAGAAGATAGTAAAGCTTTGAATATTGAAAAACTGCGCTATCATAAAGTGGTCATCATGTGTGATGCCGATGTTGACGGTAGCCACATTGAAACCTTGATTTTGACCTTCTTCTTTAGATATATGCGAGAGCTGATAGATAATGGGCATGTGTATATTGCAACACCACCCTTGTACTTGGTCAAGAAAGGTCAGAAAAAACGTTACGCATGGAATGATGAAGAGCGTGATGCCATCGCAGAAAGTTATAGCGGAGGGGTTAATATTCAGCGTTACAAGGGTCTTGGTGAAATGAATGCCGAACAGCTTTGGGATACCACTATGAATCCCGAGTATAGAACTTTACGTCAGGTAACCATCGAAAATGCGACCGAAGCCGATCGTATATTTTCAATGCTCATGGGCGATGAAGTACCGCCAAGAAGGGAATTCATTGAGAAAAATGCGGTCTATGCCAATATTGACGTTTAAGTGCTTTTAGACTACTTAATAAAAAACCTGTTCAGTCAACTGAACAGGTTTTTTCGTATTTGAGTTTATGGGTTTCCTATTTTCTGATGGCAATGATTTCGCCCTTTGTATTTTTAAGGATTGTTCCTTCTTCTGAACTACTCATGGTAACCACATCGTCTAATTTGTTTTCCAATCCGGGGTAAGAGATAGTGTATACACCATCTTCTTGTGTCCATTGAAAATCAGTGACAACTTCCAATTGGTTATTCTCACGTTCATGAAATCTTCCGAGATAGACATCATTGAAAGTCCATTCTCTCTCAATATTTGAATCAGAGCTAATCTGTTCAGCTTTGGCCCAAATTCCAATAACAGGGTCATTATTATCAGGAATACGGGAACAGTTACTGGCAAATATAATTGCCAAAATGGCTAGAAAAGAGAATAGTCTTTTCATAGGGTAGGTTTTTGATATGCGCCAAAAGGCGCAATGATTTGGGGTTTAATCTTTTATAGAAACGATTTGATCGTTTGCGGTATTGCTAAAATTCGATGTATGGTCACATTATGCCGATTTCTTCGTTGAATTGCATGAATTTTTAACAGCTGGTGTATTTTGTCGATGTTTTTTTAATGGTAAGTCAATGAATTTGAGTGTATTTGAGTAAGTTATTTCTTTTCGGAAGTTGTATTTTTGCCAAAATTTAAAACCCGTTTTCATGAAAATCACTGTTGTAGGTGCCGGGGCCGTAGGAGCCAGTTGTGCCGAATATATTGCGATCAAGAATTTTGCCGCTGAAGTTGTTTTGTTGGATATTAAAGAAGGTTATGCCGAGGGCAAGGCCATGGATTTGATGCAAACTGCATCATTGAATGGTTTTGATACCAAATTGACTGGTTCTACCAGTGATTATTCGAAAACCGCCGGAAGTGATATTGCCGTGATAACCTCTGGTATTCCAAGAAAACCGGGTATGACCCGTGAAGAGTTGATTGGTATCAACGCCGGTATTGTGAAGTCGGTTTCAAAAAGTCTAATTGAACACTCTCCGAATGTGACACTTATCGTGGTCAGTAACCCTATGGATACCATGACCTATTTGGTGCATAAAACAACCAATCTTCCAAAACATAAAATTATTGGTATGGGCGGTGCATTGGACAGTGCTCGTTTCAAATACCGATTGGCTGAGGCCATGGAGGCTCCAATCTCAGATGTTGACGGAATGGTAATAGGTGGTCATAGCGATAAAGGTATGGTTCCGTTGACTTCACATGCGACTAGAAATAGTATCAAGGTTTCTGAGTTTTTATCGGCTGAGCGTTTAGAGCAGGTTGCGGCTGACACCAAAGTGGGTGGTGCCACACTTACAGGCTTATTGGGCACCAGTGCCTGGTATGCTCCAGGTGCAGCAGTTTCTGGTTTAGTTCAAGCGATTGCCTGTGATCAAAAAAAGATGTTCCCATGTTCAACACTTTTGGAAGGGGAATATGGACTGAATGATATTTGTATTGGAGTACCGGTTATTTTAGGTAAAAACGGCATCGAGAAAATTGTTGATATTCCGTTGAGCGATGCCGAAAAGGCCAAAATGCAAGAAAGTGCGGCTGGAGTGACCAAGACCAACGGACTTTTGGAATTATAAGACAAAAGAATGACTCATCAATAACCTCCATGGTCAAACCATGGGGGTTTTCTTTTTATGAGGAGTGGGTAAAAAGTATCCCGTAAAAAATTTCCTTCGTAGTCCTAGCTTTATTTTTATCTTTGCCGCATGAATTCAAAGTGGTACATCAGTACTTTAATTATTCTCCTTGCTTTTATTGGCTTAAATCAAGAGCAGACCAAGGTCGCTAATCAGCAGATTGTGTTGCAATTTTCTGATGCGGAAAAGACCTCGTTTACCGCTCACGAACAGGTTTTGGCGACCATTACCGAGAGGTTGGCGGTCTTGGGCATTGCCAGTGTTGAAATATCAAAAAATGATGGAAAACACCTCAGCATACGCTATTACAGTGCTATTGATGCTGAAAAGGTGGGGGAATTTCTTTCCCAAGACAGCGGTCTGCTGGTTGTTCATGACGATTTTGATCATGTGCCATTTGATTTCCCGGAAGACGGACTTCCTGAAAATTTCAGCCTGATAGTTTCCGATCTTCAACACCCATCAGATGATATTGCCGGATTGTTTGGAAAGCTTGCCCCTGAATCAAGCCGAGATTATGAACTATTTGTGAATCCGCTTGGTGGTGGGCAATCCACTTCTTCAACGGTATTTGCCGGATACTTCGCTGTAGCTAATAAAATATATAGTGTTCAAAAAGTAGATAAGGAAAATACTTCACATATTTTTCCAGAAGTGAGGGCAGGGCCCAATGCTTAATAAATCAGCCAAAGTTCTTATTGGCGAATTTCTGTTAGTATCCGAAGAACATCCCCAAAAATCAAAATGAATCAACACTGATATTTTTAAACATATCAGCTATAAATCAATACAATTAAATACATCATAAAATGCAAAACAAAGGACTAATAAAACTTTTTGCTTTCTTGTTTACCCTGGTAAGTGTGTACCAATTGTCATACACTTTCATAACCAATAAGGTAGAGAATGAAGCTGAGGCCTATGCCAATAAACTGATTTCAGGCACTGATGCCACTGATGTCGCCGAGCGCGAAGCTTTAACGGCCAGTTATCTTGACTCCGTTGGGCCAAATTCTGTTTTTGGCTACACTACCTATAATGATGCCAAGAAAAAGGAACTTAACAAAGGCCTCGATTTAAAGGGCGGTATCAATGTGACCCTTCAGATTTCAGTGAAAGATATTCTCAAGGGTCTCGCTAACAATACCAAGAGCCCAATTTTCAATAAAGCACTTGCTGACGCAGATGTTGCCTCCAAGTCAAGTGATGATACCTATATCGATTTATTTTTTGAGGCTTTCGATAAAATAAAAGGGGACAGCAAATTGGCTTCTCCTGATATTTTTGCCAATAAAGGCCTTAGTGACGTCATTAATTTTCAAATGGATGATGATGAGGTTAAGCCCATTATCAGAACTAAGATTGATGAATCAATCGTTTCGGCTTTTGAAGTGCTTCGTGAGCGTATCGATGGTTTTGGTGTGACACAGCCCAATATTCAGAGAATTGGTACTTCAGGTAGAATTTTGGTTGAATTACCCGGTGCCCGTGATATTGCGCGTGCGCAAGATTTACTTTCAAGTACAGCGCAATTGGAGTTTTGGGAAACCCACCAGCAGAATAACCCCAGTTTCAGTACTTTCTTGATTCAGGCCAATGAAAAATTAAAGACTTTGGTTGATACGCCAGAAGTTGAAGAGCAAAAACCTGAGAGTGAGCTTGATTCGCTTCTTTCTGATGTAAGTGCTGATTCTTTGGAAATAGCGAATCAGGTAAACCCATTGTTTGATATTATGTTGCCTGCAAGCCCAGGAAACAATGCGATGTTTCAGGCAGCCATCAAAGATACCGCAGTAATTGGCCAGTATTTGAGAATGCCCGAAATACGTCGTTTGCTTCCTAATGATATACAATTTACCAAGTTCGTTTGGGGAAGACCTGAAACTGAGGATGCTGAAACGGTTGATTTATATGCTTTGAAATCGAATAGAGAAAATAAGCCCAGAATGAGTGGTGATGTGGTCAGTGATGCGCGGGATCAATTCGATCAGTTCAGTAAACCAGCCATTGGTATGACCATGAATACCAAGGGCGCCAAAGATTGGCAAAAATTGACAAGCGATGCGAATTTGAACAATACGGGTATTGCTGTCGTTTTGGACAATAAAGTGTACACGGCACCAGGTTGTTCTGTTCCTGGGGGTATTTCAGGCGGAAGCACTGAAATCACAGGTACTTTCACCATTACGCAAACCAAAGATATTGCCAATGTGTTGCGGGCCGGTAAACTTCCAGCATCGGCCGAGATAATTCAATCTGAAATCGTTGGGCCTTCCTTGGGTCAAGAAGCGATTGATAGTGGTTTTATGTCTTTTATGATTGCCATGGCGATTGTATTGGTTTGGATGGTTTTCTATTATGGAAAAGCTGGTTTCTTTGCTGATATCGCATTATTGTTGAATATCTTATTGATTTTTGGCGTGTTGACCAGTTTAGAAGCGGTCTTGACACTACCGGGTATTGCGGGTATCGTATTGACCATTGGTATGTCAGTTGATGCGAACGTACTCATCTTTGAACGTATCAAAGAGGAATTGGCCAAAGGAAAAGGCAAAGGACAGGCCGTTCAAGACGGATTCAGTAATGCCTTGTCTTCAATTTTAGATGCGAACGTAACCACGGGTCTTACGGCAATTATATTGTTTTTGTTTGGTTCTGGTCCTATCAAAGGATTCGCAACTACCTTATTGATAGGTATTTTGACCTCACTGTTCACAGCGATTTTCATTACCCGACTTTTGGTGGATTGGTATATCAGTAAGCGGGACAGAAATCTTGATTTTTCCACTTCATTGACCAAAAACCTGTTCAAGGGTATGAATATCAAGTTTTTGTCAAAACGAAAGATTGCCTTTATCATTTCAGGCGTATTGGTGGCCATTGGTTTATTCTCACTTTTTGCGGGTCCTGGTTTACAACAAGGAGTGGACTTTGTTGGAGGTAGATCCTATCAAGTACGTTTTGATCAACAAGTCAATTCTTCTGAGATAGCCTCTGAGTTGAATACTGTTTTTGGAAGTGGTACCAATGTCAAGCGATTTGGAGAAGCAAACCAAATCAAAATTACCACGCCTTATAAGGTCGATGTTGAGGGTACTGAGGTTGATGTGGAGATTCAAGACAAACTATTCACCTCACTGCAAAAATATTTACCGGACGGAATCAGTAAGGATGAATTCATGGTGGGCAGCAATGAAAAGGCAATTGGTATTATGCAATCAAGTAAAGTAGGGCCTACCATTGCTGATGATATCAAGAAAAATGCACTTTGGGCGATCATAGGGTCTTTGGCCGTGGTTTTCTTGTACATTCTTTTGCGTTTTAGAAAATGGCAGTTCTCGCTTGGTGCTGTCGTGGCCGTCGCGCATGATGTATTGATTGTATTGGGGGTCTTCTCGGTATTTGGCACCATCATGCCTTTCAATATGGAAATCGATCAAGCCTTTATCGCAGCGATTTTGACAGTAATTGGTTATTCTTTGAATGATACCGTGGTTGTATTTGACCGTATTCGTGAAATCATAGGTGAAAAAGGATGGCGCAGTGGAACAAATGTGGATCTAGCATTGAATAGTACACTCAGTAGAACTTTGAATACGTCTTTGACCACATTGGTGGTATTATTGGCCATCTTCGTTTTTGGTGGCGAGTCCCTGAGAGGGTTCATGTTCGCGATGATCATTGGTATTATCATAGGTACCTATTCTTCTTTGTTTATTGCGACCCCCGTAATGTTTGATTTCTTGAAAAAGAGCGTCAGATCAGGCGGAAGTGAAGAATAAATAGAATATTTTCAATAAAAGAGCCACACTTAAAAGTGTGGCTCTTTTTATTTTACTGAACCTCTCGAGCCCTTTTCTGTCATTTGCAGTTCATAAACAAAATCGGGTTCTAAATGGGGTTCATCTCTATGTGATACGAAAATTGTGGTGGTCTCACTTTCTCTTGAAATTTTGTTGACCAAGGCAACCAATAATGCCGCGGATGCATCATCAAGACCAGCAGTAGGCTCATCTAAAATCAATAGGAGCGGATGTTTGAGCATGGCTCGTACCGTCATGATCAAACGTTGTTGACCCATAGAGAGCTCAAAAAATTGTTTCGCTTTGATGTGCCACATATCAATTAGTACCAGCCATTCTTTTGCTAGTCTTATTTGGGCTTCAGTTGGTTTTATGTAGAGCCCGATGGAATCATTCAAACCTGAAATGAGCATATTTTCCACGGTGTGATAGCCATTGAATTTATCGGTCATGGACGGAGTAAAGTATCCTATTTGCTTTTTGATATCCCAAATACTCTCGCCTGAACCCTTTTTTTTGCCAAAGAGAAAGAGCTCTTGACCGTACCCTTTTGGGTTTTCTCCGGTGATCATGGAGAGTAGCGTTGTTTTACCACTCCCGTTTTTGCCCATTAATTGCCACAGTTGACCTCGTTTAATAGTCCAGTCAATGGAATTCAAAACCCTATTTCCAGAGAATTCGACATCCACATTTCTTAATTCAATAAGAACTTCATGTTCGTAATTAATGGGTTTAAGCGGCTTGGGAATGTTTCCTTTAAAAATATCTTTTTGAGTTGAGTCCAAAAATTGATCGGGATTTTCAATGGCCTCCAAGCTTGAATTTCTGAGAAAATAACAATCCGAAATAAACGGAAGCAAGTCTTTTTTACGACTGATAATTTGCACGAAAGAGGTTCGGTTCGAGCGTTGGATTAGAAGAACGGTCAACTCCTTTTGAGAGGCAACATCTAAATTATCAAACGGATTGTCAAGAACAATATAGTCGGCATGGCCATTCATCAAATGTTCTAGCAGCGCTTTTTTCTGCTCTCCGCTTGACATCGACTTTAAAGGTTGAAAATGCTCCTTGGCCACTGTTTTGATGCCGTGTTTTTCTTCTTCATCAATAAGCCGTGCTATGGTTCGTTTTGAAAATAATGCTGCCTCATGAATCTTCAAACTAGAGAACGGGGTTCCAAGACTTCCATTCATAAGGTCTCGAATGAATTCGCTTTTGTTGGAGTTGTTGTCAACGAAAATGGCCCAGTGCTTCATAGAACTGTTCTAAAAATATGAACGGGATTATTGTCGTAAACCGTAGTTTTGTCCAAATGCATACCATTTTTCAAAGCAACTTTTTGTGAGGGTATATTATCAATATGGATAATGGAAATTAAGCTTTTGGCGCAATCGTTTTCTTGAGCATGGTTTTTACATTTTTGGGCAGCTTCTATGGCATAACCTTGTCTCCAAAATTTTGGAAGAATAGAGTACCCTATTTCCAATTCTTGAATGCCGTCAACTGTTTGAACTAACAATCCGCATTGGCCTACGAACTCTTTTGTTTGTTTATTGATAAGTGCGTTCATGCCTCCAAGTTCATTGGCATAACGATAAAAGGCTTTGCCAAACCAACGTTGACATGCCTCTAAGGGATCTTCTGGCAAACCTTCCCAAAAGGCATTTGCTTGTTTGTTTTGATGAAAGGGCAACCAAGTGTCAAAGTCAGTCTGCTCTAACTTGCGAAACAATAAACGGTCGGTTTGTTCTCCTTCGAGAAAGAGGTTGTTCATGCCTTGTTGTTCGTGAGAATCCAGTTTAGGTTTTCTTCCCAGAGCAATTCTTTGAAAGCAGGCTTGAAAAAACCAAAATGTCCGGGTTGTTTCTTATTTTCTTTGGGATAGTGTTTTCTGGTTATTTGAGCATTTTTGTACTGTTTCATAAGCCAGTCGACGGTTTCTATGGGAGCGAAAGAATCCCCGGGAAAGCTCCAAGATAAAATGGGCAATTTTATTCGATCAAATAAAAACCGCTCATTTTTAAAATGCATCATATAAGTTTTCTGTTTTCCCCAAGATGCCCATTCATAGACCATCCCCTTGGGTAAATTTTCAAATAATCCTAATTTCTTGGCAGGAAAATATCCGAATAGTGGCGTGAACAAAGGAATCAAAACATACCAAAACAACCACATTTTTAACCTGTTAAAACCTTTGAAATCTTTCCAATAGCCACTTTGAGAGGCGACCATGACCACATGGTCAAGTAATTCATAATTGGCATTGAAACCCAATATTTGACCACCAACACTATGAGTTATGAGTGTTATTTTGGCTTCAGGGTGTTCTTTTTTGGCGAAACCCACTATTGCAGCTTGATCCTGTTGTCCCCAAGTTTGAAGATTACCTTCCATTTTTTTTAAAGCTTTCGTTGAGGAAATTGACTTACCAATACCGCTATAATCAAAGGTATACACCACCGCAGCTTTTGAGGCGCAGAATTGGGCAAAGCGCGAATAGTATTTTTGAAGTACGCCCGTAGCGGAAGATATGACAATGACGTTTTTTACGGGCGATTTAGAAAAGAATTTTGAAACGGCAATTGAGTTTCCGTTTTCGGTCTGAACGTTCAATTCTTTTACCTCAATTTTCAAAAAAGGTCAGTTTTTATGATACACTATTTTGTCGCCTATTTCCAGCAGCCACTTTTGGGCCAAACCGGCATTGACCTCAAGTACGTATTTTACAGGCACTTGAGAAGAAAGACCTGTTTCATCAAAAGGTTTGGCGTTTTCTTGAAAACTTGCGATGGTCAAATCTTCTTTTATAAAAATAATATCAATCGGAATCGCAGTGTTTTTCATGTAGAAATTATGAATTCGTTCATCAGGAAATATAAAAAGCATGGCCTGATCTTTCGCCATACTTTCTCGATACATCAGTCCGGTCTGGGTCTCGTATTCTGACTCCGCGATTTCTATGCTCAAAGAAGTGATCAACGTATCAACTTTCTGTTTGAAAATAGAAAGTTCGCCCTCCTTTTTGAAAACCACAGGTTCTGTTTTGACTATTTTCTTTGATTTTTCTTTGCAAGAAAAAACAGAAAAAATGACCATGAATAGTATGGTTTGAACCGTAATTTTGAACATGATTATTTTTTTTCCTAACTCCTAACTCCTAACTCCTAACTCCTAACTCCTAACTCCTTTGATTTTTCTGAACATAAAGTAAAGACCAATCAATATAAACGGAATGCTCAACCATTGGCCAATAGACAGTGCGCCCATTGACATATCAAGCTCGTTTTGCCGCTCTTTAACGAATTCAACCAAAAAGCGAACACCCCAGAGCAGCACAAAAAACAAACCAAACAAAAAGCCTTCTTTTTTTGGTTTATCGGTTTTCCAATACAGACGATAAAGAATGAAAAACACAATCAAATAGGCAACACCCTCATAGAGCTGAGCAGGATGTTTAAACGGAATGTTTTGAATATACTCGGCAAACTCTGATTTATTGACCAGGGCATCATAGGCTTTATTCACGGTCTTTTCTTTGGTAATTGACATCGCTTGATTCTTGCTTATGCTGTCACGTACAAAGCGTGTTGCGAAAACGAACGATTCATCCACATTTTTACCATTGATCTCTGAATTGAAAAAGTTTCCAAGACGTACACAAAAAGCACCTATTGCTGCTGGTATGACCAGTCTGTCAAGCATCCAAAGCACTTTGAATTCGGGATATTTTCGCACATATAAAAAGATTCCGATAATGATTCCTATAGTGGCGCCATGACTGGCCAAGCCTGTAAAACCCGTAAATTCATATCCTTCTATAAACCAAAGTAATGTGCCATCGGCGTTTGCCTTGATCGGAAGCAAAATTTCCAAAAGATTATCCTTATAATATTTCCAATCATAAAAGAAAACATGTCCCAATCGAGCCCCCAGCATGGTCGCCAAGACCATATATATGAAAAGTGAATCGAGCTGTTCTGCACTCTTTTTTTCGTTCGTGAAAATTCGTTTCATAATGAACCATCCAATGGCGAAAGTGGCAATCCAAAGAAGGTTGTAAAATTTGATTTGTAATGGTCCGATACTGAAAAGGGTCTCACTCGGATTCCAGGTAATTCCTAAAAAGAGCATTTTGTTTTGTTTAGAGCGGCTAAGATAATGAAATAGATGAAGCCCACTATGCTATTGTATAGAAGAAGCAGGACTTTGGCGAATTAATTTCACGGAACCGGATCATAACCTCTGCCACCCCAAGGATGACAACTCCCAATACGTTTTATAGATAACCATCCGCCTTTAAAAAGTCCGTGTTTTTTTAGGGCTTCCAAAGTATAGTGTGAACAAGTGGGAGCATAACGACAGGTTGATGGGGTGTAAGGCGAAATCGCAAGTTGATAGAACCTGACCAATAAAACAAACGGTGCTATCAGTATTTTTTTCATCAATAGGAAATTTTATGGTCATTCCCACAAAGGTGGGAATCGTTTTAAATGCAATTAAGATTAAAACCAATTTATCGAAATAGGTCTCTACCCTTCCTGCCAGCAGGTGAGGTGCACTAGACCCTAGAGTTTACCGCAAGATAAGATATAATAAGACTTTTAGGAAACACTAAAAATGGTGCCCTCTTTGCCATCTTTGAGCTGAATGCCCATGGCAGCAAGTTCATCCCTGATTTTATCTGAAGTCGCAAAGTCTTTATTGTCACGTGCTTCTTTTCGCAATTGAATCAACAATTCAAGAACCCCTGAAAGCTTATCTGAATCTTCATTTGAGTCACTTTTGTGTTCCAACCCCAAGACCTCAAAAACAAATGTCTTCATGGTGTTTTCCAAAGAGGTTTTGTCTTGCGCGGCTATACTTTCCTTCTTTTCGTTGATCAAATTGATATGTTTGACAGCATCAAACAATTTTGCAATTAGATTGGGCGAATTGAAATCATCATTCATTGCATCATAACAACTTTGTTTCCATTCAGAAACGTCAAAGTCTGAAATTTCACCGGTTTCAAGATTGGGCAAAAGCGCAATGGCATCCATCAAACGGTTAAAGCCTTTTTCAGACGCCAATAAGGCATCATCGCTTAGATCCAAAATACTTGAATAGTGGGCTTGCATCATGAAAAAACGAACCACGGAAGGCGAAAAAGCCTTACTGAATATTGAATTATCGCCTGAGAATATTTCTCCTGGAAGAATACTATTTCCGGTTGATTTGGCCATTTTCTTGCCATTAAGGGTCAGCATGTTGGCATGCATCCAAAACTTCACCGGCGATTGTCCGTTGCTCGCTTCGGCCTGTGCTATTTCGCATTCGTGATGCGGAAACTTTAGATCCATTCCGCCTCCGTGAATATCAAAAGTTTCGCCCAGATATTTCGTGCTCATGGCCGTACACTCCAAATGCCAACCCGGAAAACCATCTCCCCAAGGTGATGGCCAACGCATGATATGTTGGGGTTCAGCTTTTTTCCAAAGGGCAAAGTCCTGCGGACTTTTCTTCTCATCTTGGGCAGTAAGAGCTCGCGTATTCGCAATCATGTCTTCCAATTTTCTGCCGCTCAACTTCCCGTATTCATTGGTTTCATTGAATTTGATCACATCAAAATAGACAGAACCGTTTTTCTCATAGGCAAAGCCTTTCTCCATGATGTCTTTGATGATCTCTATTTGCTCGATAATATGACCGGTGGCCGTGGGCTCGATACTTGGCGGCAGAAAATTGAACTTTTGAAGAATCGAATGAAAATCAACGGTGTAGCGCTGTACTACTTCCATAGGTTCCAATTTTTCCAATCGTGCTTTTTTGGCGATTTTATCCTCTCCGTCTTCGGCATCATCCACCAAATGACCAGCATCAGTGATATTGCGCACATAGCGCACCTTATAGCCGAGATGCCTGAAATACCTGAAAATCATGTCGAATGACATAAAGGTGCGGCAATTGCCCAAATGTACATTGCTATAAACGGTTGGCCCACAGACATACATGCCTATATGACCTTCATTCAAAGGTTTGAAAACTTCTTTTTTACCGGAAAGGGAATTCTGTATTTTTAAACTTTGACTCTGGTACAATTGCATTGTATGGGCAAACAATTAGAATTTGGTATCTAAATTAAGATAATCCAAAAATTCACGTTTTATAGCGTCATCTTTGAATTTACCGCAGTATTCAGCAGTTACAGTACTACTTTCAATGTCGCGAATTCCCCTTGAATTCACACAAAGGTGTTTTGCGTCTATCACACAAGCAACATCATCTGTACCCAGTACTTTTTGAAGTTCACGAACCACTTGAATGGTCAAACGTTCTTGCACTTGTGGTCTTTTTGCAAAATAATCGACTATGCGGTTCATTTTCGAAAGACCGACAACGGTACCACTCGAAATATAAGCCACATGTGCTTTACCGACAATTGGCAATAAGTGATGCTCACAGGTTGAGTAAACGGTAATGTTCTTTTCGACCAACATTTCACCGTACTTGTATTTATTATCGAAAGTGGAGGATTTTGGTTTTCGGTCAGGATGTAAACCTGAGAAAATTTCATTGACAAACATTTTCGCAACTCGATTGGGTGTACCTTTCAAACTATCATCATCAAGATCGAGACCCAAAGTCAACATAATCTCTCTAATATTCTCCTCGATTCTATCTATTTTTTCTTTATCGTCAAGAACAAATGCATCTTCACGCAACGGGGTTTCTTCTGATGAGGAAACATGCCCATTACCCATATCTTCGAAATGCTCTTCTACTGTACCGTCAATTTTCATTTAAATCAGACTTTTTGCAAACCCCAAAGATATACATAATATGGCACTTTATGCCTTATTTAAAGCAATTCACAACATAAATTAGTCCTACATCAATGGTCATTTTAAATTTATATTTTACCTACTTATGAAACCGTTTCGTCAAGTAATTTTATTTGTTTTTCTTCTGGGGGTGCAAGCCCTTTGTGCCCAGGTTTCAGCTGATTGCATTGATGCAATACCCATCTGCGACAATACTCCAATAAATGGAGGTACCAATGGGTTTGGTGTTGATGACTTTAATGGGGCCAAAGAGAGTGGTTGTCTAGAGGAAACTCCCACCTCTGAGGTAATCGAATCAAATTCCGCATGGTACCGTTTTAGAACAGGAGCTTCGGGGCAACTTGGTTTCAACATAGGTTTTCATACAAATGAGGATTGGGATTTTGCCTTGTATCGCACTGACAACTGCAATGATTTGGGTGAACCCATACGATGCAACTTTTTTGACAATACAGACCAAAATACATTTATAGGAGTGGGAGAAGACCCCACCGGTCTTACCGATAATATTCAATATGAAGAATGGTTGCAAGTTGAACCTGGGGAGGACTATTATTTACTTATCAATAACTTTAGTAATGGTAACGACGGTTTCTCCATTCAGTTCACTGGAAACATATTTGTGACCAACCCCAATGATGCGTTGGATTGCTCAATTGTCAGTGACTTGTTGGGTGCTCCGATTTCAGCCTGTGAGTTTGATACGGTTATTTTAGACGCGACCACCAAAGATGCTTTGGATTATACTTGGTATCGAAATGATGGCGCTGGATTTGAAGAAATCATAGGTGAGAAAAACCCAACCTTGAATACCACAACTTCCGCAATATATAGAGTTGTTGTTGAAATGCCCATGGAAAATATCATTGCCCAGGTGCAAGTTGCGTTCTCAACGATTCCCACGGCTCACCCCGTAAACGATGAAGCCGCCTGCTGGGGTATGGATACTTTCGACCTTTCATTGAAAGATGCCGAAGTATTGGGTGGCCAGGACCCTAACGATGCTGTGGTCAGTTATCACGCCACTTTGGCGGATGCCATTGCGCGAACTGATTTTTTGCCCAGACAACTTCCTACACCCAATGGTTCTCAAACCATATACATACGGGTTACCTCTGCTGAAAATCCGGATTGTTTTGACGCTCCACAGCAGTTTCAACTTCAAAATGTGGATTCGCCCAAAATGGATTTTCCAGCTGAAGCATTTCTGTGCAACGAAGACGGAAGCACTTCCATAGGTCCCGCTTCAAGTACCCCCGGATATTCCTACTCTTGGGATTCTGGCGAGACAACCCCAGCGATTACAGTGACCCAGAAAGGTTCGTATACCTTGACCATAACAAACTCTGAAGGAGGTTTGTACTGTTCCGATATGAAAACAATTGTGGTTTCTGATGCGCGTTTGCCACAAATTTTGGACGTGGAAATAAATGATTTGCAAAACAACAATACGGTAACGGTCATACCCGATATAGAGGGCGAATGGCAATATCAATTGGATGACGGACTACCCCAGACATCAAATGTTTTTACTGAGGTGCAACCCGGATCGCATGAAGTACAGGTCATAGACCCAAGAGGTTGCGGTGCGGTAAGTGAGCCCATAGTTGTTGTGGGGTTTTTGAAGTTCTTCACGCCTAATGGCGACGGTAGAAATGACAACTGGAATATCACAGGCCTTTCCGAACTTGAGAATCCAGTGATTACCATTTATGATCGATACGGTAAATTGTTGAAGCAATTAAGTTCTCAAAGTCCTAGTTGGGATGGTACTTTTAATGGCAGTTTTATGCCCTCTGCAGACTATTGGTTCAAACTTTCCTATACCGATGCGAATGGTCAAACCACAACGGCCAAATACGTGAACAATCATTTTTCGCTACGGCGATAATTTTATCAAAATGTAATTCATCGATAAACCTCTGAATGTTATACTAAACTCTAGAGGCGTGAGTTATACTTTATACTGGGATATTGCATTTTGCCTCACTATTTTATGCGAAAATTTTCACTTTTCATTTCTTTTGCTTTCCTTTTATTTCAAGGGATAAACGCCCAATCTTTCAATTCGCCGGATTGTAGATCCGCGATTCCTGTATGTGCCGACGGGCCTGTTTTGACATCTGCCGACGGAAATGGCGACATTGATGATTTTGATCCTGAAGTGATCACGGAAATCGGATGTTTGGAAAAAGGAAGCAATAGTTCAGCTAATATAGAAAACAACACTTCATGGTACGTTTTTAGAGCGGGAACTGGTGGTCAGCTAGGCTTTGATATACAGGCGTTACCTTCAGGTGCGAATACCACGGCCACTGCGGAATGGGATTTTGCCGTATTTGGTCCTGATGTGGATTGTACTGATATTTCGGGCGGTCTTGCGCAACCCATTCGCTGCAATTACGAAGTAAATGACACCGATTTTACGGGTGTGGGCGTGAATCCGGAAAACAATCAGGAGGGAGCACCTTTTGTAACGGGAAGCAAAAATACGTATGACGAATGGTTGGATGTTCAACCGGGGGAAATCTACTTCATTTTCATCAACAACTACAACACGAATTTTGACGGAGACCCCGAGCCTTTTAGTTTGACCTTTACAGGTAATTCAGTACAAGCTGATCAAAACACAGCTCTTGATTGCAGTCTGCGTGATGAATTTTTGGGTTTGGATATCGTGGCCTGTGAAGGCGACCCCGATATTACCTTAAGTGCTTTGAATTCGCCCGCAGGTTCTGACATTGCCGATGTCACTTGGACCGTTGATTACGAAGATGATGGAGTGATTGACGCCACGTTGCCCGGTTCGGGTGCTTTTAATGCAGAACTTGTCGTTTCAAGTCCGGCAGGGGGTCGGTATTTTGCTGAGATTACTACGGTTTCGGGTACCCCACCCACTGTTGTTGATGCAGGGGGAATACGCATAACCTTTCACGGAGAGCCGGTTTTGGACAGTGTTGAAATTCTCGATACCAATCTATCAGCAAATCCCGATCAAAATAATATTGAAATTATTGTGGCCGGTAATAGTCGATATGAATATGCCATCAATGGAGGGGAGTTTCAAGATGACCCTGTATTCAATGATGTTCCCCCAGGAATAAATACAGTGATCATCAATGATAAAAATGGTTGTGGTACTACAGAACCAATTGAATTTTTGGTGGTGGGGTATCCTAAATTTTTTACCCCCAATGGCGATGCCCGCCATGATTCTTGGCGTATTTTAGGCATAGAGACATTGGAAAATCCGGTCACATTTGTTTTTGACCGTTATGGAAAACTATTGAAACAGTTAAATGGCAATGCCGCTTGGGATGGAACTTATAATGGTCGCAGCATGCCCTCAACAGATTATTGGTTCCGATTTGAATATGCTGAGCCCGATAATGGTCTGGTCGTTGCTAAAACCAGAAAAACACATTTTAGTTTAAAACGCTAGGTTGTTTCCTGAGGTTTATCCTAATGAAAATGGAGTATTCTCCCTTAAAAACTTATAGTATAACTTAAAGTGGCATTGACGTTAACAGCGTTGACCGCAGCGGGTATGGTAAGTCCTGCATCGAACAAATTAACTGATGTATCCCTTTCAGATCTATTGATCGCAAAGTCTAATTTGCTGCCCCCAAAGTCGTATCCAAGACCAGCGGAAATTCCTGTTAACCCTCCTAAAGCATTTGCATCGACAAACGGACTGTCCTCATAACGATATCCGCCGCGAAGACTAAAACGTTCGATTCGATATTCACCACCGATTCTTATTGATGAAACGGCCCCCAGTGTATTGGCGATTCCTGAGTTTACATTGGCAAAATTTGAATCGGATTCAGGGCTCAATTTTGCTTGTGACATGTCTTGATATCCGTAATCCAAGCTAAGAAGTCCGTTTTTTCCAAACACAACCGCAGCGCTTCCTGTAAATTTAGCTGGGGTCTTTATTCTATATACAGGAAAAAGGTTTACCACATCAAAATTGATGAAATCAATGTCTTCATCGGCCAGATCAGAGCTGATTCGCTGTGATAGATTGTCTTCCAGGCGATACCATGTTGGCGATTGATAGCTTGCTCCGAGGCGCACAACTTCATTCAATTTGGCTATGGCACCAAGATTAAAGGAAAAACCCGTGCCCACTGTACTTAGGTAATTGTCAAAAGTAGTGCGCTGAATTTGCGAATCGGCCTCATAACCGGTTTCAGTAAATTCATCATAACGGTCATACAGAATGTTGTGAATGTTTATGGAAGCACCCAAGTTCAACTTCTGTCGATATTGAGAAGCCACGTTAAGCGTGAACTTGGTATTGTAACCGTTTGAAACCCTGGCAAAATTTTGGTTTACCGTAGAATACCCAGCTGTGCTATTATAAACGGTATTTGAATCTTCCATTGCGGCGGGGTCGATAAGACCACCGTAGTACCCCAAAAAGGCCTGTTGATCGGCATAACCCTGCTGTGCCCCGATATCGAGGTAGGCATCTTCAATGAATTCTCCCTCTTGAAGAAGAATGGACCCAAACGGAACACCTTGGGCGAATTCCAAAAAATAATTGTCAATGCCTTGTGTACTGTTTCCTGCCACGACCAAATCATTGTCAAAACTCTGGGTTACATCATAGTTCGCTGCGACTGTAATTTTGTTCCAAGGTGAATCGGGGTTTGAACTGTTCAACACCATAACACCACCAGCTTGGTTGATGTCAACATACAAATTTGATGCATTTGACGCTGTATTGAAATAAGTGGCCACATTATCAGTGTTATAAGCCGTGGCCGAAAGTGTGAAAAGACTATTTGAGAAAACGGCGGCACCGGCCGGGTTGATGTTCAATGCCGATAAATCGCCACCCAAGGCCCCAAAAGCGCCTCCCATGCCCTGAAAACGGGCCGTACCCTGCAAATCTTCAGTGCTATATCGAAGTACATCGGTGGTATTCTGAGCTGATAAAATGGCGCATGCCGATAGCGTTATGAAAGTCAAATATCTTTTCATTTCTTACTTTTTAAAGTGTGTTTTTGAAAATTACAGTGATTTAGTTTCTACCCCTGCCACCTGATCTTCCGTAAGACCTTGATGAACCACCAGACCTACCGCTGGAGAAACTTCTAGAGCCACCAGAGCTTCTTCCGCTGGAGTAACTTCTTGAGCTTCCCGAAGATCTACTAGATCGGTAACTGCCGCCACTACTTCTACTTGGTGTAGAACGTCTATAGCTTCCACTACTTCTTGAGCTTCTGTTCGGTGAAGAACTTCTGTAATTTCCGCTGCTGCGCGTTCTGCTACCTGAACTTCGGTAGTTTGAGGTTCTTGGCGTTGTGGATCGGTTTGCCCGACTGCCGTAACCCGTTCTTGTTCGGGTAGTTGAAGTTCCATTTCTATAGTTACTACTTCTTGGAGTAGTATTGCGATAGTATTGATTACCCCTGCTTCTTGAGGAAGTATTGTATCTGGGTGTCGCTCTAGTGCTTCTACTTGTTCTATAAGCCCTGTTTCGATCAACACCTACAGTTCTTCGTGAAGACGTACCTCTTGTTGATGCCAAACTTCTTGATGTTCTTGAAGAACGTGCACTTCTATTTGCCAAAGACCTTGATGAGGTGCTTCTGTATCTTGGTGAATTTCCTCTAGAGGCCGTTAAATTCGATCTTCCTCTTAAAGCCGCTCTATTGCTGTTAATGGCAATCGGGTTATTGTTGTAAAAACCTCTTCTACCGTTATTGTAGGCGTAGCTTCTGTTGGCATAGAAACCATTGTAACCATATGGTGGGCACCAAGCGTTACCAAAGCCAAAACCGCCCCATCCGAAGCCGCCTCCCCAGCCCCAATTGTTCCATCCCCAGTTATTCCAACCCCAAGGATTTCCCCATCCGAAGCCTCCCCAGCCCCAGTTGTTCCAGCGATTCCAACGGTTCCATCCCCAAGGACTTCCCCATCCAAATCCAAGGCCTCCCCATCCCCAGTTATTCCATCCATTGTCGTAAATATTGATATTTACGTTTTGTCCATTGTCTCCCCATCCAGCGTTACCCACATAGTCATTTTCAGAATCGTAATAGTCGGTCAATTGGGTATCTACAATGCTATCATTTTCAATATCACTTGAATAGGAATCGATATCAGTGAAGATTTCACTGTCGAGAATTTCATTGTATTCATCAGCCTTTTGACCAAAATAGTCTTCGTAGGCATTGCTTTCAGTGGTCTGATTCTTTTGAACCGGCCTTGAAGGACGTTCTATAGACACTGTTCTATTGCCATTGCTGTAAATTCCGTCATTGTCATAGTACGATGCTTGCTGGTATGAGCCGCATGAAACGGCTAAAAAGCCCAAAGCGGAAAACAAGACCGCAGTACGCAATTTTAGGTGTAGTAGGGATTGTATCATCGTTGTAATTTAAATTGTTGAACATTATAAAAATAGTTAGTTTT
>CAYSPL010000026.1:0-14859 GCA_964432915.1 uncultured Maribacter sp.
GAAAAGAGCTCACATCACCCTTCGCATTTTTATCATCGTATTTACCTGCTGTGATAGCAGACATAAATGACAACGACAACTTTCATCAACTTTGTTTTTCTACAAGTGACGAAATTGTTAAAATTTCAATGATGGCTAATACGGTCGAAGACCCAAACCACGACCCAAATTTATACAGCGAAATTGATGTGAGTTCCTGTACTGAGTAAAATATGGGTATCTGTAGAATATTAGACCAAATTATCACTTCAGAAATAAAAAAACGGTTAACTATATAATAGTATAACCGTTTTATTGTTTTAGTAGCGGGAACTGGACTCGAACCAGTGACCTTCGGGTTATGAGCCCGACGAGCTACCTACTGCTCTATCCCGCGATGTGGACGGCTAAGATACAACCGATTCTATGTCATATCCAAATCTTGGTCATATTAATTTCTTTTTCAACTTTTTAAATTAGCTAAAATCCATACCTTCGGTTTCATGGATATGATTAATGATTTCTTGTCAAAGGCAATTCCCTTTACAGAATGGCCCATGTTTTTGCTATTAATAGTTGGGGGATTGTTTCTAGTTTTCTATTCCAAATTTCTACCCTACCGTTTTTTTGGTCATGCCATTGCGATCACAGCAGGTAAATACGATGATAAAAATGCGAAGGGTGATGTGAGCTCTTTTCAAGCACTATCAGCTGCTGTGGCCGCAACTGTAGGTCTAGGAAATATCTCGGGGGTGGCCATTGCAATTCATGATGGCGGACCTGGAGTTGTTTTTTGGATATGGATGACGGCACTCATTGGCATGTGTATTAAATTTTACTCCTGCAGTCTTTCCATTATGTATCGTGTAACTGACCCAGAGGGCAATCTTCAAGGAGGCCCCATGTATTATATTACCCAAGGTTTAGGCCAAAAGGCCAAACCGTTGGCAATTTTCTTTGCCATATGTGGTCTTTTCGGATTTCTAGGGGTATTCACAGCAAACCAATTCACAGAGACTTTCATGAGTGTTGTGGAACCCTCAAAAAATTTGATTGAAATGAGCGACCAAAATTGGAAATTGACCATTGGCATACTCTTGGCTGTCATAACCTCATTTGTGATTTTTGGAGGGCTTAAAAAAATAACGAAAGTGGCAACCAGTATAGTGCCTTTTATGGTTGGAGTGTATCTTATTGCTGTCATGGTGGTAATGGTTTTGAATGCTTCTCAAATAATTCCCTCATTGAAAATGATTGTTTCTGAAGCATGGAATTTTGAAACTGTCGTGACCGGAGGGTTTTGGGGGCTTGTGATTATAGGTATTCGTAGGGCAATGTTTTCAAATGAAGCTGGTTTGGGTAGCGCACCCATGTATCATGGTCAATCGAAGACTGACAATCCCATTAAAGAAGGTTTGGTAGCTAGTTTAGGACCTTTTATCGATACCATTTTGGTATGCACCCTAACCGCTGTGGTTATTATTTTGAGTGGGGCCTATTTAGAGGATTCCAGCGGAATAGTCATGACGCTTTCAGCATTTGAGTCCACTTTGTTTGGGTTTGGAGATGATTTATTGATGGTCATCGTAACCGCCTTTGCCTTGTCCACCCTTTTTACTTATTCCTATTACGGTGTGAAATCCCTTTCTTTTTTGACCAATGCCAAAATAGGGAAGTTTTACAATTGGTATTTTGTGGCAATGATCATTTTTGCTGCAGTGGCATCACTTGATCTGGTTAAAAATCTGATTGATCTTTCCTATGCTTTGATGGTCATACCCAATATGATCGCTGTACTTTTATTGGCACCTAAGGTTAATGCTAAGGCGAGGGAGTATTTTAATTCATTGAAGAATGCGAAAACATAAATCAGGCTTTGTCAATATCATCGGAAACCCCAATGTGGGTAAATCTACTTTGATGAATGCCTTTGTGGGTGAGAAGCTTTCTATAATTACCTCCAAAGCCCAAACCACCCGTCATCGTATATTGGGCATTGTCAACGGAGATGATTTTCAAATGATACTTTCTGATACACCAGGTATCATAAAACCCGCCTATGAACTTCAGTCATCGATGATGAACTTTGTGAAATCAGCCTTTGAAGATGCTGATGTTTTGATTTATATGGTGGAAATAGGGGAGAAAGCACTAAAAGATGAAGTCTTTTTCGATAAGATAAAAAAGAGTAAGATTCCTGTTTTATTATTGCTGAACAAAGTTGATACCGCGACTCAAGAATTGCTGGAAGAACAAGTGCAGTATTGGCAGGGCTTACTTCCTGAAGTAGAACTGCATCCCATTTCCGCGCTTTCGAATTTCAATGTTAAAAATGTTTTCGAACGTATTATCGAGTTGCTTCCTGAAGCACCGGCGTATTACCCAAAAGACCAATTGACTGATAAACCAGAGCGTTTTTTTGTGAATGAGACCATCCGAGAGAAAATACTAATGCATTACAAAAAGGAGATTCCGTATGCCGTGGAGATTGAAACAGAAGAATTCTTCGAAGATGAGGATATCATTCGCATGCGCTCCGTGATTATGGTAGAGCGTGATTCACAAAAAGGTATTATTATTGGTCACAAGGGAAGTGCCTTGAAGAGGGTAGGCGTTGAGGCAAGAAAAGACCTTGAGAAATTCTTTGGAAAGCAAGTTCATATTGAGTTGTATGTAAAAGTCAACAAAAATTGGCGCAGTAATGAACGGCAGTTAAAACGTTTTGGTTATAACAGCTAAAAAAGGTGTAAATCTGCAAATCGCCGTTCAACTTACTTGAAATTCAGTAAATCATCGAAAATTATGAGGATTAGACAATAATAGAGGCTTATTTTTGTTCTAGGGTCAGCCTAAGTTTTGGTTATGCATGTATTTCAACGAGTTTTATGCAAAAAAAACTCGGTTAATTACAATTGAAACGGAACTTTTTATATATTTGACCATCGACGAAAAGCGCAAAAAAATCGACGAAATGCATAAAAACCCCGTGGAAATGCAAAATGTGGTTATAATAGGAGCTTCTGGCCACGGAAGTGTTGTGCTTGATTGTATTGAAAAAGAAGGAAAATACAATGTTGTCGGCTTTGTTGATTCCTTTAAGAAGAAGGGCAAACAGCTAAACGGCTACAAAGTTCTCGGTAACGAATTCGATCTTCCCATACTTGTAGAAGAATACAACCTCTCTGGAGGTATCATTGCAATTGGCGATAATTGGACACGTAGTTTGCTTGTAGATCGAATCGAAAAAATCCTTCCAGAATTCCCCTATATATCTGTTGTTCATCCTAGTGCTATAGTTGGTAAAGAGGTTCAAATTGGTAGTGGTACGGTTATCATGCCTGGCGTGATAATCAACACCAATACAATGATTGGCAATCATTGTATTCTCAATACGAGCTCAAGTATAGATCACGATGGCTTTATGAATAGTTTCTCAAGTCTTGCACCAAATGTCTGTGCTGGTGGTAATTTCACATTGGGCAAATGTTCCGCAATATGTTTGGGTACAAATATTATTGAAAACATAACCATAGGTTCGCATACTGTAGTCGGTGCTGGTGCTTTGGTTTTAGAGAATATTAAAGACTATTTATTAGTGTATGGCTCACCAGCAAAAGTGGTCAGAAAAAGAATTGCCAGTGAAACCTACTTGGGCGGTGTTAAGGATGCTGCGGCAGTAATTCCTCTAAGAGCCAAAGAAAGCTAGACCTCTTTCGTCTTTTCGTTATTTTTGAATCATAATACTTCCATAATTTAGGTGTATTTTTGCCCCTCAAATTTCAGATGTAATGAGTGCTATTGTAGCCATAGTGGGAAGACCAAATGTGGGCAAATCCACCTTTTTTAACCGTTTGATACAGCGCCGTGAAGCAATTGTTGATGCGGTTAGCGGTGTTACTCGCGATCGTCATTACGGAAAGAGTGATTGGAACGGGGTTGAGTTCTCACTTATCGATACCGGTGGCTATGTTCTAGGAAGCGAAGATGTTTTCGAACAGGAAATAGACAAACAGGTTGAATTGGCCATTGATGAGGCTGATGCCATTATTTTTATGGTTGATGTGGAATCAGGAGTTACTGGTATGGATGAGGATGTGGCCATTTTATTGAGACGTGTCAACAAGCCCGTTTTTTTGGTGGTGAACAAGGTAGACAATGCAAAACGGGCCGAAGATGCAGTTGAGTTTTATGCTTTGGGATTGGGAGACTTCTATAATCTTTCAAGTATCAATGGCAGTGGAACAGGAGAGTTGTTGGATGCTCTAGTGGCTGTTCTTCCTGAGAAAGAAAATACTGAAAATGAATTGCCCAGATTTGCGGTGGTGGGAAGGCCCAATGCCGGTAAATCATCTTTCATTAATGCCTTGATTGGCGAGGAGCGATACATCGTTACCGATATTGCCGGAACCACTCGTGATAGCATTGATACGAAATACAATCGTTTCGGATTCGAATTCAACTTGGTTGATACTGCAGGAATTCGAAGGAAGGCCAAAGTAAAAGAAGACCTTGAATTCTATTCGGTAATGCGATCTGTTCGTGCTATTGAGCATAGTGATGTCTGTCTTCTTTTGTTTGATGCCACCCGAGGTTTTGATGGGCAGGTGGCCAATATCTTTTGGCTGGCGCAACGAAACAATAAAGGCATTGTAATTCTTGTGAATAAATGGGATTTGGTTGAAGACAAGGCAACCAATACCATGAAAAAGTATACAGAAAAGATAAAGGAGGCCATTGAGCCATTTACTGATGTACCCATACTTTTTATTTCAGTATTGACCAAACAACGCATTTTTAAAGCTATTGAGACGGCTGTACAGGTTTATAAAAGTAGGAGCAACCGAATACCCACGAGCAAGTTGAATGATACAATGCTTCCTATTATCGAACACTATCCTCCCCCGGCGTATAAAGGAAAGTATGTAAAAATCAAATTCTGTACGCAATTGCCAACGCCCTATCCGCAGTTTGCGTTTTTCTGCAACTTACCCCAGTATGTGCGAGAACCTTATAAACGTTATTTGGAGAATAAATTGCGAGATAATTTCGACTTCTCAGGAGTACCGATGTCTATTTTTATGCGTAAGAAGTAGGTTTGTTAGAAGTGAGATACCCTCAACTTTAAATAAAAGGCATTGTTGTTGAACACTTGTAGGTTTTGAGAACATTTTCATTCTTTCCAACTGCCAACTGCTATTACCATCCTCCAGAGGCGCCACCTCCTCCAAATCCGCCACCGCCGAATCCACCACCAAAGCCACCTCCTCCAAATCCGCCACCGGAGCTTCCTCCGAACCCACCACCAAATCCGCCTGATCCACTACTGCGGCCCATATTGCTCAGAATGATGATATCCCAAAGATCGAGTCCGCCAGAGCGTCTTCCGCCATTTCGGCCACCACCTCTTTTATTGCGACGTGAGAGTATGATCAAGATGACAAAAAAGATGATGAAGGGCAATAAAGAATCCAACGGAAATCCATCACTATTTGAAAAAGTGCGTTCTTCTTTGAATTCACCGTTCAAGACTTGAAAGATGGCATAGGTGCCTTGATTTAGGCCACCATAGTAATTGTTTTGTTTGAATTGGGGTACAATGACTTGATCGATGATGCGTTTAGACATGGCATCTGTCAAGGCAAATTCGACACCTTGTCCAGTACTTATGGCGATTCTTCTATCATCTTTAGCCAGAAGGATCAAAATTCCATTATCCTTGGTACCTTGTCCAATACCCCATTTTTGACCCCATTGGGCACCAAGGTAATTGATATTCTCTCCTTTGGTGGAACTTATTATGGCCACAACTATTTGCGTTGAGGTACTATCGGAATAACGAATCAGTTTTTGCTCTAAGGTCTTTTCTTGATTCGCGGTGAGCAAATCAATATAATCATAAACGCTGGTCTGCTTTGTGGGCTTTGCAGGAATTTGAAACTGGGCATGAATCCATCCCACGGAAAAAAGAAAAACAACCAGTAAACTAAGCTTTTGATATCTCATCGCTAAGTTCATTTTCATCTCCATGTTGCCAAGGAAAATGGTTTTGCAATTCCTTTCCAGCACTTAAGACACCATCTATGATACCTTGCTTGAAATTGCCTTTTTCAAATTGTTTTTGAATGCTGTTTTTAGTGGAATTCCAGAAATTGTCAGGTACGACCTTATCAATACCTTTATCACCGATTATGGCAAACTTACGATCATTCACTGCAACGTATATGAGCACACCATTCTCATCTTTGGTGTTGTCCATTTTCAAAAGATGAAATACTTCTTTTGCCCTGTTGAAATGGTCGAGTCGAGTATGCGACTCAAGGTGTACCCGAATTTCACCAGAGGTTTGGCTTTCGGCCTTGAGAATGGACTGAATTATTTCTTGCTCTTCCTCTGGGGTTAAGAATTTTTCTACTCTTGACATGCATTATGATTATTCAAAATCAAAATCTACATCAGGTGCGTTTTCCGATCCTGGGTCAGCCTTGTAACGAGCCATTTCTTCAAATCCGAACCAACCGGCCAAAATTTTACCTGGAAATTTGGTGGTATGTATATCGTAAATATTCACCTGCTCATTAAAACGATCTCGGGCGATGTTTATACGATTTTCAGTGCCTTCAAGCTGTGATTGCAGGTCAAGAAAATTCTGATTGGCCTTCAATTCAGGATAACGTTCCACCACCACCATCAATTTGCTCAATGCGCCTGTCAAACCACTCTGTGCCTGTTGAAAGGCCGCCATGTTTTCGGCCGTAAGATTGTTGGCATCAATGTTGGTTGCAGTTGCTTTGGCTCTTGCCTCTATGACATCTTTCAAGGTGCCACGTTCAAAATCAGCTGCCCCTTGAACTGTTTTGACCAAATTGCCGATGAGGTCATTTCTTCTTTGGTATGAACTTTCGACATTCGACCATGCCGTTTTGGCGTTGGCCTCATATTCCACTGCGGTATTGTTGAATCCAACAGCCCATTGATAAATTCCAAATGCCGCGATGGCCAATATGATAATTGCAATTATTCCTTTTTTCATTTTATAGTGTTTTAGTGTTTACAATTGTTGGGTTTTGACTTCCAATGTCATATCCAATTGGTATGTATATTTCTCGTTTTGTTACAAGCCGGGGATAACTTTGCCAAATCACTTAGAGCTGCTCTTTGATTTTGATAAGTTCAGCCTTCACTTTCTGAAGTTTGTCAATAATCTCAAAATTATGCAAGGTCTTTCGTTTACTTTCCTTCAGATGTATTTTGGCGCCTTCTAAGGTAAATCCACGTTCTTTTACCAAATGATAAATCAACTTGAGATTTTTAATGTCTTCCGGAGTGAATTTTCGATTGCCTTTTGCGTTCTTTTTTGGCTTTAATACATCGAATTCCTTTTCCCAAAAACGAATCAATGAGGTATTGACATTGAAAGCTTTGGCGACCTCGCCAATGCCATAATATCTTTTTTCAGGGAGTTCGACTTGCATTTGATTTAATCCAAAGATTGGTTTTCTTGAGTAGCGTATTTCAGCATATTTTCAAATTCTTTGGGTGATAAACTACCGTAGTAGAAGTTGATAGGGTTGATCCGGTCTTTGTCTTTTCGTATTTCATAGTGAAGGTGCGGTGCTTCAGAGCGTCCGGTACTACCCACAAAACCTATAAGATCACCGCGCTTTACTTTTTGACCACGTTTCACGTTGTACTTACTCAAATGGGCATATAGGCTCACATAACCATAGCCATGATCAATACGTATATGCTTGCCAAAACCCGATGAATTGTTATCGGCACGAATGACTTTACCATCACCTGATGCGTAAATAGGCGTTCCTCGTGGTGCGGTGAAATCCATACCATAATGCATTTTACGTGCTTTGGTAAAAGGATCTGATCGCCAGCCAAAACCAGAAGCCATTCGGGTCAAATCTTCATTGTTTATGGGCTGTATTGCCGGTATTGCCGCCAGTAATTTCTCTTTTTCTTCCGCCAATTTGGTTATTTCATCAAGTGACTTTGATTGAATGGCCATCTGCTTTTTGATGATGTCCAATCGTTTGGTGGTTGATATGATCATGTCAGAATTGTTGAAACCCTCCAGCGATTTGTACCGATTGACCCCACCAAAACCTGCTCTACGCTGTTCTTCTGGTATGGGGTTGGCCTCAAAATACAAGCGGTAAATATTGTTGTCACGGTCTTCAATATTGGCCAAAACCTGTTCCATCTGTTCCATTTTCTTGTCGAGCAACTCAAATTGAAGCTCATAGTTCTTGACTTCACGTGACAAAGAAAGTTCTCTTGGCGTATTGATCAGATTGGTATTCATCAACAGAATCACAGAAACCAAACCAAAAAGAAAAGAACCCAATAGAAAAAAACCAATATTTCGAAAACGTCTTGATTTTTTCTGCTCGATCTTTCTGTACGAAAGTGTATCTGGATCGTAATAATACTTAACCTTAGACATGAATGTATTTTATCCTATTTTTGTGTCGTTTTTACAGAACAAACAAATATAAAAATTGTTTTGCAGAAACCGTTAAAATTTGTTTAACCGTACCAATTTACATGAATTCCAGCGAAATACGAACTCGTTTTTTGAACTTCTTCGAAGAAAAGGGGCATAAAATAGTGGCTTCAGCACCCATGGTCATAAAAGATGATCCTACGCTGATGTTCACCAATGCTGGAATGAACCAGTTCAAAGAGTATTTTTTGGGAAACAGCATTCCGAAGGATGTTCGTGTAGCGGATACCCAAAAATGTCTTCGGGTTAGCGGCAAACACAATGACCTTGAGGAAGTAGGAAAAGATACCTACCACCATACCATGTTCGAGATGTTGGGCAACTGGAGTTTTGGCGATTATTTCAAGGAGGATGCGATTTCTTGGGGATGGGAATTCTTGACGGAGGTTTGTAAAATCGATAAAGAAAATCTTTATGTCACGGTTTTTGAAGGGAGTGACGATGCCGATAATCTAGATCAAGATACAGAAGCATTGAATCTTTGGAAGAATATTGTATCTGAAAGCCATATACTTTTCGGAAACAAAAAAGACAATTTCTGGGAAATGGGGGATCAAGGCCCTTGTGGCCCCTGTTCTGAAATACATGTTGATATTCGTTCCAAAGAAGAAAAAGCTAAAATTTCTGGAGCATCATTGGTCAATAAAGACCATCCGTTGGTTGTGGAAATTTGGAATTTGGTCTTCATGCAATACAATCGAAAAGCCAACGGAGAACTTGAAGCACTGCCAGCGAAACATGTGGATACCGGTATGGGCTTTGAGCGTCTTTGCATGGTCATGCAAAACGTACAATCGAATTATGATACGGATGTTTTCAAACCGATCATTCGTGAAATAGAGACCATAACAAATTCTGAATACGAGAAAAAAGAAGAAACAGATATAGCCATTCGTGTGATAGCCGATCACATTCGTGCGGTATCTTTCAGTATTGCTGATGGGCAACTGCCCAGCAATACGGGGGCGGGTTATGTCATACGTCGTATTTTGAGAAGGGCGGTTCGGTATGGGTTCACTTTTTTAGACACCAAAGGCCCTTTTATGTATCGCTTGGTCAAAGTGCTGACCGATTCAATGGGACATGCTTTTCCTGAATTGAAAGAACAAAGACAGTTGATTGAGAACGTCATCAAAGAGGAGGAGTATTCGTTTTTAAAAACCCTTGAGCAAGGGTTAGTCTTGTTGGATGCGGTTATTTCAAATACCAAAGGCAAAGAGGTAAATGGTAGAAAGGCTTTTGAATTGTATGATACTTATGGCTTTCCTATTGATTTGACCGCCTTGATTCTTTCTGAAAAAGGATACACTTTGGATGAGGGCGAGTTTGAAGTGGCCATGCAAGAGCAGAAGAATCGTTCAAAATCGGCATCTGCTATTTCAAAAGAAGACTGGACCATAGTTTCTTCTGATTCAGAACAGGAGTTTGTAGGATACGATCTTTTAGAGGCCGATGTGAAATTGGTAAAACACAGAAAAGTGACCTCTAAAAAAGATGGCGAGCACTTTCAGATGGTTTTCAATTTGACTCCGTTTTATGCTGAAAGTGGTGGTCAAGTAGGTGATAAGGGGTATTTGGAAGCACCCAATGGAGATGTGATTTATATTATCGATACCAAAAAGGAGAATAATGAAATCGTTCATTTTTCCAAAAACCTTCCCAAAAAAACAGAGGCGACCTTCAAGGCCGTGGTAGATAAGAAACAGCGACATAGAACCGAGTGCAATCATACGGCCACACATTTGTTACACCAAGCTTTGAGAGAAGTGCTCGGAACCCATGTTGAGCAAAAGGGTTCCGCCGTGCATTCAAAATATTTGCGGTTTGATTTTTCGCATTTCTCTAAATTGAATTTCGAAGAATTGCGTGCTGTTGAAAATTTTGTGAATGCACGTATTGATGGGCATCTTCCGTTTGAGGAAAATAGAAATGTACCCATGAAAGAGGCCTTGAAGCAAGGGGCCATGGCGCTTTTCGGAGAAAAATATGATGACGCTGTAAGAACGGTACGTTTTGGCCAATCGATTGAGCTTTGTGGGGGTACGCACGTAAAAAATACTGCTGATATCTGGCATTTTAAGATTAAATCGGAAGGTGCCGTCGCAGCCGGAATTCGAAGAATCGAAGCGATTACCTCTGATGCGGTGAAAGAATACTATGCAGAAAGCAATGCTGAACTTCAAAAAATAAGAGTGGCTTTGAACAATGCCCAAGATCCAGTAAAAGCGGTCTCTACTTTACAGGAAGAAAATTCAAAATTAAAGAAGGAAATCGAGCAACTGTTGAAAGATAAGGCCAAAAATCTCAAAGGAGAACTGGCGAACGAATTGGAGGAAATCAACGACATACAGTTCTTGGCTAAAAGGGTTGATTTAGATGCGGCCGGTATTAAAGATCTTTCTTTTGAAATGGGTCAAAACAAAAACAATCTCTTTTTGCTTTTTGCAACAGAGCAAAATGGTAAGGCATTACTTTCATGTTATATATCCAAGCCATTGGTAGCTTCGAAAAACCTCGATGCGGGGGCCATTATCAGAGAATTGGGCAAGTACATTCAAGGTGGCGGTGGTGGACAACCTTTCTTTGCAACTGCGGGCGGCAAGAACCCTGCTGGAATTCAAGAGGCTTTAAATAAAGCCAAAGATTTCCTTAGTTAGTATTTGCCACAAAGAAAAGATAGGTTTGGTTCAAAAAACGTTACTGCGCCAACCATTTTAATGGAATCTCAATAGGATTTTACTTTTTGGTCATCCCTCGAAAACAAAATTGCGTATCTTGAAAAGGAGTTCCCAGTCATAAAATTACAGTGAAACTTTCTGCTCAAGTATAGTTTTTTTGTTCCATTTCCAAAGTGATTAAGAGAAATGAAAAGAGTTTTAATTGCGATTATAGTCATCTTAAGCGGAATATTGATTTTCCGCTCTTGCAGTTCTAGACAGTCTGAAAAGTCCATCCTAAAAGAAAATTCCATGCTCATTCAAGAACAGATTTCAAATGTGGGCAAGCTCATAGTTACCGAAGGGCATTTTGCTGAAGTATATAATTACAAAGATTCGCAAGAACTGTTTGGCCCTTTGATTACGGCTGATAAGAAAGCCCTTGTTGTCGTGAATGCTGAGGTTGAAGTGGTTTATGATTTGAGTACCATTGAATTCGATATTGATGAATCGACAAAGACCCTCTATATAAACAGTATTCCTGAACCAGAGATAAAGATCAATCCTGATTTTGAATATTATGATGTTTCGGCAGATTATTTGAATCCGTTTGGGGCAGAAGATTACAACAAAATAAAAAAGAATGTAAATGCTTCGTTAATGAAAAAAGTTTTGGCGTCAACATTGCGAAGCAATGCGGAGAATCGATTGATCAGCGAGCTTCAGAAATTTTACATTTTGACCAATTCAATGGATTGGAAATTGGTTTATATTGATCAAGAAGTGAACCAAAACTTGCCTGACCTACTCCTCAAAGATTAACTGTCCAAATGCTGTTTCGTTAAAGTATTGCAAAGGTTTGATATGCCCTTGAAAATTGTGGTTACCTTTTCATAAATCAAAAAACAACATGATATGAAAACTACAAACAACAGAAGAGAATTCATCAAATCAACTGGTATTTTGGGGGCGGGTTTGCTTGTTCCAAGTATCAATTTGGCCTCTAGTGGATCTTTCGTAAAAAATGACAACATTCATGAATTTGGAAAACGAGAAGGGTATTCGGATGAGGTAAGCATTTTGGTCTCCATGATGGATTGGATGCGGGATATGGTGCTTCGCGAAGTTCGAGGCATTAATCAAAAAGAACTCGATTTTCTTCTTGATGACGACTCAAATACCATTGGTGCCATGTTGATGCATTTGGCAGGTACTGAACGCTACTATCAAATAGATACTTTCGACGATATTTCTAGAAAAGAATTGAGTTTTGGGGTCTCAGACGAAGTGTGGGATGCCGCTGGAAACTTAGGTAATTCGGGGCGTAGTACTTTTAAAGGCAAGCCACTTTCTTTTTATCTTGACAAGCTTGCTGAAGTAAGAGAATATTCTTTAAATGAGATGAAAAAGAGAGATGATAATTGGTTAATGAAATCAACCAATTTCTTTGGTAACCAGCCCACAAACAATTACTGCAAATGGTTTCATGTTGTTGAACATGAGTCAAACCATAATGGTCAGATTCGGATTATTAAAAAGCGAGTGGTCTAACTTACCAAACTGGCATCAACCAATTGTAACCCATCATCAATCAATTGCCCCACTTTGGGATTATTTGATTTCACGGATTGTAAATGTGCTGCGATTTCTTGGGCAAAATCAGCATCGCCATTGTTTTGGGCGAGTTCGTATAGTTCTACTGATAAGAGCCAATCTTCAGGATATTCATTGCGGACTTCTTGAAATACTTTGTGCCGTGAGATGGTGGTGTTCACTCCTTCTCTAAAATCACGAACTTGTTGGTAATAGTCTTCCAGTCTTTTTCGTAGAGGGTCGGTCATGACTTTCGCGCTAGTCGATGAAAGTTCATGATTGATCAGATTGAAACTATTTCGATCAGCTGGTCCGTTGAAGGCGGAAACGATATGCTCACCCACGGCCATGCTGTAAAGTCGTTCATCAGATTTAAAAAGAACCTGATCTTTATGAGTCACGGTACAGTCGCGAAAAGTGACCAAAAGAATTTCTCCTTTGAGATTTCGTGTGCCCGTGACAATTTCCCCTGATATTTTGATATCTCCTTCAAATTCCAAAGTAATGGTCTGACCTTCAAAAATATTATAGGCCTTAAGATCTCTGGGACTCATATCTTCAATGGCCAAATTTATGCCCTTTAATTTGCCCATAGGCGACCCAAATCCATCATAGTGCTGTTCGGTGCTGTGACCAACCAATTCTTTATCTCGAAATGAAAGTGCTGTTGGCCCAGTGGTCTGAAAGAATACAGGCTTATCTTCAAAAGCAATGACCGCATCAAAATTACCCGAAACCTGAAGGCCAGTACTCAATTCAATAGTGCCCAATTCTTTGGAATTAATGAGTTTTTGAATTCCGCTAAGACCACCTTTTCTCAAAGACATTGTATTGGCAAACTCCTCAAGCACTTGACTTAAATAGGCGAAATCAGGCGTCACAAAAAGTTGCGGTTGGGGTTTGGTAATGTCGAAGGAAGTATTTGCAGCGGCAATCGAATACGGAACCTTTTTAACTTCATCGGTCATGCACCATGCACTTTCACCTATCGACGATAACAATCCTGCACCATATATTTTATGGTTTTCATGGGTGCCGATCAGTCCATATTCAACGGTCCACCAATGAAGATTTCGAATAAGTGCGATTTCGCTGGGTTCGCCCATATTGTTTTGTAAATCTTCGATATGTTTTTCTGCCTGATCTAGTTCACTTTTTGGTGTGCCTGAGGCTTCCTTAATAATAGATAGATGACGTACCGCTTCATACAACTCAAAATCTTTTGCACTTGAAATGGCCTTACAGCCAATTTCGCCAAAACGCCTAAGGTATTCGGCATACTCTGGGTTGGCAATAATGGGCGCGTGGCCTGCACCTTCATGAATAATATCGGGTGCCGGAGTGTATTCAATGTGTTCCAATTGCCGTATGTCTGAGGCAATGACCAAAACATTATAGGCTTGAAATTCCATAAAAGCCGAGGGAGGTATAAAGCCATCAACAGCCACAGCGGCCCAACCAATTTCTTTGAGAATACGGTTCATGCCGTACATATTCGGAATATGGTTTATGGATATGCCTGTCACTTTTAGGCCGTCTACATACGATTGGTGTGCAACCTTGCTGAGATAATCCACATTTTTACGCATCACATACCGCCATACCGCCTGATCAATGGCCGTATAATCTGAATAATCTTGAGGCTTAATGAACTGCCTTAAGTGCTCTGGTAGTTTATCTAATATAGGATTGCTATCGTATGCCTTCATAAATATTTTTCTATAACATAAAGTTACGAAATCAGATATCGAAACGTTTTAAAACAACGAAGCAATCATACCTTAGTTTCCTAAGTGAAAGATTGCTTCGACGATTTCAAGGACAGAAAATATAGTCTTAAATAGGCGTTTTATTTGCCTACCAAGGTGTTCGGAGGGTATTGCTGCATAATTTCAGCAACAAACTCTTTGATACGTTCTTCTTTTTTCTCTATGTTTTTGGTGTTCGCGAGTGTGCCAACGCCTTTTCCTTGCCATACCAGCTCTTTCTTGTTGGCATCTATAAGGTCAATGTACAAAGATCCTTGGGTTCTGGTGCTGACCATATTGTTGCCGCCCCAGCCCCATCCAGGACCAAACCCCCAACCCCAACCAGGGCCGCAGCCACCCCCCCCGG
>CAYSPL010000026.1:14869-43784 GCA_964432915.1 uncultured Maribacter sp.
CCCCAACCCCAACCAAAGTTGTTGTTGTAGACGTCGACTTGCTCTTGTTCTTTGGTAAAAATGCTCACTAGAATATCAGGACTCTGCGATTTCACTAAGCCACGGTTACTCATTTCAGTTTCAATGGCCTTCAAGATTCTTTTCTTATCCAAATCTGAAATGATGGCCTTATCAATACCCGTTTTATAAAATGCGTACGATTTATAGTCATTGAAGTTTGTTTCTCTATCGTAATCTGATAAGACACGCACTGAGGTGCATGAACTTAAGAACACCAGTAATAGCACCGGTATTGCTGCGAATTTTATTTTTTTCATAACTTGATTTTTTCTGAATTAATCTGGTAAACTCTCGTTGAAATCTTCAAAAACCATGCCGAAAAACATTGTATTATTGACTATTGGTTTTAGGGTCATATCCATAAGGGCAATGTCTGCAGCCACTTTCGCAACAATACCCTCTTTTTAAGTGGTATTGGGCAGTGAAAACGCGATACCCTTCTTCAGAAAGGTAAAAGTCTCCTTCTTCTACAGGAATTATTTTTTTCATAGACCATCCCAAAATTACATGATTCTAATAACAATGGGTGGTATTACACCATAAAACGGGTATTTGAAGGACTTTTTCGAGCCGTTTATCTGATTTATGCAATTGTTGGCAAGAGTATTGAGTTATCCGAAATGCAATCCTTTTAATACGTATATTTATAATGAAGAGCTACTGAAAATGAGCCATGATCTTAATCTTTAAACATTTTTTCTATAAAAATTATGTTGGCCTTACCTTTTGGCCTTTCATCATATTGAAGCATAATGGGCTAAAATCAGATAGTGTTCTCATAAATCATGAGAAAATACATTTGAAACAACAATTGGAATTGTTGATCCTACCATTTTATTTGTTCTATTTCATCGAATGGATCGTTCGAAGTCTTTTTTATCTTAGTTTCTATCGCGGGTATCAAAATATAAGTTTTGAGCGCGAGGCCTATGCCAATGAAGATAATTTGAAATACCCTGATGAACGCAAGTTTTTCAGCTTTATCAAGTACCTTTGATGCCGAAAATTCAGCGTATTGAAGGTTCCTATTGAAGAAATACATTTCGCTCTATTGGAAGAAAAGAAGGTTTCCCTTTATATTAAAAGAGAAGACCTACTTCATCCGCAAATTTCTGGTAACAAGTATCGCAAATTGAAGTACAACGCGGTTGAGGCCGAGCAAAAAGGCTTTGATACGCTATTGACTTTTGGGGGTGCCTTTTCCAATCATATAGCAGCTACGGCCTATGCGGGCAAGTTAAGTGGACTGAAAACGATAGGCGTGATCAGAGGGGAAGAACTTTTGGATAAATGGCAAGATAATCCCACTTTGAGACTGGCCTTTGAAAATGGCATGCAGTTTCATTTTGTCTCTAGAGAAGCCTATCGTCAGAAAGAGCAAGCCTCCTTTCAAAAAGAATTAAAAAAGAAATTCGGATCTTTTTATGTGCTTCCTGAGGGAGGCACCAATACCCTTGCCATAAAAGGTTGTGAAGAAATTTTGAATGATGATACCTTTGTTTTCGATTATATCTGTGTATCAGTCGGAACAGGGGGTACCTTGGCAGGTGTCATCAACGCTGCACATGAAAAACAGCATGTTTTGGGTTTCCCAGCGTTGAAAGGGGATTTTTTGAAAGAAGATATTCGTAATTTCGTGCGCAAAGAAAACTGGGATCTGACGACCGGTTATCACTTTGGGGGTTATGCCAAGGTATCAGAAGAATTGATATCATTTGTCAATGATTTTAAGCGAAAGACCCAGATTCCTTTAGACTTGGTATACACTGGCAAATTGATGTACGGAATTTTTGATATGCTGAAAACAAATCAATTTGAACCAAAATCAAAGATTTTGGTCATTCACACAGGTGGTTTGCAAGGTAATGCCGGTATGAACCAAAAACTGAAAAAGAAGAATTTACCCTTAATCGAGTTATGATTAAAAGACTGCCCGTACTACTGTTGTTGGCTTGCTTTTTAATAGGATGCAAGGTCAAAAAGACCACGACCTACGGTAAGAAGAAAACGCAGAAAACCGCACAAAGTGAGACCACTAAGGCTGATGATGGCGGAATTTACGTGCTTCCAGAAGATACAGGTCGTTTTGTTCGTTTTGAGATAAATTCCATAACAGAATATGTACAAACATTTTCCAAGGTCGCCCAATTTGAAATGAAAGCCTATGGTATTCCGGCCAGTATTACCTTGGCACAAGGTCTGCTTGAGAGTGGTTTTGGCAAAGGGGAATTGGCTCGTAAAACCAACAATCATTTCGGCATCAAATGTCATAAGGGTTGGGAGGGCGATTATGATTTTCATGATGACGATGAAAAAGGGGAATGTTTCAGAAAATATAACCACCCCATGTATTCCTATCGTGATCATAGTTTGTTTCTGAAAAATCGTTCACGTTATGCCTCCTTGTTTGAATTGCGGAAAAACGATTATAAGAAATGGGCCTACGGACTTAAAAAAGCCGGGTATGCAACAGACAAGCGTTATCCGAACAAATTGATAAGTTTGATCGAGAAATATGAACTTCACAAATATGATGAACTTGTGTTGGGTTCTGATTACATGAATGTCTCAGAACCAGCGAAAGAAGTTGTTGAGGTAAAAGAACAGGTGAGCACCCATGTTGTGAAAAAGGGAGATACCTTATATTCGATTTCAAAAAAGTATTCTGTCTCAGTTGATGATTTAAAGCGTTGGAATTACCTCTACGATAACTTGATTTCGGAGGGGCAAACCTTAATTGTAAATACGGAATCTTTCAATAATTAAAATGAATTCAGACTGTTGCAATAGCCTTGAAGATAAATTTCAATTGCGATATTTTGCTGTTTTGTGCATAATCTTTTAACACTGAAAAGTGGTACGAACTAATTTCAAGAAATTAACTTTGTAACCTTCGTTTGAAGATGACACTGGGTTATGCTTTTTGATGAGTGCTAAAAGATAATTCTAAAAAAACAGTTGATTTTTTAAACCCTCTTGGCATTTCTTACGTAAGTTAAATCAACTGAAAGCTGTCATACGGCGTCGACCAAAAACAAAACTCAAATAAAGAATTTAACTAGCTTATCATTGTAAATGAAATGTTACTTAACTGCCTTATTTTTAGTATCCATAAGTTCATTTGCGATAGCTCAAGAAACTACTGGAAGCCTTCAAGGCAAGCTAAAAGACCGTGAAAATAACCCTGCGCCATTTGCCAATATTGTTTTGACCGATACCGAAACAAATTTCTCCTACGGTGCCATATCACAAGAGAGTGGTTTTTACAGAATCAATAACATTCCCCCCGGCAATTCCTATAACATAAGAATATCATCTATTGGTTATAAAGCCATAGACCTACCGAATGTTAACATCAATTTGGGTGAAGCAACCATAATTGATTTCGTTCTGGAAGAGGAAAATACCACGCTACAAGAAGTTGTTGTAACGGCTGAATCAACTCCAAAGAAAAACGGAAATGAAACTTTATTGAATGGTAAAACCATAAAAGCAACACCTACCATAAACAGAAGTATTCAAGATTTGACAAAAAATTTACCTGAAAATAACTTGAATTCATTTGGTGGTGCGAGCAATAGGTTTAATAATCTGAATATAGACGGTATCGCCAATAACGACATCATTGGTTTTCAAGAACCTGCAAGTGGTGCGTCAGGGTCATCTGCCAACGGAACACCCGGCAGTCTTTCAAGAAGTCAACCTATAGGTCTCGGCGCAGTAAAGCAAGTTAGTGTGAAATTGGCTCCCTTTGATGTAAGCATCGGTAATTTCAATGGGGCGAGTATTAATTTGATTACCAAAAACGGAACCAATACAACTAAAGCCGAGGTCTATGGTTATGGTAATAATCAAAATTTGATAGGGAAATTTGCCAGTGGTGCCACACAAGATGTGCAGTCTTTCTTTGATATTCAATTTGGTGGAGGCGTTGGTGGGGCAATCAAAAAAGACAAGTTATTTTATTTCGTGAATTTTGAACAGGCATTATCAAATTTTCCAGTGCTCAACGTTCCAGGAGGTAGTACTTCTGATATTTCCCTTGAAGACGTTACAGCGATCAGGACCAGGTTGTTGAATGAATATGATTATGATCCCGGAGCTTTTCAAAGAGCAGACCTACAAACGGCAAGTTCAAAGGTATTCGCACGATTTGATTACAATCTTTCTGATATACATAAGTTGACACTGCGCAATAATTATGTGAATAGTTACACTGATAATCTTGAATGGAACAGTACATTTTTTAATTTCGGAAATCAAGGATACCGTCACAACAGTATTGCAAACAGTCTCGCCCTTGAGCTGAAATCAAACTTTAAATCTGGTCACACCAATAAACTCTCAATAGGTTACAATACCGTAAAAGAAGATCGTGATTTTGAAGGACGGGTATTTCCTCACATTCAAATTGCCACCTCATCTGCAGCTCGTATTTTTGCTGGAACCTACCGAGAAGCCTCTGTTTACAATACTGATTTTTCTACAATTCAATTGGCCAACTCGTATACGTTTGATGTGGGGCGCCATTATTTTTCAGCTGGATTGTTTAGCCAATTACATGACGTTGATTACGGATTTCTGTCGGCCTGGAACGGCCGTTGGGAATATCGCTCAGTCACTGATTTTTTAAATGACAGTCCGGCTAGAATCAGGGGCGTGTACAATATAAACAACAACAGCTTTAATGCTGTCAGTGAACGCCCATCAGCAAGCATAGGGGTGTTGGAAGCCGCCGCTTTTTTTCAAGATAACTTCCGCATCAATGAACGGCTAGAAATCACAGCGGGAGTGAGATTTGATGGTCAATATTTAACGCAGCCCTTGCCCGTGAGTGAGGAAGTACGCAATACCCCTGAATTTTCAAGATTTGACAACACCATTTCAAAAGCACCTCAATTCAATCCGCGTTTTGGTTTGAATTATAAAATCGATGAAAATGGCAACTATACCATTCGTGGGGGCACTGGGCTTTTTTCAGGTAGAATTCCTTATTTGTGGTTCGCGTATGCCGAGTATATTTCCGGTACCGAATATTTCAATATTGATTTAAGACCAAACGAGGCTGTGCCATTAACTGAAAATCTTGAAGATTTAAGAAGTCAACAACCGAATTTGGCAGAAATTAATCTTTTGGATCCCGATTTTAGTCTTCCTAGAGATTGGAAAACAAATTTGGCCTTTAAAGCAAAATTACCCAATCATTGGACCATAGATATCGAGGGCACCTATACCAAGGTGGTCAACGGGTTGCTGTTTCAATCAATTAACAGACAAAATAATGTAGGTAATTTTAGTGGTGCTGACAATCGTCCGTATTTTTTGGAAAGTGGCGATGCTAGTAAAATCAACCCCAACTTCACTAATGTTTTCTTGCTCACCAATACAGATGAAGGGTATCGATATAACCTCACTTTGGGCCTAAATAAACTGGCAGGCGGTTATAGCGGATACTTGGGCTATACCTATGGAATGAGTAAAGACATATCAAGTACTGTGCGCAGTTCGCCGGCAGCAAACTTTGAATGGAATCAAGCACTCGTGGGCAATGACCCATCGCTTTCATTTTCAAATTTTGATGTAAGACACAAATTCGTCAGTAGTCATTCGTATAATTTCGGTATTGGAAAAAAAGGAGAAGGATTTCTTTCTTTTCTGTATAACGGAAGAGCAGGTAGTCCTTTCACTTATGTGTATCGCGGCGACCTCAATCAAGATGGTTCTTCAAGAAATGATCTGATTTATGTGCCAAGAGATGCATCTGAAATCAATTTAATTGATATTACCGATGCTTCTGGCAATGTAACCGTAAGCGCTGCCGAACAATGGCAACAACTAAACACTTTTATAGAAAAAGACGCCTATCTCAGCAGTCGAAGAGGACAAATAGCTGAGCGCAACGGAGCAAGAACTCCTTGGAACCATGAATTGGATATGAAGTTAGCCTACGGATTAAAATTAAAAAATGGTAAGGGTTTATCGTTTTCCGTTGATATGTTGAACGTATTTAACTTTATAAATAAAAATTGGGGGCGTTTGGTGTTTGTTCCCAATGTGGTCAATTCCAGTTTCAGTCTTTTAGATTTCAGGGGCATTGAAAACAATGAACCACAATTCAGGTTCAACATTCCTGAGGGCACAGAACCTCATGTGACCGATTTGTTCAACTCCCGTTGGCGTGCACAATTTGGCTTGAAGTACAATTTTTAAAAGAAGACAGTTTATTTAACGGGGTTTAGTAAGGAAAAAAGAAGTTAAGTTTTCCCGTACGAATAGCTTTGACGTATGATTCTTTTGAATGAAAAAGAATTCCCCGATGCTTTGCGGCGCGGTTTCCGATTAAATGTCATTCCCGCCAATGTGGGAATCTAAATAATAGAATTTCGTTTTTTGACCTTTAGGTCAAAATGAAACCAACGAAATATCGCTATGGCTCTTCCTTCAGGATAGTTGGTTTCAAGTAATTCTTTATTTTGCTCAACCAGTTACCCAAATACGCAGATAATTCAGATGTTCTACTTTATCGGAATTATTTTTAGCAATGAATGTGCTCTTATCACAGTACCTTTGTAAGGTGTTGATTTTTATGTTTCCCAAGAAGTGCAAAACCTCAGCTTTTTTTCATTTAAAAACACTAACAAAAAATGATATACCAAAGAAGTAGTGCCTTGTTTGCAGAGGCTAAAAAATATATTCCAGGAGGAGTTAATTCCCCTGTACGAGCTTTTAAGGCTGTTGGCGGAGAACCCATTTTTGTAAAAGAAGCCAAAGGAGCCTATCTGTATGATGAGGATGGTAATCGCCTTATAGATTATATTGCTTCATGGGGGCCTTTGATTTTGGGTCATGCTTATGGGCCAGTTATCAATGCGGTTGTTGAAAAAGCCAAAAAGGGTACCTCATTCGGTATGCCCACCGAAATAGAGACCGACTTGGCCAAATTGGCGGTATCCATGGTGCCGAACATTGATAAAATACGATTTGTCAATAGTGGTACAGAGGCCTGCATGAGTGCTGTGCGTTTAGCACGAGGATACACGGGGAAAGATAAAATCATCAAATTCGCAGGTTGTTACCATGGTCATTCCGATTCTTTTTTGATTCAGGCGGGCAGCGGAGCCGTAACTTTTGGTAGTCCCAATAGTCCGGGCGTGACCCAGGGTACAGCAAAAGACACGTTACTTGCTGATTATAATGATTTGGAGGGAGTTAAAAAGCTGGTTGAAGCCAATCAAGGGGAAATCGCCGCGGTCATCATTGAACCCATTGCTGGTAACATGGGATGCATTGTTCCATCTGATGAATTCATTCATGGGCTTCGAAAAATTTGTACCCAAGAGGGTATTCTTTTACTTTTCGATGAGGTAATGACCGGTTTTCGATTGGGAAAAGGAGGTGCACAGGAAACCTTAGGTATTGATGCCGATATCGTGATGTTTGGTAAAGTAATCGGTGGAGGGTTACCTGTGGGAGCATTCGCAGCTCGAGAGGAAATCATGAGTCATTTGGCCCCAGATGGACCTGTTTACCAAGCAGGTACCTTGAGCGGAAACCCCTTAGCAATGAGTGCAGGGCTCGCCATGTTGACCGAATTGAACAAGAGCCCTGAAGTATTCACAAGTCTCGCGGAAAAAACAAAGTATCTACATGAAGGATTTGACCGTGTGATGAAAACAAAAGATATTCCGTATCAAATCAACCGGTTTGGCAGTATGATTTCGCTGCATTTCACAGATGAACGCGTTATTGACTTCAAAAGTTCGGCAAAAGGGAATAATGATACTTTTAGAAAGTATTTTCACGGAATGCTCGAAAAAGGCATTTACTTGCCCCCAAGTGCTTTTGAGAGTTACTTTTTGAATGATGCCTTAAGCTATGCCGATTTAGATGAGACCATCGCCACATTGAATAGCATATTTTAGACTGCACTTCATCGGATTTCAGGTAATTCATCGGAAAAATGTGCGCTTTATCAATTCATCGTACATTTTTGAAACTTCATCGAGTTATTAGTTTTGAAAGCAGTTCAACTAAAATTTGTCCTAATGAAACTAAATGTTGTCATAATCGATGATTGTGCCGTACAATTGGCACTGGCCACGAAGCTGGTAAAACAGAATGTACATTTGAATCTTATTGGTGCGTATTCCAATCCGTTTTTGGGGTTGAATGCAGTCAATAATGAAGCTGTTGATTTGGTTCTTCTTGATGTTGAAATGCCTGAAATAGATGGTTTCTCACTTCAGAAATTCTTCAAAAAATCGGTTGAAGTAATCATGAATTCGACAAGGGCCGCTTTTGAAGTACAGGCCTACATCAACGGTGCTATTGACTTTTTGCACAAACCCCTGAATGCCAAAAAAATAGAAGGTGCCGTTTTTCGTGCCTTTGAGGTAAAAAGAATGTTGGCTTTCAAAGATGCCGTGGTCAGTAAGGCCATATAAAATAATTATTCGATAGTGATAGTCGCTAGATGCGTTGGAATAATTACTTGGGTATCGGGTGAAAGACGTTTCACATCTTCTTGAAATGGCAATAGTTTTTGTTCCACAGCACTTTGTTGTGAAAATCCATAAGGCAAACGAAAATTATCCCAATGGGTGGGAATAATGATTTTTGGGTAGTTGGTCACTGCCAGTAAACGTTCATTGTATTTGTAGAGTCCCAATTGTGAGCGATTGACCCCGGCCAAAAGTATATCGGGTTTTTGTCCAACCAATTCCCTTTCAATAAAGTTCATTGATGCCATTGTCAATATATTGTGATTGGCAAAACGCGCTAAGAACATAAGCGACCCACCCTCAATGAATTCAGATACCTTCAAAGGTGTTTTAGGGGGTTCTGTATAGGTTCTAGAGTCAATATAATGTTTGTTGTTCAGGGCCGAATGAATAGAAGGAATCACTTGAACAGAGAAATTTTCGAACTGGTAATCTTCACCACCTTTCACTGGATACAACTGATCTTCAGGTATGCCGTAGCCTCGAAGAATATTTCGGGTTGTTTCTGTGCCAATAACTTTCGCACCTGTTTTTTTGGCGATATAGGGTACATCTGATAAGTGATCAAAATGGGAATGGTGCACAAGAATAAAGTCAGCTTTGGTTATCAAACTATCAATTAACAAGGTATCTGATACAAAAGCATCAGATCGCAATACGGTCTTTCGTTTATCTAAATCACTGACCCCAGGGCCCGTTCCCAACTTCATTCTGGTTAAGTAAGGATCGATTAGCACGGTAATGTTGCCGTCTGAGATTTCCCAACCTGCTGTGCCAAAATATTTGAGTTGTATTGAATCATCTTGTGCCTTGACTTCAAATGTATTGAAGAAGACAACCGAAAAAAGTAGCATGTAGATTACCTGACTGACGCTAAGCGAATGTTTTGCAAGGAATTTCATTTGATGCTGTTTTAGATTATTCTAATTCTTTAGTGTTGAAAAATAATACCTGTTGATTTCATCAGAATTTGCTTCTAAAATATCTTGATAACCATCATTGTTCAAATCTGCAGTAATGATGTCATAAGTTCTATATGAATCTTCACTTAACCTAATTTCTTGCCATTGTTTTGCACTTTCAAGGTTGAGGTACACAAAATTCACGCGATCAGAATTTCCAATTATGATATCGAGGTCATTGTCATTATCGAGGTCACAAATAGCTATTGCATAACTTTTCGCATTTGAGGCATCAAAAACAATCGACTTTTTAAATTTGCCCTTGTCGTTACCTAGATAAATGACGTTTTCTTCACCTATATTGGCGGTAACGATATCTACATATCCATCAGCATTGATATCGGCTACAGCAACAGAACGCGTTTCATCCATTCCTGTACCAAAAGCGACTTTTGATTCAAAATTCATTTTTCCATCATTCAAATAAGCATAATTCGGCTGCCCATCTCGATTGGCCAATATGAGGTCTAAATTTTCATCTCCATTGATATCGCCCACTTCAACATCAATTGTGGAATCCTTGTCGTTGCCAAAATGCAAGATATCCTGAAAATTGCCTTTCCCATCATTCAAACATATTTCATTTGGCCTTCCTCGGTTGGTGATCAATATATCTATTGCACCATCTTTATTGATGTCACTCAATGTTAAATTTCTGGTAGGGGTGTAGGGGGCTCCAAAAGTGCCTTCATACGTAAAATTGCCCTTGCCGTCATTGAAGAAAATTGTATTTGGAGCCATATCGTTGCCAACGGCAACATCAAGGTCCCCATCGTTATCAAAATCTGCCAACTCCGTAGCATAGGTGGTTTCTCGATATGATCCCAAGTCTTTTTCAACAGTGAATATACCTCTTCCATCGTTGATGAAAATTCGGTTTTGACCCGGCCAATGTCTGCCGTTGGCCACCAGAGCATCTTGATCCCCGTCATTATCAATGTCTCCACAAGCAATAGATGCCGTTCGTTCTTTGTAGGTGCCCAATATAAGTCGGTTGCTACTTTTGAACTTGATCTCTTGGCCCCAAACCATTTGAATACTTAAAACAAAGAATAGTATTTTATACATCAGCGTTTCTTTCACTTTTTCATTTATGAAATCATAGCATTGTGCTCATTATCTTTTTGACGTTTTTTTCTTTGTAAACCAAAGTTGTCATAGCCTTAAAAGTTTGTAAAAAGCGGTCATTTTGCCTTAGCCTTCCGAAGACATCATCGATTTCCAAAAAGGCCAATTTATCTTCCAGACTATGCTTCGCAGCTTCATGCAATGCATCCTTTTCTTCATCTATTATTTCTAGGGGGACATTGTTCTCATTGACCTGATAATGACTATAATAGCACCAAGCCGCCAAAATAAAGGTTGCAAATTCAATACTGCCATTTCGTGCTAAATTATCTTGGATCGTAGGGATTAAAAACTTTGGTAATTTTGAAGAGCTTTCAGAGCAGATTCGACTCACACTATCTTTGATATTCGGATTGGCAAAACGCTCTTCAAGACTGTCCTTGTACCGTTCAAAATCAACCCCTTCAATTTTATCCAAAACAGGGGTAGCCTCCTTATTCATGAATTCTCGCATAAACTTGGCAAAAACAGCATCATTCATACAATCATTGATTGATTGATGACCATGCAGGGCACCGGGAATTCCTAAAACAGAATGGCCGGCATTCAAAAGGCGAATTTTCATTTTCTCATAAGGAAGAACATCGGGCACAAATTGAACCCCAAGTTTTTCCAGTGGGGGCCTTCCATTACAAAAATTATCTTCTACAACCCATTGAATAAAGGGCTCACAGATTACCGGCCATTCGTCTTTATAATGACATTCGTTTTGTAAAAATTCAATATCAGCAGCGCTTGTAACTGGGGTAATACGATCGACCATGGTATTCGGAAAAGTAACTTCTTTGGCAATCCAATCAGCAAGTTTACTATCTTTTTTTCGGGCAAAAGCTAAGAACATTTGACGGGCGACATTTCCATTATGGGGAATGTTATCACATGATAAAACACTAAAAGGGGCTATGCCATTTTCATGACGTTGGCGTAAGGCTTCCACCAAATAACCGAAAACTGTTTTGGGTTGATTTAAAATGCTCAAGTCATGCTGAATATCCTTATTTACGAAATTAAATTTTCCTGTTAGCAGATTAAAATTATACCCGCCCTCAGTTATTGTTAGTGAAACAATTTTCGTGTCAGGGTGGGCCATTTTAGCAATGACTACATCAGGAGTATCAACTGCCAAGAGCATTTCTTTGATAGATCCAATGACTTCGTTTTCAATTGTTCTGTCAGGATGTTGAATTGTAAGTGTGTAAAGTCGGTCTTGCTTTTTTAGGATATCGTACATTTTTCGATCTGCCTCGCGTAGGCCTACACCGCAAATTGCCCAATCTTTGTTGTCAAATTTTTCTAAAAGTTGATGTATGTAATAAGCCTGATGTGAACGATGAAAACCACCTACACCAATGTGAACAATTCCTGTTTTTAACCTATTTCTATTGTAGTTCGGACAAGGAACTTTTTTGGCAATTTGTATAAGATTGCTATGATTTAACGGAATAACTCTCATGATATCAAATTCTCTGTTTACCTCTTTTCATGGCCCAATACGAACTTGCAAAATACAATAGTGTACAAATGAATCCGTAGTGATAAAATGTTTCCCTATTCTCAATATAAGCAGGTTCATTTGCGCTTCCGAATAAAACATTGACTGCCAAAACCAGTGTGATTGCCAAGGCTGCATATCCTATCACTTTGAGCATTTTAGAAAAAATGGAATTATCCTTTACAACCATCGGTTCTTCATCTGCCATTTTTTGTTGATAGCGTTCTACATCACTATTGAACTGTTGTTCTTTGGCTTCGGCTTCAGGATATGCTTTTTTGGCCCCGAATCTTCCTGCCAATAAGGTGTATACGATGATGGTAAAAAACCAGGTGGGAATAAATAAATAGTAGAAAGACATGACATCCAACATGTTTAATCCAAAACCAAATACCAATCCCAATCCCCATGAAGCGACGGCGGGCAGACTATTGGCGTAGTTTTGATATTTGGCCCAGTATCTTGTATAACCAATTCTGGGAAAAATTTGATGTTCAGCAAAAACAATCGCACCAACGGGTACGACTAGTAAACCGGCGTAGGTCAATAGTGGTAAAAATTTAGTAAACACAAAAGGAAAACAGCCAACCACCACCATAGCCAAACCAACGATTAGAGTTGTTTTTCTACGATTTTGATTACTGAAAATTGCCTGAGCTGCAAGACCTGCACGGTAGAGGTTTGTTATGGCGGTTGTCCACCCTGCGACAATTACAATTACGAATCCAGACCATCCTAGGGCATAAAAAGCGACATCGCCTGGATCAAGTTCCACAATGGCTTTTCCTAAAATAACAGCAGCTCCAGCTCCCATGATTCCAGCTGCAATCCAAGCAATATAATGCCCAAAGAGCATACCTGTACTTGTTGCCAATCCGTATGATTTCTTTTTAGCGAATCGCAGCAATGCCATATCAATTAATCCGAAGTGAGTAATCGTATTTGCGGCCCATCCAAAACCAATGACTTCAACAATACCAATACCGGGTTCTCCATTACTATTGATTCCTGTCCAAATGGATTGATTTCCAATATTGACAAAATCTGCCCATCCACTGGGGAGGGTTTTTCCTAAGACATCCAAAGACAAGGCCGGCATTAAGACAAGTGCCCCACTGGTAAACATCACGAACAACCATGGTGCACAGATACCCGAAAATTCAGAAACGGCTTTAAAACCGTAAATCGCTACAAAAACAACCACCATGCCGACTAGCAAAACAATAGAAACGAACCAAAGGTTTGTAGGATACCAATTAAGTTGTGCGGGAATATCAAAGGCAAAGCGTACTGCTGATGCCGATACCGTTACCATGGCCGCAGAAATTACCGTGAAAATGATGACATTGGCCCAATTGTATAATTTAGACATTGAGTTTCCTGCAATCTTATTCAGATAGGTGTAAAGACTGAGGCGTGTTTCAACGGCAATTGGCGAAGTAATCAAGGTCCAGCTGAGTACAGCCAATATATTTCCAATGAGGAGTCCCAGAATAATGTCCATGGTCTTTGCGCCCAAGGCCACGAAGGTGGCACCGATAACAAATTCTGTTGCGGCCACATGCTCTGCGGCATATAAGCCTGCAAAATGCGTCCAGTCATGAAGTTTATGTTTTGCTACAGGTAGTTGTTCTTCTTGAAGTTTTTCAAATTGTTGGTAATTGTTGGTTTCGCTCATACTAAATTCAAAGTGTGTAGGAATATATCAAAAAAATATAAATTCGACTTGTTAAAAATCTACAGATTCCTTAATTCAGATTTTGAATAAATAAAAAGGAGCAAAAAGATGTCTAAATTTTCATGACGGAATTTCTCGCCACTTTTAATTCAATATTTGCCAAAATAAGTACAATAATAATCTCAAGAATTTATCCCCAGCCCAAAATGGTAATTTCTCGATGATGATATAGCGCGAAACCCAAAGATAAAAGGCAATAAGCGATATTGATAAAAGCAATTGTCTTTAGGTAAATGCCCGAGTGAGTGTTTTTATTGAAATAACAGTAGAAATCATAAAGTGCAAAAAGGCAGGGCAGAAAAGCTAAGAAGTATAAAGTTTTTACCGGAATTCCGAAAAAGTCATTGAATTCAACCAATACCACCCCCAAGAGAAATGCCGATAACAGGGCGCCGAAACCGTCAATAAGAAATAATTTCTTTAGATGCATTGATGTCAGGTTATAGTCTATTTCCGATTTAAAGATTAGAAAAAAAAGCCGCACTAAAAAGTGTGACTTTCTATACTAATCGCCCATCTATGGCTAATTCTTTTCTCTTGTTTTCATGTGTTTTTTGGCTTTACCTTTCATACCTTTTCGGGCCTTACCTCTTCGGTTATGCATTTTCTCCCATTTGGCAAATTGGGTCTCAGTAAGAATCTTTTTCATTTCAGCCTTTTGCGCAATTTTGAGATCCAACATCTTATTAGCCATGGCATATCGTTCTTCAGAAGTTGGTTTTTTCATTTCTCCTTCTTCCTTTTTTGCCTTTCGTTCTGCCATTTTAGCTTTGCGCATTTTGGCATTTTCTAAATTGATGGCCATGATTTGATTTTGCTGTTCCGCGCTAAGGTCTAAATGCAAGGTCATTTTTTTCGTTTGTAAGGTGGCCACTTGCTCTGGGCTCATGTTTTTCATATAATGGCCTCTTTCGGCACGTTCTCCTCTTTGTGAAAATGAGGTTACACCTATAAACATCATCAGTAGTATTACTATTTTTTTCATGATTTTATTTTTATTGTTTTACCCTTTTATGACCAAAATGCCCTAAAATGGTTTAACAGTCAATTCAAGATTATGGATTTTTTAACTTTTAAAACCAAAGTTATTGACGTGAAAAACGGCTTGAGTAGCAGAAAACTCAAGCCGTTTGATAAAGTAGGTAATTTCAAGGTGAGCTTTGAATAGGTGGAGAAAACCTATGAGCCCAAAATATTTTTAGTTTACCGCTTCATGTACTGAAACGTTTTCAATGTTGTTTTGTGCCAGGTCAAAATTTGTTGCATCATTGGCCTTTCCACTATTGTGATAAATAAGTACTGCAATCATCAAACTTGCTAAATACAATGAACTTTTGATTTTATATGACATGGCGTTTGGGTTTTTAATTATGAGGCTAATCTAGGGTGAACATTGAAACAAAAAAGTCCATTGTTGCCAATGGACCTTTTTCCGTGGTCAATTCATCTAAAATTATGGAATAGCCTCTTTCATCATCGATGTTTCTTACCGTTCATCGGAAGACCAGTTAATATGGCAGTTCATCGATTCCCTATTTTGGGTCTAAAATCATGTCAATGCGCTCTACCACATCTCGCAAATGGTATTTGCTCATGGTATCCGCAGTTCTGCCGACGGCGTTTCTAGCCTCTCTTTTAATAGTATTCAACTCAGCACGTGCTAATGAACGAATGTCAGACTGGCTGGTATTAATTGCCGTTGATTTTTGATAACCACCAAAATCAGGTTTTTTGCGCTCACTTTTTGCGGTCATCAAATAGGCCAATCGATCGATATGAGCTTTTTGCAAATTACGGCGATAGGTATCGATTTTTCTTCCGCTTCGCAATTCTGACCAAACACCTCTTCGCAAGTCACGCATCATTTCTATTAAAGAGTATGCTTCAGCACCATTTTTGGTTTCGTTTTCGATAAGTCGCGCCAATTTACCCAAGCGTAAGATGTTATTCAGCGTTCTTTCTTGCATTCTACGAATTCGTTCTACGGAACCGGAGTATTCGATTTTCGAAAACAGTTCATTGTCCAGCATCCAGTTCGGAGTGCTAAAAAGCTCTTCTTGTATAAAACGCATGCAATTTTTCTGATGCTCTTTCGAAACATAGGTATACACCGCACCTTCTTGTTCATACGTTTTATGGTGCTCATATACGCCTCCTATATTATTCGATACATGACCCAAATACCTATTGTACTGCGATAGCACCTGCCCATAAAGCGTTTCAAGGTCGTCATAGTCTTTTCCGTCTTCTGCGGTCCATTCCACCAGTTTGGGTACAATGCGTTTTAGGTTGGCTATGCCATAGGTGCTTGCCTTAATGGCATCGTCTCCTAAATCTTCCGTCTGTGAACTTGGGTCCACCACATCACCAATCTGTTGATGCCCAAATCTATACAATGGGTCCCCCGCATGCTCAAGAATCCATCCATCTAAAATGGGTTTTTCATCTTCAGCACTCTTGTCCAAAATTGGTTTGTAGCCCCAACGAATGGCGTACTTGTCATAAACACCAATATCGGGCATCAAGGCGACACCCTCATCTCCAGGTTGGGCGATATAGTTGAATCGGGCATAGTCCATTATAGAGGGAGCGGTACCATATTTTTTGGTGAAGGATGCTGAACGAAGCGAATCAACAGGATAGGCAACACTACTTCCCATGTTATGGGGTAGTCCCAACGTATGTCCAACTTCATGAGAAGACACAAACCGAATCAAACGCCCCATGACTTCATCTTTAAAAGCCACCCCACGTGCATCAGGATTAATGGCAGCTGTTTGCACAAAGAACCAGTTGCGTAATAAAGTCATCACATTATGGTACCAATTGATATCAGATTCCAAAATCTCGCCACTTCTCGGATCACTAACATGAGGGCCATTCGCATTCGGAATAGGTGAAGCCAAATAGCGCACCACAGAATAACGTACATCTTCAGGAGACCATTCAGGGTCTTCCTCTTTTGTGGGTGGATCTTTGGCGATAATGGCATTTTTGAAGCCTGCTGCCTCAAAGGCGACCTGCCAATCTTCAATACCCTTTTTTATAAAAGGCACCCATTGTTCTGGGGTGGCTCTATCAACGTAATATATGATTTGCTTCTTGGGTTCAACCAGTTCACCCGCCGCATACTTTTTTTTATCCTCATCTTTGACTTCCAATCTCCAACGGTCTAAATAGCGAATGGTTTTACTTTCTTGGGCGTCTAGACCATAATCTGTTTGACCTCTAGCGAACCAACCTACACGTCTATCAAAATAACGACGCTTCATCGGTTCTTCAGGCAGAAGAATCATCGAATTGTTGATTTCAATCGAAATAGACCCCAAAGAACGATTTGAAGGTGCCTCTTTGGCAAAATAGGTTTTCACATGTCTTGCTTCTATGTTTTGAGGGTAACTCCGAATGGAATCAATGTAACTTCTAGCCGCATCCAAGCGTGAAATCTTATACCTTTTACGATAAAACTCAGGCATTCCGATAGCGTTCACGTCTTTCTCGAACATGGCATTAACCTCAATAACTGTTGCTGGGGCCAAAGAATCTTTTTTGAAGGCTTTGATATCAAATGCTTGCAGCACCGGCTCAAAATTTGAGTTGACCACTGCCTCATGAACTGGTAAAGAATCTGCAGCCACAATGCCATAGGAAACCACACGCAGGAGCACTTTTTTGTTTTTCTTTTCCCAGCGAAGAACTTGCGTATTGATTTTTCCACCACCAAAACCAATACCCGAAGCGGTTTTCGCAATTCGACTGACCATCAACATTTCTTTGTTGAATAGCGAATCAGGAATTTCATAATAATGCTTATCATCAACTACATGAACATCAAAAAGCCCTTTGTCAGTTTTAGCCTTTTTGGTAATTACTTTGCCATAAGGCTGTATAGCACCTTTTTTGGGTTTTCCCTTGGCATCAGATTGTTCTGTTTTTTTCTTTTTCTTTTTGAAGATTTGCGCCTCAACTGAAGTCGCACTTAAAACGAAAACGGCCAAAATTATCTTGACCATTGAAGATTTCAACATGGTGTAGTTAGTTTTTGATTTTTTCAAAGAACTGAAAAATAAACAGCATCTTTTGTTAAATTAATTAAAAATAGTCAAGGTATTATTCACAGGCCGAAGCCCAAAGTGTAACATTTTTGATTTTAACCAGTCTTATTTATAGGAAGTTTTAATTTTCTGAATTAGTCAAGAATAAAGTCGTGAACTTTGGTTGGTTTTCACGGCTTTATTTTTTTGCCTGAAAGTTGATTTTGAACAAAAACCTACGTTTTATCAAAAAAACGCAGGCGGAATTCTATAAAAATTTACTGCGGTTATTGCCTAAAAGACAATGTTCACTTCGCTATTTTACCATTTTGGCACATTTTTATTTGATTTGTTGCCTATTCGCCCAAATCAGGGGTAATTACACTTTAACGATCATTCCTCTTTTGGCGCAATATCTATCTTTTGTAGCGTTATAGCAGTTCATAATTAACTCATTTGTAATGATTAAAAAGAACGTGACATTTGCTTTGGTACTCGGTTTAGGTATCTCAAACAGTATTTTGGCTTCTAACCCAAAAACAGAAAAGCTTGACCTTAACTCGATTATCTATATCGAGGATGATGAAAAGATTGAGCTGGGTTTTGATACGGCCGATTATCTACCCGAAAACTTTGACCCTTATAAAAGTTATTTTGATTTGAATTCGATTGCTTTTATAGAGGAAGAACCTCAGATGAAAAGGAGAATCAAAAGAAAATTGGTAAGACGCCTACCTAAGGGATTTGACCCCTATGCTGACCCAAAAGGAATTTTGGGAATCAACTATATTGATGAAAATGACACCATTGTTTTGGACTTTGACAGCAAACAATATTTACCAAAAGGATTCAATGCTTTTGCGAAGTAAGTTTTAAATTAAATAGTATTGAAGCCTAAAAAAAATTCCTAAAAGAGGGTCATTTTTTAGGCTTCAGGTTTACCTGAAATATTTATATAGTTGATAAAAGAAAAGAGCAATACCGGTAATAACTAAATATACATTAACAGCTTTGTAAAAAGCTGGGTAGCTTTTCTTTTTTTGCCATAGGGATATTAAAAATACAATAGGTATCAGGGCTAATATTTGTCCTAACTCAACGCCTATATTGAAACTAACAATTTTAGCTAAAAATTGAGAGGTGCCCACATCAAAAGATTGCAAACGTGTTGACAAACCAAAACCATGAATAAGTCCGAATAAGAAAACCATAAACAAAAGATTAGGCGATTTGGTGTTCAAGTACTTTTCAAAACCACCTAGGTTTTCGAATCCTTTATAAAATACACTCAATGCAATGACCGCATCAATGAGATATTCATTAGCTTGAATGCCTAAATAAGTAGCGCCAATAAGGGTAATACTATGCCCAATGGTAAATATAGTTTACGAACTTAACTATGTCTTTAAAACCTTTTAAATAGAAAATAACGCCTATCAAAAACAAGATATGGTCATATCCGGTAATCATATGTTTCGCACCTACGTAGATATAGGATAAAAGTCCGCCGTTATTCAATAATTCTTGATCTGCTGCATTGACGCCATGCGCGGCAAGAAGCATGGGACTTAAAAGTAGTAGCGTACTTAAGAGATAATTTTTATTCTTCATCAACTTCACTATTTCTGTTAAACCAAAAAAACAACACTGTAATAAAACAAAAACTGCCAATTAAAAATATATACATTCTATAATTGGGTTCATCTTCATGATTATGTTCGTCATGGTCATCTATCGAACTTGTATTTTTTTCAAGACTAAGTGAATCTGTGTCTTGTTTTTGTGTTTTTTGTTCGATAGTGGAAGCATTCAAATTTACTTTTGCGTGGCTCCTTCCAGCCAATAAAAGGAACAAGATGCTTAAAGCCAGTGCTATTTTTTTCATCATTCGATTTTGGTTAAATAAGAGTTGTTAAATGGACGAAAATAGCGGTATGTGATTCAGAAAATCAACGGAATCACAAATTGAAACAACAATATCAATAAACCAACGGCAATAAGGTTGAAAATAATTCCCACTCGGGCCATTTCATGCACTTTGATATATCCGCTGGCAAAGACAATGGCATTGGGTGGCGTGGCCATGGGCAACATAAATGCACAACTACTTGCCATGGTCACTGGTATCAACAAATACAAAATTGGAATATCAAGTCCGAGTGCGATTCCGGCAACAACCGGTGCCAATACGGCAACCAATGCCACATTGCTCATCAATTCGGTCATAAAGAGCATTAAGAAAATCAGCAATGCCGCAGTGAATAAAATGCTAATGTCACTTTCGGATATCGCATTGGAGACCATATCGACTATACCACTAACGGCCATACCTTTGGCCAATGCCAATCCGCCGCCAAAAAGAATCAAAATCCCCCAGGCTAATTTTTGGGTATCTTTCCAGTGTAAGATAAAATCTCCTTTTTTCAGATTATAAGGTAGTGCGAACATGGCAATTGCCCCAGCTATACTTATGATGGTATCGTTCAGTTTCAATTCTGGAAAAATACCATTGATGACCGTTCTGAAAATCCAGAGAAAAACGGTAACCCCAAAAATAGCAAGCACCATTTTTTCCTTACCACTCATGGCACCCAACTTTTTCAATTCAGTTTCGATGACTTCCTTTGATGCGGCGAATTTCAACTGTGTGTTCGGAAACATCCATTTGACCATAACAAAGTATATGATGGTAATCATCACTATGGCAAAAGGAAGCCCGATGACCATCCATTTTAAAAAAGATATTTCGATATTATATTCGTTTTCAAGTAGGCCTATCATTACAGAATTCGGCGGTGTGCCGATAACGGTGGCGATTCCTCCCGTATTGGCAGAGAAAGCAATGCCCAACATAACGCTCAGGGCAAAATTCTGATCACTTTTTGTAAATCCGTCTTCATCATCTATCAGCAAGGCAATAACTGACATAGCGATGGGTAGCATAACCACAGTGGTCGCCGTGTTGCTGATCCACATGCTCAGCGCGGCTGTGGCAATCATGAATCCTAGAACGACTTTATTCGGGGTGGTGCCTGTTATTTTGATGATGTTAAGGGCGATGCGTTTGTGAAGATTAACTTTTTCTAAAGCAAGTGCCATGATAAATCCTCCAAAAAAAAGAAATACAATCGAACTCCCATAATTGGCGCCCACATCGTTAATGGGCATGATTTTCATAAGGGGAAACAGAAGCAGAGGCAGAAGTGCAGTCACAGAGATGGAAACCGCTTCGGTGATCCACCAAATGACCATCCAAACGGCAACAGCAATAACCATATCGCCTTGTTCGGAAACCAAATCGAATGGTAAAAAGAGAATAATCAAAAAAAGAATGGGTCCAAGAAAAAGTCCTAGTTTCTTACTTAGATGCATAATGGTTTATTGTTGGCTCTAAGCTATGTTATTTCTTTAGGAAAATAAAATACTATAGTATTTCAACAAAAAGCCCGTCATCGGTTTTGCTAACCTTGGCCAAATTATTTTTGGTCAATTCTTTGATTGATTTATCCCATTTTTTATTTGATAAACCTGATTGCTCCTTTAAATCGGCCAAAGGAATTTTTTCAGCCTTTTTGAGTGCCTCAAAAACTGCTTTTCCGTCATCACTCAAATTAACTGTCTGCCCGGCTCGGGCCTCGGGGCGCATTTGCGGAAAGAACAATACCTCTTGAATTGAGGAATTGTTGGTCAATAACATGACCAAACGGTCAATGCCAATGCCAATGCCTGATGTTGGGGGCATGCCGTACTCCAAAGCACGAATAAAATCTTGGTCAATGAACATTGCCTCATCATCACCTTTTTCTGAAAGACGTAATTGCTCTTCAAAACGCTCACGTTGATCAATGGGGTCGTTGAGCTCAGAATAGCAGTTGGCCAATTCTTTACCATTGACCATGAGCTCAAAACGCTCTGTCAAAGCTGGGTTATCACGATGCTGTTTGGTCAACGGACTCATCTCTTTCGGGTAGTCGGTTATGAAGGTTGGTTGTATGTAGTGATGCTCACATTTTTCCCCGAAAATCTCATCGATGAGTTTGCCCACGCCCATGGTCTCATCAACTTCAAGTCCCATATTTTTAGCGGTTTCGCGCAGTTCTTCTTCGCCCATTTCGGCAACATCAACGCCCGTATGAATTTTGATGGCTTCTAAAATAGGAACCCTTGCATAAGGCGCTTTGAATTCTATTTCGTTTTCACCCACCGTAACTTTTGAAGTGCCGTTGGCATCAATAGCCACTTTTTCCAGAAGCTGTTCGGTAGTGTCCATCATCCAATTGTAATCTTTATAAGCTACATAAAGTTCCATTACCGTAAATTCAGGATTGTGGGTACGATCCATACCCTCATTTCTGAAATCTTTAGAGAACTCATACACACCATCAAATCCGCCTACGATCAATCTTTTCAAATACAGTTCATTGGCGATTCTTAAATAGAGCGGAATGTTCAAAGCATTGTGATGGGTCAAAAATGGTCGTGCAGCCGCACCACCTGGAATAGGCTGTAAAATAGGCGTCTCAACTTCCAAATATCCTTTATCATTATAAAATTGACGAATACTATTGGTGATCTTCGTACGCTTTACGAAAGTTTCTTTTACGTGGGGATTAACCACCAAATCAACATACCGTTGACGGTAGCGCATTTCAGGATCGTTGAACTCATCATAGGTATTTCCGTCAGCATCTTGTTTTGGAAGCGGAAGCGGGCGCAAAGTTTTACACAAAATGGTAAAGTTTTTGACCATGATGGTCTTTTCGCCTACCTGTGTGGTAAATAATTCTCCTTCAATTCCGATAATATCGCCGATGTCCAATAACTTTTTATAGACCTCATTGTAAAGGGTTTTGTCTTCGCTCGTACAAATTTCATCACGATTGAAGTATACCTGAATACGCCCAGCACTGTCTTGCAATTCTGCAAAAGAAGCCTTTCCTTGAATTCGTCTCGACATCAATCTACCTGAAACCACGACCTTTTTTCCCTCTTCATAATTCTGCTTGATATACTCAGAAGTGGCATCTACCGGATATAAAGCAGCAGGATAGGGATCGATGCCCATCTCACGTAATTTGGCCAATTTCTCTCTTCGTACGATTTCTTGTTCAGACAATTGCATTGCGCAGTTATTTTAAGGCGCAAAGATAGGGTTTCAGTATAAAATCATCTAATCGAAATGCAATGATGTCGGATAATTGGGCGTGTATTCTAAATTTGTGACTATTGCCTTGATGTCAGCTTCTAAGGTGGTAATCGGACTTTCGATTATCCGGTTGGTTTCTTTACCATCTTTGTAGAAAATGAAAGTAGGCACCCGTTTGATGCTGAGTCCCCATTCCTCTCCCGTGGGGCTCTTTTTGAAGTGATTTTTTCTTTTGTCCACGGCCACGATTTTTAGATTTTCCATCGGAAAATCGGCTTCCTCCAAGATTTTGATAAAACGGGGGACTTCCCTTTTAGTATCACCACACCAAGTGCCCATGAAGACTAAGATTTTATGTTCGGCCAGTTCGTTTTTGATTGATGAAATGATGTTCGAATCGACTTGATATGATTCATGATTTGCGGCATACCAATTTTGATATGAATTTGATGTGAGTCCTTCTATGGTAATTTTACCTACTAAGTAAGGTTGATTACCTTCAATTTTGATTTCTTGGTTGATTTGTTGTGCGGAAAGATTTGACCAGAAAGTTACAAGTAATAACGGCAAAATAATCGGATTCATGATTTTCAGTTTTAGTAATTAAAACCGAAAGTTGTGCAAAAAACCACTTTGAATATTGTTTTGGAGGATGGAAATAGGTACTAGACCCTAGGTGGATTTTTTAAATCGGCTATCCAAGTAATTCTTTGATTTCCTCTCTTGAGCTAATATTCAATTTTTTATACAAGTTGTTGATATGGGTTTTGACCGTGCTCAAGCTGATAAATAAATCAGATGCGATTTCTTTGTTGGTTTTGTCCTTTAAAATTTCGTTTACGATCCGCTGCTCTTGGACAGTTAGTTTCTTCAAGCTGTTTGTTCGATGGTCTTTTTTTTGGGTTAAAAAGTATAGGTTGCAACAGAGTGAAAGAGCTAGAAGACCACCTAAAACCCATCTCAAAGAAGACTGGGGCGTTTTTGATTGAAAGGCCATCAATTGATCGGTGGTAATTTCCTTTACATAAAATCCGGTAAATACCGTATTTGGATAGGCATTTTCGAGGCGTTCTCCGAGATTTGTATAGTACGGGTTTTTGGCTACATCTTTGATATAGTGTGAATATGTTTCGTTTCGTTTATCTGAGAGAAAATCGAATACATACAACTCAGCAAGTGGTTCTTCCAATTGTTTTCCAAAATCTTGCAGCGTTGTGAACCACTTTTTAGAGTTCAATTTTCGGCTTGCTTCGCTTGGGTATTCATAATATTCAAAGGCCATTTCTTCCTTAAGGGCATCGATTTGAAGAAAGGCATCGGATTTTGGGTTTGTCGAAGTTATTTCACACAACACTTCATCAGCAAATGAGGTGGGGAAGTTTATGGAATCCCTATTATTGGCAATAAAAAGAATGCTTCTACTGTTTTCACATCTTCCTAAAAAGTGATTTGAATCTGATGATTCTTCGGGGCATTCATCTATGTGAATACGATAAATGCGATTGTCTAGTGAAAGATTATCGCCCTTAAATCTAAAAGTTCCGACTGAATCAACAGTTGTCTTCTTGATAACCTGTTCTAAATAAGGTATTGAAAGCTTGCGGTAATCTTCTATGATGGAAAGATATACCGTTTTACCATCTACATTATTGGCAATTTTACCTTCAAAACTATACTGCGAATAACCACAAAAACCGAGGGTTAAAAGGAAAGTTAAAACAAGTTTTCGAATCATAGTGAGGATACTTACATTCCTCTAAAATAGTTGATTTTGTAACATCTCAAGCACATTTGCGACTAATTAAGCACATCAATCTTGCCCGGTAACTGACGGGTCAAAAAATCCAAATCAAATGAGTTTTTTAAGGGTATTGCTTGCCATTATTTTTCCGCCACTATCTGTAATCGGAAAAGGGTGTGGCTCTTTTCTAATTGTTTTACTGTTGACCTTTTGCGGATGGGTACCCGGGGTAATCGCTGCCTTGGTCATTTTGAACAATCCGAATTAAGTCTCCCCCCTGGCCTGCCTGCCGGCAGGAAGGACCTCCCCAAGGGGGAGGGAATATTTATGCGACTGATAAAAGTTATAATTCCAATTTGAAAGATTTTAACTTTGCACTCATGAATAAGAAGGTACTTTTACAAGAATTAGGGCGAAAAGACTATAAAGAAACTTGGGATTACCAAGAGCAGCTTTTCAAAGAAACTTTAGACCTCAAAATAAAGAATAGAAGGTATGAAACCACTTTGGAAACCCCCAATCATTTTCTTTTTGTAGAGCATCCACATGTTTTTACCTTGGGTAAAAGCGGCGACTATTCAAATCTTCTGGTTGATGAAAAACAGCTTGAAGCGAAAGGTGCAAAATTTTATAAAATAAATAGAGGAGGAGATATAACCTACCACGGCCCAGGACAGATTGTGGGGTATCCTATTCTTGATCTTGATAATTTCTTTACGGATATTCATAAATACCTACGGTTGTTGGAAGAAATGGTCATTTTGACTTTGGCCGAGTATGGTTTAAAAGCAGAGCGGTCAAAAGGTGAAACAGGGGTTTGGCTCGATGTGGGAACTCCGTTTGCCCGCAAGATTTGCGCCTATGGTGTGCGCGCAAGTAGGTGGGTTACCATGCACGGTTTTGCCTTGAATGTGAATGCCGATTTAGGCTATTTTGATTTAATGATTCCCTGCGGAATAAAAGACAAAGCTGTTACTTCTTTGAATGTGGAATTGGGTAAGCAACAGATAGACATTGATGAAGTAAAACAGAAATTGCTTCGTCATTTTGAAGCCCTATTTAAAGCAAAAATCAAAAAGGTAAAGGCATAGATTCATCAAAAACCTAATGTCAGTTGCCCGGGCAATTGACGGAAACTTTTTCTATGATATTCAGTAATGCCGTATTTTCTGATGGCTTCCCGATGTTCTTTGGTAGGGTAGCCTTTGTTTTGCTTCCAATTATACATGGGGTACTCTTCATGCAGTTTTAGCATGTAGTCATCACGATGCGTTTTTGCAAGAACCGAAGCTGCTGCGATACTCAAGAATTTTCCATCCCCTTTGATGATACATTCGTGTTCAATATCTTTATAAGGTTTGAATCGATTGCCATCAACGATGATGAATTCAGGGCTACATTCAAGCTTGTCTAAAGATATATGCATAGCAAGAATTGATGCATTTAAAATATTTAGGGCATCAATTTCTTCAGGGTAAATATGGGCAACACCGTAAGTCAAAGCACACTCCTCTAATAGAGGCCTCAAAAACATTCTTTTTTTTTCTGACAGTTGTTTTGAATCGTTCAACAGCTCATTTTTGAATTCTTCGGGTAAGATGATAGCGGCCGCTGTTACTGGTCCGGCCAGGCAACCACGACCTGCTTCATCAGTACCGGCCTCATTGGCCATTTTGTAAAAAGACTTCAGCACAATTGAAGGTTTTGCTGACGAATATAGATCAATTATTTTCCAATCTCATCAATGCGGTTACAACTAAGGCTCCGTGTTTAGGTATCAAAACTTTCACATTTAATTACGAACAAAAAAATATAACTTTGCTCGGTAATAGCAGCTAATGAAATACTTTCTATTCTCTCTTATACTATTGAGTGGTCACGTACTATCTTCTCAAGAGATCATGGCGCCACCACAACTTAAAGGGGATAGTATAGTTCAGAAAACTGCTAAGAAAAAATTGAAGCAACCAAAATCTGATATCAATCAGATTACCATTGAAAATTATAAAATAATTTCTTTTGCTAGAGACACCACGTTTCTTGACACCACCTTGACCATTGATAAAGAGTACAAGTACAATTATCTCAGAAAAGATGATTTTGAACTCATGCCCTTTGCAAATGTCGGTCAACCCTATAACCAATTGGGGCTTGAGTTAAATCGAACCAACCTTTACCCCAAGCTGGGTGCGAGGGCCAAGCACTTCAACTATCGCGAAATTGAAGACATCAACTATTACAACGTGGCCACACCTATGAGTGATTTAATGTTCAAGACCACCTTTGAGCAAGGTCAGATGTTAGATGCGATGTTGGCATTCAATACATCAAAGCGTTTGAATTTTTCTATCGGATATAAGAGCCTAAGGTCTCTCGGAAAATATCAATTCAACCAGGCTGAATCAGGTAATTTCACAACAACAACCAATTACGTGACCAAAAATGGGCGATATCAGCTCCGCGCGCACATAACCGCTCAAGATGTTGAAACCGAGGAAAACGGCGGACTTCCAAACAGAGATCAATTTGAATTGAAAAATGAAGATTTTGTAAATAGGGTAAGAGTTGATGTAAGATTTCGTGATGCCACACATAAAATACTTGGCAAAAGGTATTTTTTAGAGCATGGTTATAAACTAATCAAAAAACAAAAAGATAGCAGTAGCGTTGAGAAGACTTCCTTGACCATTGGCCATCAGTTCAATTATGAGACAAAATATTCCCAATTCAAGCAAGACCAACCAAACGCGTTTTTTGGCAATTCATTGATTAATGAAATCGATGATAAGATGTCATTGAAAATCATGTACAATGAATTTAGTGCCAACTTTTATAATACTACCCTTGGTTCATTACAAGCTAATATCAGTCTTTACGACTACAACTATTTTACCAATAGTATTCTTATCACAGAGGCACAAACCATAGACAATCAATTAAGAGGTCAAGAAGTGGCTTTGGGGGCTACCTATAGAAAGCAGTTAGGGGGTTTTCTAATTGATGGGTCTGCCAAGTATAACCTATCTGGCGAATTGACGGGCAACATCTTTGATGCCACAGCCAGTTATGAACCTAATAAGAATAATAAAATAAGCCTTGGTATTCATACCTCATCAAGAATGCCCAACTTTAATTTCTTGATGTATCAGAGTGATTATTTCAATTACAATTGGCAAAACAACACAGGCTTTGATAAAGAACAGCGAAGTAGTTTGCTTTTTGATGTCCAGTCAAAAAAGTGGGGAGCTCTCAGTGCCAATTACACCACAATGAGTAATTACACCTATTTTAAGGTTGACCCAACAATCGAAATGATTGAAGGTTCAGATCAATACGCCATAAAGCCATTTCAAGAATCAAATGCGGTGAATTATTTGAAACTGAAATATAACAAAGAGATCAAAGTAGGCGGTTTCGCATTGAACAATACCCTAATGTATCAAAATGTGAACCAGGGCAATGCTGTTTTGAATGTTCCAGAATGGGTTACCCGAAATACGCTTTATTTTTCGACTGATGCATTTAAAAAGGCCATGTACCTTCAAACGGGTGTGACCCTTAAATATTTCTCAGCCTATAATATGAATGCCTACAACCCGGCCTTGGGTGAATTCTTTGTGCAGAATGATGAAAAATTTGGGGCTTTTCCCCTTCTTGATTTTTTTATCAATGCGCGAATACAGCAAACTCGGTTGTTTTTAAAAGCAGAGCATTTCAACTCCTCTTTTATAAACCCAAAAAAATATTATGCAGCACCGAATTATCCGTATCGTGATTTTGTGATTCGCTTCGGTCTGGTTTGGAACTTCTTCTCTTAAATCAACCATTCAAAACCTTGTTTTTTTTTATTGGGGTCGCAACTAAAGTTGCACCGTGCTATCGCAACTCGCTTTTTTCATCAGATCATTTTTTTTGATTTGGTGAAAAAGAGCTCAAACAAATGCTCTATCACTACCCCGAATACAAATTATTTTGCATTCTTAATCACTGTTAATCAGACAGTTGATAATTTTTTAATAAAGTACGTCAAAAAATGTTCTTGAGGTATTGTGCAAACAAAAAAACGGTTATATATTTGCACCCGCTTTGGCATTGATGCCTTGTTTTGAGAAG
>CAYSPL010000027.1:0-42756 GCA_964432915.1 uncultured Maribacter sp.
CCTACCGAGTTTGAATGGGAAGCAGCTCAAAATTTCTTTCCATGGGGCAACCGATGGGAGTGGACTGAAAGTGCCTATTTACCCTACCCTGACTATACAAAAGCTGATGGCGCCTTAGGCGAATACAATGGTAAATTCATGGTCAATCAAAAGGTGCTGCGCGGTGGTTCTGTTGCCACACCAAAAAAACACACCCGACCCACCTATCGCAACTTTTTTCAAACCAATCTGCGATGGCAATTCACTGGTCTTCGCCTCGCAAGATAATTACCCATTACAAAGTAATGTTTTACCTAAAAGAATGACATATCATTTATGCAAGAAACAACTGAAACCACGTTTGACACTCCATTTGAAAAAGAGGTCTATTTAGGCTTGACCGACTATCCAAAACACCTTTCATCAAAATACTTCTATGATAAAAAAGGTGACCAGCTCTTTCAAGACATTATGAAGATGCCAGAATACTATCTTACCGATGCCGAGTATGATATATTCTCAATTTATAAAGATGAAATCACATCACTTTTTACTGAAAACGCAGATGAGTTCAACCTCATAGAACTTGGTGCAGGCGATGGAAAAAAAACCAAGATTTTACTCCAAAATCTAGTGGATAAGAAGGTGTCTTTTAAATACATGCCCATTGATATTAGTCACAATGTATTGGAACAATTGTCATCTTCGTTGCAGAATGAAATTCCTGAAGTTGCCATAGAACCGCAACAGGGCATGTACTCCGAATCACTAAAGAAAATAGCCGAACTGACAAATACTAAAAAAGTCGTTCTTTTTTTGGGCTCTAATATTGGAAATTTATTACACCCCCAAGCCGTGGATTTTTTAACCCAAGTGCAAGCCCTTATGAACAATAATGATTTATTTTTTGTGGGTTTTGATCAAAAGAAAAATCCACAAACCATATTAGATGCATATAACGATCAAACAGGAATCACGGCGGCCTTCAATAAAAATATCTTGAACAGAATAAATCGTGAACTTAATGGAGACTTTGACCTTGACAAATTTCTACACTGGGAAGTGTACGACCCCGAAACAGGCACAGCAAAAAGTTACCTAGTGGCCAAAGAACCGCAAACAATCATCATAAAAAAACTTGATTTACAAGTTGAATTTCAATCTTGGGAAACCATTCATACTGAAATATCTCAAAAATACGATGATAGAACTGTGGGCTGGCTAGCAGAAAAATCGGGACTTAAAATAGAAACACAATACATTGACTCAAAAAATCAATATAAAAATTATGTATTCAGCAAAGCATAACAGTTTCAAGCCTGCAAGGCAGTGAAATCAAATCAATATTGAAAACCAAAAGATTCCCATCCATACCGAAACAAATTGGGAATAAACACAGAAATGAAAATAAAACTTTAACCTATGAAAGCAATTTGGAACAATGAAATAATAGCGGAAAGCAATGACACCGTAGTGGTTGAGAACAATCATTACTTTCCTGTGGAAAGCTTGAAAAAAGAATTTTTTAAAGACTCTACAACCCATACCATCTGCCCTTGGAAAGGTCAGGCATCTTATTATACCGTTGTTGTCAACGGAAAAGAAAACCCAGATGCAGCTTGGTATTATCCTGAGGTCAGTGAGTTGGCCAAAGGCATCAAAGGAAGAGTAGCTTTTTGGAAAGGGGTTTCGGTTGAAAAGTAGTCGTTGGCAATTTCAACTTGCTATTGCCCAGCTTTTATAATTTCAACAATTTGATCGATTTCCTCTTCCGTATTGTAAAAATGAAATCCAAAACGAATTCCGTTTCCGCGTTTGGCGCACATGACACCTGCACTCATAAGGTGTTGAAAAAGAGTATCATCGCCCTTTATGTTATAGATAGTACTATGAGATTTTCTCGGGGTCACTTTGGGCTCTAAAAGATTCATACCCTCAAAAACCTGCTTGGCTTTTTGACTTAACTTTAGGTTTTGCGCTGTTATTTTAGACATACCTATTTCCCTCAAAAAGTTCAAAGAAAATTGAAGGCTGCCAAAACTATGACCAGACAAATGGCCCGGTTCAAAATACTTTGCAAAAGGTATAGTTCCTTCAAACTTCAAAGTGACACTCGCTGTGTTATCGCCAATCGATTTTATTGACACAACTTGTTCGACAAAATCACTGAATAACATAAACCCATTGCCATAGCCACCCAACAACCATTTATAACCGCTGGCGGCCAGTACGTCAATACCAGAATTTTCAAAACTGAACTCTTGTGTGCCCACGAATTGGGTTCCATCGGCTATAATCAAAAGATCGGGGTATTTGGATTTCAATTGCTTTATAAAGTCCAGATCGATTTTAATTCCGTTTTGCCAATGGACCATGGCAAAGGCGAACACAGTGATCTTTTCCTTATCAATAATATCAGCAATGTTCTCTTCGGTATTTTCGTCAATCGTTGCATAATTCATTTGAAATTCTCGTCTTTCAAAGGGCCAATTTACTGAGGCATAATCCTTTTCCAAAACCAATATTTTCGAAGATTTGGGCAGACCCTCAAGAAGGAAGTTCATGCCAGTCGAGAAGTTATTTATCAAAGCAACATTTTCTTCCTTACAATCAAAAAAATTCGAAATGGTCTTACGGGTATCATTAAGAAGATGTCCACGTTTTTTCTCTAACTCTGTTGCATGTAGCAATATATCATTATCACGCTGTTTTCGCCAGTCATATAGACCCTCGTACATGGGGCCAAAAACAGGGGTGTTCACATAAATTTGATTGTGCAATACCGGAAATTGTCTTCTAAGCTCTTCCATTGGGTTTACGATAAATGGCTTTTGCCATATCTTTACATCTTTAAAGGTACTGCAAAAAACAACTGTGTGAAGATAACCATGATAGCGGCGGCTGCCGAAAACAATGAATTGGGCAAAGACAACGATTTGTTGTGGCATTTGCCAGATGATTTTAGACGCTTCAAAAAACTTACCACGGGTCACAAAATCATCATGGGGCGCAAGACCTTTGAAAGTTTTCCAAAACCCTTGCCCAATCGGGTGCATATTATCATTACCCGAGATAAAAATTATACTACGGATTTTGATGATTGCATCATTGTCCATTCTTTAGAGGATGCCCTAAAAATGGTAGCGGAAGATGAACTTTCTTTTATCATCGGAGGTGGGGAAATCTACAAACAAGGTAAACCATTCTCAGATACAATTGAACTTACCCGGGTGCATGCCCGTTTTGAAGATGCGGATACTTTTTTTCCGGAGATTGACTTAGAAAAATGGCAATTAGTCAATGAAGAATATCATGATAAAGATCAGGGGCACTCTTATGCGTTTACTTTTTTGACTTATGAGCGAAGGGGTTGAGTCAGGTTTTAATTGCTAAGACCAACTCAAAAATCAAGATAAGAAACCAAAGCAGACAAATCCTCTACAAATGAATTTAAAAGTTCAGGATAAGTATTCGAATAAAGTTCATGTTTCACTTCAACCCCACTAACATTTAGCATATCATTTTGAAGTAATATCGCTTTCGTTTGCCTTGCGACCGCCTCGCCAGAATCAATGATTTTTACCTTCTCAGGAAGCAACTCCTTTAAAACCGGAATCAAATAAGGGTAATGGGTACAGCCCAACACCAAATGGTCAATACCTTCAGCAAGCATAGGTTCAAGAAAACCTCTCAATAGATCTTTGGTTTCTTGAGACCTTGCTTTACCCGACTCTATTAAGGGAACCAGACCTGCACCAACCTGCTCGATAACCTGAATACCTTTGGCATGAATCTCAGAGGTACTATGAAACAAACTACTGGTCAAAGTACCTTTAGTGGCCAAAACACCCACTGTTTTTGAACTTGAGTTCAAGGCCGCGGGTTTAATGGCGGGCTCAATTCCAATAAAAGGCATCTCATAATTTTCACGCAGATAAGTTATGGCATTCGTCGTTGCTGTATTACAAGCCACCACAATCAACTTACAACGCTTTGAGACCAACAATTCGGTGTTTTTGATACTTAGCTGAAGTATTTCTTCTTGTGGTTTTTCGCCATACGGAGCGTTCTTACTATCCGCTAAATAAATCGTGTTCTCATTAGGCAAGAGCGATTTGATTTCCTTCCAGATGGAGGTTCCTCCAACCCCTGAATCAAAAATGCCTATGGGACTTCCACTCATATTTTTGAACTTTTACTCAAGTACCTGCGAAATGGGTTGACCTGTGCATCCGTTCGGAAAAGAAATACCCAATAAGGTGGCTATGGTTGGGGCGATATCCGGTATTTCAGTTCGAACTGTGGTACTGCCTTTTTGAACACCTTTTCCAAAAAACAAAAGAGGCACATGGGTGTCGTAAATCTGAGGCGACCCATGGGTGGATCCCGTTTTGGGGTAGTTAATTACTCCCGGTTTCAAAACAAGTAACACATCGCCAGAGCGCTTTTGATTGTATCCGTTTTGAAGTATGTAGGGTATACCCGTAGTATAATTGTTACTTTTCATTTGAGTAGCAGTGTACACACGATCAACTCCCTCATAATTAAGTAGTTCATCAGCTATCATTTTTTGGGCCTTGCCTATTTCCAAATCAAGATTTGAGATAATCTTATGGTCAAGAAAAAACTGGTTGTTCGAAAAATTCTCGATCACATCGGTAGTGCCAAAATTATAACGCAAAAATTGGTCAAGTTTCGATCTCATGGCGGTATAATCAATATAGCCGGCCGGTATTTTTTTATCCATCAAATATGAAGGAACATCAATCGCCCCATGATCTGCGGTCAAAAAGACGGTATATGCATCTTTTCCCACACGCTTATCCAAGGCGTCCAAAAGCCGCTTCAAATCAGCATCAAGCCGCACGTAGGTATCTTGCACCTCTTTGCTATTTACGCCATACATATGGCCCACATAATCAGTACTGGAATAACTGATGGCTAAAAAGTCAGTATTCAAATCAGCACCCAAAAGTTCTTCCTCAATAGCTTCAATGGCAAAATCGGTGGTAATGTTATTGCCAAAAGGAGTAAATTTCAAAATATCAAAAGACCCATTGGCATTCCAGTTTTTTACTAAATCATGTGGGAAGGTCGAGGAAGTTTCATCAATGAATTTTCCCTCATAGTTGTTGTCGTCCGAACCGCTTTCAACATAGGTGTTGATGTTCTTCTTGGTATTCCATACTTTTTTATAATTCTCTACCTTGTTCGAAGCGTTAAAATCACTTACCCACTTTGGTAATTCATTCATGTAATAACTGCTCGTAACCCAATTGCCCTCTTTTTGTCCGTAAAACCAATAGGCTGCATTTGCCGTATGACCCCCGGGCAATACTGCTCCTCTATCTTTAAGGGCTATGGCAATGGTTTTGCCCCTCATCTGCGTATGCAACCGAAGTTCATCGGTAATCGTGGTTACCTTCATTCTATGGGGCGACATTTTGCCTGCCTCTGAGGCGGTTCCCACAGAAATACGGGAATTATCAGCAGCACAGTAGACCTCCCTATCTTCAACTTTATCATACCAATTATTGCCAATTACCCCATGCGTGGCAGGTGTGGTACCCGAATACACTGAGGCATGGCCCGGTCCAGTACTGGTCGGGGCATAATTGAAATGATTATTTTTACAATTGAACCCTTCATTGACCATGCGTTTGAACCCTCCGTCTTCATAGTGATTCCAAAAACGGGTCAGGTAGTCATAACGCATCTGATCTACCACGATGCCCACCACCAATTTTGGTGTGCTTTTCAAAGAATTCATACTTCCTTTTTTCTGCGTCTTTTGAGCCGAGCAGCCAAAAAAATCAAAACACAAGCAAATCAAACTGAATAAAAGCCAGTGGTTTTTGGGCATGATAACGAATTTATAGATGGGGCAAAAGTAAATAAAATAGGGCTTTAAAATTCTAAATCAAGGTTAATTCAAACTGTTTATTGTTATTTTTACACGGTACGATTAAATTCCTTCAATGAAGTATTTGGCAGATATTGGCGGCTACGCCATTATGGTAATTGAGCTTTTTAAAAAGCCCACCAAATGGAGGATAATGAAAACCTTGATTCTTAAGGAAATCGATGAGCTCATATACGGCTCTATGGGTATTATCATCTTCATCTCTTTCTTCATTGGCGCTGTGGTTACCATTCAAACCGCACTCAATCTCACTAGTCCTTTAATACCGAAAAACCTTATCGGTTTTGCTACCAGACAATCAATTATTCTTGAGTTTGCCCCCACTTTTGTTTCTATTATCATGGCGGGTAAAGTGGGCTCATTCATTACATCAAGCATTGGAACCATGCGCGTAACTGAACAAATAGACGCCCTCGAGGTTATGGGTGTGAACGCATTGAATTATTTGGTGTTTCCCAAGATTATCGCCATGTTGTTTTACCCATTTGCTATCGCGGTTTCAATGTATGTGGGTATTTTCGGAGGGTGGATGGCCGGTGTTTTTGGAGGGTTCTTGACGGGCGCTGACTTCATTGAGGGTATTACGCAAGATTTCATTCCATTTCACGTGACCTATGCCTTTATAAAAACCTTGATTTTTTCATTCATCATCGCTACCATACCGTCGTATCATGGCTTCTATATGAAGGGAGGTGCCTTGGAGGTAGGTAAGGCGAGTACCACTTCTTTTGTTTGGACCAGTGTGGTTATCATCATTGCGAATTATATATTAACACAATTACTTTTGGGCTAATGATTGAGGTAAACCAAATACATAAATCTTTCGATGATGCCCATATTTTAAAGGGGATATCAACGGTTTTCGATACCGGAAAGACCAACTTGATCATTGGGCAAAGTGGCTCAGGTAAAACGGTTTTTTTGAAATGTTTGCTAGGACTTTTTTCGCCAGAAGAGGGAAGCATTGTCTATGATGGTCAAAAATATTCAGAATTGAGCGGTGATCAACAGCGTGACCTACGTCAAGACATGGGCATGGTATTTCAAGGCAGTGCCCTTTTTGACGGCATGACAGTTGCCGGAAATGTGATGTTTCCGCTTGAAATGTTTACCAAACTGGCCAAATCAGAAATGGAAGACCGGGTTGATATTGTTTTAAAGCGTGTCAATTTGGTAGATGCCCATCACAAATATCCTTCTGAAATTTCAGGAGGGATGCAAAAACGTGTGGCCATTGCACGGGCCATTGTAATGAACCCACAATACCTGTTCTGTGATGAGCCCAATTCCGGTTTAGACCCCAAAACAGCCATTCTCATTGACAATTTGATAAAAGAAATTACCGAGGAATATAATATCACAACGGTCATAAATACCCATGATATGAACTCGGTTATGGAAATTGGCGAAAAAATAATTTTTTTGAAAAATGGTCTCAAAGAATGGGAAGGCACAAAAAATGAAATCTTCAAAACCGATAATAAAGCAGTAACCGATTTTGTGTATTCTTCAGAGCTTTTCAAAAAGGTGCGCCAAATGTATATTGAAGAGCGGAATTAATCTTGAATGATTTCTGTGAGAAGAATGGTGGAATCCTTCAAACGAACTTTGAGCCAGTTATGAAGTTTTTTGGCATCTTTAAGTACATCAACCCTTTTGGCATCTATTTTCCATTTCACCTCAAAAACAGGTACCGTATCCAACTTTTTGAAATCGGTTCTTATCGCATTTGAAAATGCGATGTACTCCAAATTCTCATAATTGGTCTGAGCCTCTTTACTTATATCTTGAAAAGGAATATGGCGGGCGTTGATTTTATTCAATTGCTCTAATTGACTTTCCAAGAATTCAATACGTTCATCTTTATTCAACAACTCATTCTTTTGCGATAGGTACAATTCTTCAACATATTTCAGTTTATTGGTCTGATTGTTTTGCGAGCCCTGAATAACCTTGAGCTCTACACCTTTGAGATCATCATAAGTGTTCATGTTTGATTTCCATGTGGCTAAAACACTAGGAGGCACACCCTCGTTACCCATGAAAATCAATTCGATGGTAGAGGTAGTATCCCTATCAAAATTCAATTCAGTAAGATCTTTTAAAAACCGTCCGTCTTCAACGAATTTGTATGATGTGACATTTTTTTGAATGAAATCAGTGGCATCACTCGTAAAACGAAACTCTTTATAAACCCCCCAGAAAATATAACCGGCAGGTATCATCACTGCCAAGGCAGTTACCGATACTGCCCGTGCGATAAGTCTTCTTCTTTTTGAATTAGCATAGCGCACCATAGGAAACCGTAAAAGCTTCAAAACCAAAAAAGTAGCCAACCCGATAAAAATGGTGTTGATACAAAACAAAAGCATGGCACCACCGGCATACCCCAAATTACCTATGGCCAAACCATAGCCCACGGTACATAGTGGTGGCATTAAAGCTGTGGCAATGGCCACACCGAAAATCACACTGGCAATGGTGCCCTTTTTAGCCCGGGCAATGACCAAGGCCAAGCCACCAAAAAAGGCAATCAAAACATCTCGAATATCGGGTCTTATTCGAGCCAATAACTCCGATGAGTCTTCTTTCAAGGGAAAAATAGCAAAAAACAACCAAGCTGTAAAAACACTTAAAACCACCATTACGGTCAAGTTTTTGAGCGCACGTCTTAAGGTATCAATATCATTGATGGCCAAAGACATGCCTATACCCAAAATGGGGCCCATTAATGGCGATATTAACATCGCTCCAATGACAACAGCTGTAGAATTGGCATTTAACCCGATGGAGGCGATGAAAATAGAACAAATTAGAATCCATGAGGTATGGCCTTTAAAGGGAATATCTGCGATAATCGCATCTTTTGTGGCCTCTTGATCTGTATTCTTTCGAATGTCAAGTAGTTCGGAGAGAAAGTTTTTAGTACTGCCCAAAAGGCCTTGAAAATCTTTTTTTACCTCCTTTTTTCTTTCAACCGGTTCTTCTAAGTGGTCTGGTTCTAATTCTTCACTCATAATCAAGCATATTGATCACCAAATTTAGCTTTGACTTTATTCAAAACTTGTTTGATATCTTGTTCTTTGGATTTCGGATAAATAAGAAGTACCTCTTCTTTATCGACAATAATATAATCATTTAATCCGTCAACGACCACTATTTTGTCTTTCGGAGACCGAATCATATTGCCTGAAGCACCTTCTGCCAAGAGCTTTGCCCCTACCACGGCATTGTCAGACGTACCATCATTCAATTTGTCATAAAGTGACCCCCAAGTGCCTAAATCATTCCAATCAAAGGTAGCCGGAAGCACATATATCGATTTCGAATTTTCAAGAATCGCGTAATCAATTGATATGTTCTCAGCTTTTGGATAATTCTCTTTTATAAAAGCTGCCTCTGAGGAGGTATTGAAACTTTCCAAGCCCGACGCGAATAAATCATATTGCTCTTTTTGATAGGTTTCAAATGCTTTTACAATGGTTTTCACACTCCACATGAAGATACCGGCGTTCCACAGAAAGTTTCCTTGTGCCAGAAATTCCTTCGCCGTTTCATAATCAGGTTTTTCCCTGAATTGATCCACTTTTTTAAGGCCGTCTTCACTATTCTTTTGATATTCTATATAACCGAATCCAGTATTCGGAAAAGAGGGTGTGATCCCCAAAGTGCATAAGACCTCTTTGTCACTGCATTTTTCAAAACATGTTGTCACGTCTTTAGCAAATGCGTCTTCATCTTCTATCCAATGATCACTCGGTGCCACGATCATGACCCCATCAGCGTTCATTTTTTGAATTTTTAAGGCTGCATACAAAATACAGGGCGCCGTATTTCGCATAGCTGGTTCCAAAACCACCTGTTCTTGCTTGACCATGGGAAGTTGTTCCAAAACCAACTCATTATACCTTTCATTGGTCAAAATCAAGATATTTTCAGTCGGAACGAATTTATTCAATCGCTTGAATGTTTTTTGAATAAGGGTATCACCCGTACCCAACATATCATGAAATTGTTTCGGATAACTTGAGGTACTGATTGGCCAAAAACGTGACCCTACGCCACCCGCCATCAAAACCGCATAATAATTCTTGTTCTTCATCTAATCTTTAATTAATTCCACCTCGGCATTGGGCTGAAATAGGTATTTTTTTCCTGTTGCCACCTCAATGCATTCATAGCGCTTCACACGTCGGTCTCCTTTCTTGTATAATTTACCATTATACAATCGGAAAACACTGCCCAAAGGTAATTCAAAAACGTACGATTTATCACGATCTTGCGGGTCAAAAGTTTTTAAGGCTATTGATAATCGGGCGTCAGTACTGCTGCTTGCTTTAGGGTTTTTAAAATGATTTGCCAAAAGGGGTAAAAGTTTTGAAGGAAAGATCTCAGGTCTTAGAAAGGGAAGCATCAAATGTTGAAAGGTATGCTTCCATTCCAATCCGTGGGGTTTGATCTTTCTACCATATTTCTCGAAAGCCGCCAAGTGGGCAATTTCATGTACCAAGGTAATTAAGAATCGGTATTTATTCAGGCTGGCATTAACCGTAATTAGGTGTCGGCCATCGGGCATTCTACGATAATCGCCATGCCTTGTAACCCTTTTATTCACCACTTTAAGATGAACCTCGGTCAGCTTTATCAAATCCAAACATGGCGTGACAGCTCTTTCTGGCAAGTACTTTTTTAGAATGTCATCCATATACACAAAAATAGGCATTTAGGTGTACTAATTTTTTTCCGTTACCTTCATAAAAACCGATTCAAAGATGAAAGAAACAATCGCTTCACTTTTCATAGTACTATTCATAAGCTGTAGCCCTGCTATTTTTAAATCTGAATGGACGAAAGAAATGGCCCCCGCGGTTTTTATGGCTCGTTTTGAAACCTCAAAAGGTAATTTTGATATTGAAGTGACCCGAAAATTATCGCCCAAAGCAGTCGATCGCTTCTACCAATTGGTCAAATACAACTATTTTGATAATGGATTGTTTTATAGGGTAAACCCAGGTTTTGTTGCGCAATTTGGCAATAGTGATAGAAAAACATATGAAAAATGGTATGCCATCAAAGTACCTGATGAGGTGGTTATTCAAGGAAACAAGAGGGGCACATTGAGTTTTGGTAGAGGAGGAAAAGAAAGTCGCTCTGCGGATCTATACATTAATCTCAGTGATAATTTTCGTTTGGATACCTTGAATTATAACGAAGTACGAGGTTTTCCCACTTTTGGAGAGGTGGTGAAAGGCATGAATGTGGTCGATTCGCTATATTCAGGCTACGCCGATACCACGATGGAAAAACTTGATATAATGTATGCTGACAGGGATAAATTTTTAGAGGAATTCCCTCAAATCGATACCCTCAAAAAAGTGTATTTGGTTAACATTTCTCCTGAAAAAAGGAAATAAAAAGTGGGGCAAAGCTAAGGGGTAGAACTCGATACCTGCAGCAATTTGCCATTGTACATTTTATGTCCTTTTAAAGCAAAATTCTTAATGTATTCGGCCATTTCAAGAGCTGTGGTCGGGGCTTCATACCCCGGAAAGGCCTCTGCTAGCATCTCGGTCTGAACCGCGCCCAAAGCAAGGGCATTGAAAGAAGGGCCGGTCTCTTTGAATTCCTCCGCCCAAAGTTCGGTCAACGTGATCACCGCCCCCTTACTTGAACTGTATGCGGAAAGTCCGGGGAATTTCAAACTGCCCTGTACCCCGCCCATTGAACTTATGGTCACTACATGTCCGTTTTTGGGCATTTTTGGCAGTACAATCTTGGTCACTTCAGCCAGCCCAAAAACATTTACCCTGAAAACCTCCTCAAAATCTTCAGTTGAAGTTTCTAAAAAAGGTTTGTTGATCAATTTGCCTGCGTTGTTTATAAGAATATCAACGGATTTCCATTCTTTTAAAAAGGATGCTAATTTCACCATATCACCTTCCTTTGATATATCAAAAGGAAAACTTGAGATATTGGAAAGATTCAAATTGGAAATAGGACTATCATTTCTAGAAAGTGCCAAAACAGCATGGCCTTCATTGGCAAAAAGTTTTGCTAATTCAAATCCTATGCCGCGGCTGGCGCCGGTGATAATCACATTTGCCATCAGTTGTATTTGATTTCTTGCTCAGGATTATTGATAATTCCCTTCATAACCGGAATCATGGTATTTACAATGTTCGCCATATGGTCAAAATCCAATTTATCGGTTTCGTCACCGACCTTATGGTAGTGTTCAAAATTGGTAAAATCAAAAGTACTGTAGGTATGTGAAGGCACATTGTATATTTTGTGAAAAGGTGCATTGTCAGATCTATTGAACAAGTTGAATTCCTTCGCTTTTGGCAGAAAACCAGCAATTTTTTTATCAGTATAACTATTACTTACTGAAGCAACGTTTGACAAATCGTAACCCGTCAAATACATTAAATAATCATCATGTTGCAATGGAACGCCTATCATTTCAAAATTCAGCATGACGTACAAATTCAAATCTGTATCTTTCAACTTTTTCGCCAAATGCTTTGATCCCAGAAGGCCTTTCTCTTCTGCACTGAATAAAGCAAAAATAATACTTCGCTTATTTGTTTTGTTTTTTCCAAAATAACGAGCAAGCTCCAAAACCAATGTGGTACCTGAGGCATTGTCATTGGCACCATTGGCGATATCATCCCCATTTTTAGCCTTAATTCGACCAATATGATCGTAATGTGCTCCAAGAATAATGAATTGGTCTTTTAAGGCGGTATCATTTCCTTCAATCATTCCGACCATATTATACGCCGGTTTCTTGAAGTTGGACAGTGTATCTCTGAAATTTTCGAAGTAAGGTTTTATTCCGTTTTCATTAAAAATTTCTTCGATGTAGTCGGCTGCCTTGGCAATACCTTCGGTACCAGCCTCTCTTCCTTCCAAATCATCTGAAGCGAGAAAATTCATGATTTCGCCAACCCTTTCGGCATTAGAGAAATCAGGGTTGGGTGGCAGCGGATCTGACTTCTCCAAAATCTCTTTCTTGATTTCATCAGTCAACTGCAAACCCTCAGAAGAGCTATTATTTGGATTGGAAACCTTATCGGGATTTGTCTTTTTCGTCTGTATTGAACCACATGCAAAAAATAATAGGGCCATCAGGCAAATTAAAAGTACACGCATTTTGGTTGTTTTTTTAAAGATAAAAAAAGCATCCGCTATATAACGGATGCTTTTGATTTTTTGTTTACAATTGAAATACCGCTGTATTATGCCAACATGGTCACCGGATTCTCTAAATAGGCTCTCAGTGTCTGGAGAAATTGCGCTCCTGTAGCTCCGTCAACGGTTCTATGGTCACAAGCTAAAGAAAGTTTCATGGTATTGCCCACAACTATCTCGCCATCTTTTACCACCGGTTTTTGAACAATGGCACCCACCGATAAAATTGCTGAATTGGGTTGGTTAATGATCGAGGTGAATTCTAAAATACCGAACATTCCCAAATTCGAGACCGTAAAGGTACTGCCCTCCATTTCAGCTGGTGTCAACTTTTTATTTCTTGCACGGCCAGCCATGTCTTTGACCGCAGTGCCGATTTGAGTCAAACTCATTTGGTCTGTAAACTTCAATACAGGAACTACGAGTCCGTCTTCCACAGCAACTGCGACACCAACGCTGACATGATGATTGAATTGGGTGGTGTCTCCTTTCCATGTGGTATTGACCTGAGGATGCTTTTTCAAGGCATTGGCACAAGCCTTGACCACCATATCATTGAACGACACCTTGGTATCAGGTAAATTGTTGATTTGTTTACGCGATGCCATGGCATTGTCCATATCAACTTCAATAGTCAAATAATAATGGGGTGCCGTGAATTTGGATTCCGCCAAACGCTTGGCAATAACCTTGCGCATTTGAGAGTTCTTCACTTCTTCACTGCGCTCTTCACCCACAGACAATTGAATCGGTGCCATCGCACTGCCGGCGAACGCAGCAGCTCCAGCGGCAGCAACGGTTGTAGCTGCATTTTGAGAAGGTTTGTAATTCTCAATATCTTTTTTCACGATTCTACCGTGGTCTCCTGAACCAGTAACCTCAGCCAGATTGATACCCTTGTCGGCTGCCATTTTCTTCGCCAATGGAGAAGCAAAAATTCGTTGTCCATCATTTGCGGATGCAACTAGATCCGCTTCGGTTTTAATTTCGACAGGTTTTTCCGCCGTCTTTTCCTCGGGTACAACATTAGCCGCAACCCTCGAGGCACCTCCTTTTAGAACAGCATTAACGTCTGTTCCGTCCGGACCTATTACCGCTAAAACCTCATCAACCGGTGAGGACTCGCCTTCTTGAATTCCGATATAAAGTAAGGTGCCCGAATAAAATGATTCAAATTCCATGGTGGCCTTATCGGTTTCGATCTCAGCCAAAATATCTCCTTCTTCAACAGTATCGCCCACTTTTTTCAACCAAGTGGCCACGGTACCCTCTTCCATGGTATCGCTCAATCGCGGCATTGTTATAATCTCCACTCCTTCCGGAATCACGGTAGACTCTGAACTAGCAGCTGAGGTAGATGGCGCTTCCGGTTGAGACGCAGCTTCTTCCTTGGTCTCAGCCGCAGGTGCGGAACTTCCGTTCAATAATCCTGATATATCCTCTCCTTCTTCCCCAATAATCGCCAACAAAACATCTACAGGTGCAGTATCGCCTTCGGCCACACCAATATGAAGTAATGTTCCTTCATTAAAAGACTCAAACTCCATAGTGGCCTTGTCGGTTTCGATTTCCGCCAGAATATCGCCCTCTTCCACTTTATCCCCCACTTTTTTCAACCATACCGCAACCGTGCCTTCTTCCATGGTATCACTCAAACGGGGCATATTCACTACTATAGCCATCTACTTAAATTTTATGTTGTACAAAAGGGAAATCTTCTTGTTCGTAGACCACATCATACAATTGCTGTACTGGCGGATACGCAGATTCTTCCGCAAACTTTTCACATTCAGCCACTTTGTCTTTGACTTCTTTGGCAATTGCCTTTATTTCATCTTCAGTGGCATACTTTTTTTCTTTGATGATATCCAATATCTGGGTAATCGGATCTATCTTTTTGTATTCCTCAACTTCCTCTTTTGTTCTGTAATGTTGGGCATCAGACATCGAGTGGCCTCGGTAACGGTAGGTTTTCATTTCTAAAAACGTTGGTCCGCCACCACTTCTGGCCCTTTCAATGGCCTTACTCATTTCTTCGGCCACAGTGACCGGATTCATTCCGTCTACAGGACCACAAGGCATTTCATAACCTAGACCTAATTTCCAGATTTCGGTAGAATAGGATGTTCGCTCTACTGACGTACCCATGGCGTAACCATTATTTTCACAAATAAAAACCACCGGCAACTGCCAAAGCATGGCTAAATTCAAGGCCTCATGAAATGCCCCTTGACGCACGGCACCATCGCCCATATAACAGAGTGTAACGTTATCCCTACCAGCGTATTTATCACCAAAGGCCATACCCGCTCCAAGTGGAATCTGCCCTCCAACAATACCATGCCCACCATGAAAACGATGTTCTTTTGAGAAGATATGCATAGAGCCACCCATACCCTTTGAAGTGCCCGTAACTTTTCCGTACAATTCAGCCATAACCGCTTTTGGATCTACGCCCATACCAATCGGCTGCACATGGTTGCGATAAGCTGTGATCATGCGGTCTTTGGTCAGATCCATTGCATGGAGTGCCCCTGCCAAAACAGCTTCTTGACCGTTATACAAATGTAAAAATCCACGAACTTTCTGCTGAATGTAAACAGCAGCCAATTTATCTTCAAACTTTCGCCAGAAAAGCATGTCTTTATACCATTTTAGGTATACCTCTTTGGTGATTTTTTTCATTAAATGGTTTTTACATGGGTTTTGCCCAAAAATGAAAGACAAAAGTACATATTAAATCAATAGTGAAAAAATAAGGATTCGTGAAAATAGGCACTGTTTTTTGAGGATATCAAAATGAAAAATCGAATGCCGTAACAAGACAAAAATTGGAAGTAAAAGAACTACAATAATGACCCATCAAAAGCCAAGGGAAGTAGATCAGAAACAGAATTGCACTTTATGACATTACCCGTCTCACCCATCATTATCACTGAAATAGGTTCTTTTTGCCTGTTCTCGTATTCAGATATGGATTGCCTGCAATTACCGCAAGGTGCAGCCGGTTTGCTCACTTTATGATTAACGGAAGTTGCCGAAATTGCGATAGATTTTATAGTAACATTCGGATATTTAGCACCGGCATGAAAAACAGCAACGCGTTCTGCGCAAAGACCTGATGGATAAGAAGCATTTTCTTGATTATTACCAATAACAATAGACCCGTTTTCAAGCAGTACAGCAGCACCAACCTGAAAAGAAGAATAGGGTGCATAGGCATTCTTTCGGGCATCAACTGCCGTTTGCATTAAATGGATTTCCCCTACAGTTAAATCTTCAAGTGAATCGTATATCGAAATTTCAAATTGTATTTTCTTTTTGGTCATTTACAAACAATAGTGTCTAAAAATAACAAAACCTGCACAATGGCAGGTTTTGTTTTGAACTAAATATTTTTTTAATCATTGAAATATTCTTCTCCTAAGTTAAAGGTAAGTGAAAAACGCAAAGTGTTTTCCAAAGGATTTCTCACTTGGGAAGTAGAGAAAAGATAAGATAAATCTATTTGTGCAGCTTTAAATTTAAAACCCGCACCCAAAGTGAAATACTTTCTAGACCCTTTTTCCTCACTCTCGTTAAAGTAACCGGTACGAACCATAAATGATTCCTGATAGGTGTATTCCGCACCTAAGGCCCAGGTAAACTCTTTAAGTTCTTCACTAAAACCATCTGGCGCATCTCCGAAAGATTGAAAAATACCATCAAAGAAACCTATTTGTTGATATTCACCGTTGTCAATGACGTCAATGGTGCCGTCATTGTTGAAATCTTGAGGTGTGGGCACCAAAAGTTTATTGAACTCAGTGGTCAAACCAAGAACATTGTCTTGGTCTAAAATGAAATCGAAACCAACACCTGCCTTTAGATTTGTGGGTAAAAAGTTTTCTTGACCACCTTCATCATATTGGATTTTTCCGCCCAAGTTTGAAAAATTGAAACCTGCTCTCCACCGACCATCAAAACTGTCGTAAGCCCTTTCACGAGATCTGTAAAAACCTGAAACATCCACAGCAAACGAACTTGCTGCTTGTGAATCTACCCCAGCATCTTCCTGTATTCTCAGATTGGACCGAATAAAACGACCTCCTACTGACATTGAGAAGGTCGGACTTAATTTCAAAGAATACGATCCGTCTAGGGCCAATTCATTTGGCTTTGCAATACTTCCGGGGTCGTTTGCAAACTGCCTGAGTTCAATCTCTCCCAAAGTAAAATAGCGAAGTCCAATGGCAAACGCACTTTGGTCATCTATTTTGTTAAAGTAACTGGCATTTAAAAGGGAAATATCTGTTATGATACTCTCTAAATAAGGTGTGTAACTCACACCAATGCCCATCTTTCTTTCTGCGAAAGCGAATTTTGCAGGGTTCCATTGTTGTGAGAAGGCATCGGTTGAAGTCGCAACGCCCATGTCTCCCATTCCTGCGGATCTGGCATCGGCGGCGATAGTCAAAAAAGGAACTGCTGTGGTAATAACCCTATCATTATTTTGTGCAAAAAGATTGCTCATCAATAATAGTGTAATCAGTAATGGTAATTTTTTCATTTCTCTAGTAGTATAGTTGAATTGGTAAAATAAGGTACCCAATATACAATCTCTTCTGGGCGTCTGACACGTAAACGGCAATTTTAAAAATATCTTGTGCAACAATAGTATTATTTTTAAAGAATTTAAGTAAGCTGAGCCTTTATTTTTATACTATTCCCAAACGTTTGGCCATTCATTATTTCAATTTTTGCCAGAAACCATCAAAAAGCTACTTAAGAGTCGTAAAATAAAAGGCAAACTATCCATACTAGATTGAAATTTGTTCCGTTCTAAATTTTGAAGTCGAAATGATGGCATTTTATGGCTTCAATTTTTTGGGAAAATATTTTCAATGGCAATGTAATATTATGTGTAAAAAGCCGTTTTATATGCCGAATGATATACTAAATTAATCAAACATAAATTTACAAACTACTTTAGAATCAGCAGTTTGACTTTTTGAACTCAAGTCCTAATTATGAAAAAACAGTTTATCAAAGTTGTACTTTCTTGTGCAGTAATAGCAGGAGGCTTCACAGTTACTAGCTGTAAAAAATCTTCTTCTTCCAAAAATGTATCAAGAGCGACAGGCTGGAAAATTAATGCCAAAGAAGGCGGCTTTCAGTACAATACCGATTTCAAGGAGCAAGAGACTGCTCCTGGTCTTGTATTTATAGAGGGGGGTACTTTTACCAAGGGTAAGGTGCAAGATGACGTAATGCATGATTGGAATAACACGCCTACATCACAGCACGTACAATCTTTCTACATGGACGAAACTGAGGTAACCAATGTCATGTACTTGGAATACCTTGATTACTTAAAAAGTGTTTATCCACCAGAAAACCCGAAATACGCCAATATTTATAAAGGTGCTCTGCCTGACACTTTAGTTTGGAGAAACAGATTGGGCTTTAATGAAACCATGACCAACAACTACTTAAGACATCCAGCCTATGCTGAATATCCTGTGGTTGGTGTGAATTGGATTCAAGCCACGCAATTCGCTGAATGGAGAACAGACCGTGTCAACGAGGTAATGTTGGAAAGAGAAGGCTACTTGGCGAAAGATGCCAAGTATCAAGCTGCCAGTGGTGAAGTTGCCGGCACATTCAGTACTGAAACTTATTTGAACAGACCTGAATCTGTTTATAACGGTCAAATTGACTCTCTACAAGGCAAAGCCAAAAAAGATAGTGTGAACACCTTTGCGAAAAGAAGCAGTGGTATTATCATGCCTGAATACAGATTACCTACTGAAACAGAATGGGAATATGCGGCACAAGCCAATCAAGGTAACCGTGAGTACAACAACTACAGAGGTAGAAAAAAATACCCATGGGAAGGTGATTACACCAGAAATGGTCAACGTATTGGTCGAGGAGACCAATTGGCCAACTTCAAACAGGGCAAAGGTGATTACGGAGGAATTGCAGGTTGGTCTGATGATGGCGCGGATATTACAGCCGAAGTAATGTCATACAAGCCAAATGACCTTGGTCTATATGATATGGCCGGAAATGTTGCTGAATGGGTTTCTGACGTATACAGACCTATTGTAGATGATGAGGTAAGTGATTTCAACTACTATAGAGGAAACGTTTATATGAAGTCAGCCATCGATAAAGAAGGTAAAGTTACGGTACTGAGAGATTCAGTGGTCTATGATACCTTACCCAATGGTAAAGTGGTTGCGGTAAACCTCCCTGGCGAAGTTAAGTTGATTCCAGTTGATGAAGAGGAAACTTATCTAAGAACAAATTTCAGCTCCAGTGATAATAGAGGCTACAGAGATGGTGATGCCGGTTCATCTCGCTTCTTCGATCAGTTCAATGAGGAAGAAGAGGAATCAGCTGAAAACCAAAGAAAAATGTACAACTCGCCAAAACATAAAGTTGAGCGTGATTCTTCTGGACAAATTATTCGTGAATACGATAAATCAAATAATAGAACAACCTTGATCAATGATGAGGTTCGAGTGTTCAAAGGAGGTTCATGGAGAGATAGAGCTTATTGGTTAGATCCTGCTCAAAGAAGATATTTACCGCAATATATGGCGACCGATTACATTGGCTTCAGATGTGCTATGTCACGGGTTGGTTCTAAATCAAAAACCAAAAACAAAACCCCAAGAGGAAAAAAAGCGAAATAAATAATTGCTAGATAAAGAACGAAAGCCCTGACCATCATGTCAGGGCTTTTTTTATACTTTTGTTTTATGAATATTTCGCAACTTCATCAACTTTTTCTCGAGCAACCCATTATCTCAACAGATACTAGAAAAGTTGCCGAAAACAGTATTTTCTTCGCCCTTAAAGGAGCCAATTTCAACGGAAATAAGTTTGCTTCTGATGCGCTAAAAAAAAGGGCTACATATGCAGTAATCGATGAAGCTGAATATGCAACATCCAGTAGACATATTCTTGTTGACGATGTGTTGGAAACCCTACAAAAACTAGCCACATATCATAGAAACCAATGCAAGGCCAAAGTAATCGGATTAACGGGCAGTAATGGTAAAACCACCACTAAAGAGCTCATAAACGCTGTACTCTCAAAAAAATATAGAACCATTGCCACCAAAGGCAATCTAAATAATCATATTGGTGTGCCCCTGACCCTATTGTCAATAAAAGAAGATACTGAAATTGCCATCGTTGAAATGGGTGCCAATCATCAAAAAGAGATTGAGTTTCTATGCGAAATCGCCCAACCAGATTTCGGATATATAACAAATTTTGGAAAAGCCCATTTAGAGGGTTTTGGGGGCGAAGAAGGGGTGATAAAAGGTAAAAGTGAGCTTTACACCTATTTGTTGGGCCATAAAAAATCAGTTTTTGTCAATGCAGATGATGATATTCAATTGGAGAAGCTTGGGAACTACATCAATAAATATGGATTTAGCACTAACAACCACGAATATTATAAAATTGAATTCTTGCGAGCCAACCCGTTCGTGAAACTGAAATTTGAAAACACCACTATTAACTCACAACTTATAGGAAGCTATAATTTTACCAACTGTGCTGCAGCGGTATTGATGGGGAAGTACTTCAATGTTGGGCTAAATCAAATTAAATCTGCCATTGAAGATTACAGACCAGAAAATAATCGCTCTCAATTGATTGATAAAAATGGCCATGAAATAATTCTTGATGCCTACAATGCAAATCCTTCAAGCATGAAAGCCGCCTTGGAAAATTTTAATGGACTTGAAGCCCATAACAAAGTTGCTTTTCTGGGTGATATGTTTGAACTAGGGGTGAGAGCCCAGGAAGAACATCAGGCCATTGCAGATTTGGCCTCAAAATTGAATATTAATTCTGTTTTTTTTGTTGGTGAAAATTTTTCACAGGTGGCAGCCAACAATGAGAAATTCAGTGATTTTGAGTCGTTAAAGACGCATCTCGAAAAAAATCCACTTAAGAAAAAAAGTACCCTTCTTATAAAAGGTTCAAGAGGAATGGCCTTGGAGCGTATTTTAGACGTTCTTTGAGAGATAAATGTGGGTCATATTGGATTCGAACCAATGACCTCTGCCCTGTCAAGGCAGCGCTCTAAACCAACTGAGCTAATGACCCTTTTAACAGTTGGCTAAGGTAAAACTAATTTTGTATTCTTAAAACCCAAATGCATGCTATTGTTTTCAGAATCTTGAAGTAATTAAACAAAAAAACAGCTTCCCAATGAGGAAGCTGTTTCTGTGTAATCTCTATTTCTAGTTTAGATTATTTTCTGATAATTGGTATGGATTGTCTAAAATCTTTCCCCATTAAGCTAAGGAAGTAAACACCCTCAACTTGTCTTCCGACATTAGGAAGCTGCAGATCGAAGTTTCTTTCCGCTTCTTGGGCATCGAGAACTCCTTTATCAATGATAGTACCCTTTGAATTCGTTAGAATATATTTAAAGTCTCCTTGAGACCCCTCCGGTAACCTAATCGAAACGCGGCCATCAGCTTTGACAGGATTAGGGAAAGCAATTGCCGTTCTACCTGCACCTGAATTGGTAATTGTAAAACCAATGGCAATTTCAGCTATGATATTACCAGCTCCGTTTGGCTGATTATACGCCTTTACCCTTAGGTCGTAAAACCCACTTTCAAGCCTGCCTGAATAGAAATCACCTTCTAAGTCACCAAACAAAGCATAAGGTGCAAAATTCTCGATATGATTTCTAACACCTGCTCCACTTAATTCAAATCGAACACTCTTGGTACCTTCTGGGGCAACCGCTTCAATATTTGAATTCATTGTCTGACTCTCATCTATGTATGACTTACTTTCCAAGCTGCCTGCCCGACCGTTATTTAAAGCATCAACCAAAAAGAGGCTAATACCGTTTGTATCTTCTTCTTCATCTGTCGGTGGTGGTGGCGGTGGTGCCACTTCTCCTTCAACATTAACAGTGACTGCAGAAGTAGCCGTTTCACCTTGATTATCAGTAATTGTAACACCAATCACATATGTTCCAGCTTGAGGGTCAACCACCAAATACGGAGTGTAGTCATTTCCTTGAGATGACACCAATGCTCCGTTAATGAAGACTTCATGCTTTTCTACAGATCCGTCTGTGTCTCTTGAATTGAGATTCACAGTAAAATCACTTCCTTCATCAAAAGTTTGACCATTCAAAGGGTACGTAATATTAAGAATAGGGGCCTCATTCGTTTCTGGTGGAGGTGGAGGCGTATTTTCATTAACTATTATAAGAATAGAGGATGAAGCAGTAGCACCGTCATTATCAGTAACCTCAGCAGTTATAGTATAATTGCCTGGTTGCGCGTCAACAATGACATATGGTGTATAGGTACCATCATCGGTATCAACTACAGTATCATCGATGGCAATTTCATGTTTTACAATAGTACCGTCTGAATCAGAGGCATCTAAGTTTATAGTTATATTAGCTCCTTCTTCAAATGTTTGCCCGTTTGAGGGGTTAGTAATACTAACAGATGGTGCAACAACCGATACAGGAGGCGGTGGTGGTGCTATTTCAGTGATATTTACATTTATTGCAGAGGCAGTAGTAGCACCGTCATTATCTGTAACCACAACCCTAATTGCGATATTACCCGGTTGAGGGTCTACTACAAGGTACGGTGTATACTCGCTACCTTGAGAAGATACAAGACCTCCGTTAATAATAACCTCATGCTTTGCAACCGTACCGTCAACATCTCTTGAATTCAGATTCACAGTAAAATTACTTCCCTCTTCAAAACTTTGACCATCAGCAGGATACGTAATATTCAAGGTCGGTGCATTATTTGTTGGTGGCGGTGGAGGGGGTGTATTTTCATTGACCGTGATATTGACCGTTGAAGATGCAGTGGCACCATCGTTATCCGTAACCGTCGCCCGGATCGCGTAACTTCCTGCTTGGGCATTGGCCAATACATAAGGCGTGTAATTACCATTGTCAATATCAACAGAACTATTGTTCACAAAAATCTCATGTCGCTGTATGCTACCGTCAGCATCATTTGCAGAGAGGTTGACCGTAATGTTGGCTCCTTCATCAAAAGAACTGCCATTTGATGGGCTTGTGATACTTACTGTTGGCGCGACATTTTCCGCTGGCGGCGGAGGAGGTGGCGGTGTGGTGGTGCCACAGGTTGTTTCGGCTCTTGAGAGGTCAGTAGCCTGTGATGTACTGTAAAGACTTTGTTGGTATAGAACAATGCGATCAACGATATGGTCTTTTGAACGTCCGGAGATTTGAACATTATAAGTTCCGGCACTGGCGAATCTCACATAGATACTGTGCCCTGGACCGTCATTGGTAAACGTATTCCAAGTCCAGCCCAATTGATTGGTATACGCCTTCAACCAGCCATCTCCACTAGATCCCGCAACGATTGGAGTTCTTCCAGAGCCTCTCGGCCATACAATACTATTGCCATTTTGTCCATAAAATTCAGAACCATTTATTCTAAGCCATGTGTCATTATGCTCAGAGGTGGCAGGCTCTGGGCCTGTTGAAATGACTCCAATCTGTGATCTCATTTGAACACGATAAAGACCAGGGTTATTTACTCTAAGCGTGTAAGTTATAGCAGAAGTACCGGGATTGTTGAATTGATTACTACCAGCATAATATAAAGCTTGGCCGCCAGAGGCTCCTGATAGGTTTCTAAGACTCCAACTTCCAGCTGTTTTTGATTCTGCTTCAATGATGACTATACCGTTTACCTCCTCGTAATCGGCAGAACATTGCGCACTGACATCAGCAAAATAAAGGGCGCTAATAAATAAAAACAGGGTAATTTTTAATTTCATAATTAAACTTTTTAGTGGGGTTATTTTCGTTTTTTAAACATTAATGATTTGCCGACGGAGTGAAACCAAATTCTTTGTGGCACATCCAAGCAAATCATTGAACTAAATAGTACGCTATTCAACCAAATCTTTTTGTTAAAAAAGACTTAATGGATTTCTCCTATTATACGATGAAAGTATAGTTTTGGACTATGAAATGCATAAAAAATCCAGAAAGATCGATGAACTGCACACTTTTATAACATCTCATTAAGAAATATTTTTAGTTTGAGCGTTAAAACTTATTTGGCATGAGCGAAATATCAAGGTTTTACGGTATTAGTTGAAATTTTATTTTTTGCTGCCAGTTCAGTAATGCCCGCCTGCCAACGCACAAGGTTGCATGGACGAGAATCGAGAATCGGTTAACAATAATCAAAACTGATTTCCAATAGTTCAACTGAAATACCCAATGACCAAAAATTACCTACTTCATCTTTACCCTCGTAGGCAAAACCCCTTTCTCTATTTCTGCATTGATAACTGCGACTATTTTTAGATATATTCATCGTAAGTTTTGATTTTTAGGGTTCTTTTTTGATTCAGAAAAGCCTATTTTATTTTCATGGGGTTACTTCTCGAAATTGTAAGTTTCCTGAATCTTATCCTTACAAAATCCTGGTTTTTGTATTCTCATTTAAAATTTGACTAAAAAAATCCAATGAAAACCTCCATTATAAATGCATAAAACCTTGGTCAAAATGGAGGTTTTTCTAGGTTCAAAATATGGTAAAAGTACATACCTTGCCTATTGAAGACCAAAATCATATTATTTGATCAAATTAACTTTCTAGCAGGCAATTTAAAGTGCTTATTCATAGTTAAAAAGGTATATAAACCTTTTAATTTCAATATTATGAATAAGAGAAGAATTTTTCTTTTGGCAGCATTGACCTGCTTGCTATGTTCAAATTTTGCATGTGTAAAAGATGATGTTTCACAAGCTGAAGAGGACTACCTCTCAATTAGAAAATCAGAAATCGACGACGAAGACGATACATGATTTTAGTGTGGCAATGGCAATCCTTATTGGTTTGTCATTGCTTCCCTTTATACATGAGCTACTGATCAATGAAGATGGCACACTAGCCTGGTGGGTGCCAGATCTAGGAATTGAAAAAGCCCTTACCAATAGCCAAGGAAAAGTTTTAGGATACTCAAAATACCGGGTATTGCTTTTCTTCCTATTCGCTGAACTCTCTGCATTAATTGCTTGGATTGGATGGTATTCAGTAGCTAAGGGAAAAAACTACGAAAAAGCCCTTCTTCTACCTATCTTTTGTGCCTGTTATCATATTTTTTTGATTATTTCGGTTCAAAGAAAAACATGGCTCAACGATTTTGATCTTAAAATATATCTTTCTTTAGGTACGCTTATAGTTCTTATGATCCTTGCCTATCGTTCCTCAACTGCGAAAAGAAAGCTTTTGCAGATTGCCGAAAAGACCTTTGGTCATCCGCCAACAAAATATCCCCTCATAAAAGTTGCACTGGCATGGCTGTTTTTGATTTTTGCCGCGACCCTACCTTACATCCATGATATCCTTACACTGCCCAGAGTAGGAACAAAACCGTGGGTGCCTAATTTTGGCATCGAATATTTTCTAACTATTTCAGAAGGAAATGTATGGGGCTTTAGAACCTATAGAACATTCTTGCTAATGCTCTCCCTTCAAATTTTCGCCCATATTCCATTGGTAGGATGGATTATGGATGCCCGTTACAAAAAATATAGACCTTTCATTTTTGTACCGTTAGCACTCAGTGCGTTGCAAATCGTGGTGATTCTTTTAGACAAGACAGATAGTTTATTGAGCGTGCCGAACTTTAAATTGTTCATTACGTTAACACTGGGCATCTTAATCGGTTACATCTTTTTCTTTAGAAACAAAGGCTTTAAGCATACCCATAACGAAACAAATGCAGGCTCGCCTGCTTCATTGACCAAATCAAGTAAAATAAATAATGACTGACAAGAAAAAAGTTTTTGAACACACTCCAACAGGTAGAATAACAAAATACAATATCAACTATGATATAGAAAGATTTACCTTTCTTCCTGATCCCAATTCATTTTTTGAAAAAGTAATGGAAAAAGTGAACTATTCACTGAATAATATTGTGGGTCAAAAGCCCTATCAACTGAATTGGGAGGAAATCAATCAAGAGTACATCAGAATGGGGCAATTTGATGTGCCATTATTTGCTTCTCAATATGTTTTTGCAAAATTCATGAACATGAACCGTGCGGGTGAAAAAAGAAATATGCAAATGATGTACTTGGAAATAGTGGCTGTTATTAATGCGGAAATCGAACTTGGAAATTTACCTTCTAAAGTGAAATGATTTCTAAATTCTAAAGATCGGAAGGTTTCGATTTAATCGGCGTTGGGTAATTGCTTAAATCAGTCAGAATTATCTTCCTTTTCGGCTTGTGGATGGTTTAGGGAATAGGCAACCGGCTTCAAGAGAGATTTGTTAATTCATGATATATTTCGAAAAGTGAGCAAAAAGTGAGCAACTTTTGAAAAGAAAAAAGCCCTCGATTTCTCGAAGGCCTTTGTTTACTGAGTGGGCCCTACTGGATTAAATATCCATTGAAAACCAGGGCTGCAAATAGAATCTTGAAGCGCGAATTGCGCTTTTTAAGATTTTTGTTTTCATATTTCTCACATAAATGCTGAAATCTCTAAAAACAAAAATCTCGATGGAAATTCCATCGAGATTCTGCTTGATGTGGGCCCTACTGGATTCGAACCAGTGACCCCCTGCTTGTAAGGCATGGTCTCTTTTTGTTGTAAATAATTGGTTTGTAGTGTTTTATATATAAATAAAATGTACATAGTCCGAAATAAGTCCGAAAAAAGATTCGGTTTTAACAGGCTCATCACTTTACCTGCTGCACAAAAACTGTGGCACCCAGACTATATCTATTCGTTTTATAATTTTTCTTTTTCTGAAAATCGACATGTACAATCTCCCCAAAATTACCTTTCTGTTCGACCATGTGAACTACTTTCAATATATTCTTGTAGTTACCACTCAAATTAAAACTGTAGGTATGTAAACTGTTATCTCCTACTTGATAGAGATGGGGTTGTTTGAATTCCATTACTTGGGTGTTCGTTTTAACCCCCTCTTGGGTAATGGTACGGAGCAAGTTGTTTTGTATGGATGTATCCACCAAATCCATTTTACCTAAAATGGAATCATAGTGCGCGTTCTTTTGATTTAACAAGGAAAGCTTATTAGGAAGATTCTTAAACTTTTCAACCTCCAAGTTGAGACGTTTCGATTCTTTGCGCAACAAAATGGTTTTGTTGATGGCGAACTGATAGCTCACGAACAAGAGAATTATGACTCCTGACAATAATAGTTTATTTCTTTTATCTAGCTGCATCGAATTTGATTTCAATTAAAAAGTCAGAGGTGGTTCTGCTCACAAAATTATAGTCCAGTGTCTCAACTGAATTTACCCAATCTTGTTTTTCAAGATCTTCTATCCAAAAAGAAAAGGCATCTGCATTTTTGGAAATACCAGAAACCAACAATACTTCTTCTTCCAGAATAATCGGTTTTTCCTCCCGTACGGGTTTTGCCAGCGGCTGGTATTTAATCTCATTCAGTAAAATGGATTTCGGTATTTTTTGAGCAAACAGATCTAAATAATAGGTCGCTTTTGAATTCGAAGAAGCACTTAGAGTTTCTACACGTTCCTTTTTGCGTATTACGGACTCTTCCAAAAGGGTCAATTGATCTTTTTGAGAACTCGTTGCTGCCAAAACCTCATTTAAGCTGCCAACATCCCCATGGTAATGATTATACACCAAAAAATTACATAGGAGAAGGGCAATAAAAAAGATCAGGGCATATTTCACAACCCGACTGAAAATGCGGGAATTCTTGAAATCCCATTTCAACTTTTCTGAAATCATGCCAAAGTTTGAACTACTAGATTTGTTCCTTAAGTTACCTAATAATTGAGCAAAGGAAAGCAGGTATGAACTTGACAATTCCAAACCACTGACGGTATATAGTTTTTTGTTTTTGGAATCAGTGCGATTCACTTCAATAATGGTCTTATCCGAAATTTTGACTTCAAAATTCGAAGCGAAAATAATGTCTTCCTTTAAAAAAGGAACCACATGTTCTAAACCTGAAATGCCTAAAGAAAATCCAGAAACCATCACTTTCATTTCCCTTAGTTCTTTTAAGATGTCATCTACCTCAAGTCGTTTTGATATGGTTACAATCGGGTTATTTAATTGTTGAATTACTTCATAATAAATAGTGTCTAAATCGATATTAGGAAAAGCCTGATTCACTAGGGCTGCTATACTATTTGAACCATCTACGTCTAACTTTTTGGTTAATATATTAGAGGTGTTAATGGATAAGAATAATGGGGTTTTCTTGTTGACAAGTTCTAGTAATTCTTTAAGTTCGGAGAATGACTGTTTGTTCGTAATCAAGAGCCGTTTCTTACTTTTCTTGAGTTCCAAAAACTGATAAGAACGTTCCTCTTTTGAACCGGTTACTTCTAATCCCTGATAGGTAAAACCTTCTTTTAGATATGTTCGTAATTGCCCGACCATTAGTAAATGACTGTGGGTTTGATTAAAATGGTCAATTTTTGTTTTGTGTCTTCGCGCTTACGCTTACTAAAAAGCCATTTAATAACAGGTATACGTGCCAAAAGTGGCACTCCTGTTCCTGAATCATTTTTGACCTTTTCTTCCAAGCCACCAAGAATTGCCAAATCTTGATTTTGCATTCTGATAATAGAACTAAACTCACGAGAGGTCAATCCTGGGGGTGCATCGTCCTCGATACGTTCACCACTGAAATCGGATTGAATCACATTGATATCCAAAGTGACTTGACCATCCCCTGAGACCAACGGTTTTATGCTAATGGCCAATTCGGCATCTATGGGTTGGTAGTTACGTACTTCTGAAGTAGTGGGAATCTGAGAACCGAAAAAGTTTTGGTTGGTCACGACATAATAGGTGGTCTCTCCAATGGAGAGGTTGGCACGATGTCCATTCAAAGTGGATAGTTTGGGCGAAGAACGTATCTTTAAATTCCCGTTTTCCTCCATCGCCTTGATATTGGCAAAAAATTCAGGAATGACCTTTCCCATGTTAAAAGACCCAAAGCCGTCAAAGCCTCCAATGATTTTGTTGACCGTATTTGCCCCAAGTGTGACCCCTGCATCTGGAAACAAATGCCCAGAGGTGTTCACAGGTGCATCGCCGATTCCCCAGCTGATACCCGTTTCTACCGTGGCAGACTTGCGAACCTCGATGATCATGACTTCAATCAATACTACGGGAACAGGTTTGTCAATTTGCTTTAAAAATGATTTGAACCGTTCAATGTTGGCAGATGGTCCACTAACAAAGAAACTATTGAGCTCATAATCAACACGAATGTCCAAATCTGATTTGACTTCATCTGGAATGATACTCACAATTGCCTCAGCATTATCTTGATATTCTCCAAAATTATTTGATTGGGTATTTACCGATCTTCTATTGCTTCCTCCACCTTGCTGTCCTCCTTGTGATCCATTGCCAAAATAGTTCACACCGCCGCTTGCCGTTCTACCAGAGCGTCGGGTACCACTAGAGCTAGAAGGGTCACCGAGTAATTCCACCGAACGGTGCATCATTTGAACAACTTCCACCTTTCGAAGACTCAACTGATCAGAGGTTCCGAAGAAATAGATATCCCCCTCTTTTTTGTAGGTAAAATTCATGGACTGACTTGTAGCGACAGGCCCATTATTTTGTCTTGTGTTTCTATTATTTGAACTGTTGTTTTGTGGTACGGAAAAACTTGAATTCTGACTAGAGAACATGTGTTGCAATAATTCGTCGAAATGAATGTTTTGCGCATTAAAAGTAATATCTCCAGCTTGCTCCAAAGGTGTGGCCGTGTAAATATCCAATTTCAAATCATACTTCAGATTATTGATTATCGAAGCAATTGATTTGTTCTGAAAATCGACATCCAATATTTTACGTAGGGTATCACGTACTAGATATCCTGTATTGGCTCCCGAAAGTCTTCGTTGTGGCTGGCTTCCATTATCATCATTTTGATAAGAATCGAATAGAAAAAAACCATCCTTTGATTTAGAGAATATCAAATTATTTGTGGAAGCTAGTTTTTCCATAGCCGTTTCAAGAGGGACTTCCGAAAGATATAGGTCTAAGGAATTACCGCTCAAACGATTTGAATACAATAAATTTTTTCCAGTTACGTCCATAATCTTTCGAAATACCTTATCGAGCGGATCGTTTTGAAGGTCTAAAGAAATCAATTGTTGGTTAGCTAGGTAGCTGACTTGTATTTCCTTTTCTTTAGGCGCTTCTAAAGGTGGAGTATATTTTTTGATGGACAGTATATTGCCCGTAAATTCGATATCCAGTTCATATTCCTTGCAGAGGTAGACCAAAAGATCGCTGACCACCACATTTGAAAAATTATTGACCAATGCGATGTTTCCGATATCAGGGGAGACAGAAAGATTCAACTGATGTACTTCCGACACCGCCAAAAGAAAGTTCGGCAGGGTAACATTGCTGACATTGATATCGAGTTTGAGGTTCTCCTTCAATTGGGTATTCTCAATGGAAAGCAATTCTAGCTGATTTTGAATTTTAGCTATGCGCTGCGATTCTTGTCCTGAAATGCTAACAGTGACGAAAAGGAATATTAGAATTAGAAGGTTTTTCATTTTGGTTGGGATCGTGGTTTGGTATATGGTTATTTGGTTAGTAGGGAATAGACTTCCTCAATGGAGGTGGTTCCGTTTTTTATCAGCTTAATGGCGTTTGTTTTTAGGGTGTCAATTTTGTTGTTTTTCAAATAATTATCTATTTGAAGGTGATTCTCTTTAATAGCCATCAATAAATCTTGTGTAATTGGTAATATCTCATAGATAGCTTTTCGACCTTGATAGCCAGTATGATGACAACTGTGGCAACCACTTGCTATATGATGCGTCTTTAATTCTTTCGGAATACTAAAATTCTCTGGAAACAGGGAAGGTATTATTTTGGCTTCCTCTTTGCAGTCATTACATAACTTTCTGACCAAGCGTTGCGCTACACTCATATTCAAGGTGCTCGCAATCAAAAAGGAGGGCACACCCATATCAATCAAACGAGAAATGGTTGCCCATGCCGAATTTGTATGTATGGTCGATAGCACCAAGTGACCTGTCAAAGCTGCACGAATGGCCATATTGGCGGTTTTAACATCGCGTATCTCGCCCACCATAACTATGTCAGGGTCTTGTCTAAGAAAGGTTCGCAGCGTACTGGCAAAATCCAGACCAATGTTTTCTCTTAACTGAACTTGATTGATACCCTCCAAAGTATATTCAATGGGGTCTTCAACGGTCAAGATATTGGTCTTTTCATCGTTGAGTTTTTTCAATGTGGCATAGAGGGTCGTGGTCTTTCCTGAACCAGTAGGTCCTGAAATCAAGATGACCCCATTCGGGTTTAAAATTCCTTCTTGATATCTACGCAATTCCGTTTCGGTCAGACCAAGAGCTTCCAAATCAATGGTACCCGTATCTTTGCTCAATAAACGCAACACTAACTTTTCACCGTGCAAAGTGGGGAGAGTGGAGACCCGTATGTCGAATTCACTGCCATTGGTGTTGATGGAGATACGCCCATCTTGAGGTAAACGTTTCTCTGAAATATCGAGATCGGCCTTGATCTTTACCTTATTGACAATCACAGGATATTCCTCTAAGGGAATGCTATACTGCTCTATCAACTTGCCATCCATTCGAAAACGGATGCGGCATTTCTTCTCATAGGGCTCAAAATGAATATCACTACTCCCCAATTCTTTAGCACTGAGTAATATCTTTTCCAAAAAATCTGTCGTGTAATTCAGTTGGGCGCTGCTCTTTTTTTGCGTCTGTCTGTAGTTAGAGGACAGGTACATCTGTAGTTCCTCCTCTTCACATTTTTGGAGTACTACAGATCTATTCAAAACAATTTCCAATTCAGCCAACAACTCGTTGAGTGCGCCACTATCTGTTTTCAAAATAATGCCCCCATCAGTATCTTTTATGGGTACTATACGATAATGATAGGCCTGCTCAGCGGAAATTTTTTGCTGTAGCTCTGTAGATATCGTATAGGTTAGGGTGGACATGATTATAATATGTATAGGGATGGGACATCAGGAAAAAAACTTGCGATAATGACAGCTATTAGAAATATTCCCATAAGCCCTGCCAAGGGAATGGTCTGCATTTCTTGTTTTCTTTTCAAATAAAGGAAAGCACTTAATGAAAATAGAATTGAAAGTACAAATAAGACCAAAAAGGTCATTGTCGGGAACCCTAGTGCAAGTCCATAAAAAAACAGCAGATCGCCAAGACCGAAACTCACATTCAAGAATTCCATTTTGGCAATATATTTCGTGTAGAGATACAGTACTAAAACAATTGCAGTGACTAACAAAAAATTACCAAGTACAAAAGGATAAAATTGTTCAAAATTTGCGTGATTTAGGTACAGGAATGCCAGTGCTATTCCCATTATGGGAAAAAGTATCCACGACACCATGCGATCCTTAAAATCTTGGAAGGCGATAAGGCCGCAAATGCACATCAATGCTATTTTCAATGCAAGTATCAATCTTTGATGATTTGTTTCGGGTTGCCTGTTTCATCGATCTCCCAAACATTGAGAATACCATCTCCATCAAAGTCGGTCACTGCCTCAGCTCGAGCCTTGAAAGTGGCATCATCAGCACTTACAATTTCATAGCGATAATTCGCAGTACCATGTTCCTTTACGGTCTTGGGTGCGACAAAATCCAACTCATTGAAATCGGCTGAAAACTTACTATAGGTATAATTGTGTGTGGTCTGGGCGTTGTAAAGGGCCTTGAGTTGCGTCTGTGCTTCAATGCTTTTCGCCTTGGTAATCAAGGGCATCAAATTCGGTAATGCCAAAAGCAATAAAATACCAATAATGGCAAGTACTATCAACATTTCTTGCAAATTCAGGGCAGGAATCCTTTGTCTTAAAAGCTTCATTATCCAGTTATTTTATCGTTCGGTTTAGGTCATATAATAACTGTTAAATACTTAGAATATTTTGTTTTAATCAAAATTCAATTTTGACAACACTTATCAGATATTTCACAACTTATTTTAAAAATATCATAGCGTAAATTCCTACAAATTGAAATAATTACTTACTCGTATCGTATGATATAAACTTGAGGAAATAACCAGATTCTCATTTTTTGACTAAACTAAACCACCAAAACATGTCTTTATCTAAAAACAACAAAGTCCATTTCAACTTAAAAACCTTCTCTCTTGTAATAGCAGTATTACTTTCATCATTTTGCATAAATGCTCAAGATTCAAATTTGATAGCTGGAGATGATTCAGATTGGGCCGATGATGGGAGTTCAGGGTCGACTACAAATTATAATCATTATTATGGCGCCCATGCTCAGGCAAGTAGCAGAGCGGAAATAACCGGACCCTATGGAAATCCAATCGTTGCCTGGAAAGCAACTACTACTACATCTATGCCACACGCAGGCGTATATCATAAAGGCATTACTGTCGAAACTGATAAAACGTATAGGTTAGCTTATTGGGTTAAAAGAAGTGGGGCGACTGGTTGTAATGATGCAGCCGGATTTCTTGTTAGAGATAATATTAACAGTTCAATATTTTCCATTGCGCGTGCTAGCGGGACAACATATTCTAACACGAACCCGCACATCAGTAATAACGATGCACCTGGTAATGAATGGGTGCTCGTAGTAGGCTATTTAAGACCAAGTACAAGCTCAGCACCAGGAGGTACAGGCATGTATGACCCAAACCTGGGTACTCATTCGAATCCAGCCGACCCATTATCAGGCCCTTCAATATTTGATTGGTATTTTCCATCATCTGAATTAAATGTCAAACTACAAATTCGAACTTTAATATGGGCATGTCCATCTGGGGTTACCACATACACCTATGGTATGCGGATAGAAGAGATAAATAATATGATGCCGTTGAATGATTTAATCTATGGTGTCCCCTCTAATAACTCATCATCAACTAGCAGTTCTACGGTATCTGCTAAGATAAATTCTTCTGCGGCTGATGGTGAGCAGCAATTAAATACTGGAACGGTTAGGCTTAATGAAGCTAAACTTGAATTAGGAAAAGATCCAAACGGCAACAGTCAAGCCGTTGGTCTTCATTTCGAAAATCTTAACATTCCTGTTGGTGCCACAATTGATAATGCTTACATACAGTTTACAACCGACTCACCTACCTCTGGTCCAGTAACAGTGGAAATTAATGCCGAGCTTAATAATTCTCCAACAATATGGAACAGTAATAGCGATAATATCTTTTCACGCCAGCCTAGGACAAGTAACGTGAATTGGGTAATCGATGATTGGACTACAGCTGGAGAAAGAGGTATAGACCAGAGAACAGATGATTTGTCGAATATTATTCAAGAATTAGTCAGTCAATCTGGATATACTAGCAATTCATCATTAAATTTAATTTTGAAAAGGGCCGGTGGAAACAATCGAATAGCTGAAAGTTTTGAAGGAGATTCCAGTAACGCCCCTGAATTATTTGTGACCTATTCAATTGACTCAGATGACCCTTCTCCAAACCCTACACCTGGAGATAGTGTTTGGAACCCTGGTACAAACGGAATTACCTACAATGGCAATGTCGGTATAGGAGTAACTAACCCAGATGCCCCATTAACGGTTAATGGTAGAATTCACTCAACAGAAGTTAAAGTTGATATGCAAGGAGCCCTTGTACCCGATTACGTTTTTCTTAAAGACTACAATCTAAAAACTTTAGAGGAACTGGAACTTGCAATCAAGGAATTAGGTCATCTTCCTAAAATACCTTCTGCAAAAGAGATGCAGGAAAATGGAATGGAACTTAAGTCGATGAATCTCAATTTACTTGAAAAAATCGAGGAGCTCACACTGTACATTATTCAACAGAATAAGTTGCATAAACAACTTGAAGAACGTATTCAAGCTCTTGAAGCTCAAAAATAGTTTAACTAACAACCAAAAAACTTTTCAAATGAACAAATTAGCATTACCCGTCGCGGTACTGGCTCTGGTAGCCAGTATTGCCACATTTTTCCTTACGTATTCAAATTCACAACAAGTTTATGTAGACGTCAATCAGCTTTTGGAAGGCTACAGCCGAACAAAAGTGGAACGTGAAGCTTTCAACAAAAAGACAACGGTTTTAAAAGCCAATGTTGATAGCCTTGTAGGCAATTGGCAAAATGAGCTAAAAATTTATGAAAAGGAACGTTCTGGCATGACCAAAAAAGAAAAAGAACTCAAACAAGAATTATTGGCCAATAAGCAACAGCAATTGAACAACTACCAGCAGGCCATTCAAAAACAGATTCAAGAGGAAGATCAAAAGATGACACAGACTGTAGTCAATGACATCAATGATTATGTGAAAGACTATGGTAAGAACCATGGGCATAAAATCATTTTTGGTGCAGGAGGCAATGGCAACATCATGTATGCCGCTGATGCTTCAGACCTAACTAATGAGGTTTTACAGGGCTTAAACGCGCAATATGAAGGCAGATAAAATGAAGTATATCAAAATCGTATTTATGTGTTCGGTTAGCCTTCTTATTTTTCAATCTTGTCATGATAAGATTTTTGAATCAGAAAGAGAGCTAACGGCTTATATATCAAACATAGATAACGGTTATGCCCAACAAAAGTCAATTAACGGAATAGACTATTCTATTACCTACCGCCCTACTGATCTCATTGTACAACAAGAATTAAAAGGTAATACTACCCAAAAGTATATTGATAGCTTACGAAAAAAATACAATCGGCATATGTACTTCAATGTGGTAATCTCTAGCCACAATCAAGAAGTTTTGAATACGCTATCAGCTAGTAGAAGTGAATTTGGAACAATGGTAAATCAGTTAGCTTTTGGCATGAGTGATAAAGTGCATGTAATTAGCAAAGCCAAAGACACTATTGCAATGACTGATTACATCTACCCAAGATTTTTTGGCATGGGTGGAGGTACAAGTATGCTATTTATATATCCAAAGGAAAACCTAGTAATGAAAGACAATTTCTTTCACTTTACGATTGAAGATATAGGATTAAATACGGGTGATGTCAGTTTTAAAATACCAACAAGCGCAATTAAAGAAGAACCAAGACTAGCCCTTTACTAAAAATAGACCTAGTCACAACAAACTATACCAACAATAACCAATCAACCCCATGAAGAAGACCAAATTTTCACATAAGATTATAGCTGTTTTTTTAGTATTCACATTTATGCCTAGCTTGTTTCCCGTAAACTATTTGTTTGCTTCAAGTGCAGGTCCAACAGCGCCAGAAGCTTCAAGTTTTGAGCCTGTTGATGCCACTGATATGGTAAATTTAGGAACGGGGGATCTTAGCTACGTCTTACCGCTACTCAATGTACCATCACCAGAAGGCGGATATCCAATATCCATGTCCTATCACGCTGGCATAGGCTTGGATCAAGAAGCTTCATGGGTAGGTCTGGGTTGGAATATAAACCCTGGTTCGATTAATCGATCCGTAAACGGCTACCCTGATGATTGGAACAAAGGAAAATACAAAGAATATTTTTATGATATAGGCGGAAAAACAGTTTATGAGTCCGCCAGCATAGGCTATACTGGTTTCAGTACTGGTTTCAATACTGCTGCCTTGAATATGAATTGGGTTGACGGAAAGGCAACAGGAGGTTCCGTGAGTTTTGGATACGGAATTAGTGAAGTTGCTAATATTGGTTTTGAGGTCGGAACTAATGGCGCTTCCATAGATGGAAACTTTGGCTTAAAAGGCACTGACTTTTCTATTGGCGGAAGTATTGGAACTAACGGAGCTGGAGTTGGAATAGGATACAAAAACAGTGAAGCTGGTAACAGTTATGGAGGAAAAATAGGTTTAAATTCTAGTTGGAGTGGCGATATTGGTGCTAATTTGAGTTTTTCTCAAACCGAAAAAGGTAGAAAATCCAGTCTGGGAATTAATTTTTCTTCACAAGGAACAAGCATATCTTCAACCATTCAAGGTACCGGTGCTAATTTTTCTTTTGGTAAAGCTATTCAACAAAGTGATTACAATACAGATAGAAGTGGTTATTTCATTCCTATTTTTATACCCCTAGGAGAAGGTGGTATTAATTTAAGTTATGCCAAACAAGTAATTAAATATGACCTAGACAAAATTGAAAATAATGAAGTTAGTGGTCCACTTTATTTTGCTGAAGCACAAGACGAAAATGGATATTGGGAATGTAGATTCTGTAATTATGATCGTACGGAATGTGATATTCATATTGTAGAAAAAAATCATACACATAATGGAACAAACCTTTTCAATGTTCGATATGTAAAACCTTCAACAGACGTTTATGAGGTAGATGTTCGAAACAATTCTCAAAGTTTGGAATTAGATAATAACAATGCCGTATTTCCAAACTATGATAAGTATCGAGTAACTGCTCAAGGATTATCGGGTAGTATGAAGCCAAAACTATATGAAAATGGTGCCTTACTTGGTTTGAGTAAAAAGATTGAGGATGAAGATAGTGATGGTTATAACCTAAATTACCAGCTGCCAATCTCTGGTTCGAATCAAGTTACACATTTTGATAGTGGAGTAAACTTCCATTTTGATAACGAATATACTTCATCACTTTTAATCAATCCTGTAAGTTTTGATGACACAAATTCAGCAGATAACATATATGACTATTTGGAAACCTCTGTTGCGGAAACTGTTGAAAGAAAAAAGGAAGGGCGATTTGTGGAATCTTTTACAAATAATCAATTGTCAAATAATTCCGGATTTAGTTCTGGCCTATTAAAAGCCAATGCTACAATTGATTATGGAGATACTGACCAATATGAACCCGAAGGCATAGGAGCATTTAAAATCACTTCTGCAGATGGTAAAACCTATCATTATGCCCAACCTGTCTATAACCATGAAGTAATATCCAGACAATACGGTATGTCACCAGAAAACCCACATAAAGACGATGCTTTTTTTGAAAAGAGACAGCTTAAAAAGTATGCCACCCATTGGTTATTGACTGCGGTTACAGGGCCAGATTATATTGATACAAATCAAAATAGTTTAGCTGACGAAGGCGATTATGGCTATTGGGTAATGATGGATTATGGTAGGTGGAGCGAAGGTTACATATGGTATGCGCCGCATGGCGAAGAATATAGAGTTGCTGAAGAAAATGCAAATTTAAAATACTACACCTGGGGTAGAAAAGAAATCTATTACCTAGACAAGGTCAAAACAAGAACGCACACAGCCTTATTTATTAAAGAACAACGCAATGACAATGTAGGCAAAAGCTTGGGTCACAAGCTTCGGAAAAATAAAAACACTTCTACAACTTTAAGTTTCCCTAGTCAAAGTTTACTTCGTCTTAAAGAAATAATGCTGCTAAAAAACGAAGATGCTAATGCTGTAAGCAAAACCAACAGTAATAATATACAGTCAATTCCAGCACCAAATTATACGAATACTGTTACTTGGTATGATCCTACTGAAGATGGGGGCGGAATAAAGTCGATGAACTATAGCCAACAAAACAATGTTTTAGACAGCAAAGATGATTCAGATAATTGGACAACAATTCGAGATAAATCATTGAAAACTATCGATTTTTCTGGCTATAGTTATGAATTAGCCAATGGTGCTCCGTTTACTTTTGGTGGAGTTACCGGTAGACTAGCTTTAAAGAATGTCACTTTTAAAGGAAAAGGAGGAGTACAAGTTATGCCTTCCTATAACTTCAAGTACCATCAAGGAGCCTATATTCTAAATCATAAAGACGAGTGGGGTTATGACAAATACCATCCAGAAAAATGGAGTCTAAACGAAATCAAAATGCCTACTGGGGGCAAAATTCAAATTGAGTATGAACCAGATACTTTTCACTCAGCTATCAATCATAAAAATACTTTTGAGGGTACGGTGCCCGATTCAAATGGCTTTTTATTTATGGATTCTCCAACAACTGAGTTTAGCGAATTTGATATTAAAGTTAATGATAAAATTAGCATATCACACCGCGAATTTCTTGACTGTAGCGAAATAAATGAAGACCTCCAAAAACCCTTTTACAGGTTTAAGGTTTATCATGGCAAAGCTACTGTAGTTCAATTGATTGGTCCGAACAGAATTAAATTAAAACTTGACGGTGCTGTTCGAGAGGTAACCAGATTTCCTACTACGGTAAATTGCAGTGAATTAATTGTAAATGATAGTTATACAAGGGCCACTATACCAAATAATGCCATTTCAAGCGGAACCCGTGTAAAGTCTATTAAAACTACTGATGGAGTGCAAGAATTCAGAACGGAATACAATTACAATCTTCCGAACACTGATGATACTTCAGGAGTTGTATCCTATATACCCTTCTCGAATAATGTTGACTCAGAGGTCCCATATGGTATTGAGTTACCAGCTCCTGTACCTATGTATGGTAATGTGAGAACTACCGCATACGGTAATAATAATAAATCTCTAGGTTACAATGACTATGAATTCAAAGTCTTGCCTCCACATAATGGGCATTTGATCTTTGGTGATGTGCTTGAAATGAATACCTCTTTATTGGGCAATACTTTTAATACTGCAAACAATAAACAAGTACGAATTGAAGGGGCAGAAATTATTGATAATACGGCAACTCTCGGGCAATTGCTATCTACCTCACAATACAATAACAAAGGTCAATTACTGTCAAAAACAATAAATAACTACGCAACTAGATCTGAAATAGAGCAAGGAATAACAAGAGAGGTTTTTCAAACCTATAAAGAGGTCGATTACATAAATCCGAATACTCCTGATAAATGGATGATTGGTTCCTCGTCAAGAATAGTATATCCGAGTTCTTTAAAAAGCACCACAGTTTTTCAAGGAGGGTTTCAAAGCACCACTTATTTTGATAAATATGATGAAACATCTGGTCAATTATTAGAGACCAGAACAGAACGTAGTGATGGTGTTGAATTTAAGACAATAACCACTCCTGCTTTTAAAAAATATGGTAATATGGGCAGTAAAGTAGATCAGTTATCCAATAAAAACATGTTGGTGCAAAATGCGGTGAACAAAACGTTATTATGGGTAAATGGTAAATGGAAAATTTCAGGAACCAATATAACAACATGGGGTACAGACACCTACTTTGCAAATACCACGGCGGCTTCAGACGTATGGCGCAAACGCAAAAGTTATACCTGGGATGGCCAATCTGACAGTGAAGGATTATTTACCGGTTTTACGGGAGAAGATGATGGTTTTGATTGGATCAATGACAATAATTCGAATTCAGATTGGAAACAAATTTCAGAGATTTCAAAATATGACCAGTATTCCATGCCTTTAGAATCAATAGATATAAATGGCAACGAGGCATCAACTAAAATGGGAGACCATGATACCAAAATTCTGGCAGTGGGTAATGCAGCTTTTAGCGAGTTACACTATAGTGGCGCAGAATATTTGAGCGTTGGAATGTTTAACAATAACATTGAAGGTTTTGGTCAAACCACAGAAAAAGCACATACTGGTAAATACTCGGTGAAAATAGCATCAGGTGAAGAAGGTTTCAAGACAAACCTACTGGGCAAGCATGCACCTGGTAAATATAAAATTTCATTTTGGGTAAATGAAGGAGGTCAAAATAATGCAGTAGTCTATATTGATGATAATTTACTTGCTTTGGATGCCAGTACTGATATCGAACGCCGTACAAATCATGCTCGTGATTGGGTATTATATAGCAACATTGTATCATTAGATGGATCTGAAGATGCTATTCATGTTGGTAGTTTTGGTAGTACTATTTACATAGATGATTTTAGATTGCATCCTTTGGGTGCATCTATGAACTCTTATGTCTATAATGATTGGGGAGAAATGACCGATGTTTTGGATGCAAACAATTTTGCTACAAAATATGAATATGACGCCATAGGCAGATTGGTTCGAACGTATAGTGAAATTGAGAATTTACCCAACATCGATCCGGAAAGGGGCGGTTTTAAAAAGGTTGTCGAAAATGCATATCAGTCAAGCGCCAATATCACTACAACAATTGAACCTCTGTTCGCGACCGTGAAGTACGGGTCCTCCACTCCTCTTTCGCAAGAGTTCAGGAGCACAGTAACTGGTGGTTCTGGCAACTATAATTTTAAGTGGTACAACGGTGTTGGAGATTCAAGTACCGTATTTGAATCAGGTGTAGCCAGCACATCTGCAAATTATACCAGAACAAATATATCTGGATGTAATGAGCGATATGTAAAATTGGTGGTTACCGATAATGTTCATTCTAGTCTAGGAGAATCTGTACGTGTTATTCGCAATGATAATGAGTGCGACCCAGATAATAGTGAAAATCAAGAATAATTCGACTAGTTCAATAGTCCTAAAAAATTAAGACATGAAAAAACTATTCAGAATTATATTTTTGATTGTATCCTTCAGTGCCTATTCCCAGACCGGCCCTGGCGATTGCCCTGGTAATTGTTTCGATGATGTCAATGGTGGCGAGTGTGGTAGCATGAAGTACTATGATGCAGATCGCGATGGTTTTGGGGCAGGTGCGCCTCAGTGTTATTTCCCATCTTCGAGTGGCGACCCTACCTTTTGGTCGCGCAAGAGCGGCGACTGTGATGACAACAACGCCCTTATCTACCCTAGAGAATTCTATTTTGACAACGACGGCGATGGCCATGGTATTGGTTTCGTGCAGCTGTTGTGTCAAGGCAGCGACACACCACCTTCAGGTTATGCTAGCACCAATGATGACTGTGATGACGGCAATGCAAACTTAACGGTTGACAGGTTCTGGTACTCCGATGTTGATAGTGACGGCTATGGCGACCCTATGACTTCTTTTCACGGATGCACTCCACCATCTACTATGACAAACCCCATCAATACGGGCGACGACTATGATGACAACAACAATCAAATTACAAACGTACAACCCAGAACCTTCTATTATGACAATGACGGCGATGGTTATGGGGTAGATAACAATACCGAATTCGGCAGTGAACCATCGACTGCACTGTACGTACCAAATGGTGGCGACTGTGATGACAACAATGACTTGATACATCCCAGCACCACTTGGTATATCGATATCGATGGTGACGGCATTGGTTTATCTGGCCAGGCCAACAAGGTACAGTGTTATCAACCTACTGATGCAGCCTATGTATTGATAGGTAATGATTTGTGCCCTACTGTATCAGGGCCATCACAGAACAATGGCTGCCCAGCCGATGATACTACTACCGAGGCTTGGAACTCGGTACTAACCATTACCTATGACCTTTCTGGCGAGGGTACCTCAAAGTCAAAATCGTATTTTGATGAATTGGGTCGTCCTGTACAAAGCCAAACCCTTGATATCGAGACAGGCAAGGTATGGGCCAGTGAAACTCATTATGATCAGCAGGGCCGTCCGGCTTTGAGCACACTCAGTGCCCCGATCAACAATGAAGGCTATTTGTTGCATAAAGATGATTTCATGATGAAGAGCAATGGCAGCCCCTATACAAGTGCTGATTTTGAGGCCGATATTGAAAACCCTGCAACCGTAGGTACACAGACCAATACCTTGGGCTGGTACTACAGTGAACAAAATACTGATGAAGCATCAGACTATAAGGGTAACG
>CAYSPL010000028.1:0-5493 GCA_964432915.1 uncultured Maribacter sp.
CCCGCCCGCACCGATCGGTACGTTCGGGCGGGTCTACCAATTCCACCACGCCTGCAAATTCAATATGTATTCAAACTAGGTTAATTTGTACACCCAACGCTAGACTTTCTAGCGTGCCCGCCCGCACCGATCGGTACGTTCGGGCGGGTCTACCAATTCCACCACGCCTGCCTACTGCAGGTTAACCTGCAATACCACCAAATTGTGGGTTGCAAATATAATCCAAAAATTGAATTTCATATACACACCTTCATCAAAAATTTTCTTTTGTAAATTCGAAAACAAATTCAAAATTGCGCCATCAAACATGTCATCATCCAAAGAATACATAGCCGAACACCAAGAACGTTTTTTGAACGAACTGATTGAACTTTTGAAAATTCCGTCAGTGAGCGCTGACCCCGCGTTTTCAAAAGACGTGTTTAGAGCTGCAGAAGCCATTGAGAATTCGCTTTTAAAAGCAGGGTGTGATCTTGCTGAAACTTTGGAAACGGATGGATATCCTATTGTATACGCAGAGAAAATAATCAACCCCCGATTACCTACCGTTCTGGTTTACGGTCATTACGATGTACAACCGGCAGACCCATTGGAACTGTGGGATTCTCCGCCTTACGAACCAGTTATTAAAAAAACCGACATTCACCCTGAGGGAGCCATTTTTGCCCGAGGCTCATGTGATGACAAAGGGCAACTGTTCATGCATGTCAAGGCTTTGGAGTTTATGGTCAAAACAGAGCAGCTGCCCTGTAATGTGAAGTTCATGATCGAAGGGGAAGAGGAAGTGGGCAGCAACAACCTGGCCACCTTTGTAAAGAACAATCGTGGGAAATTGGCAAACGATATTATTTTGATTTCCGATACGGGCATGATCGCCAATGACGTGCCGTCAATTACCACTGGATTAAGAGGATTGAGTTATGTTGAAGTCGAAGTGACTGGACCGAATCGCGATCTGCACTCCGGCTTGTATGGTGGGGCCGTGGCCAACCCCATAAATATCTTGACCAAAATGATTGCCAGTCTGCATGATGCTGATAATCGTATTACCATTCCCGGGTTTTATGATAAGGTTGAAAACCTTACGGATCAGGAACGGGCCGAAATGGCAAAAGCACCTTTTTCCTTGGAGAACTATCAAAATGCCTTGGATATAGATTCAGTGTATGGTGAAAAAGGTTACAGTACCAATGAAAGAAACTCCATCAGACCGACCCTTGATGTAAACGGAATTTGGGGCGGATACATTGGCGAAGGTGCGAAAACCGTTATCGCCAGTAAGGCCTACGCCAAAATCTCAATGCGATTGGTACCCCATCAAGATTGGAAAGAAATAACCGAACTTTTCAAAACCCATTTCGAAAGCATTGCGCCAAAAGGGGTAAAAGTAAAAGTAACCCCGCACCACGGTGGGCAAGGTTATGTTACGCCTATTGATACTATTGGTTATCAAGCTGCTGCGAAAGCCTATGAAACCACCTTTGGTAAAAAACCAATTCCGCAACGAAGCGGTGGAAGCATTCCCATAGTTGCGCTTTTTGAAGAGGAATTAAAAAGTAAAACCATTTTGATGGGTTTTGGGTTGGACAGTGATGCCATACACTCACCCAACGAACATTTCGGAATATGGAACTATTTAAAAGGCATAGAGACCATTCCGTACTTCTATCAATATTTCACAGAAATGAGTTCTTGAGTTCTGTATTGGGCGAAAAATAGGGCTTTAAACTACAAAATGTACCACTCATCGAATAAATTCACCAGATTGCACTATTAAAGGTCTTTTCCCGTTCTGATGTCACCCAAATTAACCTACTTAATGACCATTTCAAAGCAAAAAACAGAGCTATTTTTCCGGCTTAGTATTTCCCTTACCGTATTCGGAGCATTGTTCAAAATTCTCTCATGGCCCCTGATTTTATTAGGCGCTACAGGCATGATACTGTTCCATTCCATTCAACTTTATCAAAAGAAAAAACGTTTGCCTCTTGATATCATGAGACACGTGCTGATCGTTACTTTTTCATGCAATTACCTATTCAGTATTCTTAGTTTGCCATACGTTCACATACTGACTTCTTTGACCAGAGCGGCACTGATCGTTTTCATCTTAACGTATGTAAAAGAAATCTTGTTTCCGTCCAAAGAAAGCACAAAAGACAGAGTCACATTACTCGATTTTAACTCAGAGCGTCTATCGCATCTACTGGCAGATTTGGCAACGGTCTATATTGTTATCGCTTCCTTATTAAAAATACTTCATTGGCAATTTGGCATCATAAACGCCAATCTTTTATTAATCATTGGCCTTTTCACAGCACTTATCTCGATTTTGGCGGGCTCTAAAAAAGTAGCTAGATAATTCAAAGAGAGTCACTCTAAATCTTACTGAATTTTGATTTCAAAAAAGAGCATAAATCTTTATCTCAAAATAAGTATTGCGGTAATTATTTTGGGTATTCTCTTCAAAATTCTACACTATTCATTTGCCGTCTTCTTTTTTCTTACCGGGGCATTGGGCATCATTATTTTCTATTCATTGCGGTTTGCCCTAAAACGGCCAAAAAAACTACTAGACTATTCAAAACTCTTTCTGGTAACCACCTTTATCATTCAATATGTCTTACGGGTTTTTCACCGGAGCTTTGGTGGAATTTTCAGTTTACTAGCACAAATTGCACTGGTAATTTTCATGGTGCTATTGGTAAGAGATGTCTTTTTTGTGAAAGACCAAAGTGAAAAGTTCGATCATGAGACCAATCCAAATAAGTCATTCAAAAAAGGATTGAATTATCTTCTCTACGCTATTGCGGCCATAGGAATCATAGTGGGGGCATCTGTAAAGATTCTTCATTGGCAGTTTGGCTTTATCAACGGCAACGTACTTTTGACCATTGGTTTATTGGCAGCAGCGCTTTCTGTAATACGTGGATTGGGCGATTCTTGATTCACAATTTTTTTTTAATACTATACTCTACATTTGTAGAATATAATTATTTATTCTATGTTTGTAGAACAATTCCGAAACTTCGGGGCTAAAAATGTAGAACATGCAATTGTCAAAATCAGAAGAAGAACTAATGAATATGATATGGAAGCAAAAGAAAGCTTTCATGAAAGATTTATTGGATGCCTACCCAGATCCAAAACCTGCTACAACCACAGTTGCGACACTGTTGAAAAGAATGACCGATAAAGGGTTTGTCAATTACAAAGCCTTTGGAAGATCTCGAGAATACTACCCTTTAGTCAAAAAGAAAGACTATTTCTCGAAACATGTCAACGGACTCATAAAAAACTTTTTTAATGATAGTCCGGGGCAATTTGCATCCTTCTTTACTCAAGAAACTAATTTGAGTAAAAAAGAGCTACAGGAGTTAAAAAAATTGATTGATTCTCAAATTAAAAAGAAATAAAATGGAAATCTATTTATTAAAATCGGCGGCCTGTATGGCCATCTTTTTAATCTTCTACAAACTCCTTTTAGAAAGAGAAAACATGCATGTTTTTAAACGATTTTACTTGCTTTTAGCGATTGGTGCTTCTTTAGCAATACCAGGAGTTGTTTTTACGGAATATGTAGTTGTAGAACCTGTTGTATATCAAGAAGTACAGCAACCGTTGGTTACAGATTATATTTATACCACGGTACCTGAAACTTCTGAGAGCTACGTTTTAGATGTTGAACCCATTCTATGGACATTATACTTCTTGGGCTTTGCATTTTTCGGATTCAAATTCATCAAAAACCTAATTCAAATAGTAAAACGTATTGGTAAAAATCCGAAACAAAAAGTCGTGGGTTCAATTCGCGTACTTCTGAAAGAAAACTTTCCACCACATACTTTTTTCAAATACATATTCCTTAACAAGAAGAGGCTAGAGTCAAATGAAATTCCGAAGGAAGTATTGTTGCATGAAGAAACCCATGCACGTCAAAAACATAGTTTTGATGTAGTTTTCATTGAATTGATGCAAGTCGTATTTTGGTTCAATCCACTGGTATATTTATTTAAAAAAGCCATAAAATTAAATCATGAATTTTTGGCGGATCAAGCCGTGTTGGATAATGAGGTCGATCAAACCACTTACCAGAACACTTTACTATCGTATTTATCAACTGATAGTGAAAAGAAGTATCAATTGAAAATGGCGAATTCAATTAATTATTCATCAATCAAAAAACGATTTACTGTAATGAAAACTCGTACTTCAAAAAAGTCCGTTCTTCTGCGCACACTTATAATATTGCCCTTAATTGCTCTACTAGTCTTAGGTTTTTCGCAAACCGAATTGATTACCGTCGAAGAAACTCAAAATCGGACCTCTATTCAAGATATTACTATAGAAATTAAAAATGATGGGACACTACTATTCGAAAAAGAAAGTAGCAGATTAGAAGAAATTTCCAGACAAGCCGCATCAATATTCAAGGACTTAAAAAGACACCAAATTAGAAACTTTGTCACGGCTAATATTTTATACGACGAAAACCATCTGGATTTAATTTCAAAGATTGAGGCAGAATTACGCTCTTTAGGAATTGAAAAAATACATCATATAAGCAAAAAAACGGCCAGCATTCTTGGTGAAACTGGCATTAAACCAAGCAAATATGATGGTAAAACCATAGATGAGGCTCGAGCAATCAGAAAGGATGAATACCTTCAACAAATGCTCAGTGATGAAGAAAATAGTACTTCTTTGGAAATAGTGTCCATTGAAATAAAAAAAGGTAAGGAAATATGGTTTAAAAATGAACCCTTAAGTATTGAAACGCTGTTAGAAAAAATCAATTCGAGTATTAACAAAAAGGCTCAAAAAACCGATTTCATTGTACAAATTTATTCTTACGGTGTCCTCAAATCTGAATTAATTAATCGAATAACGAAAGAATTAAGAAAAATTGGTGCAAAGCAAATTCAAGTATATTCTGAAGAATACATCATGCAAGAAGATGAATATCAAGATTCGGTACCAATTACACCGTCAACCGTAAGGTTATGGGCAGACAAAATGACCATTGAATCAAATCAACCTCATATTTTGGTTAACATTAATGCCAAAGGGCAGCTCTTGGTTGATGATACCTTGGTGCCCGTTGAAAATTTGAAACAATTTTTATCAGATTATCACGACCGCATTAGCGCTGACCATGATAGCAAAAAGATAAAATCAACCATTTATATCGATGTTGATTCTCCTGAGCACATCATCAATAGGGTCTATAAATTGCTCAATGAATACGGCGAAGTGAACGTGCAACCTATTGAAAATGGAGAAAGTCAATCGGAAACACAGAATGGTGTGACGAAGAAACAATTTACTGAATACAACACCTTAGCTCAAAAGTACAACGCCATGCTTTCGAAAGACAAAAGCATTCAAATTAAAATGAAAGATGTGGAGCGTTTGAAATACCTCTATGGTTTGATGTCAGATAAGCAGAAAGCCAAGGCCGAATCTTTTCCAAATTTTCCACCTCCGCCACCA
>CAYSPL010000028.1:5593-18841 GCA_964432915.1 uncultured Maribacter sp.
ATCAACGGTAAATCTGGCAGCGTTTTCAATATGACTAAATCAGAGATTTATGAAATGAAACTTAGTTGTAAAGAGGGAAAAATCAATTCATTTAAAATAAAAGTACCTGGGTTTCCTACGCAAATGGTTACAGGCAATCGTTTGAATTCAAAAGTAAAAGAACTTCTCACGAGTGTAAAGCCAAATGTTGCAATACCAATCTTTGATGTTATTGTTTCCAATAAAGGCGAAAGGTCAGACCCCATCATTATCAGAGTGAAATACTAAGAATATTTCAACATATCTGCATTTACGAACAATAACCTAAACCCTCCCATTAAGGTTTTTTTGTAACAATTAGCGAAGACCATATACTAATGTGATTAAAAATCAAGTTCCCCTAATATACATTCTTGGCTTTAATTTAAATTCATGAGTAGTATTCATCATCAATCATCATTAAAACCCGCCTGCAGGTGGCAGGTCAAAAACGAACATCATGTTACAATCATTCTTCATTCTCTGCTCAGGGGCAGATGCTTCTATTTTAAAAACGTGTTCAGAAGGCGAACAAAATAAATATGCTGGTATTGGTGCCACCGTGTTCTTTACCGCAGTTATGGCATTTATCGCAAGTAGCTATGCGCTTTACACTGTTTTTGAAAACTTATTTACAGCTATTTTCTTCGGATTCATCTGGGGGCTTTTAATCTTCAATCTAGACCGCTACATTGTTTCTACCATCAAAAAAAGAGACAGTTTTAGCAGAGAACTTATTCAGGTTACTCCACGAATTATTCTCGCTATTATCATCGCCATTGTTATTTCTAAGCCTTTAGAAATGAAGATTTTCGAAAAGGAAATCAATCAGGTTTTGTTGGAAGAGAAAAATCAAATGACCCTCGCGAATAAAGAACAATTAGCACTTCAGTATACACCAGCCATTGAAAAAATGAATCAAGACATTACAAGTTTGAAAGACGAAATAACCGTTAAAGAAACTGAAACCAATGCCTTGTACGATACGTATATTTCAGAAGCTGAAGGTCGAGCAGGAACCATGCTATTGGGCAAAGGCCCCGTTTACGCCGAAAAAAGAGAAAAGCATGATGCCGCTCTGGCAGAGTTACAACAGCTGAAGCAAACCAATGCCAAAAAAATAAAAGGTATTGAAAACCAAATAGCAACTCTTAATTCTGAATACGCTGATGTTGTCAAAAACTCACAGCCCATTATCGATGGTTTTGACGGACTCATGGCTCGAATCAATGCCTTGGACAAATTACCATGGTTACCTTCTTTCTTTATCTTTTTGTTGTTTTTGGCCATCGAAACGGCTCCAATAATTGCCAAATTATTGGCCCCTAAAGGGGAATATGATTTGAAACTCGATGATGAAGAAAGTGCAATCAAAACTTGGGTGCAGCAAAAGGTTTTTCAGCGAGATCAATTGCTGGAAGCAGATACGGTTTTGACCGAAAAAATTTATACGGAAATCAAGGAGGAGGAGTCCGTTTACGAACATAAAAAGAAAAAAGCCGAGGAATTGTTGAAATTACAGGCCGATGCGTTTCATGGGCTACAGGTCAAAAATCTATGATCGTAAGTCATTAGAAAGCTTCGGGTTTTCTTTTGAGACACTATTTCGAACATGAAACGCAGTATAAATTACCCAAATCAAAATACTGCCTTCAATGGTTCTTTGGGCCAAGCCGATATATGGCCCTGTAGGATTCTCAAATAAAAACAAGACAAAAACCAAAGCAACGATACCACATATCAAAGACATCTTGAAAAAAGGCCGTTGAACTTCCTTTTTCAGAGATAAGCCCCCTATTAAAATCAAAGCCAAGGGTACGATTGCATAGGTCAAAAAACCCATGGCATTATGAACAATTTGCGAAAAACTCACATTTAAATCAGAAGGGCAACCAAAATCGCATGGATAAAGGCTCGTGACCACTGTGCCCAATCCATAAAAAACAGTGAAAAGAAAAAAGCAAAGCTGAACCAGCTTTCGGCATCTCAATAAGAAAGGGGCTCCAATTCCGAATATCGTTAGCAACACTCCGCTTATGATAAAACCAATTCTGAGATATCGCGCATTCGGCACCCCAGTGGCATAACTCTCACTGATGAATTGACTGACAAAACTGTACCCCTCTATTTTTAAGCCCCCAACAATACTGGTAATGGCAAAAAACAGTGCGCCTAAAACTCCCGATAAAAAAACCAATCTTTTCATATCTTTTCAATTACCCCAAATGCGTTGCCACAAATTACCTAATAAATCTTTGGCATCTGATGGTGTTTTTGTCCTTTCCATAATCTGCACTCCATCCGAAGTATTGCTCATTTCATAAGAGAATGCAAATCGTTTTTCATCTGGTTTCAAACTGAGCAAGCCAAATCTCAAATCATTGAAATAAAGTTTGTCTTTTTCCTTTGAAATGGTATACCATCCTTCAGCAATAGCAATAAGACGAAGAATCTTATCATCACTTGCCATGGCACCCAACAATTGATGATTTTTTGGGTATTTGGAAAATGAAATTGGTTTTGAGTCAAAAAAGGAATAGTTGCCTATCAAATAGGCCTCTTTGGTATCAATATTGGCCGTCCATAGTATCGCGTTAAAAGGAGCAGGACGTATGTCCATAGCATCAAAAGCAATGTTGTGACGTTCAAGATTTTCTTCGAATTGTTGATATGCGAAAACCTTTAAAATTAGGGTCAATAAAAGATAGCCACTGCTGATAATCAGTCCTAATCGATTGTATTTTCTTCTCTTTATAGAGCTGCGTTTTTGAAATAGGGTCAAAATCAAAAAGATCAAGAAAGGAATCGTGTACAGTGGGTCAATCACAAAAATATTCTGGAACGCCAATCGAGTTTTAAAAGGCCAGAAAAGTTGGGTGCCCCAAGTGGTAAAAGCATCCAAAATAGGATGCGTGAACAGGCCCCAAAACATGAGCAAAGACCAATCTCTGAAACTTGCGTTTGACTTTGGGTTTAATTTCCAGACCAGCCAACCAAAAATGGGTGCAAAGAGAACCGAAAAGAAAATGGAATGGCTAAATCCGCGATGCCATTCGGTCGCTGTAACGGTATCAACAAAGTAGCGTGTCAAAACATCCAAATCCGGAATGGTTCCGGCAATCGCCCCATACAGCATTGCCTTGTTGCCCACTTTTTTGCCCAACACGGCTTCCCCTACTGAGGCGCCAAGAACTATTTGTGTCAATGAATCCACCTAATCAACAATTTTCATTTTCTTCAGTAAAAATGAGGCATTCATGTTTTTGCAAATACCCGGTTTGAATTTATAATCGAAATGCAATTCGTCATCAATAATTTCAGCATCAAAATAATGGTTCTCCACTTGATTTTGGTCTTTGGCCACCTCGCATAGGCTCAAATCGTGGGTGGCAATGATACCTGTGGATTTTGACCCTACCAATTTCTCGATGAACTTTCTGCTTCCTTTGGCTTTATCGGTACTATTTGTGCCTTTAAGAATTTCATCAAGAACAATGAAAAAGCGGTCAGTTTGAATTTCTTCAACGATAAACCTGAGCCGCTTCAATTCAGAAAAGAAGTACGATTCATCATCAGTCAACGAATCAGTTGTTCGCATGCTGGTAATCAATTTAATGGGGTTGTAACACGCCTTACTTGCACAAAGAGGAAGCCCAACATTGGCCATCATGATTTGCAAAGAAACCGTGCGAAGAAACGTGCTTTTACCAGCCATATTGGCTCCAGTCACAATAAAAAACTGCTCCGCGTGGATTTCAAAGTCATTGGTCACACTTTTTTCTGAATCTAACAACGGATGTCCCGCTGCCACCGATTTCAAAACCGTCACTGAACTTTTTAATTCTGGAAAAGCGTAGTGCTGATGATTAAATGCAAAGGTTCCTAAACTGATATAAGCATCAAAAAAGGCGATAACATCAAACCAATCTTTTACCGAATCACAATGCCTCTTGATCCATCTTTCAATCTGATAACATGTGGCGAGACCCCTAAGAAAATATCCATTGCCTAAAATGAGATAAAATACATTATTGTTTTGATCAAGATTGCCAAGAAGTCTTGAAAACTCCTTTAAAATTGAAGAAGTCTTTTTTCCGTCCTTGATAATCCAATTCCGCTTTTCTTTCAAAAGATTTGAGCTAAAATCAGTCGCTTCGATTACCTCAATCAACTTATGGTATTGCTCAAAGGTGGACTGCATTTTAGCAACAGCGTTTCGCAAGTGGGAAATCTTCTTCGCGTAAATACCAGATATGCCAAAACCGACTCCCATGAGAACCAAAAGAATCATACCATTAATGATTCCCATAAAATAAAGTGCAAACAACAGCACTGAAAGTACTGAAAATAGTGGGGGAAGATATTTCATCATTGACGGTAAAAACGGTTTATGGTTTTCAAGCCAATTCAGAATGGCATGGGTGGATGCTTTTGTTGTTGTCAAAGAAGCAATTGCCGAAAACCCTTGACACCATTTTGGTATCAATGAAAGTTCTTTTATGACTTCTTGCTTTTTGGCAATATCGGTAATCGAATTTTCTGTGAGCAAAGCCGCCAAAGTTTCACTTCCTTGTTCTAGAGAAGTACGATTCAAATACTGATAAAATGAACCTGTACCAAAGAGGTCAATATCTTCACTGAAATGATGTTGGGCTTTTTTGAATACGCTTCCATCAGGACGTTCATGAAAATCACGATTCAATATTTGAATTTCAGTTTCATTGATCCTTTTCAAAGCCATCAACTTGTTTCGTTCAAATTTTAAGTCGGTATGTCTTGAAACCAAAAAAAGAAAAATGGCGATTCCCACCACGGCAATTCCCAAAACAAGCTTGGTATTTCCGAAGAAAAAATAAACCCCAAAACCCGTTACGATGAAAATCAATAAACGAAGAGTGCTCGAACCTACCAACTTTCTCTTTACCTCAGCCAAGGCAATGGAGTGTTCATGAATCAGGTTTTGATAAAATGCTATTAAATCGGGCATTCAGGGCAGTTGTTTTGAGCCCCTAAAGATAGTCAACTCAGTTTTGACATATGGCATTGAGCATGGCTATTTGACCCAAATGATAAATATCATGTTGTGCGATACTTGTCAAAATAGGGCCGAAAGTGTACGCTTTTCCGGGTACTTTTTTAAGCAATAACGCATCGTTCTCCTGCACTAATTTTTCGAGAAGGTTTTGTTGGGTTTTTTTCAGTTCTTGCTTCAAATCATCCCATTCCATTTGACTTGAAATTTGAATGGCATCCCAATCATTTTGGCCATCAATCACGATATTGAAATCAACATCACCTTCCAATTTTTTTATGATAAAGACACGCCAATTGATGATGTGTTTGACAAGGATTGCGATTGTTTTGTTCCCATAAATTTTCTGATTGGTAATTTCCCAAGAAATTTCATCCAGCTTTTTCATCACAGCAATACCGTACCATGGTTTGCCGTCAAAGCTATCTTCGAGATTCGATATGATAAATTTCAGCTTCTCGGTCATTGCTGTAAAAATAGTTTTCCTAGTAAATTGCCTTATACTATCTGGAAAATGAATCGGAAAAACGGAATGTTCAAATATTTTCTTCAGTTACCGAAGCCCAATTTTCGCCCGATTTAATTCGGTATAATTGCATTTCTGACACTCCGAATTGTTTTGCGATAATCTTCATTCGGGTTCTACGATTGGGGTCGTTGATTTTTCGCTTGATACGCTTTACTTGCGTTTCGGTCAATTTTGAATAGGTTCTTTTTCTTGGTTTGTTTTTGTATTCAGGGTTACTGAATTGATGGTTCTCTTTCTCTTCTTTGGTCGCCCATTTTAGGTTATCGACGCGGTTGTCAGTTTTGTCATAATTGAGATGAATCACATAAATTCCGTCATTCTGTTCCAAGAATTGTTGAGCCACCAGCTTATGTACATACCTACTCGTCGATCTTCCTTTTTGCCTTAAATTTACCCGCAAGGTCTGATACCCGTTGATATAGGACTTTTTCATCTCGAATTCTTTGTCGCCCTTGCAATTCAGAATCCTTCCATAATTGGAAATCTTAAAATGTTCTTTCTCCGATATTTTGTCGTCAAAGACTATTTTTCTCCACTCTTCTTTTCGATGGTTGACACTCATGATGTGGTTCTTTTGATATGGATAAACCGCTCTGCTTTAAGATAATAAGAATTTGGAACATACCAATGTAATAAGACATCTTTAGATATGCCCTATTTAACACTTGAATTACTACAGTGCGTCGTAAGTGACCTGCATTTTTTTTGTGAATTTGGAAACAACCAGGTCATAAGAGTGATCAATCAGTTCAATCAGCAATTTGGGAGGAAGGTGTTCTAGTATAATGGTGTTCCAATGCAATTTATTCATGTGATACCCTGGCAATATGGCTCCATCATATTCTGTTCTCAATTGAGCAGACCTTTCTGGGTCGCATTTTAAATTCACTTGGGGCGGAAGCCTTTCAAGACCGGTAAGCGCGAACATCTTGTTCATCACTTTGAAAACCAAGGTGCGCTCATCAAAAGGAAAACTTTCAGTTACTGCTTTTTTAGAAAGACAATAATCACGAAATTCTTCGATGTTCATAGGTCACTTTTTGGACATTCAAACATATTAACAAATGCATTAGTTCACACTTTGAGAATCATAGACGATAACCTTTGTCCATAATTTACTTGACTCTTCAATGAACAATTTATGTGGTGCCTCGTCTTGATAATTCTGTTGTGCCTCGGCAGATTCAAAAGTCACTATCAGTGAATAGGTAAAAGACCCATCAACCACATCACGACTAGCTCTTGGCGGAGTACCTATGAATTTGGTTTTGGCATAGGCTGAATTATCCAAAAACTTTTGCAGTGATTTTTCAAAAGCCGCACGATCTTCTTTACGATCAGGATTCGCTAACCAAAAATAAACCGTGTGCGCGAAATTCTTATCAAATTCTTTAATCATATTCGAGGTGTTTTCGTTCTCATTGAGTTGAGATTCTTTTTTGTTTTCTCCGCAAGCGGAAATGATAAGTGCTAAAAATACTAAAAGGCAGGTTTTCTTCATGTTCTCCATATTAATTATCCAATAATTTTTTCTTTTCGTTTTCAGGAATTTCCAGAGCTGAATAATCAAGCTTCCAACCAATGGTTTCGACTATTTTTTCGATTAAAAGTACCGTTTGAAGAGCTTCCTTTCTTGCGGTTTCCATCAGCCCACTTTCCGGAATCTTCTCTATGATGTGCTTTTTGGCCTCTTTGTTCAAGGTGGTCAAATCATCAGGTTTGAAAGCGTTGAACAGTCCGTTTTGAATATCATAAAATTCCAATTCAGGTGCTATGGAAAGTACTTCGGGTTGTGGAAAATTAGTGAGTACTATCTTTTTCTTTTCGTTGTCAGCATGCATCAGTACCTTCTTTAGGTCATAACCAATTTGAGCTTTGGCATTGATTACGATCAGCGCCTTCTTTTTACTGCTAATTAAGCTCATAAAGCGCTCTTTGGTATTCTCATATTTATAAATTTCGGCAAAATCGCCTTCCACCGAAATCAGTTTACAAACACTTTTGATTTTTTCTAATAAGACCGTTGACTGATGCGTGGTCAATTCTTTGCTTCGCTTTTTTCTAAAAAAAGTATAGATCCAATAGGTAGCGATGGTACCGAGAACTAATCCGAGAAATGTATCAAAAATTGTATCCATCAGAAATTAAATTTATCAATCTTCAATTTTATAGAGCACCGGCCTACTTGGGCTGGCATCGTTCTCGAAAGGGGCTACCTGCAAATTCAAATAATATTTCCCGTCTTTTATACCGTTAGCCACAAATATAAATTCTGTAATCGTAGCTTTTCTTCGAATTTTACCGCTGGTACACCAAAAAGCATGATGCGCCAAAAGAGCACCGGCATCTTTTTCTTTATCCACTGAAGGAAGATCGATTAGTAAATGCTCGATACCCTTTTCAACCAAATACTCCGCGGCCTGTTCCAATAAATATGGCGGATTGGTATTTGAATACTGTCTGCTCATTTTTTCCTTTAAATTGGGCAAGGTTCGAATGACCACAGCTTCCCTTTTTTTGTTACCCAAAGCATATTGTAATTGCTTGCGCGAAATCACAAAATCATCTTGATATTTTTCAGGAGCGATGGTAATCACTTCCGCCAGAAAAAAATACTTTTTGAGGTTTTGGTTTACCGAGTGAAAATCTTTGGTAATATGGCCCACACACTCGGTATGCGTACCATGCGCATGCGGATTAAAACGAATGTTATTGAAATTGGTTGACCCGCCTTGAGATACCTTACCCACAAATTTGCCGTCAGTATGGGGTATTATCTCAGGATGTCGCACATACCAAGCATTGACATTTGAGGCATCACCTCGCATGGGAATGGATATATCCAAAGGTTTGGATAAGTCAATGAAGTCGTTTTTTATTTTGGCTTTCATTCAATTTTTGTCTCGTCGAGCGCAGTCGAGACGTATGATGCTATTTTTTTAGTTCTCGACTGCGCTCGAACGTACGAGAACTTCACTTATCAACAAAACTACTTTAAATTTAACATAAATAAATCAGCAGCAATACCATCAGTTAAAAATCGCCCTTTTTTAGATGCGAGCAAAGTATCATCATTCACATAAAGCAAATGTTCCTCAAGAAATTTTGTGGCCTGTTTTTTTAAATAATCGAGATAAGCGTTGCCAAAATCAACCTGTACCCTTTTGAATGACACGCCCCATTTTGTTCGCAAACCGGTCATGACATATTCATTGTAGCGGTCGGTTTTTGATAGCGTCTCGACCTCCATGGGCAATTCATTGTTCGCTATCGATTTTAAGTATTTTGTGTTGTTTTTGACATTCCATCTTCTGTGCTTACCGTCATAGGAATGTGCCGAAGGACCTATGCCCAAATACTTTTTCTGCTGCCAATAGGCGGTATTGTTTTTAGAAAAATACCCTGGTTTTCCAAAGTTTGAAAGCTCGTAACATTCAAAACCGGCGGTTTCCATTTCATCAAGCAGTATGTTGAAATGTTCTTGGGCCACAGCATCATCAACGGGTTTCACAATTCCTTTTTCAACGAACTTTGCCAAGGCTGTTTTGGGCTCAACAGTAAGCGCGTAGCTTGAAATATGGGGCACCCCAAAAGACAGGGCTTTTTGAACATTTTGCCGCCAACGTTCATTGGTCATCTCAGGAATACCGTAAATCAAATCGATTGAAATGTTATCAAAATACTGCTTCGCCTCAGCAATACATTCTTTAGCCTCTTTAGCATTATGTGCCCGATTCATGAGCTTTAAATCCTCTTCAAAAAAGGATTGGATACCGATACTTAAGCGATTTATACCTGACTTTTTATAGTCCTCAATGGGACTTTGACTACGCCCAGTTCCCGATAGGGAAGTCAAATCATCAGGGTTGGCCTCTAAGGTAATTTCTGGGTTTTCACTGACTTCATAATTGTCATAAACCGCTTGAATGATACTTTTGATTTCTATGGATGTCAAAACCGAAGGTGTACCGCCACCAAGGTAAATTGTTTCGACTATATCATCTTTGAATTCAGCTTTGCGAAGTGCCATTTCTTTTTGAAGTGCCAAAACCATGTCTTCCTTCTTTTTCATGGAAGTTGAAAAATGGAAGTCGCAATAATGGCAGGCTTGCTTGCAAAAAGGAATGTGGATGTAGATTCCTGACATTTATTAATTTACAATGAACAATTATCAATTAGCAATAGGCAATGGACTATTAACATGGAGCTCTAGTTACTAATAATTTTACGTTAATTATGTTCTCTTTTTAATACGGGTTGTTTTTAAAATTGAGAACATAATCTTAGATAATTCATCTGCGTCCTCAATGAGTAAATTCGTTTTTTGTTTTTCTAGATAATCAGAATCTTTTAATAGGTTGAGCCAATATTTAGTCTCTAAACTCTCCTTATAAGCTATTGAAATTTTCGCCGAAAAATCAGCTTGAGATATTGCGCCATTTGCTTCAGAAATATTAGCACCTATAGATGTGCCTGAACGAAGAAGTTGTTTTGATAAAACGAACTCTTTTTTATCGGAAATAAGCTTCTTATATACCTTAATAATTTTTAAAGCAAATGCATATGATTTATCAGATAAGGGATTTGATTTCGAGACCATTGAAAATTGACAACTATTTATTGTTAATTGCTAATTGTTAATTGTTAACTGTTATTTGACCTTTTTAGGATTTTGCTTAACAAAAGCACTCCACCCCGAATAACTTTTACCCACCTCAACGCGACCTTCATTATAAAAATGGCATACCGCAGCGGCGAGCCCGTCAGTGGCATCAAGATTCTTCGGGAGTGTTTTCAAACCCAAAACGCTCTGTAGCATTTTGGCCACCTGTTCTTTACTGGCGTTTCCGTTTCCGGTAATCGCCATTTTTATTTTTTTGGGAAGGTATTCCGTTATCGGAATTTCACGTGAGAGTCCTGCAGCCATGGCAACCCCTTGTGCCCTACCCAATTTCAACATTGACTGTACATTTTTACCAAAGAAAGGCGCCTCAATGGCAATCTCATCAGGATGATAGGTGTCAATGAGTTCAATCGTCCGTTCAAAAATCAATTTTAGTTTGGTGTAAGGATCTTTATACTTGGTCAGTAAAAGTTCATTCATTTGAATAAACTCCATCTTTTTACCCACAATTTTTATGAGTCCGAACCCCATGATAGTGGTACCCGGATCAATGCCTAATATGATTTTTTCTTTTGACACTTATTGGTTATTGTATTGAAGCACTATGGGCATTCTAAACTTCGCTTTAACCGGCATTGCACGCTTTAAGGCTGGAGCTAGAGGCGGTAGGTTTTTCAGACTCTGTCTAATGATGCCGTCAAACTCAGGCATTTGGTCATCTATTGCAGCATCTTTATCAATATTCAAAACAGATATTCTTCCATCTTTATCAACCAAAAAATCAACCTGAATTGTGGGGTCAATAGTGGCATCAAAAGTATATTCAAATTCATTCAGACTTTCGGCGCAATGTTTCAATAATTCTCTTTCAAAACATTCACGCTGAATTGTTTTTGACACCAACTCATCACAAACCTCAAAAAGTGGGTAACTATCGATTTCATTCCAGTTTATTTCATTAAGTTTTTGATGGATGAGTTGTTGTGTTTTTTTCTCTTTTGAAACGAAAAAATCACAAGAAGTCATCAAACCCAATAAAACCAATAATGAAAGCCGTAACATTACCTAGAAATATAAGGCGGAAATTACGATTTTTTAAAGACTTAATCCTTAGAGAAATGTAGCTCTTCCTTTAAGGCTGATATACGTCTTTGCACCATTTCAGAAACATAAGGTTTATTCTTGCCAAACTTTTCGATAAAGTCTTCATAATAATTTAAAACCCTCTCTCTGTCTTTGGAAGTCTGATCAACCAACGTACATATTTGATAGTAGTTGCGATAATTTGATGGTGATTCAGCAAACGCTTTTTTGTAATATTTCAAAGCCGTTTTCAAGTCATCCGAGGTTCTTGCAAAACGGGCTAGAGTTTCATATTCCTTTTCAAAAGTCACTTTTTGCACCTCAATTGATTTTTTGACATAATGATTGGCGCTATCCATCTGTCGGTCTTTAAAGAATACATGACCTAAATTGAAATAGGCATCATGGTTTTCACCGTCTTTTTGAACAAGTAACTTATAGGTATGTATTGCTTTTTCAAACCCCCATGTTTGGTAGTAGCAATAGGCCAACTTCATATAAACGAACTCCTTCTTCTCGCCCAATTCCAATAACCTTTCAAAAAGTGGAAGCGCCTTTTCATATTCATCATTATTGAACAGGGCCAACGCCTTAAGATTGATTAATGACACATCATTCGGGTAAAAGTTTAGACCCTTGTTCAAATAGTCAATTGCATTGCCTCGCTCACGATTAACGACAAAATGCTTTCCGAGTTGAAAAATACTTTTCAGATGGGTACTGTCTGCATCTATCGCTCTTTTGTAAGCAACCAGATAACTCGTGGGTTGGTCCAATTCTCGAAAAGACTCCCCCTGATAATACCAGTACTCAGGATTACCGTTGTCACTCCCCACCAAATAAGAGAACAATTTGCTGCTTTCTTCAAACCGTTTTGTTTTCAAATAGAGTTTACCCAATTCAAAACGAGCTATTTGAAACTCTTGATTCTTTTCTACAACACTCTCATACTGAATGATTGCCTTATCGTGATTGCCAAGGGCATTGTATGCTCGCGCAATTTGAAGGCCCGCCTTTTCAGAACCCTCTTTCGCATAATAATTTATGGCTTTAGTATAGTTGCCCGTAGCATACAAACTATCTGCAATGGCCAAGGTCGCAGTCTGCGCTTCAACCTTAACAAAAACAATTATAAGAACACCTAAAACAACTTTTCTCAATCTTTCTTTTTTGTTATAATCTCGACCACCCCGTTTTTGGCTTTTTCACCATACTTTTCTTTGGCTTTCTCGCCTTTGAGCACGAACATACTTTCAATAGTGTTAGGGTCGATAGCATTAAGTTCTCCATAATACGCTTTGCCGTCTAAAATAAGTAAAGGTTCTTTACCTGCAACTTCTGATAATCTTAATTCCTCTTTTTTGTTTACCCTCAACTTAAACGTTACTGGAATAGAAAATGGAACATTAACTAATCTACCTTTATGTTTCCCGGGTTTCATGGTTGGCAAGCGTTTAATAATTCGCTCTGCCTCATTTTCAAGTAGCGCATTACGACCTCTTTTTCTTATTTTTTGAATAGATCCATCGGTTGCAATGGTAAACATAACTGCTACCCTACCTTGAATACCTTTTTCTTGTGCTTCTTTAGGATAGTTGAAATTTTTTGAAATATGCCTCTGTATTTTTTCATTAAAACATTTCCGCTTGTCAACAGCGTCTTCGCAACCCGGGAAAATGGGAACCTCCTCAACGTTTGCAAAAGGAACGGTTTCGCCATCTTGTTCTACGTCAATGGCCTTTTTCAATGCTGCGATTTGACTATCCAGATTTATGATTACTGGATTATTTTCACTAGCACTTTTCAATAACCTATTACGCTCGGCAAGTAATCGATTGTACTGACTAATCATTTGGTTGGTTCCGCGTAAAGTTTCAAAAGAGTTTTCATTGTTTAACTTAAAACTTAAAGGAACGGTTTCGCCATCTTGTTCTACGTCAATGGCCTTTTTCAATGCTGCGA
>CAYSPL010000028.1:18941-42415 GCA_964432915.1 uncultured Maribacter sp.
GATTATTTTCACTAGCACTTTTCAATAACCTATTACGCTCGGCAAGTAATCGATTATACTGACTAATCATTTGGTTGGTTCCGCGTAAAGTTTCAAAAGCGTTTTCATTGTTTAACTTAAAACTTATAGGTATAGAAAAGGGCACGACCACTTTTTTCCCTTTATGTTTGCCCGGTATCATTTTCGGTAGTCTTTTGATGATTCGTTCTACCTCTTTTTCAAGCAATGAGTCAGGCCCGCGCATTCTTATGTTTTGAATGGAGCCCTTTTTAGAAATTTCGAATATTGTGCTGACCCGACCCTGTATTCCTTTTTCTTGTGCTTCTTTAGGGTAGCTGAAATGTTTGGCAATATGGCGTTGTATTTTTTCTTGAAAACATTGTCGCCGGTCATCAGCATCTTCACAACCAGGAAAAATAGGGACTTCGTCAACTGTGGCAAAGGGTATGGGGTCAGACGGTTTTAACTGTTTAAAACTTTCATTATTTGGTTTTCCAACTTTATCTGCTGTGAAGTTGGTTGTACCATTATTACTTAAAAACTCTGTAATTGACAACTTACCCTTCTCACTTAAGGAAGAGTCATAAACCATCTTGGCATCAATCCTTTCACCATTTGGTCCTGTTAAATAGGATCCATTATCCGACTTCATGAACTTTAAGGAAGATTTGTCATCTTTGACATATAGAGCCCAGTTATCAGATTTTTTGGAAATATTTTTAATAGCCTTAATAATTTCATACTCTTCTAGTACCGTTAAATTTTCAATATCTTTTACTAGAATAGTCTTCGATAAATCCTCAATTGAAGTATCAAAGGGTGCCATACTGGCCATTTTACCATTGTTTTTGTCTGATTTGGCGCCTGCCTTAGTTATCAAGAAGGCATCTTCATTATCTGAAATAAATAAAAACCTTTTGCCAAAATCAATATGTGCAATCTTTTGATTGATGTTACGAATTTCATCTCCAGTTAAATCACTTACATCTTCAACTACTATGAATTCTCCAGGGCCTAAATTCTTATCCTCTTTTGTGATTTTTCGAATGGCAAGTTCTTTTTGATTTATTGAAATCATCAAATTCTTATCCAAAATTTGGAACGCCTTTTTTCGGTTTATATAACTTTGATAGCGCAGCGTAGATGGCAGGGGAATTTGACCCCATGATTGTTCTTTTTCTCTTCTAAAAGCCGCGCTTTCAGTAAATGTTATTTGCAAAGCTCTTTTAGTTAGAATTTGTTTTTTGAAGTACTGTCTTTTAGTCAAAACGTAATTTTTGTCCTGATCAAGCCTTTGTAATTTCTTTCTTGTCAAAACAATCTGTAAGTCTTCTGCCTCATCAATCCATTTATTGATTTCAGCTATCAACTTCGCATCGTCCGTTGTTTGATTTTGATCTATGCTTTGGCTCTCTTGAAATTCAGCCGAGGTATAGGCCAGCATGCTTAAAACTAATGGCAACAATAACAAATACTTCAACTGCCAGACTTTTTTAGACTTTTCTTTGGTTAACATGACGATTCGTTTTTTGATTAATGATTTTTTAAAAAATTGATTGATGAATGATATATTTTGGGTTTGAAATACTTCAGAAAGCAGCAATTGATACTGCTCTTTTTTATGGGTTTTGGCCACTTGGGCATCAGCTATGTACTCATGTAATTCAGATACACGACTCTGGTAAACATAAACTAGGGGATTAAACCAACCCACAATGCGCATCATTTCAAAAAACAACAAATCATACGAATGTCTTTGGCGTATATGCACCAACTCATGTTGCACAATGCGTTCGTGTTCTTTTTCAAGTACTTTATCGCCGAGAAAAATGGACTTGAAAAATGAGAATGCCGCATTACTATTGTTAATGATGTACTGGGTAAACTCTTGAAAAGTCTGCTTTTTGCCTTGCTTTTTTAGTTTCTTGATTTGATTCAATTTGTAAATGAAAAATAAGGTCGCCAAGAACATTCCGCCGAACAAAAGCATGTATTCCCACGCAATGTTAAAACTTGGTTCGGTGGATTCCGTTACTACAATCGAGGTATTGTCGAGGTTCCATAAAAACTCAGGATATGCCTGAAATGATTCGGGCACGGTGGTTTTCATGGCCTCTATCTTGATCCAAGGAATAATTAATGACAGCGAGTAGGTCGCTATCAAATACAAACGATTCCATTGAAAGAAGGTTTCTCGTTTTAAAAACAAATCATAAATGACAAGAAACACGAGCTGAAAAACAAGGCATTCTAGGATATACTGTATCATGATTTATCTTTTTTAATATCGCTTAAAATAGCTTCTAATTCCGAAAGGCTCATCTCATTTTTCTTCATGAAAAAAGAAACCATACTCTTAAAAGAGCCTTGAAAATAACCATCGACCAACTTATTGATTGATTGGTTGCTATAGTCTGCTTTTTTAAGGAGTGGAAAATACAAATACCCTCTACCCTCCTTTTCATGACCAACAAAACCTTTGTCCTCTAATATGCGAACAATAGTCGAAACTGTATTATAGGCCGGTTTTGGTTCAGGTAATTCTTTAATAATTGAGGCCACATTGCATTTTTGCAAACGCCATAATTGTTGCATTACTTCTTCCTCTGCTTTTGTCAATTGTTTCATTCAACTATATTTTTAGTTCAACAAATATAACTAAATAATTAGTTTAAACTAACTTTTTAGTTATAAACTTGTAACAATTCTGTAGTATCTTCGTCAAACAGTTGCAATTTCTCCTATTGGGAGAGGAATATAGTATATGGATATAGCACTTTTGATACTCGGATTTCTAGTATGTCTACTCGGAATTATCGGCAGTTTTCTGCCTGTTTTGCCAGGTCCACCTGTAAGTTGGGTTGGCCTGTTATTATTGCACTTGACAAAAGCAGTGCCACAAGATTGGTGGTTTTTGGGTATTACCGCTGTGGTCGCCCTTGCCATTTTCGCCCTTGATTATGTGATACCTGTGGTAGGCACCAAAAAATTTGGCGGAACAAAGGCAGGTATGGTCGGTACAACCCTTGGGCTTATTATAGGATTGCTTGCGCCTATTCCTGGCGGAATTATCATCGGTCCGTTTGTGGGTGCGTTTTTGGGCGAACTTTCGAACAAAGCGGATAACAAAACGGCCTTAAAAGCGGCATTTGGGTCTTTTTTGGGTTTTCTGACCGGTACTTTTATGAAGTTCATGGTCTCTGTGATTTTTACAGGATTGTTTGTCGGAAAGGCTTGGGATTATAAAGAAGGATTATTGCCGTTTTTCTTCCAATAAACCCTAATCCATCCAAACCACTTTTTCCGAAATAGGTCGTCTTGTAACCTCAGGAAGTTCCATATCATAATAGCCCATATAAAAGAAGCCTAAGCATCGCTCGCCTTCGCTTAATTCAAAGAAATCATCCATGTATTTTATGAGCCCAGGAGAACTCCAATAACTGCCAATACCCAATTGCGTGCAGCACAGCCACATGTTTTGAACAGCCATTGCCGTTGCCGCGATTTCTTCCCATTCCGGTACCGACTCATTTAAATCTCGTTGCATGCAAATTGCAATTATAGCTCCCGCTTTTAGGGGATTTTCTTTCAATTTTTTGATTTTCATTTGCTTGGGCTTATCATCAATTTCTTGATATTTATCGGCCAGAAACTTTCCCAGTTTTTCTTGTGATGCCCCTTGCAAAATCTTAAAACGCCATGGTTCCGTTTTTCTATGATTGGGTGCCCAATTTGCCGCTTCCAATATCTTTTCAATAGTCTCTTTAGCAATCGGTTTATCCATATAACTCGCCGGAAAAACAGATCGTCTTCTTTTAATCAAATCAAAAATCATGAATAAGTTCTTTTAATGTCATTTCAGTGAGGACGGGAATTTGTTATGCCATTTCAAAGATAAATCTTGAAACCTAAACATTTATCCCTTTGCTCAATTTAAGTTCCAAGCAGCAAATCCACTCCATGTTTCAGTACTAGATTTCGATTGTCTTTTTTCCAAATGACCGACAAACGAGCACGCTGCTTTATTTTGCGAAGCTCAATGAATTTTACATTCATATCAAAACCATATTGTAATGAAGTAGGTATAATCGCAATGCCCAAATTATTCTCTACCAAGGTAAAAATGGTCTGCGCATGAACTGATTTGTGCGATACCCTGGGTGTGAATCCTTCATCTTCACATATACTCATGACTTTGTCAAAATACAAGGGACTATAATCTTGCGAAAACAAGACAAAACTTTCATCTTTAAGCTGCTGCATACCTCGAAAAGATTTCTGATTTAAACGATGATCTTTGGGCAATACCACAGAAAAGGTGTCTTCAAAAACGGCCTTGATCTCAAGTTCTTTGGGAACTCGAGCCAAACGGACAAAACCCAAATCGAGTTTGTCTTTCAAAACATCGTCTACCTGAGCATGATTTGAAAGTTCTTCAAGACTTGTTTTGATATTGGGGTATGCATCACGAAGCTTTACCAATAAATCAGGCACCACGTTTTGCATGGCTGAACCCAGAAAACCGATACGCAGTTCTCCTGAACTGCCTTCATTGATTAGTTTCAATTGCTTTTTAGTTAATTCAAGATGGTTTAAAATGAATTCCAGTTCCCCGCGCAAATATTCCCCAGCTGGGGTCAATGAAACTTTCTTTTTACTTCTAACGAACAGCTGGGCGTCAAGAATCTCCTCCATTTGTTTGATCTGTCGACTTAAACCGGGTTGTGATATGAATAATCGCTCTGCGGCTTTACGATAGTGCAATTCTTTCGCTACCGCCATGAAATATTTAAAATGTCGCAATTCTAATTGATAACTCATGGTTATTAATTATAAATGTAAATAGTATTGGTAATTATTAAAGATAGTCTCTATTTTTATAAGTCCAAAATTATCATCCATGAATTCAATTCCTGCGACATTTAAATTGGGGGAAGACTGGTTAACTGCAGGTATCTCATTAGCCATTGCTGACGGAAAGACCAAATTGAAACTATCCTCCAAGGCGAGAGCGAAAGTAAAAGCAAGTGCGAAAATAGTACAGAGCATTGTAAACAAAGGCCACCCGGTTTATGGCATCAATACGGGTTTTGGGCCCTTATGCACAACTAAAATCTCAAAGGAGGAAACCGCAATCCTACAAACCAATATTCTGAAGAGTCACAGCGTGGGCGTTGGAAAACCCATCGATTCGGAAATCGCCAAATTGATGCTAATTCTAAAAGTTCAATCTTTGGCCAAAGGTTTCTCCGGTATAGCGGCAAGCACCCTAGATCGAATCATTTGGCATATAGAAAATGATGCCATTCCCATAGTACCTTCGCAAGGTTCTGTAGGGGCATCGGGCGATCTTGCCCCCTTGTCACATTTATTTCTGCCACTTATCGGATTGGGTAAAATAATTCATAAAGGGAAGACTCTCGATGCCCCTACATTCTTGAAAAAATTTGGTTTGAAACCTTTGGAATTGGGTCCGAAGGAAGGTCTCGCACTCATCAACGGCACCCAGTTCATTGCCGCTCACGCCGTCAAAGTGATTGAAAAATTGCAATCTTGTCTCTCACAGGCCGATGTCATTGGAGCCATGATGATTGAGGGTCTCCAAGGCTCAGCGAAACCTTTTTTCAATGAACTGCATGCACTGAGGCCTTACAAAGGAAACATTCATGTTGCCAAAAGAGTCAAACGCCTTTTGAAGGGTTCTGAAATTCTCGAAGATCATATTGATTGTGAGCGCGTGCAAGATCCATATTCGTTGCGATGTATTCCACAGGTGCATGGTGCTTCAAGAAATACTTGGTTGCATTTAAAAGAACTGCTCGAAGTGGAATTGAATTCCGTTACCGATAATCCGGTAATCATTGACAATGAATTGACCATCAGCGGTGGTAATTTTCACGGACAACCTTTGGCCTTGGCAATCGATTATGCTTGCTTGGCTGCTTCAGAATTGGGCAACATTTCTGATCGTCGTGTTTATTTGGCCTTGGAGGGCAATAGCCCCGGTGTGCCCAAATTGCTCATGGAAGATACCGGAATCAATTCTGGGTACATGATTTTGCAATATACCACGGCAGCGCTTGCGAGTGAAAATAAAGGTTTGTGTTTTCCATCAAGCGCTGATAGTATTCCCACTTCTTTGGGTCAAGAAGACCATGTGAGTATGGGGTCCATTGGAGGTAGAAAAGCACTTCAGGTCATTGAAAATGTGGAAAAGATTTTAGCAGTTGAATTATTGACGGCAGCGCAGGCATTTGAATTCAGAAAACCTTTGAAATCAGGAATCTTCTTGGATGAAATACATAAAGAAATACGCAAAAAAGTCGCTTTTGCCGATCAAGACAGGGTATTTGCGGATGATATTGAAAAGGGAATTGAAATGATAAAAGATAAAACTATCTTAGAAGTGATAGAACGCATCAAAAAAGAAAAGAAACTGAAATTTGAAGTTCCTTTTGAAAAGGAATTCGATAGCTATTGAAATATATCAATGCGAAGCATTGAAAAAGCGAGTCTAGATATTCCCGCCCGCACCTGAACGGTACGTTCGGTCGGGTTGTTTCTTTTTCATCAATGGAAAAAGAAAGTAAAACAAATAATAATGAGTATCAAAAAACTAATCGGCCCTTTCAAACAAATCATTCCTATGTCAGGGCTTCCCTTGAAAGGAGCAATAGCAGATCATCAACTTACCCTTATTGAAGATGGTGGTATTCTGACTGAAAATGGAAAAATAAAAGCCATTGGAAACTTTAACGAACTGGCTAAAAATTCCGAAGGAATACAAATTCTAGAACTCAAAGGTAATCACACCTGTTTACCCGGCCTAATTGATTCACATACCCATATTTGCTTCGGGGGTTTACGGGCCAATGATTATGCCATGCGCAATGCAGGTAAATCCTATTTAGAAATCGCCAAGGCTGGAGGTGGCATTTGGGACACCGTTACCCAAACCCGAAAAGCCTCAAAAGAGGAACTCATTAAACGAACCACGAAATTGGCCAACCGCCATTTGAAAAATGGGGTAACAACTATTGAGGTCAAAAGTGGCTACGGACTTTCAGTAAACGAAGAATTAAAAATGCTCAGAGCCATAGTCGAAACAAATTCAATGGTTTCTGCCGATTTGATCACAACCTGCTTGGCCGCCCATATGCTTCCCAAGGATTATGATGGAAATCAAGAGCAGTACCTATCGGAAATCAGGGAAAAGCTATTTCCAATTCTTAAGGATGAAAAACTCACAAATCGTGTGGATGCCTTTATCGAAGAAAGTGCATTTTCCGCCAAACAGATAAAACCCTATTTTGAAAAAGCAAAAGCAATGGGTTTTGACATTACCGTGCATGCCGACCAATTTTCGACATCAGGAAGTCAAGTGGCTGCTGATTTTGATGCCGTTAGTGCCGATCATTTAGAGGCCAGCACTCAAAAGGAAGTTGATTTATTGGCCAAAAGCAATGTGATTGCCACTGCCCTACCCGGAGCTTCAATTGGATTAGGTTGTGCTTTCACTCCCGCTCGAAAAATATTGGATGCCGGTGGTGCTTTGGCAATTGCCAGTGACCATAACCCAGGTTCAGCTCCCATGGGTGATTTATTGACCCAAGCCGCTATTCTCGGAACTTTTGAAAAACTCTCCAATGCCGAGGTTTTAGCAGGCATTACCTTCAGGGCTGCGGCAGCCTTGAATTTGCGTGATAGAGGTCAGTTGGCGGAAGGCAAAAAAGCTGATTTTATTGGTTTTCATACCGATAACTATCAAGAAATTTTATACAACCAAGGTAATTTCAAACCCTGTATGGTGTGGAAAAATGGGGAATTGGTTTTTGATAAACACAAATGAAAATTAGAAATAGGCATAACAAAGTAGGAAGTCAAATTTAGGACGGCTACCGCCTGTGGTATGCACTGAGCAGCGGCGAAGCTATAGGGAAGATACCTCGATGAAATCGAGTGGGAGGGATTAAATGTTAAAAAACGATACTGTAAAGTTAGAAGTGTAATAATCATAAAATCAATGGCTCCTCCCTTAGATAAAGGGAGGTACCTCGATGAAATCGAGGGGGAGGGATTGAATAAAAAATGATAATCAACCTCCCCTTTCTTCCATTTGAGTTCAAAATAAACTCAAATGAAATTCATTCCCCTCCTCATCTGAGGAGGGGAGCTAAATAAAAATAATGAAATTAGATTTCAAACAACAAATAGTACAGGGTATTCCTGACCAACTTCCCTCAAAAAGGGAGTACAGTGTTCATGTAAATCATGCCCCAAAACGAAAAGATATTTTGACTCTGGAGGAGAAAAAATTGGCCATTCGCAATGCCCTTCGCTATTTTCCACAAGATTGGCACAAAGAACTTTCCAGGGAATTTGCCGAGGAATTGAAGACCTATGGTCGAATCTATATGTACCGCTTCAAACCAGATTATGACATGTATGCCCGACCTATAGATGCTTATCCGTGTAAAACCCGGCAAGCGGCGGCAATCATGTTGATGATCCAGAACAATCTAGATCCGGCCGTGGCGCAACATCCTGAAGAACTCATTACCTATGGCGGTAACGGGGCCGTGTTTCAAAATTGGGCACAGTATCTCTTGACTATGCAATACTTGGCCAACATGACCGAAGAACAGACTTTACACGTGTATTCAGGGCATCCAATGGGGTTGTTTCCTTCAAGCAAAGAGGCTCCGAGAGTTGTGGTTACCAACGGTATGATGATTCCCAATTATTCCAAACCCGATGACTGGGAAAAATTCAATGCTTTGGGCGTGACGCAATACGGTCAAATGACTGCAGGATCATACATGTATATTGGTCCGCAAGGTATCGTTCATGGCACGGCAATTACCGTTATGAATGCTTTTCGAAAGGTTTTAAAAAAGGATGACACCCCTGCCGGTAAAATTTTCCTGACAGCGGGTTTAGGGGGAATGAGCGGGGCGCAACCTAAGGCCGGAAATATTGCCGGTTGCATCACTATTTGCGCAGAGGTAAATCCTGCGGCAGCAAGAAAAAGACATGAGCAAGGTTGGGTCGATGGGCTTATTGATGATATTGAAACACTTGTGGCAAGGGTAAAGAGAGCCAAGGAAAATCAGGAAGTGGTGTCACTGGCCTTTATCGGAAATGTGGTTGAAGTCTGGGAGCGTTTTGACAGTGAAAATATATTCATACATCTGGGATCAGACCAAACCTCTTTGCACAATCCGTGGGCTGGAGGTTATTATCCTATCGGATTGACCTTTGAAGAGTCAAATCAACTGATGAGTTCAGATCCCGAAACATTTAAAGAAAAAGTTCAAGAATCATTACGAAGACAAGCTTCAGCCATCAACAAACACAGCTCAAAAGGAACCTATTTCTTTGACTATGGTAATGCCTTTTTACTAGAGGCTTCAAGAGCGGGAGCGAAGATTTACAAAAATTCGAATGGAGAATTCATTTCCTCTCCTTCCCCTGAGGAAGGGGTCGGGGGTTGGGCCTACCCATCTTATGTGCAAGATATTCTCGGGCCCATGTGTTTTGACTACGGTTTTGGGCCATTCCGTTGGGTGTGCACTTCCGGAAAACCTGAAGATTTGCAAAAAACGGATGCTATTGCCCTTGAGGTAATTAACGAAATCAAAAAAACCGCTCCTGAGGAAATTCAGCAACAGTTGCAAGACAATATTACTTGGATTCATGAGGCCGACAACAACAAATTAGTGGTAGGCTCTCAAGCCCGAATTCTCTATGCAGATGCTGAAGGCAGAATGAAAATTGCAGAAGCATTCAATCAAGCCATTGCCATTGGAGTAATTTCCGCACCCATTGTTCTTGGTAGAGATCATCATGATGTCAGCGGTACAGATTCACCTTTCAGAGAAACCAGTAATATATATGATGGCAGCAAATTTACGGCTGATATGGCCATTCAAAATGTTATTGGTGATAGTTTTAGAGGGGCGACGTGGGTTTCCATTCATAATGGTGGTGGTGTTGGCTGGGGCGAAGTGATGAACGGTGGCTTCGGAATGGTTTTGGATGGCTCGGAGGAAGCTAATAAACGGCTTAGAAAAATGCTTTTCTTCGATGTCAACAATGGTATTGCCAGAAGAAGTTGGGCCAGAAACAAAGAGGCCCGGTTCGCCATTGAAAGAGAAATACGGCGCACACCTGAACTGCAGGTAACTTTACCTAATTTAGTGGAAGACGAATTGTTAGATTATTTATTTGATTAATTCATGAACGCTTATCAAGAGACAAATCCTGAGTTATGGACAGGCCGAAAATCAGGCCAACAACTTTACTTGCATGAGAAGGTACAATTGGTCCATATTGAAGCCACTGCAATTACTGCTAAAAAGAGTTTTGCCCTATTGGGCTATGCTTGTGATGAAGGTGTGAAAAGAAATCAAGGAAGAAAAGGGGCCATGGCCGGGCCAGATGCCATTCGCAACCAACTTGCCAAAATGCCCAACCACCTTGAAGATAAAACCGAACTCTTTGATTTTGGTTCAATTCATTGTTTCAATGGCGATTTGGAAGACACCCAGAACAGGCTATCAGAAAAAGTCACTGTCCTTTTAGCCCAAGATACTTTTCCAATTATAATAGGTGGTGGACATGACATTGCTTATGGACATTATAATGGTTTAAAAAAACATCTAAGCGCAGACGATACTATTGGTGTTATCAATTTTGATGCGCATTTTGACTTGCGTTCCAATGAAAATGGCAATAATTCAGGAACTCCATTTTTCCAGATTAGCCAAGATTGTAAAAAAAGAGGTCAATACTTTAACTACCTATGTTTAGGTATTCGAAAAGATGCCAATGACAAAACCTTATTTCAGACCGCTACTGATTTAGGAGTACACTACATTGAACATACCAAGTTCAAACTACAGCATGCAAAAGAGGTGGTAAGCAAGGTTTCAGAATTTATTGGTGTTGTGGACCATGTTTATGTGACCATTGACCTTGACGGATTTTCCTCTGCCTATGCCCCAGGGGTAAGCGCACCGTCGCCAATGGGCTTTTCGCCAGATATGGTTTTAGAGACCCTTCAGATGATTATTGACTCACAAAAGTTATTGAGTTTGGATATAGCGGAAATGAACCCGAAATACGATATTGACAATCAAACCGCTAAACTTGCCGCTAGTCTGATTCATTTTGTGATACATTCACTCTAATTATTCCAACCAAGACTGGTAATATTTACCATCATCAATGCCCATCGCAGCTTTTGTAAGTTTCAACGGTTTGAAAGTATCGATCATCACGGCCAGTTCTTTGGTTTCCTTTTTACCAATGCTAGCTTCGTAAGTTCCGGGGTGCGGGCCATGAGGTATACCAGCTGGGTGTAAAGAAATATAGCCTTCATCAACTCCTTTTCGGCTCATGAAATCTCCGTCTACATAATACAAAACCTCATCAGAATCAATGTTTGAGTGATTATAGGGGGCCGGTATCGACTCCGGGTGATAATCATACAATCTTGGGCAAAAAGAACAAATCACAAAAGCACCGGTCTCAAAAGTCTGGTGCACTGGCGGTGGTTGATGCACGCGACCCGTGATGGGTTCGAAATTGTGAATTGAAAAGCCATAGGGAAAATTGTAACCATCCCACCCAACAACATCAAAAGGATGCGTGGCATAGATCAAATGATGCAACTGCCCTTGTTTCTTAACTTTCATGAGAAATTCTCCCTTTTCATCATGTGTTTGTAAATTTTGTGGTAATTTAAAATCACGCTCACAAAAAGGCGAATGTTCTAGATGTTGTCCAAACCAATTACGATATCTCTTAGGAGTATAAATAGGATGGTAGCTTTCGGTGACCAGCAAACGGTTATCGTCAGAATCAAATTTAATCTGATAAATCATTCCCCTGGGTATGACCAAATAATCACCATATTCAAAAGGAATTTCCCCAAGCATGGTTTTTAAAGTCCCAGAACCCTTGTGAATGAACAAAAGTTCATCTGCATCAGTATTCTTGTAGAAATAATTGGTAATAGACTTTCTTGGTGCAGCCAAGCCCACATGAACATCAGAATTGAACAAGATGGTCTTTCTACTATCCAAAAAATCATCCTCTGGTTCAATCTCAAAACCTTTCAGTAAACGTGACTTAATATTGAATTCTTCAGCAGCCCTTGGAGCAATATCAAGGGTTTTACCGACCTCCTTTACCTGAGTGGGGCGATAGAGATGATACATCAACGAAGACATACCGTCAAAACCGATGGTGCCGAATAATTGCTCATAGTGTAAGGTGCCATCTTCTTTTTTGTAAATTGTATGTCGCTTCGGGGGAATTTTACCCAATTTATGGTATAATGGCATAATTTTTTAACTGATTTTTCAACATAAAAATACAACATTTATGTCTCAAATATTTAAATATTGTAGCGGGGAAATAAGCCATTAATTCAACACCTTATCGACTGATTTTGTCTGATAAACGATTAAAATTTATCAATTTGCCCAGTCGAATTACCTTTAGCATGCTAGAATCAAACTAACGAAACACCAATTGAAACCATGAGCAGAACCCTCGACCTGAATAAAGTTTCAAAAGCGCAACGAGCCAAACGAAAGTGGCAGCTTCTTCAAGAAGAACTGAAACAAGAAAGAAAGGCGAAGCATATTCGACGCAATTCTCCTCTTAGCAAAACAAATTGAATTTGCTAGTAGTCTTTACGGCTCATCATCCTTCATAAAAAAAAGCCCTCCAACTTGGAAAGCCTTTCATTGGCCCTAACCTTATGAAATAAGGTATCGGGTCACAACACAACGTTGCAAATATAGTAAAGGTTTTTTGAATAACGTCTTTTCAATAGGCAAGACAATGTCTTGGTGCGGTCAAAATAGCTTTTCGGGCCAATAAAAGTTATTCAAAAGAAGGCTGCTGACGATGATTCCAATTCAATGAAATTAATGTAAAAGTATAATCTGCACCACTACAAATTTTGAATGAAACCCTTACTTTTGTGCATCGAAAACATGCAAAAATGACTTTACTTCTTATGGCCGCTGGTAGCGGTAGCCGTTACGGCAAACTAAAACAATTTGATGATTTAGGCCCTGACGGGGAATTTCTTATGGAATTTGCAATGTATGATGCGGTTCAAAACGGATTCGATCATATTGTCGTGATTACCAAAAAAGACAATGTTTCTTTTTTGGAGGATCATTTAACACCACGACTTCCTGAAAATGTGAAACTTGATGTTTTAGCTCAGGAAATCACTGATTTACCTTTTGGGGTTAGCTTTTCAGGCGAGCGTCCAAAACCTTGGGGAACAGCACATGCCGTTTGGACCGCCAGAAATGTAATTGAAAGTCCATTCTGTGTAATCAATGCTGATGACTTTTATGGGCAATCGGCCTATGCCAATGCCGCCAAGTTCATCAAAAACCATCCTGAAGATGATCAATATGCATTGGTGGGTTATACCTTAAAAGATACCTTGTCTGAACATGGCTCAGTTTCAAGAGGCGTTTGTAAAACCGATGGGGCCAACTTGGTTTCGGTTGATGAACGCCTAAAAATAGTACAACAAGAAGCCAAAATTATTGATGAAGATTCCGGGCTTGAGTTCACTGGTGATGAATTGGCAAGTATGAATTTCTGGATCTGCAGGCCACCTATTTTCGATATCATTGAAGAAGAGTTTCGCGAGTTTCTACAAGATGACAATTTAATTAAAAACAGTGAATTGTATATACCCAACACCATTCAAAACTTGATGCAACAAGGTTTGGTCAAGGTGAAGGTAGTTCCCTCGCAAGACCAATGGTTTGGCGTGACCTATGCCAGTGATCGCGAGGTTGCTGTAGCCAGTCTGCAAGAAAAAACCGATAACGGAAAATACCCAACACCTTTGTGGAAATAGCTTTCTTATGGGGATACATTCAAAAACCGATCTGAAGCGTATCCTTACCCATTTTAAATTGGGCCATAAGAACTTTGACATAACCACCTTGGATATAGGGTACATCAATGACACCTATAGTTTATCTGAAAATGGGCATCCGAAATATGTTCTGCAACGCATAAATCACACGGTTTTTGAAAATGTGGAGCGTCTTATGACCAACGTTCATAAGGCTCTAAAAAGTTTGAAAGCGGAAACTTATTCGCAGATAAAAATCATTCCTTCTGTCAAGGGCAAATCTTATTTGTCAGACGCAACCGGGTATTGGCGCGTAATGAGCTTTATATCTGAAAGCACCACGTACAACACCACAACTAATTTTGAAATTGCATTTGAAGCCGGAAGAATAGTAGGGCTTTTTCACACCTTATTGGCCAAGGAACCCTTAGAGCACTATCGAGATACCATTCCTAAATTCCATAATTTAGAGCTTCGCAAAATGCAGTTTTTAGCGGCCTTGGCCAAGGCATCAACTGAGAAAAAAGAAATAGCTCAAGAGGCCATAAGCTTTGCCCAGGAAATGCTCACCAAATTAGAGGTTAATGACATCAGTCAATTACCGAAACGCATATGTCACAATGATACCAAATTGAACAACATCTTGTTTTCTAAGGAGAGCAATAAAGCACTTTGCCTTATCGATTTAGACACCCTTATGCCCGGCTATTTTTTGTATGACTTTGGCGATGCCGTTAGAACAATCGCCAACACTGCGGCCGAAGATGAACAAGACCATGACAAAATCACTTTTGACAAAAATCTCTTTGAGGCCTTCATAATGGGACTTGCTACAAACAACTCCTTTTTAACCAATGAAGAATTGAAATCATTGCCATATGGGGCCATTCTCATGCCTTTTCTTCATGGTATTCGAGCCCTGACCGATTATCTAAACAATAACATATATTACAAAGTGACTTATGAAAATCAAAACTTAGATCGCGGCCTGAGTCTTTTTCATTTTACCCAAAAAGCCATGGATCATATGGAGTACATGAAGAAATTCATCGAGGAAAAAATAGAAGCGCCTTCGTAATGTCAAGAATCAAAATACAGGTTTTTTAATTCATGCTCTTTCGTATTACCTTGCCCGCCAAAACATTTTGAAAAACACCCTTATCAATGGCTAGTTGCCCGTTTACCAAAACATATTGAATTCCCTCAGGATATTGATAAGAAACTTCAAATACAGTTTTTTTCAATAAATGATTCTTTGGGCATTGGCACCATCCAAGCTCCCAATCTTTTGTATCAATTCACCACAGATACCCAAATCAGTGATGACACCTTCTTTACCCGAGCGATCATAGAGCATTCCGTTTTTAATGATCGCATTATATTTCTCTTGTTCTACACATCCGCAGACGAGTACAACTAGTAGTACTGTTTTAAATTAGTGGTACTTTTTTAAATAATGATTTTAGTCTCGTTCTCTTGGTTTTTCAATTCTAAAAAAGCTTCCTGTAGCTTGCGGGTTATAGGCCCAATCGCATCTTTGAAATAATAGTGCGCATCAATTCTTTGAATCGCCGCCACCTGCGTGGTGGTTCCCGTCAAAAAAGCCTCATCCATACGGGTAATATCATCCTGTTTAATACCTTCCTCGATGATATTTAAATCCATTTGATGGCAAAGAGCTACAACCACTTGTCTAGAAATTCCGTTTAAAATCAATTCATTTGCCGGGTGTGTATAAACTACCTGGTTTTTGACAAAAAAAATGTTGCTGTGTGAGGCTTCCGTAATGACCCCATTGCGTACCAAAATGGCTTCATAAGCATCATTTTCCATGGCAAATTGATTGACCATGATATTGCCTAAAAGCGAGGTCATTTTGATATCACAACGGTGCCAGCGAAAATCAGGAGTGGTAACAACGGCCATGTGCTTATTGTTGATTTCGGGTAGTTTATATGGTAAGGCATACATCATTACCGTCGGCATGGCACCATCAGGATACCCATGCTTTCTTGGTGCCACTCCCCTAGAAATCTGAATATAGAGTAGGCAGTCCTGATTTTCCAAATCACTTGCCGCCAACAAGCGATCAATATCTTTTGGTAGCCCCGAAATATCAAAATGGATATTGATTTTTTGAAGACTGCTGGCCAATCTTCCCAAGTGCGCATCTCCATAAAAAAACTGTCCGTTTATTTTGACCATTGCCTCATAAACCCCATCGCCAAAAATAAAGCCCCTATCAAACACTGATATTTTTGCATCTTGGTGTGGAACAATAGTTCCGTTTAGAAAAACAAAATCCGGGTAGTTGACCATACCTAAAATTATACTAAAAACTGAAATGAAAGTTTACCCCTATTTATCCTTCGTATAGATCACTCCTTCTTTGATAACGGTGTTTATACTCTTGGTGTTTTGAATATTCTCTAACGGATTGGCATTTAAGATGACCAAATCAGCCCACATTCCTTCTTTAATGGAACCCAATTCAACTTCCATATTGAAATATTTTGCGGGATTGTAGGTTGCAGTTTTCAAAGCATTCAAATTAGATAAACCTATTTCTTCAACAAGCACGGTAAGTTCTTCATGAAGACTTAAACCTGGAGTCAAAAGAGCGATAGGGGTATCAGTACCCGCCATAATGGGTATTTCAGCATCATGAATTTTCTTGACCATCATATAATTCCATTGGCTCCATGCCTCTTTCGCTTTTGGCACCTCATAATCTTCGAGCTCTTTTGAACGAGCCATCCATTCCTTGGCAATTGAATCGGGCAATAAGGAATAGCTTTTTTGCCAATCAGCCCTTTCATAATACTTTCTTGTATAAATAGTATTTAATGCCTGAGTGGGAATCTGCCATGTATCATTTTTCCTTAAAACTGAAAGCACCTCATCAGCTCTGCCATCGTCATAATTATTAATGGCAACCTCACGTTGCGCCAAATGAATTGAAGAACGCAAATTGCCACCCGACAAATTATTTTTGTTTTTCAACATTTCTTTTCGCTGTTGCCATAATTCGTTTGCATTTGAGGCACAAGAAATTTCCAAATTCCGCATATGTTCGATACTGTTCAAGCCTAAGTTCGAGGCGCTGATGGCGTCCATACTCAAAGGAATGTGTCCTGTTACTTTTAACCCATTTTCTTTTGCCAATTCAATGATTTTCTCAAATTGCTCATGAGTCAACATTTCGTAGGCCTTGAGCAAATCAACATTTTTATTGACCAACCCATTTATTTGAATTGCCACATCTTCAATGGTACTTAGGCCTACTGACAATTCAGGATGCGCAGCATCACTGCCGTCATATACATTGGGTTCTCCGTCAAGTAAGGGTCCTGCCATCATTACCCTTGGTGCCTCAGTTGGGTTGGCCAGTGCCTTATCTTTCCATTGCTTTACAAAATCAACTTTTCCACCTGTATCACGCACGCTGGTTATTCCGTGGGAAAGAAATAAATCGAACATTTCAGGGGCGAGTGCTTCAATATAAGCGAAATGTACGTGGGCATCCCACAAACCGGGAATCAAAAACTTCCCCTTTCCGTGAATGATTTTATTTTCTGAGGATAATTTTAGAGCTGTACTATTATCAATCTTGATGATTTTTCCATCCTTTAAAACAACCGTTTGATTTTCTTTCAATCCATCAGTCGGATCGATAGTAGTGATGTTTTCAATGCACAAGGCATCTTCAAAAAGCACCTCATTGGTTTGACAAGCCATGGTGATCGTAAAAATGAAAAGGCTTAAAAGTTTGTTTGTGAATCTCATGTATTTCATTTGATGCTAAAGCTAGCTAAATATGGGGGTTAAAAAAAGCACCTGGTTTCAGTGGATAAAGTTCTAGGTGTCTTTAAGCAATAAGACCTATCATTTTAATACTTTTAGTACTTCAATTTCATTTATCTCTTATGACCCACTACTTGATTACTATAAATGAAGAGGAAATACTTGTCAAAAAAAGTGATGTTGAGGCACTAGACAGTGTTACCATCAATGAAAGTGATTTGCATGTTCTGCATGAAAATCAGGCATATCAGGTCAGCGTACTCCAATCCGATTATTTGAATAAAACATTGACCGTATCAGTAAATGGCAACTCATATGACCTAAAAATTGAGGATGAACATGATCTTCAGGTTAAGAAAATGGGATTGTTGGCCGTAAGCTCACAGAAAGTCAATTCCATCAAAGCCCCAATGCCCGGATTGATTGTTGATATTCTGGTAAAAGAAGGGCAGGAAATAACTGAGGGAACACCGCTTGTGGTATTATCTGCAATGAAAATGGAAAACATTATTCTTGCACAAGGAGACGGAGTTGTGAAAGCTATCGAAGTAAAAAAAGAGGATGCCGTTGAAAAAGGTCAGTTGATCATGGAAATGGAATAAGGTGGCTTTGACCCTGCCTGCCCGCGGGCAGGGTAAGCTCAGTCAACAGATTATGGGAATGAAAAATAAAGTTGAAATCGATACTGAAATAAATTCAGCATAAATGCGAAAAATACTAGTTGCCAATAGAGGTGAGATTGCCCTTCGTGTAATGAAAACAGCTCGAAAAATGGGCATCAAAACCGTGGCTGTATATTCTGAGGTTGATAGGCATTCGCCCCATGTAAAGTTTGCTGATGAAGCCGTTTTATTAGGACCCGCGCCCTCCTCTGAATCATATCTTGTCATGGAAAAAGTCATTGCCGCGGCCAAGTCAACCGGTTCTGAAGGAATTCATCCGGGTTATGGTTTTCTGAGTGAAAATGCGGTATTTGCCCAAATGGTTGAAGATGCTGGCATTACGTTTATCGGCCCGAAACCCCATGCCATTGAGGTCATGGGTAATAAATTGGCTGCCAAAGAAGCCGTTCGTGATTATAACATCCCTATGGTGCCAGGCATTGAAGAAGCAATTACCGATGTTGCATTAGCTAAAAAGATTGCCCAAGAAATTGGTTTTCCGATTTTAATCAAGGCTGCCGCCGGCGGTGGTGGTAAAGGTATGCGCGTTGTTGAAAAATCAAAAGACCTGCCAGAGCAAATGGATAGGGCCATAAGTGAAGCGAAAGCTGCCTTTGGTGATGGTGCCGTTTTCATAGAAAAGTATGTGGGTTCTCCCAGACACATTGAAATTCAAGTTTTGGCCGATACACATGGTACTATAGTTCATCTTTTTGAGCGTGAATGCAGTGTGCAAAGGCGTCATCAAAAAGTGGTAGAAGAAGCCCCATCTGTGGTCTTGACACCAGCGATAAGAAACGCCATGGGCGAAGCCGCAATCAAAGTGGCAAAGGCTTGTGATTATGTTGGTGCTGGAACAGTTGAATTTTTGTTGGATGAAAACAAGAATTTCTACTTTCTTGAAATGAATACCCGTCTTCAAGTGGAGCACCCTGTTTCAGAACTAATAGCAGGTGTAGATCTCGTTGAGCAACAAATAAAAGTGGCACGGGGCGAAAAGTTGGAATTCACCCAAGACGATTTGACCATTAAAGGCCATGCCCTTGAGGTTAGGGTATATGCAGAAGATCCTCTTCAGAATTTCATGCCCAGTATAGGCACACTCTCCACCTATAAAACTCCCGCAGGAGAGGGCATTCGCGTGGATGATGGTTTTGAGGAGGGTATGGAAGTGCCGATTTACTATGATCCCATGATTTCAAAACTGATTACTTACGGAAAGAACAGAGCCGAGGCAATTCAATTGATGATAAAAGCGATTGATAATTATAAGGTTGAAGGCGTTGCCACTACCCTTTCTTTCGGAAAATTCGTTTGTGAGCATGAGGCCTTTACTTCCGGTAATTTTGACACTCATTTTGTCAAGAATCATTATTCGCCAGAAGAATTGGAAAAAGATCATGCAAACGAACGAAAAATAGCGGCCGCGGTAGGCTTAAAATTATACCTGGAACATCAAAAAACCTTGAAAACCCCAGCTACGGTTTCTATGAATTGGCAAAAAAACAGGCGATAATTCCCGAAAAAATCAATTCAAGTTTCCACCCATATTTAAACGAATAAATGAAAGATAAAAAACAGATACTTGCGGAAAAATTGGCACTTGCCCAATTAGGGGGTGGCGAAAAGCGTATTGAAAAGCAACATGCAAAAGGAAAATTGACTGCGCGAGAACGCGTGCATTTTTTATTGGATGAGGGTTCTTTTGAAGAAATGGGTGCTTTGGTAACACATCGTACCAAAGACTTTGGCATGGAAAAACAAGTTTTTTATGGCGATGGCGTAGTAACCGGATACGGAACTATCAATGGAAGACAAGTCTGCGTTTTTGCCCAAGACTTCACTGTTTTCGGGGGTGCCCTTTCTGAAACCCATGCTGAAAAAATTTGCAAGGTCATGGATTTGGCCATGAAAATTGGCGTGCCAGTAATTGGATTGAATGATAGTGGCGGTGCCCGCATTCAAGAAGGTGTTCGTTCATTGGGGGGCTATGCTGATATTTTTCATAGAAACGTGATGGCATCAGGAGTCATACCTCAAATATCTGCCATTATGGGTCCTTGTGCAGGTGGTGCGGTTTATTCCCCAGCGATGACAGATTTCACACTCATGGTCGAAGGTTCGAGCTATATGTTCGTGACTGGCCCCAATGTTGTGAAAACCGTGACCAATGAAGTAGTGACTTCCGAAGAATTGGGTGGAGCTTCAACACATGCCACAAAATCAGGGATAACCCATTTGACGGCCGCGAACGATTTACAATGTATCGATCAAATAAAGCAAATGGTAAGCTATATGCCCCAAAATTGTGAAGATAGGCCAACCGATATTCCGTTTGAATTGAAGGATGAGACAAGAGAGGAACTTGAAAGCATCGTTCCTGAGAATGCCAATCAACCCTATGATATGCGCCGTGTAATTGAGGGAATTATCGATAAAGACACCTTTTTTGAAATCCATAAAGATTATGCGGATAATATCGTGGTGGGTTTTGCACGTCTGGGCGGAAAAAGTATCGGAATTGTCGCTAATCAACCCATTAGCTTGGCAGGCGTCTTGGATGTGGATAGCTCGAAGAAAGCCGCCCGTTTTACAAGATTCTGTGACTGTTTCAATATTCCACTTTTGGTTTTGGTTGATGTACCCGGATTCTTGCCGGGCACGGACCAAGAATGGAACGGGATCATAACCAATGGAGCCAAATTGTTGTATGCCTTGAGTGAAGCCACGGTGCCCAAAGTAACTGTAATTACAAGAAAAGCCTATGGTGGTGCTTATGATGTGATGAATTCAAAACATATTGGAGCCGATATGAATTACGCATGGCCAGGTGCTGAAATTGCGGTAATGGGTGCAAAAGGAGCCAGTGAAATCATCTTTAGAAAAGAAATCGGTGCGGCCAAAGATCCAAAAGCAAAGTTGGCTGAAAAAGAGGCCGAGTATGCTGAATTATTTGCCAACCCATATAGTGCTGCGGAAAGAGGTTTTATTGACGAAATAATTCTTCCTAAAAACACAAGAAGAAAATTGATAAAAGTATTCACAACACTTCAAAACAAAGTGGCTACCTTGCCTAAGAAAAAACATGGCAACATTCCCTTGTAATAGATTGATTTGATGAGCAAAATTCCTTTGTTTGATGAGTTTTCGCCGGTTTCCGCAAAAGCATGGAAACAGAAAATACAGGTTGACCTCAAGGGGGCCGACTACAACGAAAGCCTGATTTGGGAATCTCCTGAGGGCATTAAGGTAAAACCGTTTTATCATGCAGACGATACCGTCGAATTAGCCAGCATCACTTATCCATCAACATGGGCGATAGGTCAGTCCATCTACGTTAAAAACCCAAAAGAAGGAAATCAAAGAGCCAAAGCCATTCTACAAAAGGGTGCGGAAGCCTTATACCTTATAATTCCATCGGAAGACATCGTCTTTTCTGAATTGATGGAAGGGATAGAATTATCGCAACATTCGGTTTATCTCGAGTTGCAGTTTTTGAAGTCGGAATACGTCAAGTCCGTTCTTGATTTTGCTGGAAGCGCTACAGATAATGTTCATTTGAATGTTGATATCATCGGAAATCTAGCCCGCAGCGGCAATTGGTTTTTCAACCTTGCTAAAGACCATGAAGAATTAAACAAAATTCTTGATTACGAAAAGGGAAATTTACTCGGTGTGGACACCTCTTTATTTCAAAATGCAGGTGCCAATATGGTTCAGCAATTGGCTTATGGCTTGGCTCATGCCAATGAATATTTGAACCATTTCGATCAAAATAAAAAGGTATCCCAGACTATCACTTTTAAAGTTGCGGTTGGTGGCAATTACTTTTTCGAAATAGCAAAGTTGCGGACTTTACGGGTACTATGGCGCTCTTTGGCACGGGAGTATGGTATTGCTGAATCGTGCACCATCATGGCCATTCCTTCCAGAAGGAATAAAACCATTTACGATTACAATACCAATATGTTGCGAACCACTACTGAATGTATGTCAGCAATTTTAGGTGGAGCTGATATGATTTGCAATATGCCTTACGATACCATTTACCATAAGAACAATGACTTTGCTGAACGTATCGCCCTGAATCAATTGCTTCTTTTGAAAAATGAAAGTTATTTCAATGAGGTATCCAATGCTGCAGACGGAGCCTATTATATTGAATCGCTTACACAGCAACTGGCTGAAAAAGCGCTGGCACTCTTCAAATCGATTGAAAGTTCAGGTGGATTTCTGAAACAATTGAAAGCACATACCATCCAAAGAAAAATTCAAGAAAGTGCCTCAAAGGAACAGGATGATTTCAATTCAGGAAACACCATTTTGGTGGGGACCAATAAATACCTGAACGAAAAAGATCGAATGAAGGAAACAATTGAGTGCTATCCTTTTCTGAAAACGAAAAGCAGAAAAACATTGATACAACCTATTTTGGAGAAGCGTCTCGCTGAGGAAATGGAACAAAAAAGATTGGAAGATGAGTAGGAGAGATGTTTCAAATATTAATTTGAGGACAGAAAACGGAGGATCAAAGACAGAAGTCACTGAGCGTAACCGAAGTGAGACCTACGAAACAGCGGAGAAAATCGTCATCAAACCCTCTTTCTCTGAAAAGGATATTGTAGAAGCGAAGCACTTGAATTTCGTGGCAGGTATTCCGCCTTATTTGCGCGGGCCCTATTCCACCATGTATGTGCGAAGACCATGGACCATTCGCCAATATGCCGGATTTTCAACTGCCGAGGAAAGTAATGCCTTCTATAGACGAAATTTAAAAGGAGGTCAAAAAGGACTTTCAGTGGCTTTTGATTTACCTACTCATAGAGGATATGACAGTGATCATGAACGCGTGGATGGCGATGTCGGAAAAGCTGGGGTTGCCATTGATTCTGTTGAGGATATGAAGATTTTGTTTGATGGCATTCCGTTGGATAAAATGTCCGTTTCCATGACCATGAACGGAGCCGTACTGCCGATAATGGCCTTTTATATTGTAGCTGCAGAAGAACAAGGCGTTGCTTTAAAACAGTTATCAGGAACCATACAAAACGATATTTTAAAAGAATTTATGGTGCGGAATACCTATATCTATCCGCCCGCACCAT
>CAYSPL010000029.1:0-42188 GCA_964432915.1 uncultured Maribacter sp.
GAACAACACCATTTTCAAACGTAAACTACACACAGCCAGGTCCAAGGGATTTAGAACCTGTAATTATAGCATTAGATAATCCGATGCGTGTAACAAACTAAAAATAGTATCAATAACTGCACCTAAAACGGTGTATAAACAATAGCGGTTTGAGTGAAAACTTAAACCGCTATTGCGTTTATTTAAATATCTTGCTTATCGAAAAATAGTAGCAATAAAACCCGCTACTGCTCATACACGAGACCGATAATGAAGGGAAAAAGAATAAACACTTAGCAGTACAATATCCCATAGCAACAAAAAATCAGACACTTGATATTGAAAAAATAAAAAAAATGCGAGAAAATGGAAATCGCCAAGAAATGCTACAAAAAATGATGGCTTCATTAGGTACTGATATTAGAATTACTGAAGATGGAGAAGAGCGAATAATTAATAAAGAATTGAATAATGAAGATATCTCTGTAGATCATAAAATAGCTCTTGAAGGCTTCTCTTATACATTAAAAGTACCACTTTCGTATATAGCATCTCAATCTAATACTAAATCGATAGGAATTTCCATTGAAGGAATGAAAAGACCTAATAGCATTAAACATACAAACCAATACATCCAAATAATAATAAAATGTATTCCTATTGGAGAAACTTATAAAGAAGTCGTTCTAAAAAGACTTGGAGTATAAATCTCTTTTAAACTTTAAAAAAGTATCGATACATATTCCTTGTTTGTCGATACTTTTTTTTTGTAGGTATATCTTTTTTTTCTCTGTTTTAAGTTGCTCATACATTTGATGTTAAATATTAAAAATGAGCAAAAAAACAACATTCCTATCAAGCATTATTATTAATCTTTTACTGATTTCCTGTGGTAGTAGTAAACAAACTGCATATCCTGTAACATCCTATGACCAAACTAAACAATCAATAAGCACAGTAATTGACAAGGATAATAAGTTAGGGTATACTATTACTAAAGACAACTCGCACCTGTATGTTACAATAAATACTCAGGATAAGATAACACAGTTAAAAATGATGAGAAATGGTGTAACTATTTTCTTTGATGATGAAGGAAAAAAGAACAAGCACTTATCTGTAGAATATCCCATAGCAAAAGAAAATCAGACGCGTGATATTGAAAAAATCAAAAAAACGCGAGAAAATGGAAATCAACAAGAAATCCTCCAAAAAATGCTGGCTTCGTTAGGCAATGACATCAAAATCATTGAAAATGAAGAGGAAAGAATCATTAATAAGGAATTAAATAATGAACGTATTTCTGTAGACCATAAAATATCCCCAGAGGGATTATCCTATACTTTAAAAGTGCCGCTTTCTTATGTCCAATCACAATCAGAAACAAAATCTATAGGGCTTTCAATCCAAGGAATGAAAAGACCCAATACAATTAACGGAATGACTTCGGCTGGCGGAAGACCATCAGGGGCTATGCGAGGTGGAGGCATGAGAGGAGGCGGAAAACCAGGAGGAATGGGTAAACGACCTGGAGGCAGAGGTGCGAAACCTGATATGGACCAAATAAAGGCGTTGCAATCGGATATAGAAATTTGGATTCCTATTGAGCTTTAAACATTGAATCAGACAACAAAAACTCGGCAGTATGAAAAATACAATAAAAATAGTAGCACTTTTTGTGTTATTGCTACCGGTAGCCATTTCAGCACAAAGCATTAATGGCAAGGCGCATTATGTTGTGAAGAATACCGTAAAAATGAACTTTGGCAATAGAGAGATTCCCGAGGCCCAAAAAGTAATGATTCAAGAGCGCATAAATAGTATGTCTACCAACAACTTTGTCCTATCCTTTGATAAGAATAGTTCAATATATGTTGAGGAGGAAAAATTAGAAGAGAATCGGGGCAACGATATGATCGCCCAGCGCTTGGGAATGATGAAGATGATGCTAAATCAGGGAAACAATGGAAAGCTATACAAAGACGATAAGAGTAGTACCTATAAAAATCAGGCAGATTTATACGGGAAACTGTTCCTAATAGAAGATACGCTTCAAACAATTGATTGGAAAATAACGGATGAAATTAAAACCATAGGAAAGTATACTTGTTTCAAAGCAACTTCCATTTTAAAAAACAGAGGCTTACCTACGAATTTAAGACCTGGAGAAAGGGTAGATGATAATCAAAAGGAACCAAGAAAAGTTGATGAGATGATTGTGGTTACGGCTTGGTTCACGCTGGATATTCCTGTTCCCCAAGGCCCCGGAATGTACTATGGTCTTCCGGGCCTTATTTTAGAGGTAAATGCGGGTAACACTACGATTTTGTGTTCTAAAATTGAATTGTATAAAGAACCACAGTCAATTCATCCCCCTAAAAAGGGCAAAAAGATAAATCAAGAAAAATATGATGCCCTTGTAGAAAAAAAAGCAAAAGAAATTCGGGAGAATTTCCGTCGGGGAAGAGGCGGCATAGGAAGAAGAGGCAACTAATAACAATAAAGGAATGAAACAGCTAGTATATATAGTTTTCCTTTTCTTCTTTGCGAATTGTTTTTCCCAAGAAGTTACGGTTACAGGTTTTGTAAAGGACAGTATTGGCAACCTTTTGGAATATTCCAATATAGTTGCATTGGAGAAAGAAACTAACGAATTGGCCTCCTATTCGGTGGTCAGTAGTACAGGAAAATACCAACTTACTTTAGAAGCAAATGCCAGTTATACACTTAAAGTCAGTTTTATCGGATATCAAACTATCAGCGCGGTTCTAGTCGTTCCTGAAGGGATTAAGAACATAGAAAAGAACTTTACACTTTCGGAAGATAATTATCAGCTAGATGAAGTTGTAATCAGTTACGAAATGCCTGTGAGCGTAAAAGGGGATACCATAATATACAATGCCGATTCATTCAAAAATGGCACGGAAAAAAAATTGGGCGATATCCTAAAAAAACTACCGGGTGTCGAAATCAATGACGATGGCGAAATTGAGGTCGAGGGCAAGCGAGTGAAAAAAGTAATGGTAGAAGACAAAGATTTTTTTGATGGCGACTCCAAATTGGCTGTAGAAAACATTCCCTCAGATGCTATCGAGAAAGTTCAGGTTCTTAAAAACTTTAACGAGGTTACCCAGTTAAAAGGTGTAACCAATAATGATGACAGTATTGCCATAAACATAAAACTAAAGGAGGGAAAAAAGAATTTTTGGTTTGGCGATATTACAGCTGGTGGCGGACCTGACGGTCGTTATCTGGTACATCCAAAATTGTTTTATTACAGTCCAGAAAAGAGCCTTAACATAATAACGGATGTGAACAATATTGGGGAGATACCATTTACAAGACGGGATTATTTCAAGTTTACCGGCGGTTTTAAAAACCTCGGCGGTACGGGCACAACCCTGAACCTAACTGAAGACAATCTTGGTTTTTCCATACTGCAAAACAATATGGCAAATGAAATTGACACTAAATTCGGAGCGGCCAATTTTAGTTTCTCGCCAAATAAGCATTTAGACTTAAGTGGATTTCTTATCTATTCCGGTACGAAATCGGATATTCAGGAGGTAACCACAAAAGACTACGTATTAGATGACCTTACAGAGGAAACTACAACAAATTCAGTTCAAGATAATAACCTAGGGCTTGCCAAATTAAGTGCATCCTATAAACCGAACAACAATTTTCAATTAGACTATGATGTCTTTTTAAAATTATCAGACCAACAGGAGAAAAATGAAGTTACTTCAACTACATCAACTGTAAACAATACCATTAACGAAACTCGGGAAGACAATCCGTTTTCAGTCAATCAGAACGCAAACCTATATTATACTTTAAGTGATACCCATATTTTTTCGGCGGAAGCGCAACATTTATGGTCCCGAGAAAATCCGTTTTACAATGCAACATTTTTAGGTTTGGGAGAGAATCCAAATGCATTGGTTTTGCCCTTTTCAACAGTTTTCCCATATGATACAGATCAAGAAGATTATGGTATAAATCAAGACAAAACAATCAATACCAATAAATTTGATGCGAAAGTGAATTATTTTAATGTACTGAATAACAAAAGTAATTTGAACTTTGTTATCGGCGGCACCTATAGTAAACAACATTTTGACTCTTCAATTTTCCAAACCTTGGATGAGGGTACTACCAACAACTTTTCAGAAGATTCGTATGCCAATGATGTTACATCAAACTTTACGGACATTTACGCAGGGGTAAAGTATAAGTTTGTTACAGGTAAATTCACATTTGCACCAGGTATAAATCTACATGCCTATTCCTATAGTAACGAGCAGTTGAGCGATTCATACGAAGACTCTCAAACCAAAGTATTACCAAATTTTTATGCTAATGTACAGTTTAAGAAGTCGGAGAGTTTGCGATTCAACTATGCAAAATCCGTGGAATATCCTGATATTAATAGTGTTGCTCAAGGCTATGTCTTTAATAATTACAACTCCTTATTTCAAGGCAACAGCGAAATAAAAAATGGGTTATACGACACCTTCAACTTAAATTATAGCAGCTTTAGTTTATTCAACTATACCAATGTATTGGCATCGTTGAGTTATACGAAAATGAACGATCCAATAAAAAACAGTATTCTTTATCAAGGTATCAATTCCGTTTCCACGTCGATTAATTCTACCTTAACAGATGAGAGTCTAACAGGTTTTGCACGATGGGATAGAACTTTTGGTAAATATAAAGTGGCCTTAAATGCCAATGTCTCTTGGCTAAACAATTTTAATGTAGTAGATGATGAAATAACGTCTTCCGAATCATTGACCCAACGTTACAAGGCCAGTGTTCTAACAAATTTTAAAAAAGGACCAAATTTTGAATTGGGTTACCAACGTTCTATAAGTGACTTTACAAATTCAGATGCTAAAAACACCTTTTATACTGACAAACCCTTTGTAAAATTAGAGACCGTGTTTTTAAAGGACTTTTCTTTTACATCCGACTACAGTTTCTACAACTATTCTGACAAAGAACAAACCCTGAACAGGTATTCATTTTTAAATGTAGACCTATACTATAAAAAAAAAGACAGTAAATGGGAATACAGGATCGGCGTTAAAAACATTCTTAATACAGGCTCCATAAATCAAAATAAATATAACGAGGCTTTTTCGAGCACATCGGAATATTATGTACAGCCTCGATATGGGTTTTTAACCATCAAATATCATTTATAGAGACATTTTTCTGGTTCATCTATACATTTTAAAGGTCTGTATAGAATTATTTTAAGTAACGGTTTCCCACATTATTTTCGGACTATAGAATTGAAACAATCAAGAATTTAAAACCATAACAAAATGAAAAATCCATACAACTATTAACAATTGAAACGTAAAAATTAATTCATGAAGAATACCATTACGCTCTTGTTTTTCTTCTTTGGTTTCACCTTGCTCAATGCACAAGATGAAAAAGAACTGAAAATTAAGGAAACTTTTCGCGACAAACCATTAATACTGGTTTTGGGCGATTTAAGGGATAGATATCGTCTAAAATTCCAGTACGAAAAAGGTTTGATCGACGATGTTCGAATTACTACTTCTTTTGGCAAGTCATCCTTAAGTGAGGCCATGAAGAGAATATTGCAAGGCTCCAACATTGAATTTGAAATCAAATCATCTAGGGTCGTTACTCTTTTTCCCAAAAGCGAAAAACCAAAGATTGATTGGTCAAAAGTTGCTCCAACGCGCTCCAATTTTACCATAATAGGAATCGTGAAAGACAAAAAAACCGGGGAGACGTTGCCTTTTGCCAATGTCTTGGTATCTGGCACTACCAATGGTGTCAATACAAATGTAGATGGTTATTTTACATTGTTCAACGTACCTAGCGATACAACGATTTTGGAAATAAGTTACATCGGGTATCAAACAGAACAATTCAGGTTAACTCCTAAAACGGATATTGACCAGCTTGAAGTCTTCTTAACCGATTCAGGTGTTCAGTTAGACGAGGTAGTTGTTAAAGCAACCCGAGAAAATCAAATATTGAGAGCGTCTACAGGGATCAGTCGTTTAGGAATCTCTCCTGCGGCGTTGGCAAAAATCCCAAGTTATGGCGAAAAGGATATTTTCCGTTCGTTACAATTATTGCCAGGCATAAGCGGTTCTAATGAAAGTTCCTCAGGTCTCTTTGTCAGGGGAGGAACACCAGACCAAAATTTGGTCCTGTTCGATGGTTTTACCGTATACCATGTCGACCATCTATTTGGTTTTTTCAGTGCATTTAATTCCAATGCCATTAAAGATGTCCAGCTTTATAAGGGGGGATTCGATGCCAAATATGGTGGACGGCTGTCCAGTGTGGTAGATTTGACAGGTAAGGATGGCAATACAGAGAAATTCAACATGGGTGCAGGTATTAGCCTATTAAGCGTTAATGGATTTGTAGAAGCTCCATTCGCTGATGGGAAAGGTTCTTTTCTTATTGCCGGAAGACGCTCTTTCCAAAGTAATTTTTATAACAATATTTTTGATGCCTATACAGACAGCAATGTTGCACAAAATTCAGATAACCCACGCCTGGCTGGAGCACGAGGCGGAAGGATAGCGAACCTAATTGTTCAACCGAACACCTATTTTTATGATCTTAACGGAAAGTTTACCTATCGCCCCAATAAAAAGGATGTTTTAAGTTTAAGCTTCTACAATGGGCAGGACAACCTGGATAACTCTCGTAGAATAGATGAATCCATCTTTGCAAGTAGGGGTATATCCATTCCAAACCTTGTTTTTAATATAAATAATACCGATTTAACCGAGTGGGGTAATTGGGGTACAAGTGCCAAATGGTCGCGACGTTGGAGTGATCGATTCTATTCCAATGCCAACCTTTCCTATTCAAATTATTTTAGTAGAAGGAACAGGAGTATTTCGACCACTATATCCAATACAGATGGAGATACGACACTCGAGAATGGAAGTTTTGAGGAAAATGACCTAAAAGATATAAGCTTTAAATTAGATAGTGAATATAAACTCTCTCAAAACAATCAACTTGATTTTGGTCTTCAAACTATTTGGAATAATATTGATTATCAATTTACGCAAAACGATACGCTAACCGTTATAAATCGTCATGACAAGGGGCTGACATCTACCCTTTATGTACAGGACAAACATACTTTTAGTGATCAACTGATATTGAAGGGTGGATTAAGGGCCTCACAATATGGGGTTACCGGTAAATTCTATTTGGAGCCACGGGCCGCTTTCAGCTATTTGCTTACCGATAAAATAAAGCTGAAAGCGGCCTGGGGAAAGTACAATCAATTTGCTAACCGAATCGTTAGGGAAGACATTCAACAAGGCAGTCGCGATTTTTGGTTGTTGGCGGATGACGAAAGAATACCCATTAGCTCTTCTTTCCATCATATTGCTGGAGTAAGTTATGAGACGACAGATTGGTTGTTTGATGTAGAGGGTTACTATAAAACCCTCGATGGCCTATCGGAATATTCGACCCGTTTTACCCCCGTAGGGTTTGGTCCTGACCGCTCCATTGCCGCCGAGGAATTTTTTCATACCGGTTCCGGAATTGCAAAGGGAATTGAATTCCTACTACAGAAAAAACAAGGAAAGTTTACAGGTTGGGCAGGATATACCCTGGGCGAGGTAAAATATGATTTCGAGGCGTTTGGCGACGAACCGTTTTTCGCAAATCAGGATGTTACCCATGAATTGAAGTTGATAGGAAGCTATGATTTAGGCAGTTTTACCCTGGGCGCAACGTTCATATATGCTACGGGTAAACCCTACACCGCACCTACCGGGTTTTATGAGGTCACCCTGCTTGATGGCACCACAAACGATTTCTTCGAATTGAGTGATAAAAATGAATTACGCTATGATGACTATCATCGGCTTGACCTTTCCGGAACCTATGATTTTAAACTAGGTCATAGTAAGGCCGCTATAGGGCTTTCTCTTACCAATATTTATAATAGGGAAAATACATGGTATAATGAGTATGAGGTAATAGAAGGAGAATTGTTAGAAACCAATGTTTCCCTTCTAGGCTTTACTCCCAGTGTATTTTTCACATGGACTTTACGCTAATCTTAAAAGAAGAATACAATGAAATCAATCAGAACCTTTATCATATCCATCTTGGCCATATCATTATTAGAAGCCTGTGATCAAACCAGTATTGAGGAAATTGAAACCAAAACGGCGGTCATAGAGGGCTATCTATTTGCGGGCCAGACTCTCGATAGTCTTAAAATAAGTCAAAGTTTTTCCTTTACCCAATCAGAATCCGAAATTGTTTTTCTTGGGGGACTGGACGTTACTCTTTCAGATGGCAACAGCCAACATATTCTAACCTCTTTAGGAAATGGTGTTTATCAAAATACGGACGTGATACTTGAAGCTGAAAAAAGTTATAATCTCGAGTTTACATGGGAGGGAAAAGCCATCTCCGCAGAAACTTATATTCCCGGAAAACGGGAAGCAATATTATCTGTACCAGAGATTGAAGTGCCCAAAATTGAAATAGGGGAAAGTAACACCATTCTCCGAGAAATCGATCCAGTGGAAATAACATGGGAAAACAACGAAGGGGATTATTATTACGTACTCGTTAAAAATTTAGAGGACGACCCGGAATATGTAAATGAAAGTTCAGCGTTTAATGGAGGGGGATTCCGTCCGGTATTTATTTCAGAACCTAAGATAACTGACCTTCACGAAATCAATGTATTTCGTGATCTGATTCAATATGGCACATACGAAGTAATTGTCTACAGAGTCAATCCAGAGTACGCCGCGTTGTATGAAAGTTCAGGAAGTTCAACCCTTTCATTAGAAGAAGTCACCACCACCAATATCAAGAATGGTTTAGGGATTTTTACCGGTGTAAACAGCGATACGCTGTATCTTGAAGTAATCAAAAAATTGACCGATTAAATCTTCTGATTTTTAGCAAATTTGATTTATTCACCTTCTCTATTTTACAACAAAACCAGTTCATTTCTTAATAAGATAGAGACCAATGGCGGACCGAATAATAGATAATTCTTCTTTATCCATGATATAGTATCTGAGTCTTTTTTTTAGATGCTATCATTTGTAGTACTTAGTTATAAATATTTAATAATCAATGCGTTTAATACCTGTTAAAGTTGTTTTCTACTTTAAATACTAGTAAAGTGCGAAAGCCAAAGTTTTTACTCATTTTGAATTATTAAAGCCCTGCAACAGGAGTACCTTTAAGACTCTTCTTAACCAAATTGGATATAAACTTAGCTAGTGGTTCTATATCTTCCTCAACACTAGCCTTTTCTAATGTTTGCATATAATTATCTCTTTCTTCAACAGGTATAACCGTCCAAGGGTATCCTCCTGATGCCAACATAACATTCATTAAAAAACGCCCCATTCTTCCGTTTCCATCTGAATATGGGTGTATATAAACAAAAATAAAATGACCTAAAATTGCCCTTACTCCCGCATGTTCTTCATTCTCTAATAGTTCAAACAAAATGAGCATGGCATCTCGTAGCGCATCTTTATTTAATGGTACGTATTTTGAGTTTGATATATAAACTTGATTGGTTCGATAACCAGCCAAGTCAGACACTTTTAAAATACCCGCTGTCACACTAGGTGCAAATAATTCTCTATACCAGTCTTGATGGTCATGGTCAGCAACTTTTCCAGAATTAGTTCCATTCAAAATCTTTTCAATAGACTTCTTTACTTCTTGTGAAGCTTGCCAGTACCCACGAGCGGCCATAGCATCTTTATGCTTTCTGTCTTCTTCGTTTTCTTCTGAATTCCATTCTCCGCTTCTTACTTTTTCAATAAGTTCTACAGATACTATATATCTTTCAATAGATAGAGAATGGTAAGCATCTGTTACATAAATTTCGTCAACGGCCTTTAAATATGCTTTTATATCTTTTGGAAGTCCTTCATTTTCAGGAAACACTTTTATGATTGGTTCTCGAAAATTCTGCCACATCAATCGTATTCTGTTTGCATAGGGAGATTTTTCCCTGAAAGACAGTTCGGCAGCGGGTTTATTTTGAAAAGGGTCATTTTCACGAACATCGAAATCTGCAGATTTCATAGTCTTAAGAATGTCATCTGCAATACGGTCTTGACCTATATTTCGAAATGCACCTGCTAGCCTTCCAGCTATTACGGAATGTGAACCATCTAACAAAATGCTTAATACCTCTGAAGCATCAGAAATTTGAGCCAAGGCAATTCTGGCATCTAAAGGGTTCTTTTCGAAAAGAGTTGGAGAAGAATAAATCAAGGCTGCTGGCAAGGTTAGACTCCTAACCCCGATTTTTTCAACTATATCCGCAGTCTTAGGTAAGGGAGATTTCATTTCCAAAATTGAGGTGTCATACAAAAGCGGGATATTTTTGTTTGGGGCTTTAGGTGCTTTAATAACCAATTGCTTTGGAATAGTTTGATTGCCCGAATGAAGTAAAAGGGATTGCTCTGGGGAGACGCAATATCCCTCTCCATACTTATCATCCAAATATCTTGAACAAAATTGCCAAAAAGAGGTATACCAAGAAGTACTATCTCCTCGCTTTTCATTTGGGTTTGAAACAATATACCAACCTTTGGCTGCCTCCTGAATAAATCCATTTTTATATAATCGTTCTCTATGGGTTCTTTTTATTTCAGATGTTTTAATAGCTATGGATCCACTCTCTTTTTGCAAGTCGCGAAGTATCTCCAAAGATTCAGCAAGTTTTTCTCCTGGTGTTGCCATGAGTTTATTTTTTTATTGAAGTTAGCCTTAGATGCTGTACTTAAATTAGCCCTGTAGGATGTATGTTATTTAGCCCTACAAGCTGTACTATATTTAGCCTTACGTGCAATATTACACAAAAAATACTGAAAAACAATCAATTGCGTATATAAAAAGAGGAGCGAGCGAAACAAAGTTTCGTGCTGCAAGTCCCAAATCCTTACCAAACTAATCTGCTTGCGAGGCGAATGTTTTTATAGTTGGTCTTTAAACCGACTTTTAAGTGACGCCAGTTCCATCGGACTTATTTTGATTTTCAGGTATGGTTTCCCAAACCGTGGTTCTATCTTTTCTACCTTATTCAAGGTTTCTATCATTGTCTCCAAATTGGAAATGTGCTTTCTTTTGATACGGTCATATTTAATTCTTGAAACCTTGTTTTCCTTTTTGTTCCATTCATCTTGGGTCAGTTTCTCGAATTTCTTTTCGATAAGTTTGGGTTCCTCTCGTTGTCTTACGATCTCATGTTTTCCGAACAAGGCTTCGAGCATAATATTTGTTGGCAGAGTCTGGGTCTTTTCGATGTTCCTTATTATGGCAATCGCTGCCTCTACCCTCTTTCTTGTCTTCTGTTCTTCCTTGTTGATTTGGTCTGCATAGCGGTTGGATGGCAGTATTCCATGCCATTCGAAAAAGTCCATTATAGCTTCCAGGGTTTCCGAATAGGACTTGGTGAATTTCCTTGAAAACCCCTTGAACCTTTTAATGGTTCTTTGATGTAGCCGTATGGTTCCGAATCCGTCCACTTTTCACTTCATTTTAGAATAATTGTTACAATTTGTTTCCCTATTTAAAGGCACTGGACTGGTCATTGTTACAATTTTGATGATTTCCATAATTTTAGATTTGTATTTAATATATTGATTATCAATATATTATGATAAAAATTGAATACACAACGTCGCTTTAGCGCGTTGTCCTCTTGCTATTCAAATCTTCTCCGTTTCACTCCAAAGTTTTGAATACCCTAAAAAGGGCACTTAAATGAACAAAGAGTAGGTCGCGCCCTATTCTGTTTTTGCTTTACGCTTACCTATCGGGACGCTACAAAAACCCAACAGGGACCATGCGCTTTTCAGCTATGGTAAGATTTGGGGGCTTCGCTTCTTTGCTTCCTCTTGACATCCAAAACATTCACTAGGTTCTGCATGTCCTCCCCCACCTTCTTTTGCAAGACCCTTGCATAGATCTGGGTCGTAGTCAGTTTAGTATGCCCCAATAGTTTGGAAACGGTTTCTATGGGCACTCCATTTGCTAGTGTTACAGTGGTTGCGAAAGTATGTCTGGCTACATGGAAGGTTATGTTCTTATGGATTCCACAGGCCTTGGCAATCTCCTTTAGGATTTTGTTGGTCTTTTGATTGCTATAGACCGGAAGTGGTTTACCCGTTGGTTCGATTTCGTTTTCATATTTACCCAAAATCTCCCTTGCCTTTGGGAGTAATGGAATCCTCAGTAACTCGTTCGTTTTGGTCCTTTTCGTATGTATCCATTTATTTCCGTCAATACCTGTTAGTATTTGATTGGGATTCAATTCTTTTATATCTATATATGAAAGACCTGTGTAACAACTGAACAGGAAAACATCCTTGACCCGCTTTAGGCCAATTGGAATGAAGGAGGTCTCTTCCAATAGTTCAAGTTCCCTTTCGGTGAGATAGTCACGTTCGTTTTTGACGAACCGGAGTTTGTAATTTTTAAATGGATCTTTCTCCAACCATTCCATTCGAATGGAAAGATTGACTATTTTCATCAGTCTTGAAAGATGTTTCATCACCCCGTTGTTCGAACAGGTTCTTCTTTCCTTTTTAGGTTTGTATGTCCTGATATAATTTTCGAAGTCGACGATGAACTTATAGTTCAATTGGACCAAGTAGATATCATCGGTCTTTAATCGTTCCTTTAGAAATTCCCTTAAATATTTTTCGGTAGAAAAGTAGTTCTTCAAGGTTCCAGGCTTTAAAGCGCCATTGATATTCTGATTATGGTATTCAACTGCCTTCATCAATGTGGTCCGTTCCTCGTCCTCCCCAAAATACCTGAGCTTGATTGCCTTGGCAGTAATCACTTTCCTTTCGGAGTGCAATTGCTTGTGGGCATTGAGGACTTCGGCACGGACATCGTCCAAATAGCTGTTCAATAAGATCAGGTTTGGATCGGTTTCTTTGGCCCGACACCTTAAAATGTCCCAATCGCACAACGCAATATCACGTTTAATACTGAATTCCGAGCGCTGTTTGTTGACCGTGATCCGGACATAGATGTCCAATTTTTTAGGGTCGTTCCGTTTTTTCCGAGTGAAGAAGATTACTCCCAATGTGCTTTCTATACGCATGTTGTAAGTCTTTTAAATTAAACAATGTTTGTTTAAAGACTACATCCAAATGGCCTGAATGTCACTTAAATTTACAACAAATTGTATACCGCTTTGCACACCGAATTGCACACTTATATAAGCATATTAGATGATATCATATGAATACAAGGAAAATGAAAAACCCTGCCAATCAATGATTTAGCAGGGTTTGATATACACCAAAAGGTGTTTCGTCGGGATGACAGGATTTGAACCTGCGACCACTCGACCCCCAGCCGAGTGCGCTACCGGACTGCGCTACATCCCGAAATTGGCGTTCGCCAATAAAATTCCAAAAAAACAAATTCCAAATTCCACTAAAAATTAGAGTATGGCATGCTTTTCAGGAGTGCAAAAATAAAAAAGATAAACAGATATGTTCGTTGTTTTTGAAAGAAAAAAACAACAGCTACAAACTTTTGATCCAATCAATCATCAAATTCGGCCATTTTCTTAAACGAGGATTTTTAGATTGTAATGAAAACCCATGGCCACCCTCAGGGTATAAATGTATTTCGGTAGATATATAATTTTCGCGCAATGCCTTATAAAACAACAGACTGTTCTCCACGGACACAGCCTCATCATCTATTGCGTGGATTATAAACGTTGGCGGGGTTTCTTGAGTGACATGCTTCTCATTTGAAAAAAATTCCACCAAACGTGGTTGATCATTCTCGCCCAATAACTTTCTTCGTGAGCCCATGTGAGTAATCGATTCATCAAAAGTTATGATAGGATAAGCCAATGCCATAAAATCAGGTCTGGCACTCAAGCCGTCAATTTTGTCAACTTTATCATGAAGTTCTGCGTCAAAATGGGTAGTCAATGTGGATGCCAAATGACCTCCTGCCGAAAACCCCAAAACCCCAATCAAATTAGGTCGAATACTAAAATCAAAGGCATTTGCTCGAACCAAACGAATGGCCCGTTGAGCATCCATCAATGGGGCATTGTATCTGACTTTCTGAGAAACACTTGATGGTAATCGATACTTCACAACAATGGCGGCTATTCCTTCTTTGACCAAAACTTGTGCAACATCGGTACCCTCCCAATCATACGCCAAAATCTCATAACCCCCACCCGGAAAAATCAATACGGCTTTACCGTTAGCCTGTTTTTTTTCTGGCAAATACACTTCTATGGTCGGTTCTTGAACCCTTGAAATACGAAGAATGCCCTTTTTCGATTTCATTTCTTTTTCATGACTGGCAATTCTATCAGGAATTTTATCTACCGGCCATAATGGCATAATGGTATCCTGGGCGAAAAAAGGTGTTGAAAAAATCAAAAACACCAAAAGTGCGAAACTTTTCATTTTGAAAAATTTAGTTAATCACATTTCCAAACAAAATTTGCTATTGGGTCTTTGTGGGCCCCGTGCAAATTATAGTGCCACCATTCGGTTCTTGTTGACCAAAAACCATGTTTTTCCATGGTTTCTTTCAAGAGTTTTCGATTGTCCAAGATATTTTGGGGTAAATCGTAATTGTCATGATAAGCACGTTTGCCAAAGAAATCGAAATCTGTACCCATATCCAATTCCACTCCATCAACGGTCAATAAAGTTATATCAACTGCACCTCCCTTGTTATGAATCGATCCTTTTACAGGGTTTGCAACGTATTGTGGATTCGGTACAATCTCCCACATTTTATACTGAACTGAATTGGGTCGATAGCAGTCAAAAAACTTGATTTTGACGTCATGCTTTTTAAATTCGGTATTCGCAGCAAGCAAAGCTTTTACTGTCTTTACCCGAGTGTAACATTCGCCGCACTCGTAGACCTGCTCATTTAAAAAGTTATTTGAAGTGGCATAGCGCATGTCAAAAGCAAAACCATCACTGAAATCGGCCAGTCTCACAAAAGTGGAATCGGCCAATCCGTCTAAAGACCGAAACGTTTTTTTAGGTTTTTCTGCACGATTCGCATTCGTATCATTTTTTTCAATGGCCTCTATTTTTTTGGTCTCTTCTTTAGAATTGCCGTGTTTACATGAGATTGAAAGAATAAGGAACAAAGAAATGAAAAGTATATGTTTCATATAGAATGATTATTATCTGTGATCATTAAAAGATAGTCAGTTTTAATCAACTCTCAAAGCAGGTTGCTTTCGATTTAAACCATAAAGCCTTATTTTCAATTTAATAATCACCATAACCCATGCTGAATTACAAATTACCAACAGTTTTAGCTGTTTTCATGGCATTATTGGTTTGCTTTTCATGTGAAGAGCCTGAAAAAGATAAAAAGACAACTAGGATTGACAAGCCAAACGTTATTCTGATCATGACTGATGACCAAGGATGGGGCGATCTAGGTTTCAATGGCAATACGAACTTACAAACTCCGAACATTGACGCTTTGGGCGCTCAGGGCGTATCGTTTGAAAATTTCTATGTACAACCCGTTTGTTCGCCTACACGGGCCGAATTGCTCACGGGTCGTCACTACACCAGACTAGGGGTCTATGATACTTCGGCCGGTGGTGAACGGTTCAACCTTGGTGAAACCACCATCGCAGAGATTTTCAAGGAAAATGGGTATCAGACCGCAGCTTATGGCAAATGGCACAGTGGTTCGCAACCACCCTACCATCCAAATTCGAGGGGATTTGATGATTATTACGGATTTACCTCTGGCCATTGGGGCAATTATTTTAGTCCCATGCTAGAACATAACGGAAAAATTGTAAAGGGAAATGGTTTTTTGGTCGATGATTTGACCAATCATGGAATTGACTTCATAACCAAAAATCAAAACAGCCCTTTTTTCTTGTATTTACCTTTAAATACGCCACATAGTCCTATGCAGGTTCCTGATGAATATTGGAATCGATTCGCAGAAAAAGATTTGGAACGGAAGTATCAGGGGCAAGAAAAAGAGGATTCCAATTTTACAAAGGCAGCGCTGGCCATGGTTGTAAACATAGATCATAATGTTGGCCGAATAGTTACGCACCTAAGGAAGTTGAATATAGAAGAAAACACCATTGTTATATTCATGTCAGACAATGGTCCGAATAGTTGGCGGTGGAATGGAGGTATGCGAGGTAGAAAAGGTTCAACAGATGAAGGCGGTGTTAGAACCCCTTTCTTCATGCAGTGGAAAAATAATTTTTCACCCGGTAAAAAAGTACCACAAATTGCAAGTGCCATAGACATTTTACCCACCTTAGCCAGCTTGGTCGATATTGAGTTTACCACTGAAAAGCCCATAGACGGGTTTGATTTGAGTCCGTTGATTACTAAAATAGACACCCCTTGGAACGATCGTTTTATTTATTCGCATTGGAACAAAAAAACAAGTGTTCGAAACCAAGAGTATCGTTTAGATTTTGAAAATAGATTATATCATTTACCCTCTGATATCGGGCAAAAAAACGATATCTCAAAAAATAAACCCGCGCTCCGTGATTCCATGATTGCCAAAAAAAACAAATGGCTTTCGGCAACTATTCCAACCGAAAAATTGGATAGACCCTTTCCTATTGGACATCCTGATTATACCTATTCACATATACCTGCTCGAGATGGAGTTGCCCACGGAAATATAAATCGAAGTAACCGCTGGCCAAATGATAGCTTTTTTATGAATTGGAAAAGCGAGAAAGATTCTATCACTTGGAATACCGAAGTATTGGCAGATGGTAAATTTGAGGTGGAATTGTATTATACCCTAAAGCAGGAAAACAAAGGTGTTTCACTCGAGCTCTCAATTGGGGAAAACAACCTGACCAAAACTATTGTTGATACGCACGACCCGCCATTAAAAGGCGAAGAAAATGACCGACATCTGAGAGGGGAGTCTTATGTGAAAGAATTCAAGCCCGTGGTTATGGGAACCATGCAACTTACAAAAGGAAGAAACACCCTAGTATTAAAAGCTTCTCAAATATCTGGAAAAGAAGCTATTGACTTTCGATTGTTAACTTTTAAACGTCTTTCAAATTAGTGCATACCACCTTTTGCAACTCTTTGTTTTTCTAAACTTTTCAAAAACTCCAAACTTAGAGGAACTTGCTCCACTACCGCTGAAGATTCGTCTTCTATGAACATATACTCCAATCCCAATTTTTTGGCTTCGGCAACGGTACCGGCGATATCAACCTGACCTGTGCCCAAAACCACATTGGTCTCCACATTTTCATGCCCGGTGTTATTTCCTTTGACGCCATGCTGCATATCCTTCAAGTGCATCAATGTCATTTTATTGGGATACTTTTTCATCAAGGCTAAGGGGTCTTCGCCCCCATGATGCACCCAAAAAACGTCTATCTCAAAAGTAAAATCCGTAGCGTTTTCAGCCATATAATCGAAAAGCGTGCCATCTTTATAGGGTCTGAATTCATAGCCATGTGCATGATAGGCTAGGGTTAATCCATTTTCTTTCAGTAATTTACCGGCTGTGTTGAAAACATCAGTGGCATGTTGGGTTTCCTCTAAATCCCATTTATTGTTATCATGGGGTACCCAAGCGCACATCACATAAGTGGCACCGAAGGCTTTGGCGTTATCGATGACTTTTTGAAGATTCTTTTCCAAATCTTCAAAACCGGCACCCACACTTACTACAGACAACTTTCGCGCCGCTAATTCTTTTTTAAAGTCCTCCATTGACATTCCGTAAGTACCTCCGCCCTCTAACTTGGTAATGCCCCATGATTGAATGAGATCTAGACTTCCAGTAACATCCGTTTTGAACTGGTTTCTCAAACTGTATAACTGTAAGCCTATTTCTTGCGCAGATAATGAAATGGAGAAAAATACTATTGCAATGAGCACACCAAGCTTTCTCATAACCACATATTTTAATTTATGTCAATAAATTCCCTTTCTCATCCCATTCGGCGATGATACCGCGCTTACTTTGGTCCACACATTTTGCGATCCAAGCAGGATCGTAGGCCACACCATGCTGGTCTAATACTTCTTGCGGCACCCCATCCCAAACATTGGGTTGGTTACCCTTATAACCCAAATCTGCTATACCCACTTTTGAGGTATAATAACCCGTGACCGTAAGGCCTCGCATCATGTAGAAAAATTGAATTTCCAATGGTTGCTTATCCATTGAAACTTGGGTGTCATGCCAACAGATTTGGTCACAAATTTGCTTTTTCTGTTCCAAGGAAGCTGATTTGAATTCGACACCATATTCTGTATTGCTTTTATGATCCAACCACATTAATCCGCCTAACAGGGTCGGAGCCATCGTCGGAATATCTTTCCCCATAAATTCAACCAACTCAGGAACGCCGGCCTCAATTGGACCACCATGTGGTTCTTTGGGAGGTAAAATGACGACACTAAGGGCAGCAATGGTTTCCATCTCATGCTCATTGAACAATTGTTCAGCGTTCAATTTTTCGATCCGCTCCAATTCTTCTGGCGTTCTTCCAAAATATTTGGCATTGCTTGAGGCTATGGCTTCGTCAATGGTTTCCGTTTTACAAGAATTGAAAGCCACACCTGAAGTGATAGCTGTGCCTCCTAGTATTAGCGTCTGCAAACTCTTTCTTCTATCCATACCTATATGTTTTGTGCTTTTAACTGTTCAATAATATAATCAGAAGCCCTCATGGAAAGCGCCAAAATTGTCCAAGTACAATTTTTATCTGCTTGTGATACAAACGGGCCTGCGTCAACAATAAATACGTTATCGACATCATGCAATTGATTGAATTTATTGGTCACAGAGGTTTTGGGATCGTTACCCATTCTGGTGGTACCCACTTCGTGAATGATCTCACCAGGAGCATGAAGTCCGTAATCACTATCTTTTCCGGGTTTGCCTCCCCAGAGTTGGTGACCGCCCATGTTATGAATCAATTCTTCAAAAGTGTCTTGCATGTGTTTTGCTTGCCTCTTTTCAAGATCAGACCATTGATAGTTGAACTTCAAAACGGGTATACCGTACTTATCAACCGTTGTAGGGTCGATTTCGCAATAATTTTCTTTTCGTGCGATGGCCTCACCACGACCACCAAAACCGATGACCGAGCCATAATATTTTTTCACATCATCTCGCAAAGATTCTCCATAGCCCCCTACTTTAAGGCCAAAAAAATCATTGAAAGCATTCGGATCCCAACCAAAACCATAGTTCGGTTGCCCCATACCACCCCAGACCTCAATGTGATAGCCACGGGGAAAATCCAACTTCGAATTATCGCCCCACCATGGAGAATACACGTGCATGCCACCAACCCCATCTTCATTATAGGAAGTCTTTCTGTTCATCAAACCTGGAATAAAGCCTGCAGCGCTGGCACCTGTTGAGTCATGCAAATACTTACCAACATGATCACTACTATTGCCCAAACCATTGGGGTGTTGTGGACTTTTTGAATTCAAGAGAATTCGCGCAGAACTACAGGCCGATGCTGCCAATACCACTACCCTAGCCTTTAATTTATATTCTTTTCTGTCTTCTTTGTTGATGTAAGAGACACCTGTTGCCTTTCCTTCCTCATTGGTGGTTACCTCTCTTACCATTGAATTCACATATATTCGCACTTTTCCACCACTTTTTTGGGCTGGAAAAATCAAGCAGCTACCTGATGAAAAATCCGCATACACCGAGCAAGAACGTGAACACTGGCCACAGTAAAAGCACACACCCCGGTCTTTATTGATTTTCTTGGTCAACATTGACATTCGACTTGGAATTACCGGAATACCTGACTTCTTGGCGCCCTCTATATAAAAGAGCTCATGCAATCTTGGTTTTGGCGGTGGTAGAAAAAAGCCGTCAGGATCGTTTTCCAAACCTTCATTGGTACCAAAAACACCAATTAGCTTATCTACTTTATCGTAATAAGGTTTCACATCATCATAGCCAATGGGCCAATCTTCGCCCATACCATCACGCGTCTTGCCCTTGAAATCTTTCGGGCCAAAACGCAAGGATATACGACCCCAATGATTGGTTCGGCCACCTAGCATGCGCGAACGCCACCATTTGAAATTGGTACCCTCTTCTTGGGTGTAAGGTTCACCTTCAACCTCCCAATCTCCCCATGACATATCCCATCCTCCAAAGGCTCGATCAGTACCAGCCCCTCTTCGCGGCGATTCATAAGGCCATTTCATTTGGGTCATGGTTTTCGGATCTGCTGGGTCAAAAAAGGGTCCTGCCTCAACAACGGCCACATTGAAACCGGCATCGGCGAGCTGTTTTGTGGCCATTCCGCCACCGGCACCAGAACCCACTATGATTACATCATAGACTTCTGATGATTCTTTTATTTGCATATTCTACTATTTTGTTGATTTAAAAGTATGATAATTAAACGAAAATTCACATTTGTTCAGCAAACATGAATTATTCAAATAAACTATATTTTATAGTTCAACTAAATGGGCTTATAAACCACCGCCTTCATCTCGATCAGTAAATTAGGATGTGGTAATTGATGAACGGCCACTGTCGTGCGTGTTGGTCCTGAAGTGTCGAAAAAAGTTCCGTAAATTTCATTATAGCCCTCAAAGTCATTCATATCAACCAAAAAGGTTGTAATATCAATTATATCGCTCAATGAAGCGTCCATATTTTTGATAAGGGATTCTATATTTTTGATGACGGCTTCTGTCTGTAATTTGATGTCCAAATCCCAAGAACCATTGGCATTTTGAATGGCACCGACGTGCGTACCATCGGTTCTTCGGCTACTTGTACCTGATACATAAATGAAGTCTCCTACCCGCTTGATATGAGGATAATTACCTAAGGGTGCTGCCTTGTCTTTAATGATTTTACTTTTCATACTGACAGTGCTTTTAGCTGTTCATAAATAGTTGCTATCGGAATACTTTCCCAATCAGAAGCAGAACAGATTTTCAAAAGCAACTCATCTTGCTTTCTACCTCGTATCATTGCCTCTTCATAGGGCAAATCTTCTTGAAATGTAACCAATGAATATTTGGAGTAATAGTCAGGATAGCTTTGTTCCAATTGCATTTCAATCTTACGTTTTCTGATAAAAGCTTCATCATCAACTTTGTCTTGCATCTCATAAAAGTTATCCACCGCTAAGTCGGCAATGGCATTTGTATTATGAGCTCTCTTCTCTTGAAACAACTCAAAGGCTTTTTCAAAATCCTCATTGCATTCCGTCAAAGTTTCATCTAAAACGTTGACATCTTCAAAAGAGGCATTCATACCTTGTCCGTAAAAAGGAACAATGGCATGGGCCGCATCGCCCATAACCAGAGTTTTGCCAAAAGCCTGCCACGGGTAACATTTTATAGTACCCAATAGCCCCACAGGGTTATTGAAATATTCCTCCACAAGATTTGGAAAATGCTCCAAACTATCCGGGTAATATTTTTTGAAAAAATTCGTCAATTTTTCCTCCGAATCTAAAGTATTGAAACCACCATCTCCTTCGTACGGATGAAACATGGTAACGGTAAAACTACCGTCTAAATTTGGTAATGCTATCATCATGAATTTGCCACGCGGCCAAATATGTAGGGCATTGCTTTCAATTCGATAGCCGCCACTTTCAGCAGGTGGTATCTCTAATTCTTTATAGCCCGATTGCAAAAAGTTCTGCGAAAAATTAAATAGCAAATCCGATGTTCTGGCCATTAAACTTTTACGAACACTCGAACCAGCACCATCCGTTCCAATGACCACATCAGCGCTGACCTCAATGTTATTCTGATTTTCATCTTGAAAGAATCCGATTGCCTTTTCGATGTCTACGCCAGTACACTTTGAATTAAACTGCACTTTCACATTATCATATTCATCAGCCTTATTCAAGAGGGTAATATTGAGCCCAGTGCGTGAGACCGAGTTTATTTTTTCTCCCTTTCGACCACTGTATTTTGAAAAGCGCTTTTCACCGTCTACCCCATGGATCATGCGCCCTTCCATACCGATACATGTCCTTAGAATAGCATCCTTCAAACCAGCACTTTTAATGGCTTTTAAACCGCGGTCAGAAAGTGCCAAGTTAATGGATCGTCCACCTGTCAGAGGGGTTTTTCGCATATCAGGCAAACGCTCATGAAGCAAAACTTGATGACCTCTTTGCGCCATTCGAATAGCCAATAGAGAGCCGCAAAGCCCTGCCCCCACAATTAATATTTTCTTTTCTTTCGCCATAGTCAATCTTCCAATACCTGTTTTAGGATCATTACAAAGTGATATGCATCTTCAAAAGAGTTGTACAATGGCACCGGAGCAATTCGAATCACATCAGGCTCACGCCAATCGGCAATAACGCCTTTTTTAGTGATTGCTTCAAAAATTGCTTTTCCACTTTTGAATTTTATCCGCAATGATAATTGACAACCCCTTTCCTCTTGATTTTGGGGAGTTATTATTTCTATGGAATCACCTAAAATCATGGTCAGCAACTCTTCCAAATACCCCGTAAGCTGCAAACTCTTTTTGCGAAGTTGATCCATACCCACCTCTTCAAAAATTGAAAGGGAAGCCCTTATAGCCGCTAATGACAATATGGGCGGATTACTCAATTGCCACCCTTCAGCACCAGGCATTGGATCGAAATCATCGCGCATATCAAAACGCGTTTCCTTGTTGTGACCCCACCAACCAGCAAATCTGGGCAAGTCAAAAGATCTTGCATGTCGTTCATGAACAAAGCAGCTGCCAACACTACCAGGACCACTATTCAAATATTTATAAGTACACCAAACGGCAAAGTCAATTCCTGAATCATGCAATTCCAGTTTCAGGTTACCTACACCGTGGGCTAAATCAATACCTACTAAACATCCTTTTTCATGGCCTAATTCAGCAATTCGTTTGATATTGAAAACCTGCCCCGTATAATAATTTGGGCAACCGATCAATATTAGGGCAATCTCATCGCCCTGCTCTTCAACACATTTTTCAATGTCTTCATGGCGCAATAAAACTTCCCCATTTCGCGGTTTCAATTCAATCAATCCATCCTGAAAACCATGAAATTTTAATTGGGATTCGATGGCATAACGATCTGATGGAAAAGCATCTGACTCCATCAAAATTTTATAACGGTCTTTTGTTGGGCGATAAAACGAAGCCATCATTAAATGCAGGTTCACACTCAAGGTATTCATAACCACTACCTCAATAGGTTTGGCCCCAACCAATTTAGCCATAGTCTCCGTCAAAAACTCATGATAGGGCAACCAAGGGTTTTTGGCTTCAAAGTGACCCTCAACTCCTAACTTGGCCCAATCATTCAATTCTTGTTGAATATAGTCTTTGGTTTGTTTTGGTTGCAACCCTAAAGAGTTACCACATAGGTAAATATGCGCCTCGCCATTCTTTTGAAGAGGCATATGAAATTGACTTCTGTACAATTTCAAATTGTCTTGAGCATCTAGTTTCTTTGCACCTTCAAGGGTATACTTGGTCATTACTGTTTTACTCTTTTATAAAAGTCCACAGATTCATCGCCACACAGCCATCTGACCACATTTTTATCCCATATTTCTTCATGCTGATTTGGGGTTATTATTTTTTCTTCAACGGCGAGGTCCAATAACTTACCAGGGTAAGAAGATTGTGCTTCGCTTTCCATCTCCCCCAGCGGATATGGATCATCCAATCCTAAGAGAATTTGATCGGTACCTTCTTGTCTTCGTACCATCAACTCAAGCGAAACCGTGTCATGTACCAAAGTGTCAAAATAAATATTGGGGTGCCCAACCGCTTTTCTGGGTCTTGTTTGACCTTCAAATAAATCAGGTCGGCCATCAAAACCCTGGGTTCTTCTGCCAATGTTCAAATGGTTCAATTGACCGCCATGTGCGAAACATACCCGAATATCAGGATAGGTTTCATAAAGACCATCCAAAGTATAAAAATGATAAGCATCAGCACATTGCGCCAACATCCAAATGAGATGAAAACGCCAAGATTTGTTCTGTAATTGAATAAATTTCTCGCCGTCATAAGGATGGATCTCTATCGCCAATTTAAACTTATTCGCCAGTTCAAAAATGGGTGCGGTTTCTTTATCGAATATACCTCTCCAAGTACCGATTGAATCCATGTAGTGGGTAGGTAAACATAATACCTGTAAGCCCAATTCTTCTACACATCTTTCAATTTCCCAACAGGCACCATCAATAAAACCAGCGTGTACCACGAATCCGCATGTAAATTTTGTCGGATGATCGTGTTGAACTTTGGCATTAAAATCATTCTGAAAACGCAAGGCATATTTCATATCACGAATGCGCAAACCATTTCCGTATAATTGCGAAAGATTCAACACCACAGCATGATCGATTTTATATTTATCCATCCATTCTAGCTTTTCTTTCAAAAAGAAGCTAGAATCGGTAACAGGTCGTTTCCATCCTTTTTGAAGCATGTGCTGTCGATCCTTATCAATCCAGAAAATTTCTTTTTCCTTTAAGTAAGCGGGAATCTCCTCTGGATACGGAAGTAAATGTGAATGGCCGTTGATTCTCATGGAAACTTTTTTAATCTAACCACTATTTGGCAGGCGGTTGCATAACCGTCTTACATTTATCACAAGTTCGAAAATCTTCGTTTGAAAAAAAACGATCGAATATAACCGGCATGTCGGTCTCAATATTGTCTAGTTTAAAAGGTTCATGATACAGCTCATGGCCGCAGCTCTCACAGAACCAGGCCAAACCATCAATCATGTCTTCCGTTCTTTTTTGCTCAATGACCAAACCTACCGTATTGGCACCACGCTGCGGCGAATGGGGAATATTTGGTGGCAAGTAGAAGACTTCGCCCTCCTTGATTTCCACATTTTCAGGCTTTCCATCAACGATCAATTTTAAAACTATATCGCCCTCTACTTGGTAAAAGAACTCAGGCGTTTCATTCAAATGATAATCTTTTCTTGAGTTGGGCCCACCTACAACCATCACAATATAGTCTTCATTATAGATGGCTTTGTTGCCTACCGGAGGTTTTAAAAACTCACGGTTGTCATCAATCCATTTTTTAAAATTGATAGGACTAAATGTATTTGACATAGTATTGTTTTTATAAAATTTCATTTCGAATATGCAATGCACACATTTTTCGCTTCTGTAAAAAAGCGCAGTGCTTCAAAACCACCCTCGCGGCCCACACCAGAATTTTTCATTCCACCAAAAGGAGTTCTCAAATCTCGTAACATCCAAGTATTCACCCAAACAATGCCAGCTTCTAGTGCTGCTGCCATTCGATGTGCCAAGGATAAATCCTGTGTCCATATGGTAGCGGCCAAACCGTAATCACTATTATTCGCCAACTCCAACGCCTCTTCTTCGTCTCTAAAGGGAATTAGCGTTACTACTGGGCCAAATATTTCTTCTTGATTTGTTCTGCAAGTTACTGGTAAACCTTCAATTATCGTTGGTTCCATGTACCATCCGTTTTCAAATCCTTTAGGTTTTACTGATTTTCCGCCACAAAGTATGTCGCCACCTTCCTCTATCGCCAAATTGATGTAGTAATTGATCTTATCAAAATGTTCTTTTGAAACGATTGCCCCTATTTTGGTATTCGCATCCGTCGGATTACCCACCTTCATGTTTTTAGTCTTGGCCACCAAATCAGTTTTAAATTTAGCGTATATCGATTGTTGTACAAATATTTTAGATCCACAAAGGCATATTTGACCTTGATTTATAAAAGAAGAGCGCAGTGTTGTTTCCAACATTTTATCATAATCACAATCTGCGAAAATGATATTAGGATTCTTTCCGCCCATTTCCAAACTGTACTTTTTAAATTGAGGTGCCGCTTTGCTTGCGATCTCGGCACCTACTTTTGTACTTCCGGTAAAGGAAATGGCCTTGATGTCTTTATGATTGCTTAATACCGCCCCAGTGTTTTGACCCTTGCCATGAACTATATTGAGAACACCCTTTGGCAAACCAACTTCTTTACAAATTTTGGCCAATAAATAAGCTGTCATAGGCGTCACTTCTGAGGGTTTTGCCACTACCGTGTTACCAGCAGCGAGTGCGGGTGCTATTTTCCATGTCAATAAATACAAGGGTAAATTCCACGGAGAAATACAGGCAACCGGACCCAAAGGCTGGCGTAAAGTATAATTAATGGCCTGACCATTCACTTCATGTGATTCAGAGGAAATCTGCATAATTGCAGTCGCAAAAAATTTCAAGTTGCTCGCCGCTCTGGGAATATCAACCGCTTTGGCCAACCAAAGGGGTTTACCATTATCCATGCATTCTGCCAGAGCCAATTCATCTTGCTGCTCCTCAATGGCATTGGCTATTTTCATCAAAAAGTCGTGCCGCTCTTCATTTGACGTTGACGACCACATTTTAAATGCGGTCTTGGCCCCCTGCACGGCTTCTTCTATATCAGAAGCATCAGAATCAGGAAGTTTTGCATATACCACAGCGGTAGCCGGATTATACACATCCAATTCATTGCCTGAATTGGCGGTTTTGAAATTCCCATTGATGTAATTCTGGATGACCTCCATCGATGTGTTTCCTAATTCAAAAAAGGCAATTTAATATGACTTTAACCCAAGTCCATTATTAACGCACTATAAATTTAGGAATAAAGGTACGATTGCAGGTTTTAAAAAGGTCTATTTTATGCTGCAGGAATTTTTTCCGGAATTCTGGTTTTAACCTAGAGGATTATTTAGGAAGCAAAAAAGTCATATAATGCCACAATGCCATTGTATGAAATCACACAGGCGAAAAAGAGTAATTGCTTTGAATAAGTGCTGTTTAATAGCATTGTTTTCTTTTTGCACCATCATATTCCTGCAGATAAGCGTTAAGCAAAAACCGGATAGGGCGCAACCCCACCTTAGATTTGAAAAGCTATCCTTCTTCATGGTTCTGTAGCGTAGTAATTTTTCATCGTACCATATTTCTGAGCAGAATACATCTTCGTATTGTGATAAGCAATCAGTTCCTTTAAAGTCTTATGTTGGTCGTCTTGCCCCAAGTAACGGGCTTTGATGGCCTGTGCGGTTATCAACTTGCCTTCATGTAACAATTGCTTATGTGCCTCCAAAATCTGCACATAGACTTCATCTAGGTAGCTTTTCAATAATCTAGCCTTTGAAGTCGTTCCGATGACCCTACCCTTGGAAACGTAACAAACATTCACTGAGGTATACCGTTTCAGACTGATCTCGGCACGTTTTCGGTCTACGGTTATACGGGCATAAATAGTAAGTTTTTCGGGATTATTATTAATGTCCCTCGTAAAAATGAGTATTGCTAAAGTGCAGTTTTTGAGCATGATCGGATGAATTCATTAAAAATAAAAGCACTGTTAAACAGTCAGTTAAGAATGCTTTCATACCACTTGAAAAGTGGTTCGTCGGGGTGGCAGTCCCGAAGTCTCGGGAGAACCTGCTCCAAAAACAAGACTAACATAAAAAAGCCCCCTGATTGGTCAGAGGGCTTTGTCGGGGTGGCAGGAGTTGAAATTCCAGCCTATTCCATTAAAAATCAATATTTTACAATTTAATTTTCAAAATAGGACACCTAAAAGGACACCTATCTCAGCGTTTTGATGCTTTCGAGCTATGAATATAGTAAGTTCATTTCAAATAATAGCATATAGATTTAAAGATAATCCAAAAGCCTACAAATTAGCTTGGGGAACAGTATGAATAAATCGGTCAAAGTAAAAATTCATCAAATCAAGAAGAAACGCATAATGATTGTCGGCCCCATGATATATTGCTTTAAAAATTGAGAAGTTATGTCTCTAATTACTTGAACCAATTCATGATAAACATCATAAATTTTAATTTTAGCATTGTCTAAAAAATAATTTAGTTCTCTTGCTTCTCAGTTCAGCCAATTCTCCTACTCCTCTTCTTATCGATTAACTCAATTAGATATGACTTACCGAAACAAATTTCTGCACATCTTCGAATTACAGTAATTCAACAATAAATAGGAACTTCGAGAGCTTTTCTTTTGACGGTATTTTACCAAATAAGGATTTTGAGTGTTTTTGAAGTTTCCTTTTTCTGTTGTTTTAGCAATCTTTTTACTAAAAAACGAAAGTTAAATTAAAATGAAAACACTGTCTATATTACTAAATATACCTAAGTACAAATCAATTTTATAAGAACAAAAAAAAGAACTCTAGTCAATGACTAAAATTCTTTTTATGGTGGCTATGTTTGGTAAGATTGGGGGTATCTTAATTTCTTTAGAGTAAATATATGTTGAACTTAGAGTTTAAAAAAACTAATGATGTGTAGCAAGAGAATGTTGTTGTCAATGTGCACAATTCATGTGTTACTAAGGATTATTTTGCTCTTAAATTCTGACAATTACTATTTGTAAATACTTCTTTAGAAACGAGGTAACTGAAGATATTACTTGGGCTGGTAATCCAAAAAAGGACATTGTCATTGAAAAAGAGCAAATACGGCTGCACCCAAGAGCTTCTTTTAATCTTTTCAAAGAGCAGAACGAAGGTAAGTCTGAACATTGGGATGTTGAGACTTTAGCTTTAGCAGAAACTGCATTACTAAAGTTTCAAAAATCAGTAGCTGTAGAAAAGACCACGCAAAATCGACTTAAAATAGTTGTTCAAGAACTTAATCATAGGTTAAGAAATATTCTGTCTTTAGTGAGATCTATTTCTAGATAAACGGAGGAAGGTGATAAATCTATAGACGAATATGTTGCTTCTTTAGAAAAACGTATTGTAGCACTAGCAACTGCAAATAGTTTACTAACAAACAGTTCTTATAGTTCTGTAGATTTTAAAAGCCTGCTTCTGAGTGTTATACCCTCTTTATCTAACTACCCAGATAGCTTAGAACTAAAGGGCCCTAATGTTAAGTTAGTTACCGACATCATTCCGATGATGGTACTCATAATTCACGAATTAACCACCAACTCGGTTAAGTACGGGGCTTTATCCGTAAAGGAAGGAAAACTGAAAATTTCGTGGAAGCTAGAAGATAAAGGATTATTATTCGAATGGCAAGAGTTAAATGGGCCTTCTGTGCAAGAGCCAACTGCCTTGGGTTTTGGAAGTACCATTATAAAAAACGCAGTGGAGTATGAGTTTAGTGGCAAGTCAAAAATGGAATTTAGAAAAGATGGTCTTTACGCCAGTTTTACACTTCCAGATAGTCTTGTTGGAGAGGGTAAAGAAGCCATTTCTGTTTTAGAACAGATAACGAATACTGCGGTTGCTAAATCAACAGTAAAACGAAGCAACATTAATGTTCTTATACTGGAAGATGATTATATTAACGCCCAAGACATGAAAGCCGTTATATCTGGCCCTCAAATCAAAGAAGTTAATACATTTTCTAACCAACAACAGGCGCTTGATTCTTTAGAAAGAGTAGATTATGACATAGCTTTGTTAGATGTTAATTTAAAAAACGAAACGAGTAGTGAAGTTGCAAAGAAATGTGCAGCTAGTCAAATACCCTTTTACTACATCACGGGTTATGGTAATGACTTTTTAGAAAAGAAGATTTTCCCTACTGGCCCGGTCATACTAAAACCCGTTAAGACTGAGAAATTAAGAGAAATTATAAAACAACATACAATATAACATGAATAAGATTTCTAATATTTACAAAGTACTAATAGTAGAAGATGATTACCGTCTTGCATCAGAATGGTCAGACGAATTGTTGGCAAAGGACTATTTGGTTGATGCCGTTTCAGGCGCAGAAGAAGCCATGCAATTGATAAAGAATGATTATGATTGTTTTATATTAGACATATTTCACGTGCGTAATGGTAAGTTTCTTCCAGACGGAGGTATTAAATTAATAGGTCAAATAAGAAGGTCTGAAGCTTTGAAAGGTAAAAAATCACTTATTATCGCCGTTACAGGATTTTTTAGAAAAGAAGGAGACTGTGTGATGTCAACCGAACAAATTGTTAAGAATTTGGGAGCAAATTATGCAATGGAAAAGCCAATAAATTTTTCTAGTATTTTGGATAAAATGGAAAAGGTAAACGACGATTTAATAAAAAATAAATTCAGTACAATAATCTTAAAGTGAAAGAGTTATAAGAGTGTCTTATAAACTTTAAAAAAAATCTTAACCTAATTGTTTCCATGAGTAACTACCAAAAGGCTGCCCTGGAGTATACAGAAATGAACGTTAATAAAAGTGCTGAAATGATAAAAAAATCTTTATCGATAATAAATGTACTTATTCAGTCTGACGAGATAAGTTTAGTTAGTAGAAACTAAGTTTAACTTAATTTTGATTCAAAAGAAAAGTACGTTTGTGCTTTACTTTGTAGCCAAGTATACTTGAAAAATCATTTATACATAATTATCATCTCTCGCGCTTTTTAACACAAAATTTGGTTTAGTTAGATTCCAGCGAATTTTACTTACTCTTTAAAATTTTAAAACCTTCTTATTTAAGTTATTGGAGTATTCTATCAAACAATTAGTTAGGGCCTCTGCTAAATTAATACATCAATATTTGTACTCTCTAAATAACATTGCACCTTTTCGGGCTTTAATTCTAACAATCTTTTCCATTAAATTTGTTATTTTTTCAAGCACCAGTTTGAACTAATCAATCTAGCTTAGATAAAAACAGTTGGTTCCGTATCGCAAAAAGCCGTTTGCTCAAATCTAAGATTAAAGTATATCTCTATTTTTCAATTTGACCTTTTTTCAAAAGTTCTTGATTATTTAACTATTGAAATGAAGTGTAAAATTGGGCGATTTTTTAGCCTGTTTACATAAAGTAATTTTAAAATTAGTCATTAGCACAACATGACCATTGCGTTATGTGATTCATAACCTAATGTTACATAATTCTAAATATTTATTTTTGTAAGAAATAGATTATTAATTATGTAATTAATCGACAAATATTGCCGTTAATCGGTTTTACGTATCATTTATGTCCTCACTATTGTCTTTTTGAAAAGTTGAATTATCTTCTTAATATTATTATCTCAATTTGAAGCCGAGCCCGCTTATTTTTCTTTTACCTAAAGGAAAACTTGAATCTTCATTCTAAAATACGAGTGTTTTTTTTTTAAATTGAGGTCTTTATAAAATCACGCGTCAACTCTCTAAGTAAATAATGTCGATTGAGAGATACGCTTATGAATAGAACAAGACCACCTAAATGAGTAAAGAAAAATTAGCCCAAGCCTCTAAAAGTAAAAAAGAAAAGGAAGATACTATTGATGTCTCCAGAATTGTAGCTATAGGCGCAAGTGCTGGCGGTCTTGAAGCACTTAAAGAATTCTTCAATCATGTGCCGCATGATTGTCAGCATAGTTTCGTTATCATTCAGCATTTGAGTCCTGATTATAAGTCTCTTATGGCTGAATTGCTCGCCAAAAATACCATTTTGCCAATTCAGGAGGTAAAGAATAACATGGTGGTCCAAAAAGGTAATGTATACTTGATTCCTCCCAAAAAGAACATGACCATTTTAAACGGCAAGTTACATTTAGTCAATAAACCCAAGGGTATGGATCTAAATTTGCCAATTGATATTTTTTTCAGGTCATTGGCACAAGAGTTTAAAGAAAAGTCGATTTGTGTGGTGCTAAGCGGCACGGGCAGTGATGGTACAAGTGGAGCTCGAGAAATAAAAGAATGTGGAGGCATGGTCATGGTGCAAGACCCAGAGCAGGCTAAGTTTGACGGCATGCCAAGAAGTGCTATAAATACGGGTCTTGTTGATTATACATTACCCGTGGAATCTATGGCTAGCGAACTATTACATTATATTGAACACCCTACTACTACGGGTGATACAGTAGTGCAAATAGAAGAAGATGAGGATACCATTTTAAGTATTCTTAAAGTCTTAAGAAAAGAAACCACCTTAGATTTTGAACAATATAAAAGACCAACGCTTGTTCGACGCATTGCGCGAAGAATAAGTGTAAATAAGTTACACAACCAACGAGAGTATTTAGAATTTATCAGAGATAATAGAGTCGAGTCTGATATTTTAGCTCGAGAATTTTTAATTGGGGTAACCAATTTTTTTCGAGATTCCCATGTTTGGGAGAAGTTAGAATCTAGATTTCTACCCGAATTAATAGCTTCAAAAAAAGATGGTGAAGTATTGAAAGTTTGGTGTGTTGGTTCGAGTACAGGTGAGGAGGCCTATAGTATGGCCATGCTCATTTCTGAAGAAGTACAACGTCAAGATAAAAAGTTACAAATCAAAATTTTTGCTACTGACTTGGCAATGAATCATTTAGATATTGGCAGTAAGGGACTCTACCCTGAAAGTATTGTTGCGAACGTATCTCCGCTAAGACTAAGAAAGTTTTTTATTCAAAAAGGTGATGAATATCAGGTAAATGAGAGCTTGCGCAAGATGGTGATTTTTAGCCAGCATAATATTTTGAAAGACCCGCCATTTAACAAAATGGATATTACAGTTTGTCGCAATCTGCTCATTTATATGCAGCAGCCTGCACAGCGAAAAGTCATAGGACTATTGCATTATTCGTTAAAATTAAATGGTATTTTATTATTAGGCAGCAGCGAATCGTTAGGCGACTATACGAGTGTTTTAAAAGAACTAGATCGCAAATCAAAACTTTTTGAAAATATTAAACTAGCCAAGGGTAGAGGTTTAGAGCCATTGAATTATCCCGATGCTAGAAAGACGGCATCTTTTAATAATTTGACAAGTAATAAATCGCGTACCGAAACCAAAATGGCTGATGTCATGAATGAAACGGTAGCTGAGGAATTAGGCCTTGCTGGCGTATATATTGACGAAGGATATAATATTTTACATGCGATTGGTGAATTTAGAAAATTCGTTGATTTACCGGAAAGGGGCTTTAGCATTAATCTATTGAAAATGCTACCTCCAAGTATTTCAATTTCATTAGCAGCAGCAGTTCGAAAAGCTTTTGCCAAGAATCAGCGTATTCTGCATAAGACAATGACAAAAAAGGGTCAAGCAAAGAGCGTATCCTTTGATTTATTAGTCAATCCTTTTGAAATGAACAATATTAATCGTTCGAAAGGATGTTTATTACTATTCATACCAAAAAAGGAACCTCTAGGTACTGCCAAATTAATAACGGATACTTCGGGAGCAACTGGAGTTAGAATTATTGAACTTGAAGAAGAATTAAAAGAAGCACGTGAAAGTTTAAATAATGTGGTTGAAGAAGTCGAAACAAGTAACGAGGAACTTCAAGCTACTAACGAAGAACTTTTAGCGGCCAATGAAGAACTGCAAAGTACCAATGAAGAGTTACAAAGTGTTAATGAAGAACTACATACGGTTAATGCAGAATTACAGCAGAAAATTGAAGATCTAGCATCGTTGAACAGCGATATGGATAATCTTTTGAAAAGTACTGAAATTGGTACGATTTTTCTTGATACCGATATGAAAATTCGAAAGTTTACGCCTTCGATTAGTGAACATTTTAATCTCAGAGAATCTGACGTTGGTAGACCAATTTCTCATTTTTCTAACAATTTCGGTACGGGCTCTGAAACTCTTGATAGGGTGCAGAAAGTTATTGACACAGGTGAAACCCTATCCAGAGAATTACAAGCAGATGATGGTAATTGGTTTTTAAAGCGAATTACCCCCTATTATGACGGTGAAGATAAAATCTGCGGCGCGGTTATTAGTTTTGTAGATATTGATAAAATCAAAAAGTCTGCGGCTAAAGTCAAAAAGAGCGAAGAGGAATTTAAAAACCTTTACAATAATGCACCTGACATGTTTGCATCATTCGATCCAAAAGGAAAATTGACAAATTGCAACATGCGAATGGCGCAAACTTTAGGTTACGGTAATCCTTCAGAGCTATTCGGTATGAAATTAGCAGATTTTTATGCTGAAGAGAATTCAAAAGAAGCAAAAGAAAGGTTCAAGGAGTACAAGAAAAAAGGAAAGCTTGAAAATGCACCGCGCAAGATTAAAAGAAAAGATGGTACGGTAGTTTCCATAAGTGCTAACGCACAAATATTATATGATGAAAAAGGAAAAGAATTGTATTCAATTTGTTCCTTTAGAGATGTTACCGATTTAAGAATTGCCGAGAAAAAGTATCAGGATAAAAATCGTGCATTTGAACAGCTACTAGAAGGAACCATGGCAGGATTTTGGGATGCTAAGGTTCAAGAAGGCACTGAATATCTAAGCCCAAGTTATAAAGCCATGTTTGGTTACCAAGATAATGAGGTAGCAAACAATAATGAATCTTGGAAAAAATTGATTCATCCAGATGATTTGGGGTTTGTTGAAGATTTATTTGAACAACATAGAGTTTCCGGAACAGAACTACCCTTTGTTTACCAGGCACGTTTCTGCCATAAAGATGGCAGTATTGTGTGGGTTCATTGCAACGCAAAAATTATTGAATGGAACAAAAAAGGAGAACCAGTAAGAATAGTTGGTAGCCATGTTGATATTACACCCCTAAAAACTATAGAATTAGAACTATACAGAAGCAATAAAGAACTAGAACAATTTGCCTATGTAGCAAGCCATGACTTGCAAGAGCCACTGAATACAATTACTGATTTTGTAAATCTTTTAGGAGAAGAGTATGCTGCTAAACTTGATGATGAAGCTAAGGGTTATATTGGCTTTGTTCTCGAAGCTGCAGCCAGAATGAGAAGTTTAGTCAAAAGTGTTTTGAGTTATTCTAAAATTGGAAAAAACCCAGAAATGAGACTTATAGATTGCAATATTATTATTGCAGAGGTAGAAAATGACTTGAAGAAACGAATATCGGAAACAAAAACCGAAATTGTATATGAAAAACTACCCAAAATCAATGGTTATAAAACTGAGTTACATTCGCTTTTTCTGAACCTTGTCTCAAATGCGATTAAGTTTAAAAGAAAAAACCATGAACCAAAAATAAATATCTCAGTTGAAGAGCTAGATACGCATTGGAAGTTCTCAATTAAAGACAACGGTATTGGCATTTCAAAAAAGAATAGAGAACGCGTGTTTAATATTTTTCAACGTTTAAATAACATGGATAGTTATGAGGGCACCGGAATCGGTCTCGCGCAATGCAAAAAAATAGCTGAATTGCATCAAGGAGAAATATGGATTGATAGTAGTTCAAAAGCTGGCACCAAATTTAATTTCACATTAAAAAAATAACCATAACCAACACCATTCCCCTATGAGTAAAAAAATGAAATCTGTTTTATTATTAGATGATAATTTAGCAACTAATTTTTTCCACAAAAAAATAATTGAAAAATCAAATACTGCAGAAGTAGTTCTTGAATTCAGAAGCGGAGCAAATGCACTTAAGTATTTAAAGCAGGAAGGAATTGAACAACCTGAGCTTATTTTTGTAGATATTAATATGCCCATCATGGGTGCTTGGGAATTTTTAGAAAAATTTCAAAATCTAAAACACGTTACAGAAAAAAATACCACAGTGATAATTTTGTCAACATCACTAAGTCCAGATGATAAGACAAAAGCAGATAAGATACCTATCATAAAAGAAATGCTCTTAAAACCACTTACAAAGGAGTCAATTCTTCAAGTAATTGAAAAAGTGGTTGCTTAAAAATCCGATGAACTGCAACATTTTTTTTCGTAAACCACAGAAAGTTATTAGTTCACAACAAAAAATACACTTTTGACAACAAAATAGCTTTTCTGAACAATTTAATATTCAAATTTGTTTCACATTAACTATTAAATAACCTACGCTATCGAAACAGCAGCCAATTCCCCCCGTCAAGTTTTACAAGCCTCAAGTACTTTTTGGTTAAAACAATTATCAACTGCCACTGCCCTTTTAGATGAGCATCTTAATTTAGTTGACGCATCAAATGAGTGGAAAAGAAAATTCTTTTTGCAAGATTTTGAAATGGTTGAAAAATCAATATTTGATATTTTTCCAAACTCCTCAACTGATTTTCAAACCAAGTTAGATTATGCATTTGAAGATTCCAAAGGTGTACAAGCACAAGAAGAAGTAAAGTTAAATGATGGCAGTACAAAAAAGATTATTTGGCATTTAGGAGCATGGAAAAATGACGTAGGAGATAAGATAGGTGTAATAATAACAGCTGAAGACATTACAAAAATAAAGGAGCTTGAATACAATCTTCTTAAGACTAAAAACCTTTTAGAAGAAAAGGGTAAAATAGCAAAAATAGGAACTTGGGAATATGAAGTAGAAAATGAGAAACTTACACTATCAAACGTTACAAAGAAAATTTTCAAAATAAAAAATAATTCAAAAATTTCAGTCAAGAATTTGATTGGTTTCTGTGGTCAAAAGGAAACAGAAGAAATTATAAAGAATAGTCTCTATGATGCCATTGAAAATGGTAAACCATGGGATATTAGCCTTCCTATCAATTTAGAAAGTGAGAGTACAGTAATAGTTAATACCAAAGGAAAACCTAAATTCAAAAATGGTAAGTGTAAAAGAATTGTTGGAACAGTTCAAATAATAAATGATGTCGCACTGCATGCCATTAAAGAAGAGGAAACTCTTGAAAAAAAGCATTTGAGTTCGTATTTTCTTGATGCCCCAGTACCATTGGCCTTATTAGAATTTTCTACGGGCGACGTATTAAACATAAATCGCGAACTTCTAAAGGTAATTGGTAGTGAGAAACTCGAATTAGCAATTAAGGAAAATCTTGAAACTATTCAAAGAGAAATTCTTAAGGAAACTTCATTTCAAATTTCAGGTAAAAAGGAAACTGAAATTAATATTTGTCTTGATATTACTGATTTAAAAGGCAAAAAAAGAGTTTATAACCTAAAAGGTAAACTTGCCAATCAAGAGACACAATTATTGTGCACATTCGAAGATGTTACAAAGAGTCTTTCAAAGGTTTCCAACTTAGAGATGCGAATCAATAAAAATGAAGAGGAAGCCGAGAAATTGGTAAACTTTACACATATGATTTGTCATAATCTGAAGGGACACGCCATCAATTATGAATTAATGCTTGATTACTTGAGGAATGAGAATGACAAAAAGGAAAAAGCAAAAGCTATAGAAGTTTTAAAGCATAGTACTGGGAACTTGTGGGCCAATATTAATGATTTACGAGAAATGGTTGCCATTCGTCGAAAGATAAAAACTTCAAAAAAGCGAGTTAAATTTAATGAAGTTCTAGGTAAAGTAGTACAAAACCTTTCGGGTGAGCTTAAAGAATCAAAAGCTAAAATGCTTAACGAAATTCCTGAAACTCAAAAAATAAAAGGATACCCCATCTTCCTTGAAAATATCATGACTAATTGCATTTCTAATGCAGTTAAGTTCAGAAAACCCAATAAGCCCCTTGTAGTAACTATTTCATCAGAGATTACAAAAGAGTATTCGATTATATCTATAGAAGATAACGGTACTGGTATGGATCTTAAAGAAAAGGGCGAGAAGTTATTTCAAATGGGATCATCGCTTGGCAACAATCAAGATTCAAGAGGAATGGGTCTCTACATCGCCAAATATCAAATGGATATGATGAATGGAAAAATTGAGGTTGAAAGTGTACCTAATGAAGGTGCTATTTTCAAGCTATACTTTCCGCATATCTAACCTTCGTCTCGGAATCTAAGAGATTCCTCCCAGCTTATTTATTTTTTACTAAATCTAAACTTGTTTTGATAATGAGAACACTCATGGCATTGTTATTTCTGGTATACCTATTAGAAGAATTACAAAAAATTATAAAAACTTTAATTGTCTTGAAAAGCTACTGTCTTAATGATGGGTGGCTTGGAGAGAAGATGCATTGGTATAGAAAGTGATTAAAAGTTGCTCTTAAAATGCCTGCGAGAGAAGTACTAGCCTTTAAATTTTTGTCTTTTTTAACGCCTCTAATCAATTAATAAACCTCAATAAAGGAATATTATGGAATTAATCAGTTTTATTAGAGAAAATGCAGAAACAGATAATCTTTTAGGCAACTTGTCAAGGGTCATTTTAGAGGACAGTGATTTTCCTATTGAAAAATCAAGTAAAGAAATGTTTGAATATTTGGATTTTAAAATGATTAATGCACAAAATAGTCAAGTATACCTAGAATTTAAAAGAGCATTTTTAAAGACAAAATAAAAAACTATGGCGAAGATAGAAATAGTTGGTTCTAAAGAAAAAATGGAAAGAATAGCCATATTCTTATTGCGAAATAATATAGAATTCAAAAAGATAAATGACAGTGAAAATAACAAGCTAGACAACCATGAAAAAGTTGATAATCTGGTTGACGGTTACCACTGAAAGAAAAATAATTAGATGAACATTAATTAAACCAATGACTATGTAAAATATGCTTTTTGAGCACTTTTAATTGTGACATATTTTCTGATAAGCTGGCTGGCTTATTTAAAAATGATTCTTGTTTTTTTTGAACCATAAATTATAAAATTTGAACTATATGAAAAGATTTTTTCAATTGATACTACCAATGATACCAGTTATTTTTCGAATTTTTTTTCTAAAAACTCATTCTGAATTTGAGCAATTTATTCGTGCAATTCTCTTTTTTTTGGTTAACATATCTTTAGGTTTAAGTTATCTATTAGGGTTACTTTAAAATAATTTATTCAACAAAACATGGTTAAAATTTCTTTAGTTATTATTTAGTAGGTTGAGTGTTAGATTTGGGTTAGTAAAAAGCCACGCTAAATAGCGTGGCTTTTCTAATTAGTTTAAAGCAGTTTTCAAAACATTTTGTAACCAGAATCCAAATATTCCTAATACGATAAGTCTTCTATATTTCTTGCTCATTAACTGTTCGATACTTCTTATTACAGTGGTTCATAAATCTCAAATTAGAACTTTTTCCCACTTTGGTTAAAGCTACTAAAATAATCGTTTCCATCATGATGATTTCTTGAGTCATGACCTCTTTGTAAGATTTTTGAATTCGATAACATCAATCGGAAACGAGTTAAAGAGCCACACCTTAGCGCTCTAATTTTGTTATGCACTGAGATGATAATCTCAAAAAACTATTGATTAATTTAAATATACACTATGAAAAATTTAAAAAATGTATTTATGATGATTTTCGCTTTTTCCGCCTTAACAACTTCGGCACAAACGGACAAAGACAAAAAAATCATGGAAGATGCGGAAAACGCAAAAGAAATGTTGATGGAAACCAATCCGGAGTTGAAAACGTTTTTCACCAATTCTGTCGGTTACGCCATATTCCCAAATGTTGGTAAAGGTGGATTGATCGTTGGAGGAGCCTCAGGTAACGGCGTTCTCTTCGAAAATGGAAAAGCTACGGGAATGGCCGATTTGAAAAAAATAAGTGTCGGATTACAGGCCGGCGGACAATCACTAATTCAGGCCCTTTTCTTTGAAGATGAGAAAGCCTTGAACGAATTCAAAAACGGAGATTTCGAACTTAGTGCTGGAGCCTCAGCTGTTATTGTTGAATCTGGTGCGGCTATAAACTACAGTTTTAACGAAGGAATTGCCATTTTTGCACTGCCAAAAGCCGGAGCTATGGCTGATTTGACAGTGAAAGGCCAAAAATTCGACTTTGAAAGTTTCGAGAATATGGAACGGTCAGATAAATAATTCGTAACACATACTAAGAAAAAAGGTCGGCAAAATGCCGGCCTTTTTATTATCCTTCAAAATCTTATCACAAATTTCAAGCTATAATCCATCCAAAAAACAGTGAAACTATTAGACAAAAAGTCCCAAATCCTTACCAAACTAATCTGCTTGTGAGGTAATCATGTTTGCAATTGATTTCTGAGTTGTCTTTTAAGCTTGGCTAGTTCCATGGGACTGATCTCCAATTTCAGATAGGGCTTTCCAAACCTTGGTTTGATCTTTTCTACCTTGTTGAGGGTTCTTATCATCCGATCCAAATTGTCAATGTGTTTTTCCTTTAGGCGATTGTACTCTATCTTGGAGACCTCGTTCTCCTTTTTGTTCCATTCCTCTCGCGTCAGTTTCTCGAATTTCGTTTCGATGAGTTTGGGTTCCTTTCTCTGTCGTACGATTTCATGTTTTCCGAACTGAGCTTCCAGCATAATATTCTTAGGTAGGGTCTGGGTCTTTTCGATATTCCTGATAATGGCGATTGCCGCCTCTACCCGCTTTCTTGTCTTTTGTTCTTCTTTGTTGATCTGGTTCGCGTATCGGTTCGATGGCAATATTCCGTGCCATTCGAAAAAGTCCATAACAGCTTCCAAGGTCTCAGAGTAGGACTTGGTGAATTTCTTTGAAAACCCCTTGAACCTTTCAATGGTCATTATATGCAGCCATATAGTTCCGAATCCATCCACTTTTTCACTTCTTTTTTTAGCAATTGTTACAACGTATTTCTCTGTTCATGGGGGCTGTAGTTCTGATTGTTACAATTTCTATAATTTTCATTATTTTAGATTTGTTTTAAAATATTGATTATCTATTAATTATATCTAAAATCAAATACACAACGTCGCTTTAGAGCGTTGTCCTCTTGCTATTCAAACCTTCTCCGTTTTACTCCCAAGTTTTGAATACCCTTAAAAGGGCTATACAATGAAAAAAATAGGTCGCGCCCTATTCCATTGTTGCTTAACGCCTGCCGGCAGGCAGGCTTACCTATCTGGACGCTTCAAAAAACCCAATAGAATCCACGCGCTTTTCAGTTATGGTAATCTCGACGCTTCGGGATGGGGCTCATTTTTTTGTTTCTCCTTTTCCTCAAAAAGGTTCATCAGATTTTGCATATCCTCTCCGACTTTTTTTCCGTAAGACCCGTGCATATATTTGAGTGGTCGACAGTTTGTTATGGCCCAACATCTTGGAAACCGTTTCAATCGGCACCCCGTTGGAAAGTGTTACCGTGGTCGCGAAGGTATGTCTGGCCACATGGAACGTTACCTTTTTGTGGATACCGCAGGCCCGGGCTATTTCCTTTAGGTTCTTGTTTACCTTTTGATTACTATAGACGGGCAGTAAAGTGCCTTGTTCGTTTATACCGTTCCTATACTTTTCGATAATCGCCTTTGCCTTAGGCAATAATGGAATATACAATGGCTCGTTCGTTTTAGTTCTTTTGGTATGTATCCATGTATTACGATCAATACCCTTTATAATTTGGTCGTGGCTTAGTTCCCTGATATCGATATAGGAGAGTCCCGTATAGCAACTGAATAGGAAGACGTCCTTGACCCTTTTTAGACCGATTGTCATGAATCTTGTCCCCTCGATAAGGTCAAGTTCCCTTTCGGTAAGGTAGTCCCTTTCCTTTTTCTCGAACCTCAGTTTATGATTCTTGAAAGGGTCTTTATCCAGCCATTCCATGCGTATGGACATATTGACTATTTTCTTTAGCCTGGAGAGGTGTTTCATCACCCCGTTGTTGGCACATGTCTTTCTCCCTTTTAGAGGGGTATAGGTCCTGATGTAGTTCTCGAAGTTTACAATGAACCGATAATTGAGGTGTATCAAATAGATATCATCGGTCTTATGTTTTTCTCTAAGAAACTTTTTTAAGTATTTCTCTGTTGAGAAGTAATTCTTCAATTTACCTTCCTTGAGTTCGTTGTTAATGTTCTGATTGTGATAGGCGACGGCCTTCATCCGGGTCATTCGGTCTTCCTCCTCCCCGAAGTACCTAAGCTTGATGGCCTTGGCGGTAATTACCTTACGTTCCGAGTGCAATTGCTTATGAGCATTGAGCACTTCTGCATGTACATCGTCCAAATAAGTGTTGAGAAGAACATGGTTATGGTCGATTTCCTTGGCGCGGCACCTGAAAATGTCCCAATTGCACACCGCAATATCCCGCTTGATACTGAATTCGGCGCGCTGTTTGTTGACGGTGATCCGGGCATAGATGGTAAGTTTTTCGGGATTATTATTAATGTCCCTCGTAAAAATGAGTATTGCTAAAGTGCAGTTTTTGAGCATGATCGGATGAATTCATTAAAAATAAAAGCACTGTTAAACAGTCAGTTAAGAATGCTTTCATACCACTTGAAAAGTGGTTCGTCGGGGTGGCAGTCCCGAAGTCTCGGGAGAACCTGCTCCAATAACAAGAATGACATAAAAAAGCCCCCTGTTTGCTCAGAGGGCTTTGTCGGGGTGGCAGTCCCGAAGTCTCGGGAGAACCTGCTC
>CAYSPL010000030.1:0-287 GCA_964432915.1 uncultured Maribacter sp.
AAACCGAAAAGTCTGCGTATATTAACCCGTAACTGACGGTTATACGAGACCGTTGTGCGTAAGCTGAAAAAATGAAATATATTTTAACATCTTTAATACTATTTATCAATTACCAAATTGGGTTTGGTCAGACGGAATTATGCAATGCTGTAATTTACTGGAAATACGATGGAATTATTAAAATCTATGATGCGCCAAATGGTATTAAACAAATAGCATTGAAAAATGACCTTAAAAACGAAAACTACGCAAGTCTAAACATTGTTGAAATAAGAGATGACTTTTAT